>JAIERW010000028.1 GCA_019746485.1 Candidatus Babeliales bacterium | reverse complement strand
CTAGCGCCTATGGAATACTATATACAAATGGGGGCCTTTTAATCATGTTTTAGTCTCATATGTACTGAACCCAGACACCCTTTTGCCTAACCAAAAGCCCTGTGCTAAACTAGCTTTATGAAGATTATACGCTTAATTACCAGCGCTTGCGCGCTGCTTGTGCTGCTCTTTTTTGCCGGCTGTTCAAACAAACAGCCCAAGGTTGTTATTGAAGCACCAAGCGCTGCTGATCAAAAAACAACCAGCAACCATACTTTAGTCGTTTTTGTACACGGCACCATGCTGCCACTGCCCAACGTTAGCGCATCGTTCTCATCACTAAAAGAGTCTCTTTCACACGGCAGACGCACCAACAAATCATGGTACCAACTGTATCTTGACCAACTTAAAACAAAGTCAGTTTACCGCTATCAACCACTCGGACCAGAAGGCCTGCACAAGGTTACACATCAACCGGCAGCTTGCATTGCTGCCAGCATGTTTACTGAATTGTTACCCAACTCGTGCTCATGCTACACCTTTGGCTGGGACGGGCGCCTGGACCAAGCCAATCGCCAACAAGCAGCAGAAAAACTCTATCAACAATTGTTGGTTGAACTTGAAAACATAAAAAAGAAATTCGAACATGTTGAAGTTCTGCTCATTGGCCACAGCCACGGCGGCAACGTGTTACTCAACCTTGCACAGGCAGAAGAAACGCACAATAAACGGTTATGCATCGACCAACTCGTACTGCTGGGCACACCAATTCAAACGGAAACAGCGCACCACGTTGCAGCTCCCTGTTTTAAAAAAGTGTATAACTTTTATTCAACCGGCGACAAAATACAAAAGCTGGACACCATTTCGACCAGTAAAAAATCACAACGAAAACTTGAACAGCACAGCAACCTGACACAAGTTAAACTGCTGTGCGGTAAGAAAAAACCGGGCCACGCCGACTTGTTTATGTTTGGTGCCAGCGGCAACTGGCTCTACAGCAAACATCTTTCTATCGCACCATTTCCCGTTGTTGTTTTCTTGCCAACCATACTGCCCGTGCTTGATGCGCAGTATGCAGCAGCGCCGTCCGTGCTGCTCACTATCCAAAAAGATGCGCACAATTTACGTTTCTTATTTTCTGACCAAAAACATTCTTACACTACAACGCTTGATAATTCGCGGCTAAAAAAATATCGAAAACAGATTCGGAATTTGTAAGGAAATAATAATGCAAACAGTTATGATCTATCTTATCGGACTGGGCGGGGTTGGAAAATACACCATTGCGCAACATATTGCACACCACGGGTATAAAGTTATTGATAATCATTTAATCAATAACCCAATTCTGTCGCTCATCGATCTTGATGGCACAACCCCAATTTCTCCAACAGCATGGTTTGCTATCAGCCGCATCAGAAGAGCGGTATTTGATTTTATTATGCTGGACTACGAAAAAAACTATGTACTCACCAACGAGTTGCTTGAAACCGACAGCGGTCTTTACGAGCGGGTAATGGAAATTGCAGATGCACGGGAATCTTTATTTGTTCCGGTAAAATTAACTATCGTCAAGGCAGAACACATAAAAAGAGTTACCTCGCCAGGACGTGCAGAGCGTTTCAAATCAACTTCTACCGAGGACGCAAGGCTTGACCAACAACTCATCAGCATCTCGCATCCACATTTACTGGAACTTGATGTAACCAATTTAACGGCCCAAGAAGCTGCAGAGAAAATTTTGACGCACACAGAGAAAATACAAAAGCTAAACAAATAGATTGATTACCAAGGGCCCTTCGCCCCTTCGACAAGCTTACACCTTCGCCTCCTCCTACGCCCTACGTGGCTACGAAGGACAGGAAGGCTATGGCGCACAGGCAGGGCGAACGGGAATAAAGTACTAAACTTCCAAACACCCACTAACCTCTAACTTTTCATAATGCCGCACACCGAAATCTCTAAACGCTTGAATTGCCTGCACATCAGCTGGAGCCATGTTGTAAGCACCAAGTTGGCCAGGATTAACCCACATAAACTGATCATGCTCAGCACTCAAAACAACGTGTGAGCTCAGCGCTCTGCATGCAAAAAAGACTGCCACAATTTGTGTTGGCACGCCCTTGATTACCGGGAACCATTCGCCCACAAATACCGGCGCACCAACCGCTACCTCAAGCCCCGTCTCTTCACGCACTTCCCGCTTAAGCCCATCAAGATACGGCTCGCCAATTTCTATGCGGCCGCCAGGTAGCATGTGCTTACCAGCGTTGGTACCTTCGTCGTAACGCGCTTCGCGCACCAGCAAAATTTCGTTCTTTTCATTAGCAATGATTGCTTTGGTTGCAATGCGCTGTACAGAAATTTTATTGTCCATGAGGCTCCTTTTATCAAATTTATAGGCCATTTTTGTAGTTTCTTGAATAGAGGCTTCTGATACAGTAATCTACAAAAAGATCTGTCAAACATAAAGCCTTTCAAGGGAGCTTGATTTATGATAACTCCAGAAATTATTGAAGAAGTAAAAAAAAGACTTATCGAGGTCTATGACCCACTCACTATTTATCTTTTTGGTTCTTATGCGTGGGGAACACCAACAGAAGACAGTGATTTAGATTTGCTTGTTATCATAAAAGATTCAACAGAAAAGCCCCAAGCCAGGCCTTATGCTGGTATGAAGGCGTTGTGGGGCCTAAATATTTCTAAAGATCTTTTAATATACACACAAGAAGAGTTTGATTCACGTACTTCTGACTACACAACCTTGCCATACGTAGTTAAAAAATCAGGCAAGGTGATTTATGCCAGGGATTAAGGATTGGCTAAAAAAAGCATCGAGCGACTTAAAATCAGCAAAAATGTTATCAAAAGATGATGACGTTCTTGATGTGGCTGTTTTTCATACTCATCAATGCGCCGAAAAAGCGCTAAAAACTTATTTAGTTTTTTGTCAAAGCCCCATTCTCAAGACACATGACTTACCAAAGCTCTTGGAAGTATGCGTACAAAAAGACCCATCATTTAAAGAGCTCTTGAACGAAGTTTTATCGCTAAATTCATATGGAACTTATTCAAGATACCCAGATGATCGGTTTTCGATAGATCAAGAAGAAGCTGCAAGAGCAGTCAAATATGCATCAAGAATTTTTGACTTCGTTGAGAAAAAAATAAAACCTCCAGACAATAAAACACTCTCTTTATTTGAAAAATAAAATAAAAGAATCACTCATGAAAAAAATTGTTATCATTCACGGCAACGGCGGTTGCACCAACCTCCACTTCTGGACGCCGTGGCTCAAAACCGAACTTGAAAAAAATAATATAACGGTGGTTGCACCAACCATGCCGGACAATGTTGAAGCAAAAGTATCAGTCTGGCTGCCGTACATGCGCGATGTTTTAACGTGCGATGAAAATACCATTGTCATTGGCCACTCGTCAGGCGCTGTTGCGGCCATGCGCTATGCAGAAAAATATCCGCTTTTAGGCAGCGTGCTGATTGGCGCATGCTATACCGATCTTGGTTTTGCTAGCGAACGGCTTGCTGGATATTACGCAGCACCGTGGCAGTGGGAAGCTATCAAAAAGAATCAACAATGGATTGTTCAGTTAGCATCAAGTGATGATCCGTACATTCCTATTCAAGAGGCACAGCACATTCACGAGCAGCTTGGCACTGATTATTATGAGTATGCTGATCAAGGGCATTTTATGAATAAAACGCTTCCTGATCTGGTTGCGATCATGAAAAGTAAAATTAAGAGCTAGTGCTTTATTATTTTTTTTATTTCTTTCTTAATTTTATCTTTTTACAATCTCTGTCTTATCTAATTTTAAAGCATTTCGTTTTTTCCAAAGGGGGTATTGCGACCCCCTTTGAGATCACGCATTTGGGCTGGCTGCCCAAAACCCGCTGACGCGCAAACCAGTCGAGACAGCGCTAATCGCGCTGCGTTCGACATTTCCGCTTATGAGGAACCATTAATTATAGTTTCACGAATTCTGACTGGTTGCTTCTGTTCCAAAATTTTGCAAGAAAAAAATCGATTAATGGCTCCAAATAAGCGCGTATGCAGGACGTGGCGCGAATGCGCCGTCGCCGGAATTATGCGCGTCAGAGATTCCAAAGACACTTCTTTGGTGCGCCCATTGCAAAGGGGGTCGCAAAACCCCCTTTGCAAAAAACGAATAAACTTAGTAATGAAAAAAGCAGAGATTGTAAGAAGATAATTTGAAGAAAAACAACACTTCGAGACGCCCTACCCTTCGACAAGCTCAGGGCGAACGGGCTCCTCAGTGCGAACGGAGGCAAGAAAAAACAAAAAAATAAAAAGCTATTAATCACCAACCAAAACTTTTAATAAAACCTGCGCCAACCATTTCTCATACTCCCCCGACCCCCACCCTCGCTCAACAACCAACATCCGATACATATCCCGCCCGGTAAACGCCCACAAAATATCATGCGCCTTTTCTGCACTCAAACCACGCATGATCGACTTTTCGGCCACCATAATCTCAATCGTCTTTTCAAGCCGCTTATACCGCCTCTTCTCCAACGCCACTTCAAGCTTTTTAAGCTCCGGTGCTAGCGCTGCAGCACCACGAAAGATGGCCATGTGCGCACGCTCAGCATCATACATTTGCCGCGCAATTTTTGCCGCCAACGCCAACCGTTTATGTACCGATTTTTCGGCATAAGCCTTTACCACCAACGCTTCATGCTGCTCCGCCGGCATCGCTTGCTCCATAAGTGCCTGCACAATGCCACGCTTAGATTTAAAAAGCGCGTAAATGGTCGGCGCTGAAACATCGGCCTCGTGCGCTAGCTTTTCAATAGTCACACACTCAAAACCTTCGGCTTGAAATAACTTTTGTGCCACACCAAGAATGCGCTGACGTGTTTGCGCAGCTTGTGCCTCGCGACTGGTTGAATCGTAGATTCTTTTTTTACGAATTGCCATAATTTAAAAACTCGCTGGTTACAACATTATATTATCGCTCTACCCCCAAGATTATCACAAAAACACGAGAAAACGAGGGTATTTGACATATTAAATATAGTTTACTATAATTAAATTAGAACTTCAAATAATCGTTAAATCATTTAAAAAAAGGGATACATTATGAATAACAAAGAAATAGCTTGTGCTTATTACACGGCAATGGGACAAAAAAACGTTGCCGCCATGGCGCAGTACTTGGACAAAAACGTTCAGTTGGTTGGCCCGCTTGGCACACGCAGCGGAAAAGAGGCAGTGCTTGAAGCGGTAGAAAAGCATTTATCATTTTTTCACATGCTCGTTATAAACGTTGTTGTAGCTGAACATGAACATGTCATGTTGACCATTGATATGGATTTTCCTGCGCCAGTTCACACGCTGCAAACGGCAGTGCATCTGACGTTGCATAATGAGTTGATTACCAACATTGAGCTCTTTTTTGACGCCAGCAAGTTTGGTACACACACGGAATAAGAACGAAGCACGAAAGAGAAAGGGCGCCAAAAAGAGTATTTACTAGGCAAGCAAAGATTGAACTTGCTACACTCCCCCCGTGATAGGACCACAATACGAAGTCTTTTCTGGGGGATTTATGAAAAAAAAACTAATTGCTCTACTCGCGGCACTCATGCTCACCGCGAGCGTGCATACGGCTGAAAATTTTTTTCTGGTGGCCGATGAGTTAGACCAACCACGCCAACTCGCCATCCCGGCCGACACGCCCTACCCACATTTTCGTGCCCAGCCGCAGCACCGCACACTTTGCTCACCATCTCAACCAAACGTGCGCATTCCCATCACCTTTTTTGATAACAACAGCGACACGATTGTGGTACTTGGACAAAGCCTTCCAGCATCAAAAGAATCAATGCTTGGCCATGCTTACCTTTTTGACTGCGATGTCATTATGTTCGACTACCGCTGGCACGAATCGTACAAAACATTTTTACTTAAAGCACTTGCCTCGTGCAGACCAACGCAACGCATTTTGCACGATGAAGAGCAAGAAGTACGCACGGTACTCAACTTTATTCGCACACTAAAAAAATATAAACGCGTCATTGGGCTTGGCGAGTGCTACAGCACCTACCTCTTTGCCAAAGTGCAAGCAGACGAGACACGCGCACGCCGCCAAGGCCCCTTCACTCACCTCATTTTTGACAGCCCGTGGCACTCGCTACGCTCATTTGCTGAAAGCATCTGCAATGACCCGTTACTCCCACTTTCTCCAGGAAAGGGAGGCGCGCCCAGAGTGCTTAAGGCAGTTACCAGCTGCCCACCAGTCAAGCACATTATCTTGGCCACCACCTTTGCTTTTTTGAACGATGTTTGCATCGAACAGCACCTTGCAGCACTCACTATTCCCGTGTTATTTATTTACGGCAAAAACGATCTGTTTGTACCAGAAGAGCACTTTAGCCAAATTTGGGGAGCAGCACCACGCGGGCTTCGCGCAGCATTGATTACGCCGTACTGCCACGGCGAAAACTTGAACCGAGAGTCTGAAGAGTTGTACCGCCAAGTTTGCGAGCGATTCATTGCATCAAGCTCGGTGGCCGAGTTTCTTGAGCAGAGTTGATTGTGGGCATTTAACAAAAAACAGCCCTTTTTTGGCCTTTTTTACCGCTTTTCAAGCCCATCTTGCAAGCCAGCAAACATTATGATATTCTGATAGAATATTATTTTTAGTAGTAGCAAGAACTATAAAAACCATCCACTGAAAGGAATCATCATGACGATGATTAAGCAAAAAGTAACGGTGGCCATCCTAAGCGCCATATTCTAAATTTCCGCTTCTCAAGCGGTTGAACGTTAAAGCAAGGGTAGCAATTTTGCTCAGCTTGTAACGTTTCTCTTCTTTAAACCCAATCAATTTTTTGTTGTTAACATTGTACAGCAAGAAGGTACGATACTTTTTTGTTGCCCATTTTAAAAAATACTGCGTGATCACGCTTGTGGTCACAAAGGAGTTATTTTATGAAAAAAGTATTACTACGTTTAAAAAACGTAAAAAAACGTTATGGCACCAAAGAGGCATTAAAGGGTGTAACGCTAGACATTTACCAGGGCGAAATTTTGGGCCTGCTGGGCGTAAACGGCGCAGGGAAAACAACCCTGTCTTCAATTATTGCAACATCGCACCCGGCAACTGAAGGTGATATTGAGTATGAAGGTACGTCAATTTATAAAGACATAATTTCATACCGTTTTCAACTTGGGTTTTGCCCACAAAAGCCTAACCTAAACCCGTCGCTCACGCTTGAGCAAAACTTACGGTTGTCGGGAAGTTATTATCAACTTTCTAAGGAACAGATTGACCAACGGCTTAATGAGCTGGTTGAGCAATTTGAACTGGCACCGTATTTGCATCAAAAGGCAACGGTTCTTTCAGGTGGTTACAAGCAACGCTTTATGATTGCGCGCAGTTTGATGCACAATCCAAAACTGTTGTTGCTTGACGAACCAACGGTTGCACTTGACCCACACATCCGCCGACAACTGTGGGAAACCATTAAAAACCTTAAAAAGTTGGGCGTTACCGTAATCTTGACCACGCACTATTTGGATGAAGCGGAAGCGCTTTCTGACCGTGTGTGCGTTTTGGACCAGGGACAAATCAAGTTGATTGAAACGCCGGATAAACTTAAGGCCGACTTTAATATGAATAATCTTGAAGATGTTTTTATTGCGCTCATGCAACAAAACATTGTCGAAAATAAATAAGGTGATTTATGAACAGTAAAACAAAAACACACTCAGCTAATATTTTTTTTAAACTGCTGGGCACACGCTTACAAATCGCGTGCCATCAATTACTTGCAAAGTTGGTCAATATCCAAATTTGGTCAATTTGTACGCTGGTAATTTTTGGACACGTGATGCAAACATTTGGTCTGGCTGGTGATTTTGGTCTGTTTCAACTTGCGGGCATTATTGCAACAGCCGGCTTGTTTGAAAACTACAGCAACATTGCAACCATTATCATGGACTTTGCTGGCGAACGCAGCATTGGGTACTATCTGACCCTGCCCGTACAACCATCGGTCGTGCTTTTTAGCTCGGCATGTGCGTACGCAACAATTGGAACACTGTTGAGTCTTTCAATGGTGGTAGTAGGAAAGATACTCTTTTTTGCAAGCTTTAACTTGGCAGCTGTTGCCTGGTGCAAGCTGATTGCCATCACGGTGCTTTCTAACCTCTTTTACGGCATGTTGGCACTTGCTATTGCCGCTCATGTTGGCAAAGTTGCAAAGATTGGTAACGTCTGGTCACGCTTCATTTTCCCGTTGTGGTTTTTGGGCGGGTTCCAGTTTTCGTGGGCAGCTATGCACAAAGCATGGCCACCGCTTGCCTACGGATTGTTGGCAAACCCCATTACCTACATCATGGAAGGGACACGTGCTGCACTGCTTGGCCAACAAGATTTCTTTTCTTGGTGGACTTGCATGGGCATGCTGACGCTGTTTACCCTTGCGTGCTGGGGTGCGGTTTATAACCGCATGAAAAAGCAGCTTGATTTTGTCTAATTAAAAAAGGGCCTCTGGAAAACAGGGGCCCTTTTTTTAATCTTTTTTATTGCTTTTTAAACAAACTCCTTGTAAATTCGAAGTATGATCTCGAAATTACAAGGAGTTTTTATGTTGCAAAGAAAGCATTATTTCCAAAAAATTGACCAACATTTCAGGGTACATTCGGTATGTGCCCTGCTGGGCCCCCGCCAGGTTGGCAAGACCACCCTTGCCCACATGTACGTCCAAGAACAGCGCGGCGGTAATGCTCGCTTCTTTGATTTGGGAAAAGCACTCGACCTTGCACGCCTTGAAAACCCGATGCTGGCACTCTCGGCCGAACCAGACAAACTCATTGTGATTGATGAAATTCAAATGAGGCCAGACCTCTTTCCGGTGCTGCGCGTTTTAGTTGATGATCCGGAACATAAAAGAAATATCCTCATTTTAGGAAGTGCTTCGCGCGACTTAATTCGTCAATCATCTGAAACGTTGGCCGGTCGGATTGGCTACATTGAGCTACCACCTTTTTCGTTGGGCGAAGCTGGTGATATGCACAAGCTTTGGCTGCGTGGTGGCTTTCCGGTTTCTTATTTAGCAGGCAGCGAATCTGACAGCTTTTTATGGCGAGAAAATTACATAACAACATTTCTTGAACGTGATATCCCAAGTTTAGGTTTTAACATCCCACCGCAACAATTACGCCGCTTTTGGCTTATGCTAGCGCACTACCACGGCCAGACATTTAATGCGAGCGAGATTGCAAAATCATTGGGAGTTTCTGACCACACAAGCCGTCGCTACCTTGATATTTTGGCAGGAACGTTTATGGTCCGCCAGCTGTTACCATGGTTTGAAAATGTACAAAAACGGCAGGTAAAGTCGCCAAAAATTTATTTTCGCGATAGCGGTATTTTGCACGCGTTGCTCAATATTTTTGATGCAACACAACTTGATACCTATCCAAAGCTAGGCGCTTTTTGGGAAGGCTTTGCACTGGAAGAAATTATCAAAGCTTACGAATTAAATTCTGAAGAATGCTTTTTTTGGGCAACGCAGGCTGATGCAGAATTGGATTTGTTAATCTTTAAAAACGGAAAGCGTTTCGGTTTTGAATTTAAATATACCGATGTGCCAAAGGTTACTAAATCTATGCGGATTGCAGTACAGGACCTGAAGCTTGACCATCTTTATGTTATTTATCCGCACAACAATACTTTTCCGCTTGATGAAAAAATAACGGCGCAAGGGCTTGAAGCAACCATCACAAATATCGAGTTTACAACACAACAGTAAAAAAATCGCACACTTCGTTGACTTTGCAATACACGCAAAATTAACCTGATCCTAAAATAAAAAAGGGGACAGGTTACCATGAACAAAACCATTACTATCATTAAAGCCTCTGGCGAACGCGTGCCATTTTCACACGAAAAATATTGCCAATCGCTGCAACGTTCAGGCGCTGACCCTGAATTAACAGAAAAGGTGTGCGCAGAAATTGAACCACTGGTGCACGATGGCATGACCACACACGAGTTGTATCAACTCACGCATCAACTGTTGGGCAAAAAACAAAAACGCTCGGTGGCAGGGCGGTATCATTTTAGGCAAGCGATTATGGCGCTGGGGCCCAGCGGCTTTCCATTTGAACAATATGTTGCCGAGCTTTTAAAACGGCAGGGCTACCAAGTTGCGGTTGGTCAAGAAATTATGGGCAAGTGCGTTTCGCATGAAGCTGATATTATTGCGATTAAAGATCATGATCGTTTTATTATGGAATGCAAATTTCATCATGAGCCCAACGCACGCTGCTCAATTCAAACAGCGTTGTACGTTAAAGCTCGTTATGAAGATATTTTGGCGCGCAACCACAATAATGATTTTTCTGGTATGTGGCTGGTAACCAATGCAAAGATTAGCACCGTGGCAATTCAGTACGGTCTGTGCGTGGGCATGAAGTTACTGGCGTGGGATTATCCAGAAAATAATGGGCTTGAAAAGATTGTTGACCAACTGGGGCTGCACCCCATCACCTGCCTTTCTTCACTGCCCAAAAGTGCCGTGACTGAGCTGTTACGTGAAGGAATTGTGCTGTGTCTTGATGTGCATAATCATAAAGATTTGCTGCGCAGGCTGCATTTAAGCGATGAGAAGGTAAGTGATATTTTCCGTGAGTGTGAAGAGATTTCCGGAACGCAGAAGTAATTAAGGCCAATTTTTTTATTTAATTTTTTAGAAGAATTATTTTTTGTTCTTTCATCTTTTTACAATCTCTGCTTTTTTCATGAGTAAATTGATTCGTTTTTTGCAAAGGGGGTTTTGCAACCCCCTTTGCAATGGGCGCATCCTCCTACGCTCTTCGCCCTTTGGACTCGTAGCTTTGGCGGACAGGCCAAAGAAGTATCTTTGGAATCTCTGACGCACCAACGCCCGACAACCGCGCTAACGCGCTCTGTTCGCTTGATGGTGCTTACACAGAACCATTATTACCACTTTTTCTGATTCTAATTGTTGTTTGGTTACAACATTTTGCAACTCAAAAATTAATTACTGGCTCCAAATAAGCGGAAATGTCGAACGCAGCGCGATTAGCGCTGTCTCGACTGGTTTGCGCGTCAGCGGGTTTTGGGCAGCCAGCCCAAATGCACGGAGGTGCAGGAGGTGTTTGCATAACACCTCTTGCGAAAACGAATAAACTTTAAAATTAGATAAGACAGAGATTGCTCAAGATAAAAATAAAAAATAAAACAAAAAAAATGTTATATTAACAATCAACAGAACTTAAAATAAACAACACCACAAAACACACGAAAAAATAACATGAACAAAAAAATATCCCTTTTCGCCACCACCTTTCTCTTCTTTATATCACTAACGGCCACCACCCCGCCCTGCTTTTTCATTGAAGGCGCGACCGGTGTTGGCAAAACAACCTTTGTTCAGCTGCTCGAAAAAAACCTGCCTAACGTGACCGCCATCTACGAACCAGTTGAAACATTTTTTGATGTTAATGGCGCTGGGAATATGCTTGAACTTTTTTGGAGCAACCCACAACGCTGGACCTTTACCACCAATGCCTACATCAGCCTTATGCACCAACAAGCAGCTGAAACCCGCATAAAAAATACATCGGCATCGGTAGCATTTGTTGACCGCTCACTCTACGCCGATTGTTATGTTTATGGAAAAATGGCCCACCTGCAAGGCACCATGAACAATCTTGAATGGGAAATTTTACAGCAGCTTGTTACCTGGCTTGGCACCAACGGCACTGCTGGGCCACGTGGTTTTATTTATTTACAAACCAGCCCACAAACAGCACTTGACCGTGTTCGGGCACGCAGCAGAGCGGGAGAGGAAGTACTTTCACTGCAGTACGAAGAACAGCTGGACACTTTTTACCGCAAATGGTTTGTTGAACAAAAAGATATACCCAGCTCGCTTGCACAAATTCCGGTACTGATTATTGATGCCACACAAAATTTTAAAGATGATCCAGTTGTTCAACAGCAGTGCATTGATCAAGTTAAAGCATTTATAGAAAAGCTTTTGTAGCTTTCTGATATGATATGAACTAAAGGTTACATGTAGCGTAACCTTTAGCTCACAAGTAAGCAAAAAAGGATCGTGCCATGCCGCACCAACTTCGTCATTTCCCTTTTCCCATTACCACGCCACGACTTTTATTGCGAAAGCCTTGTATTGAAGATAGCAGAGCAGTAAACGCCGGCGTTGAAGAATCGTTCGATGAACTCCATCAATTTATGCCTTGGGCACGGCAGCGCCAAACGCTGCAAGAAACCGAACTTTTTATAGAGCAGGCGGTAACAAATTGGATTGTACAAAAAAGCGAAGAACCTTGGTTTCCCATTTTTATTTTTGATCGCACTACGCAAGAGTTTATTGGTGCAACGGGCTATCATCATATTGAGTGGGAAAGCATGTGCCTCCACATTGGCTACTGGATTCGTACGTCAAAAAGTGGTCAGGGCTTGATGACCGAAGCAGTTAATGCGCTAACGCGCTACGCAGTTGAAGAGCTTGGCATGCGCCGCGTTGCCATTACGTGCGACATAAAAAATATTCGTAGTCAAAAAGTTGCCCAACGGCTTGGCTTTGCCCTTGAAGCAACGCTCAAAGCAGACCGTGTGATGGTTGATGACCAGATCAGTGATACGCTTGTTTTTGCACGCTACTCAACGGCAGATTTGCCTGCACTTGAAGTGAGTTGGTAAAATTTTTATTTTTCAGCATCATCATCAATCATCATCTTGAACGCAACTGTCACGATAATCACTATAATCTGAAATAATTCTCCCCACCAAAAGCCCCGTTACCACAACCGCGCTGGCAATACCCGCCATGGTATCAACATCCAGCTTCTCATCATCAGCATAAATCACACGCGTGCTTGGTTGAAGCTTTTCATTCGCAAGCAACGTCAATGGTTTACTCCACACGTACCCTGGCCCATGCTCTCGCTTAGAGGGTATAAAACCACATTTATCACCGTACAAGTGCTTCACGTGCGGTGGCACATGGTCATCAAGCGTGATCAACACAATCTCATCAATCGTTGGTTGCGCTAAACATTCTTCGATAACTGCCCGAACAAGCGCACTCGCAATTCCTTGACCACGATAACAAGGATCAACCGCCAGATGATGAAGCACTGCCGCCCTTTCAGCCCTCAGAATACCCAAAGAGGCAAAGCCGAGCGGCTTACCAAAGCTATCGCGATACACCTTGCTTACAATACTGTAATGGCCACTTAAACTATCATCAAGCGCACCAAGAATATCTTCTTGCAAGGCTCTTTCTGCTGAGTTGCCATATTCACCAAGACTGACTAACGAAGGTAATTCTTGGCGTGCGATTGCCAACACGGCTTCTTGGTCAGTTTTGCGGTACCCATCAACACTACCTCGCGCTCCCACAGAAGCTGAGAAGGCTCGCAGCGTTAGTCCAAACCGCGCAGCAGGGACTACATATGTCCCATGAAAAAGCATAACAATCAAAAATAATAAACAGCGTTGAACAAAAAATTTCATATACAATCCTTCATCATGAGAGAGCCTTATCAGGTGTAACTGCAACCATTATCTTACCAATCGTCAGCCAGTCTACACAAGAATAGATAAATAGTGGAAAACGCAGCAATAAAAAAGGGTGGCACCGTCGTCTCAACGGTACCACCCTTTTTTACGGTTATATCAATTAATCAGCATCTGAACCATGATCGACATAATCATCTGCACAATCAACGCGCGGAAGAGCATCGCAAGCCTCTTCAACAGCGGGCAATTGTTCACCAGTAAGCCATTTTATCGATATCAAAACAATGGCTGTTTTAGTAAAAATCCAAATTATTTGGCCGGAACCATCAACAAAACCCAACACATTAGGGCGTATTTGTTTCTGCCACCGCGTATCACCGCACGTGCTATATTTTGCAGGCTCTTCTACCACGCAAAAACCCGCATTACGATAAAATTTTGCCAAGGAATCAGAAGGATATCCCGTCGTGCCAAGTTCAATGCGACACACGCCATGCTCTTCACAAAAACGCATCGCCTCTGCAAGCAATTCACGCCCAATGCCTTGACCTTGGTATTCATCAGCAACCGCCATGTGACGGATGTGTCCAGTGGATCCACTCAATTTTTCTGGCAATAATTTTGCCCAAAAGCTTGGTTCTTGCACATCATAGTTAATGAAAGCAACCGGCATGCCATCTTCGTTACGATATACTTTGCTCATGACAGCAGAAGAACTAAGCGATACTGAAATTTCCTGCTCCCACGCTTTGTGCACATCATCGCCATACACCGAACTATTGGTCAATTTGAACATGTTCTTGATCGCAATCGGAGCAACGTACGATTCATCTTCTGGCCGATAATCGTCCATAACGCCAGCCCGTCCATCATGCCCGTATGTCCTGAGCTTGTCGAAGGACGATGCAGATGCTCGTGCGTGCGAGGTGCTCATCATGCGCCCACTTTTAACTGCTGTCCGCAAAAAACTGCCGGCAGCAGCGTGAGCTGTCTGCTCACTACAAAACATTATCGTTGCAATAACGATACAAAATACATTTTTACTATTCATTATTTTTCCTAAAAATTTAAATAACTAACTTATAAAATTACTCATCATCAACGTTATCTTCTGCACACTGGACACGCTGAGCATCTGCAAAAGCGTTCAGTGCTACCTTGCCCAAAATGAGTGCCACGGCAACCGAACCAGCAATACCAGCCTTCGTGTCACGGCTCCATGCTTCTTCATCAGTCTGATAAATCACACGCGTACTTGGGGCGGTACGTGTTCTGAACTGCTCGGCCTGATAACACTCTTCATCGGTCAGCGGCTGAAGCATTTTCCCCCACACCACCGAGCTAGAAAAAGTACCACCTGGTCTCCCAAGAGGCCAAATGCCAAGCTTTTTATAATAAAAGTGGCCAAGATCAGAAGCCGGCATGTTACCAACGGTCATCAGACCGACACTTTTTGCTCCTTGTGCGTAACAATCATCAAACATGCTTTGAACCAAGGCACTACCAATACCTTTGCCTCGGAAATCTTTATGCACCGCAATGTGATGCAAAGTTGCCGAGTCGCCACGAATAGTGTAGTTAACAAAGCCAACCGGCGCACCGTGCATACGATACACTTTGCTCACACAGTTTTTTTCACCATTCAGCACTGGCAAAATATCTTCATGCAAAGCCTTTTCCCTTGACCAGCTATACGCTTGCAGGTCAACCAAATTTGGCAAATCTTGTTGTGCAATAGCAAGGACCTCTTCTTGATCAGCTGATTGGTAGTCATCAACAAAACCATGCTCAGCGTCTGCAGGCAAAGCAAGCGGTGCTGATGTCGACAACACGCGGCCATACAGCTTTTGCCCTCGAGCGGCGGCCGACAAAAACTTGCTCGCTGCAGCCGACAGATTATCTTGACTGACAAACGTCAGCGTTAACAAAAATAAAAAAAACATTCGTTTCATATTCATGATTTTTCCTAAAACATTAAAATTCAAAACATTAAAATTCACACGCAAACAAGAAAAACTTGTACGCGCGCAAAAAATTAAGACATAACAAAACAATCACCATCAAAAATGGCGTTGCTCAACAAAACAAATACTAACTAAAAAAAATAAGTGGAATTATAGAATAGGTAGGAGTGCTCGCCGCCTAATAATCAGGGCAAGTCTCCGCAGAATAAGCCGTAGGCTTAAAAGGGATAGAAGAGAAAGGACAGGTGTCACAGAAACAAAATCAGGAGCAATGACAGCGCTACACCCTGCAGGCATCTGCTGGTGCATTCTGTCATCACATGGCATGCTTTTGGGCATACGCTGCATACAGAAAGTCATGATAGACTCCTTTTTTAAGAATTGGACATAAAATTAGTAATACTATTTTAAATTCTAACAGAAAATTAAACATTGTCAAATAGCTAAAAAACTAGCTAAAAATAGCGTTTTTTACCACTTTTTGCCACTCAAATCAGTTACCTACAAATAGGCAGGCATGCCCAACTCTTTTTGCGCCTCACGCATCTCTTTGTCCATATCTGCAAGATTTGGAACAAGCTTATAACGCAGATCCATAACCTCTTGCATAAACTCTGCCGACGTTTTGTCGCCATCATATTTTTCTGCCAACAGATCTACATCTTGCGCAAACGTGCTGGTAGCCAACGCCATCATATCGTCTTTATATTTTCCCATAATTTTTTTAAACGCTTCTGCCAGCTTTAAACCACCGGGTGTACCAGGCATCCATTCAGCTGCTTGTTGCTTTTTAATTGGGTCGGCATTAATTTCTGCCATTGATTCTTTAAAACGACTCTCAATGGTGTGTGCCATTAATTCTTGACCGGACGCTACCGATATTTTTGCATTTGTCTCAGTCGGAGCGGGCGTTATGATGAGCGATTTGCCATCAGTGTGCAACTTGACTACCGAGCCCTCGCCCATATTTAACAATTCTAAAATGGCGCGGTCAAGCACCAAAGCGTTGCTGTTGCCGTATTTAACCAGTTTTTTAAGCATGTTATTCCTTCGTTAGCTTGTTGATTATTTTACAATGTACTGACGAAGTGTAGTTATTTGTTAGCTCTACGTCAAATATTTTGAGCCATCAGAAACTTTGTACAATCCCTCGTTGCACTAACAACATTTTAAGCCCGTACATATAATCGGCCAGGCCAGCGTCATTACTCTTTTGAGCGGCATTAATCTCTTGTTTAAGATCGTGAAACGCGGCCAACGTTGCTGCATCTCTTTTTTCCCACACAGCCCGCACCAGCTCCGGCGCAAGATTGGCCGTTGACGGTACCCAGCCATCAATATCAAGTGTCAGCGCTTTTTCGATGTTACTCTCGCGACCGTAATAAATTTTAAAATCATCACGCTTGTGCTTTTTTATAATCTGTTGCAACGCATCAAAGTCGCCACCAGAATCTTTTATGCCCACAACGCGGTCCATGTTAAAAAGCTCTTCGCGAATGACAGTAGTCCTTCCCGTTGGCTGTCTGTACAAATAATAATTGAGCGTAGTCTGTTTCAACAATTCGGCAAACATATGCTCATCATTGGCAAAGGCAAGCGGCACAAGCGCACCGGCAAAACCAAATTGTTCACACTCTTGTGCCTGAGCTATTAAATGATTAAGCGATGGACCAAACAGCACGGTAAAAAGATTGGCGCGGCCATTGATAAACGGCACTAACTCTTTTAGCAGTGCACTTTTTGCCGCTGGCGCAATTTTGTAGCCCTCGCCCACACCGCCAAAAAGAACAAGATTTTTTATGCCGCCTGCCAACACGTGATCAGTCAAACGAAAGAAATCTTCGATGTTTGGTGGCGTTACCAGCGGTACAACAACGTCAACGGGATATGAAGTAAGAAGTGAGGTATTTTGTAATGTCATTTTTTCTTTCGTTTTAAATATACTGAAATAGCAAGAATATTTACTGAGCTTCATAATTTAAATTTTTGTGCTAGACTCATCTGTCCAAAAAGTATACAGAGCTTAATAAAATTATTCATAAACTATAACGGAAACAACATGACTTTCAAAACTATTTTTCTGAACATATTACTTTTCTTGATGAGCGCTGAATGCTTTGCACATAATGAATCTGAAGCGCCAGAAATTCATGCAAAAATATTGAAAGAAATCGGCATTAATGCTGCACAACTTGCAGCCCTCTGGCTGCCACTTTGCACCGCATCTGCTACCGCTCACGAATCGGGACATGCACTTGCAGGTTTAGCACTTTTTGAATCTTTACATGATCTAGAAATACATATTGGCGGGATCAGCGAGCTCAAAGAAAACAAAAAAGAAGAAGAGCTTTTCTCGATAGGAAATATGCATTTTCATAAAGATGCCTGGCAAGGACATGGCTATACAACTTTTAACTGCAACCTAAACGAAACCAATTTTGACCTCAAGAGAAATGCCATGATTGCAGCTGGACCACTTGCTGGGATTCTTTTTAACTATGCAGCGTTAGTTGCAGCAAGTACGTACTGCTCATATGCCGATAACCAAAAATTAGGTTCGGCAATTACCAGCAGCCTGCGCACAGCTCTGTGCCCTTTCAATGCTATCTTAAAAACAGAAAACCTATCTCCTGCTTGCAAAAGGCTTCTGCTTAATGCTAGTTTTTTACATTGCTTGTATCTTACTTATAATGTTTTTTATGGTCTTACACCGTTTTTTGGCGGCAAGAATGGCGACGGGGTAAAGCTATGGAAAGCTATGGGCATTGAAGGTAAAGCGTTTACTGCCACCTGCGTACTTTCTATTGCTGGGTACGTAGCAAGCCTTGGGTTTATTTTCAAAAACTTCTACCAAGCCCACAAAGAACTTTTTACTCAGCGCAAACAAGCCGCTTAAAACCTAAACGTCATTTGCTTTAAAAGAAAAGCCACCGTTAGAAAACTCTACATGCAGCCCAAGCAGGCCTGGATCAACAGAAAGTTTGAAAACATCCGATTGCGTAAAGATATCGCTTATCACATCAAATTGATACGCTGTACCGTGTAAAGTTACTGAAACAGCCACTCCTTGCGCTTGTACCTGCGCAAGAGAAAGGTTAGTGTGAAAACCTGGCTCCAAAGAAATAACGTGTTCTCCAAAAATAATATCAAGCACCGTGTTATCGTTATCGTTTAAAAGCGTAACAACGCTCTGACCATTTGATGCGTGCGCCGAATAAAACACCATACTCATAAGAAAAAGAATTTTTACAAAATTGTTCATAATAAATATCCTAATTTTTTGATACAACAAATTCAACAAGAAGTTTGACGTCGGGATAGCCAAAACCGCAACAGCCACCAACAAAATTCAATTTGTTGGCGTTGGCAATGTCCGCAATCACTTTTAATGAATCGCGCTTGTGCGGTTCAAATAACGCCACTTCAGATTCGTACGTAGTTGGGTCTGCGTCATACGAATTTGGATAGAAACCAATAATTCGTTTAACGCCATCTTTGTTTTTAAATGTTGCAGCAACCCGCTCAAACGCATAGAGCGAGCAGCAGTTCAGCGCAAAGCCTTCAACAAAACCACCAGTTTGGTCGTCGATCAGCGTAATAACCGTTTCAACATTTTCGCCGCTTAATAAACAGCCATCAGAGCCTACAACAAAGCTTACGATCAGGGGAATTTCTAATGCCTGTGCTGCTTGAGTCAAGCCCAAAGCTTCTCTTTCCGTACCAATTGTTTCATGCAAAAAAACAACATCGTCACGCGAAAGACCAACACGCCCAAGCACTTCTAAACACAATTCATACTGCTGTTTATGAAAGATATATGCTTGCTTGGTTTCTGGCGCTGCTTGAGGCGTGTAACAATCATTCACCGGCCCCAGGCAGATGGCAATGCGCTGATGCTCTTTGTTGGCAAGTGCACTCAGCAGTGCCTGAATATTGAGCAACAGCATATCTTTGAAAAGTTCGGTAAACCCTGCATGCAAAACTGGGCGCAAGAAAAAAGCATTGACAGTAGGCATGGTAGCACCAGCATTTACGTAGCCACGCGCAATCATTTCAACAGCCAGCCGGTACCAGTCTTGCTGGCCATGCCGTGCAACTTTTAACACATCAGCAGAAAGACCCAATGCGGGAAAAACGCTGCCATAAGGACCAAATAAAACATTCATGGGTTTCCTCAATTGTTTATAGAAATTGTATCACTTAATCGAATCAAAAACATCTTTGTGCTTAAAAAGTTCTTCTGTCATTTTCCAGTTTTCCCGTGAAGCAGCAATGGCAAGCGGGGTAAAACCATCATATACCCCATCATTTTTTATGCGAGCAGAAGCGGCAATACCTTTGTGCTCAAGAAGTTTTATAACGGCAAAGCGATACCCTTTTACTACCGCCAAATGCAGCGGCATAAACCCTTTATATTTTCCATCACATTCAATAATGGCATTAATATCGGTATCGGGGTGCTTTAAAAGTGCTTCAACCGACGGCGCATAACCTCTAATTGAAGCTAAATGAAGCGGTGTGTAATGTTTATACTTTCCGCAACTTTGCACGTAAGCATTAACATCAATGCCTTCAGCTTTACACAGTTGATCAAGCGCCTGCCATTTGTCCAAGAAGGCTGCCAAATGGAGCGGCGTAAAACCCCTAACTTCACCGCTGGCTTCAACAATTGCATTCACCTTAATATTTTTTTGTTTTAAAAGTTCTTGAATTACCGATCGGCTATCCTGAACAGCAGCCAAATGGAGGGACGCAAAGCCCTTTTCCCAACCATTTTCTTGCACTACCGTGTTAACATCGGCACCAGCATCAAGAGCGCTTATAACCTTTTCAAGATCTCCATTTGCCGCTGCCTCAAGCAATAATTTATTAGCCTGGGAAGAATCTACAGGTTGTGAAATGAGTGGTCCTAACACCAAAACTATTACCGCAATTATAAACCTTAAGTGCCTCATTTCTTCCCCCTTTTCTAGACCTTTTCTTTAACGCACACTTTCTTACCATGAAATGCAATACCCAACTTGATTATCTTTTTAACTCCTCGAACACGCAGTTCTGTTGCATACTGCTTTTCTTCAATCTGATTAAGTGCCATTTCTGCAGACTTTTCAAGTGAATCAATGTGGTCTGTACCAGCTTTCTTAAATTCCATAATAACACCGTACATACTTGGATTTTTTGGAATAATCATCACGTCATAACGACCATAACCGCTTTCCTTATTGGATTTCACTTCATAATTTTCACTCAGACTTACAAGCATTCCAAGAACAAAAGCATGATAAAATTTCTCAGGCTCGTTGCCACCCGTATCAAAAGCACTCATACTTTTAATAACAAAGTCATAGAAAATATTCTTGAACTCCTGAATGTCCCCACTTACCAAAGAATTAAGCATATCCAAATAGTTCTTCATGCTCATATTATTTTTAAGCCATTCAAGAATGACAATTTTATAAAAAGACTTAACCTCAAGATTGGGAATACGCAGTTCAGCGTACAGCAACTCTTCTTTTAAATAAATTTTATCAAACGATAAGTAACCACTAAAAAGCAAAAAGCTCCAAACGGCATCGGCCTGAGAAAAGACACTTTGAAAAACAATATTGTCATTTACATATTTTTCAATAGCATTACCAGCAAGCAACTGTTCAATATCCAATTTAAGATCGGTTGATCCTTTTTCTATCAATTCTTTGATAATGGCATTCTCGCTCGTGTTAATCCAATATGGCGCAAATTTACCATCATTGTCGGCATAATTCAGCACCGACCATGGATTGTAAACTGTATGATCATCGCCCGAGGCATAACCATTGTACCAAGTTTTAATGTCATCAAGATTATCCACAAGCCCAACGTGATCCATTAAATCTCGCACTTCATCTTCAAGTAATCCAAATTTGTCTGAATAAGCATTATTCATTAACGAACAAATTTTAAGATTATTGAGGCCGCTAAAAATACTTTCTTTTGCGACGCGCAAAATTCCGGTCATAACAGCAAAGTGCAGGCTCTGATTATCTTTAAGTCCTTCACTCAACATTTCCCGCATAAAGTTAATAATCTCTTTGTAGTAACCATTCATGAAGCCGGCCTGGATTGGAGCGTCGTACTCATCAATCAATATGATAGGCCGTTTACCATGATAGACACACAGATAACTTGTTAAATCTTTAAGCGAGTTTTCAACAACCCCCTGACTTGCACTCCCATCAATAATAGCTTGAAAACTGTTTTTTTGTTGAAGATCAAGCTCGCTCGATTCAAGAAGATATTTATGGCGCCTGAATTCACTACTTAAAACATTTTTTATTTTTTCAAGGCATCCGTCCCACGTTAATTTTTTAGCATCTTTAAAGGTCAGAAAAATAACAGGGTACTGCCCTTGATGCACCATACTTTCAGGATATTGTGAAATTTTTAAATGATTAAACAAATCGCAATTTGATTCTGGCATTTTCTCAAAAAAATAGTGCAACATGGACATGTTTAATGTTTTACCAAACCGACGCGGACGAGGAATAAGTAGAGCCTTTGCTCCTTCTTCTAGCAAGTCTCTGATCAGCAAGCTTTTATCAACAAAATAATAGTTCTCTTGAATGAGCTCTTTAAAGTCACTAAGTCCAATCGGTAATTTTTTCATTTTTTATCCTATTTTCCAGAGCAATCTCAACCTAATCTTTTCAAAGAAAGTATCATCTATTTAGTGGACATTGCAAGAAAACAGCGCAAGAAAATCAACATTCCATCTCTCTATTCACAATATAAAAAATATTATTTCAATTATAATATAATTTATACGTATTCGCTCAGTAATGGGTATTTACCCATTTGATAAAACCTGCCACACGTGCCACACTGGTAACAGATAGAAGGTATTCAATTGCCAAAAAACTTATAAAAAGGCCACTTTATGAAAACTATCAAACTATTCTCTTTTGGTTTTTTATGCTTATTTTCATACTTAAACCCATATTTTGAAAAAGATATGACACAAGCAGAGGCAGCGGCAGCGGCAAAGTTCGCCCAAGCGCCAAGCATTGCCACTATTAAATGGGGCGAAATTAAGATTACCAATGCCAATGGCAGCGAATCAACCTTTAAAGATTGTATTTGTACCCCACAAGGCGCCAAAGATTGGGACTGGAGCATTACCGGCATGCGCCACAACCCTGGCATTGGTATTGCCCAAGTTAAAGATTTAATCGACCTGGCAGACGTTTTTGTTCTTTCCCGCGGCGTTGATTTGGTTTTACAAGCGCAAGATGAAGTTGTTGAATATCTTGAAAAAAACGGCAAGCAAGTTTTTGTACAAAGAACTATAGAAAAGCCGGCATACGATATCACCAAGCCAGAGACTGCGGTTCATACGTACAATGAGCTGGTAAAACAGGGCAAGCGCGTTGTGGGGCTTTTCCACTCAACCTGCTAAATTCAAAATTCGTAAGTTAGTAAAAAGAGCCTTCATTTTAAAGAGGGCTCTTTTCTTGTGCCCAGAAACAATAAGCATTTTTACTCAATGCTCTGAGTATTTTTTCGAGATGCATTGAGTAAATTCCCAAATCATTCGGTTGAGCAATTTCTTAGAACCCCGATTACTGATTTTGCTTAATAGACCAACCGAAACAGCGATTATGCTTTGGTTAGACTTGCTTTACCAACTCAAGTTGATACACTAAATTAATGCCAAAAAAATTAAAGTTCATATCAAAAGCAGTGGTAATAGCGAAACTAAGTAAATGTACTATTTTATTAAAAAAACCATTCTTTTAATTATGCTCACTCTTTATATTAGCCCCATTCAGGCAAGCAAACATATCACGACTAAAATGCAAACAATGCGCGGGGGACCCGATTACTTTCAAGACTCACAACCTCCTGATTTTTCTCTCGTTGATAGTAATGGAAAAACAAAAACACTCAAAGATTATCTTGGAAGAAAAGTTATCCTCTGCTTTTTTGACATTTTGCATGCAAACGACTCTGAAATCATAAAACAGCTACGCGCACTTCAAGGGGCCTATCAACAACTACAAATATGTTCAATCGATGTCATCATTATCACACCAACTACAACAAAAATACTTGACGAGATCAATCGTATCCACAATTTTCCATTTACCTTTCTACTTGACGAACAGAAGTCAGTACCGTCACGCTATGGGGCAATCGAGTATGGATACGTCACTCAGTCAACACTCATTCTCAATGAACAAGGCATTGTCGTTGCAACAGTACTCAGCAATGAAGCGTCTGATCATCTTACCGAAATATTTTTTTACGCACTTAGACAAGCAAAGGCGACATCATGAAAAGATTACCAGTAAGCACGCATGTCTTCTCAAAGATCATATCGAGTGACTATGTTTACATCGATAAAACCGAAGCAATTTATCAGCTTATTCAGGGCGAGTGCTACTTTTTTGCACGCCCGCGACGCTTTGGCAAATCACTTTTATGCTCAACACTCAAATCGCTATTTTTGGGACAAAAAGAACTTTTCAAAGGACTCTGGATTGACGCCAAATCAGATTATAAGTGGTCATATCACCCCGTTGTACATCTTGACTTTCTCACTATTGCCTGCTCAAGCCCAGAAGAGCTTCTGATGAGCATAATGCGAGATCTCGATGCAATAGCACAAAGTTATAATCTTGAGCCACTCGCTTTTACCAACCCCGGCGAAATGCTGAAAGTGCTTGTTAAGAAACTCGCTCAAAAAAGTAATTCTGGCGTTGTAATCATTATCGACGAATATGATAAAGCCATCCTTGACCATCTTCACAACAATGCTATTGCTGAAAAAATGCGCACCATTCTTAAAAATTTCTACGTTTTTATCAAAGGGCTTAATGAGCATCTCAGATTTGTGCTCATTACCGGAGTAAGTCGATTTTCACAAACGAGTATCTTTTCAGGCCTCAATAACATGCTTGATATCTCAATGGATCCACTTTTTGCTACGCTCGTTGGATGTAATGAGCAGGAGTTACGCTCTTTTTTAATGGAACATATCAACATAACCGCAGCAAACAAGAAAATTTCACCTTCTGAGCTTATCGATGAAATGCGTACCATGTACAATGGTTACCGTTTTTGGAAAGATCTGCCGTTGCGACAACTTGAAAGCGGTACTGAACCGCAAAGAATTTTTAATCCCTTTTCTGTTATTAATGCACTTCACAGCGATGCCTTAGATAATTACTGGTTCAGATCAGGAACGCCAACCTTTCTGATACATCTCCTCAAGACGCATAACTATCCAGTTGAGACATTGGATGGCATCAAAGCAGATTTGAGCGAACTAGAAACATTTGAAATTGACAAGCTATCACTGACAACATTATTCTACCAAACCGGTTATTTGACTATCAAAGATTATAACCCTTCAACCAAAAACTTTACCCTTACCTACCCAAATCAAGAAGTTAAAGACGCCTTTTTAAATAATATTCTTGCCTTGATTGGCGAGTTTCAAATCAATCAAATTAATACGTATACATCAGTTTTACGCAAAGCATTAAACCAAGAAAATACCACCGAATTCATAGATCAACTCAAAAAATTTTACGCGCTAATTCCATACAGTATTCACATTGATAAAGAAAAATATTATCAAACAATTTTCTTTGTGCTGCTCAAACTCATTGGAGCGGAAATTGATGTTGAAATTGACACAAATATTGGTCGTATTGATGCCGTCATAGAAACAAAAAAAGCTCTCTATATTATTGAATTTAAACTCAAACAAAAAGCATCTATCGCACTTGAACAAATTAAAAGAAAAAAATATTTTGAACGGTACCTCAATGATTCTCGCCACATCATTTTGATTGGCATTACTTTTGATGCATCACAAAAAAATATTAGCGACTCACTAGTTGAGGCACTTGATAGGAACAAAATCGCATGATTGTCTTCTTATTTTTCACCTTCATGCTAACAAGCCTGAACTTGGCTGCACAACTTCCAACGCCTGAGCAACACCAACGATGCCCAGCTATTTATAGCAGCAGAAAAGCTCACAATTTTGCCTTGAACGACATTCATGGAGTCACGCAACAGCTGGCTGCTTATGAAGGCAAACAGGTTATTCTTCATTTTCTTGATCATCCCTTTAACAACAATTCGAATTTTTTTCGCTATGTAACTCAAGCTTATGCCCCCATGCAAGCAAGCAACATAGTTCTTATGGTCATTAGCAGTGCGCCGCTTGAAGACTTGCAAAAGATAGCTCAAATATACACCATTCCTTTTTTATTACTGCACGATGCCGACAAAAAGGTATCATTAGTCTACGATGCCCTAACTCCCTACAATTCGTGCATCCGCTCTACACTTATTGTTGATGAACATGGCTTCGTCATTAAAGCAATCATTGATGGCAGCGTTAAAGATCACCTCGCTGAAATATTTTTACATGCGTTTAAACACGCAGTGCCTCTTACCATGCAAAGTTATACATCAGAACAAAACGAAAACTTCAACTAGCACGTCGCATTGAATTAATCTGGACAAATCTTGCAGTCGACTATAAGATTTGTCCAGCACACACAAAAATATCGATTGGGACGCACTAAATATAGTGCTTGTGCAAAATTGGTAGTCAAGGTAGCAATTAGCAAAGAGGGGCAGGAAGTAACTTCCTGCCCCTCTTTTTTTTATTCGATCGTCTGACCGCTCTGAATCAACGTGTTATTCGTTCTACCAACAAACAACGCAATTGGTATCCAAACGGCAATAATTGCCAATGAAATCATAGAACCGTACGTCAGCAACGCAGGAATTGCAGGGAACATGGCAGCAATGGTGGCGCCACTCGCCTTTGCCGAACGGCTGCCTTGCACATCAATCCAGCTCTTTGCTTTAAACTTAATGTCCTTACTGGTTGGAATGTACATCATTTCTTTGCATGGATTGTTGAGCGCGTAGCTAAACCCTTTGGCCGCTACAACTGCTGCTAAAAATGCCCACATGCCAGGAAACGACCAGGTGTAGCACACGAATAATGCAAGCATTGCCGGATAGGCAACCAAGCAAAATGTAATGCCAAAACGGCGTATGAAAAAGCTGGTGCCAAGCAACGCAAACAACAACGATACCATATTAGTAGCAACGCCATAAATTCCTAAAAATGATGTTACTTTTTCTATACTACCAAATGTTGCATGCGCCGAGGAATTCATGTGAAATTCAAAGAGCCACGTAACTGTTTCGTACACGGTTGAAACAACCAAGATGCCCATCAAATATGGTTTTGTACAAATAAGCTTAAGCCCTTCAATAACGCCTGTTGGTTTCTTTTTTTCTTTGTCGCCAGCAGCTACAAATGCCTTGGCATGGTGCACGGTAAAAAGCTTGATCATGAGCGGGATCATAAGTACCGAAATAGCAGCAATACACGTGAGCAAGGGCACACCAAGCGCTGTCGATTGCGTTGCCATTAAAAATGCACCCAGCAACGAACCGCACTGCGCACCAGAAACAATCACAGGATACCCGCGCTTACCTGATGCTGGGTCCATAGCACTGGCCACAAAAGACCAAAAGAGCGCAATGACCAGCGAACCATAACTTTCAGTCGCAACGTAAAAAATCCAGCCGAGCGCTTCGTTGGCCCACAATGGCAATGTTGAACTGCCCACTGAAGAAAGCGTCAGCAGGTACGAAAAAGATAAGAAGAGGGTGCCATAAAAAATAGTAATCAAATAAATCAAATTGGTTTTTTCAAACCAATCGACCAACTTGTTGTAAAAAAGCACCAAGACAAGAAGAGAAACTAACGAGACCATCTTGGCATACGGCAGATTTTGAGGCCCAACTAAATGCATAAATGATGCATTTTTAATTAAGCGCACCATCCAGTACGCACCAATCATGAAGAAAAAAACACCAGAAAGAAGTCCAAATTTCTTGAATTCTTCACGAGAAATATCGCCCCACAGGACGCGGCATAGTTTGGAAAACATAAGAAACTCCTCGAGACAACAACAACGTTATCTCATAAAAACACCTGCGACAGTTTTGTACAACAGAGCGCCACCTATCGCCATTGCAGCGCGGCGGGAAACTCCCGTGTTTTAACGTCACAAAATGTTAAGGAGAAGAAAGCCAAACTCGCAACATTGCCCAGCAATGCCCATTGGCTCCACGGAATTTTCCCGTGTAAAACCATAGTAATGGTTATTACTCTTTACTATACCTCTTTGGGGCAAGCCTGGCAAATTCACATTGAAATTTGCAAATATTAGGGGATTATAGCGTAAAAAAATAGGGTTAAGAAATTTCAAAGATTTCTTAACCCGCTTAATTATTGATTTAGCTCGTTACTTTGTTGGTGCATATCCAATTGCTGTATCTAAATAACGTGCATCTTTTATTTTTGCACCTGTTATGTTTGCACCCGTCATATCTACTTGGTACATGGTTGCACCAGATAAATCTGCACCAGTTAAGTTTGCTTTAATTAACTTTGCATCTTTCATAGTTGCATAGCTCAAATCTGCACCAGATAAATCTGCGCCCGTTAAGTTTGCATTAGTTAACGTTGCATTAGTTAAGTTTGTACCAATTAACTTTGCACCAGTTAAGTTTGTATCTCTCATGGTTGCATAGCTCAAATCTGCGCCAGATAAATCTGCACCAGTTAAATCTGCATCAGCGAAGTCAGTAAACATATTGCGACGACGATACTTACCGTTGACAATATCCATTGTCTCTCGTAAATCTTGGTTACTCAAATCGCAATCTCTGGCGTGACCATTTCTAACCAGATAACTAACGGCATCCCCGCCTGAAAAATTATAGTGTGGCGCAGAGGCTGTTAAGGCTCCTGATAAAGTAAGTAAACTAATTACTAATACTGTCTTTTTCATAATGAATTCCTTGTATATTTTTAACATTTTTATTAATAATGATATAAAATCGCGGCATTTAAAAAATGCCCCATTTGCCCCACGAAATTTTCCCGTGTAACTACCACCATTTTTTAGCGCACTTTGCACGCTTAAAAGTACTCAATGATAATGCGTTTTAGCATATCTCATGGCAATAAATCCTGCAAATTTAAGAGCGAATATAGCTCTTTTGAAAAAAGAATCGGCTTTTTCCAATTTTTGCTACGCTTGAACAAATAATAGGATTAAAGATAAAAACCAGAAAAATTATGTAAGGAGCCCATGAAGTTTTTGAACATTTTTCTCATTGCCATCATGCTGGGCAACACAGCTCTGGCAAGTGCTGGAGAGCTGCTGTTCTACAAAAAAACAAGTAACTTTGAAATCTTTTGCATACCGGCCGATCAGGCAACTGCCGAAGAAATACTTACACAAAATGAAGCTTTCTTTACGCAGCTTTCACAAGATTTTAAGCACACACCAAGCGCGCCATTTATTATCAATATCTACCCCAATCTTCCAAGCCTGCACGCAGCTCTTGGCTGGCTCGTTGCGCCAAACTGGGTTATTGCGCGCACCAAAGAAGGTACCGACACACGCATTTGCCCCAACACACCAAATTCACCATATCATCCACGCGAGCGCTTGATGCAATCGTATAAAATGGGCTTAACAACATTGTTTTTGTACAGCAAGTTTAGCACAGCAACAGAACTGCCTCGCTGGCTGATGCAGGGAATCGCGCTTTATAAAGCTGGATGGTTTACTGCGCAACAATGCAAGCAAGAGCTTGACCAAGACACAGAAAAGCTGCCAGATCTAGAACAACTTGAAACAGTTGGCACCGCAGGTTTTGCAAAACTTAATGGCTTTCATGTTTCTTTTTCGCTTGTTGATTTTTTAGTTACGCAATGGGGCTGGGAGAGCGCTCTGATGCTTTTGGACGACTATAAAAATTTTGAAAACATAGTTAACATGACCAAACAAGAATTTAAGTTATTGTGGATCGAATATTTAACTAAGAAATAACAAACACATGACACCGCATCTTACCTATGCCCTGTGGGGCAGCACACTTTTTGAGTTAATGGCACTCGCGCACCGGCTGGCACTCTTTGCCTTGCTTGAACCAAAAACGTACGGCTACCTGGTCAGCATTCTTTCTATCATTCATGTGGGCAACCACGTAGCAGATTTTGGCGCGAGCAATTCTATCCCCGCGCTGTTCAATCATTTTTTATCGAGCAAAAAAAATTTCCGCACCATGCTTTTTAACGTAACACTGGCCCCGCACTTGCCATTGGCTCTTGCAACGGGCTTTATTGTTGCTTTTTTTGCCGGCAGTTTATTTAAAAGCAGCGCTACGCCGCAGCATCAACTTATGATCATGACACTCGTTGTTTTAGAAACAATGCAGGGCTTTTTGCGGCGCTTTTTGTACACCGCACAAAAAACCAAAGAAGTTGTTTGTACCGAGCTGGGTCTTTTTTTAATGAGGGCTGGAACGGTGTGGTTTGTGTATTTTGCACTTGCCCGCCAGATTACTGTCATGACTATTTTGTACTCGCATCTGCTTGAAAGCATTGTTATGCTGGCCTGCTTTATAGTGCTCATGCGCACGCTCTACGCACCGCTGCCGGAAGAGGACGGCTCAGTACCAAGGGCATTTGACTGGTCATTTGTCTCTACCAAATTTTTTAACTACCTGCTGCGCTTGAGCAGAAATATTTTTTCGACCAGCTTTTTGACCCCACTTTTTGCGGTGAGTTACGGCCTTGAGTGCGCTAGAATTTTTCACTTTGCCGGCAAGTTTGCACATTCGTTGCTGTCAGTCATCAAAATCACTGTTGGCTACGCTGGCGGCGGGTTGCTGGTTAAAACGCAGCAGGATTCAGCACCGCAAAAAGCTTCTTCATTTTCACAGTTAAACCAAACGTTGCTGGGCGTTTTAGTGCCAGCACTCATGCTCTTTGTGGGTAATTTTTATTTTATGAGCGGCATAAGCACGCACATAAACACCTGCCTGCTCAGCCTACTCTTTTTGTTACTGAGCATTTCTGAAGGTTTTTTTATTTTGTACGAAAACCTTTTTATTATTAATCATGCCACGCATAAACTTTTTTTTCTTAAAATAAGCGAGTTGGGCATTTTATACGCACTTGTGCACTTTATGCACACAAGTTCGCCAACCTTCTTTTTAGCAAGTATCATTTGCTTGCGCATGAGCACACTGGCACTGGTAGCCCAGCACGCGTACCGCACGTGGATTAGGCATCAGCGCACACCGCTTGTTTCGTTTAACATGGTTAAAGCGTCGCTCGCTTCAGTTGTTTTGTACGCAAGCGTTTATATTGTTGTTCTTTTGAAGCAGTAATTTTTTTGAGAAAATTTATGATTTTGAAAAAAGCCTTTATCCAAACCCCGCTTGGCCCCATGCTGGCAATTGCCGATGAACAAGCGCTGCATTTGCTGGATTTTGTGGGTTCAAAAGACCTTGAGCGCAAAGTTGCGCGTGTAACCAAACAAGCAAAAGCAACCTTGGCGCCGGGCAGCACGCCAGCACTTGAAAACGTTGAGCGCGAGCTGAATGCTTACTTTGCCGGCACGCTCAAAGAATTTACCACACCACTGGTCTTTGCCGGCTCGCCGTTTCAAAAAAGTGTGTGGCAAGAGCTACAAAAAATTAAGTTTGGCGCCACCTGCGCGTATGCAGACCTTGCGCATGCAATTGGCAAGCCAACAGCTTTTCGCGCGGTAGCATTGGCCAACGCTGCCAACCACTTTGCCGTTGTAGCACCATGCCATCGCGTTATCAAAAAGAATAACGATTTGTGTGGCTACAACAGCGGCGTTGAGCGCAAAGCGTGGTTGTTAGAACATGAAAAAGGCATACGCCATGATGCAAAAAGCTGATTCAAAACAACGCTGTTTTGGCGCCGGGCAAGGAAAAGAGTTTTATGCTGCGTATCACGATCATGAGTGGGGCGTGCCGGCACACAACGACCAGCACCTTTTTGAAATGCTCATTTTAGAAGGCGCACAAGCAGGCTTAAGTTGGGAAACCGTTTTGAAAAAACGAGAAGCCTACCGTGCAGCTTTTTATAACTTTGATCCGGCAAAAGTTGCGGCCATGAGCGATGCTGAGTTGACAGAGCAATGCCAGAATGCCGGTATCATTCGCAATCGCTTAAAAATTTTTGGTACACGGCAAAACGCTCGTGCTTTTCTTGCCATTCAACAAGAGTTTGGCAGCTTTGATAATTATGTTTGGCGTTTTGTTAACAACCAGCCGCTCAAGCACACACGCGCCAGTTTGAAAGACATTCCTGCTACTTCGCCAGAAAGTGATGCGCTCGCTCGCGATCTTAAAAAACGTGGCATGACGTTTGTGGGCTCAACAATTATGTACGCTTTTATGCAAGCGGTTGGTATGGTTGATGATCATGTGCTTAGTTGCTGGCGATATAAAAAATAAAAAACAAACATTTCTCTTTCGCTTCAGCAAAACTTGTTCTAACATTCATGAAAAAGAATTGTACCCCTCATCGCAATTTTTAGGAGTTACATTCATGAAATTACTGGCAAAATCACTTGCAACCGCAAGTGCGGTTATTTTTATTTCTACAACTTCCTGCTTTAGCGCGGCATCAGGAAATATTTTTGATGCAATTCAGGCCGGCAATACTGAGCGAGTAAAGGCGCTCTTACCAGGAGAAGGTATTGATGCGCGAGACTGGACAGGAAACACACCGCTACACAAAGCGGTTGAAAAAGAACACGAAGAGATCGTAAAACTCCTCCTTGCCGCAGGAGCAAACGTTGAAGCAAAAAATGATCTTTGCTGGACACCGGTAACCGGAATCCTCAATCACAAAGATACGGCGGTAGCAACGCTTTTAAAAGAATATGCTACCAACCCACAACCATTACTTGTTACTGAAGACGGCCCCGTAACGCTCCTTGAAATTGCTCGTTTAACCTGCAATAAAAAAATCATAACTTTTTTGACAGAATGGCAACAAGAAGTAGCATCAGCACGGATCGAACCAAGCGAGCCGGAACAACGCACATCACGCTCAAAAAAAATAAAAAAAAGAAGCACGCGTAAAACGTACGGAAAGAGTTCTAAACACGGCAAGCACAATAAAGCATCCAGTAAAAATAATTGAGGAGTTATTTTTATGAAAAATTTTATACAAACACTGGCAACAGCAAGCTTTGTACTACTGTTTTCTGCAACTTCTTGCTTTGGCGCGGCAAAACCAACACTAACACCTGAAGAGATCGCTGCCACAGAAGCTGCTATTATGGAACATTTTCAAACTATGTTTGGTTTTGGGCTAACAGTTGAACCAAAAGCTATTAATATTTTTGATGCAATCGAAGCTGGTACTATTGAACACGTTAACGAGGCTTTAAAAAACCCTGAAAGCATTGAATCAAAAAACGAAAACAACCAAACACCCCTGCATGTCGCCGTTCATTCGGGCAAAACAGAAATTGCCAAAGCGTTGTTGGAAGCCGGTGCAAACATTGAAGCTGTTAATAATGTCGGGTGGACAGTACTTTTTGTAGCAGTACAAGCCCACAACAAGGAAATGATCGAGCTGCTAAAAACATACAAAGCAAACCCCCACGCAGAAATTGTCTACCCCTTCGATCAAACTTATTGGGTAACACCACGCGCGTTACTCATCAATTTGAAAAACATTTCAACGTTTTCCAAACGACCAGTTGATCCTGGAACGGACCAGATGATATCATTTCTTGAAGTATGGGAAAAAGAATACCAGGCTTAATGCAAAAGGTTTTTCATGAGGCACCAAGTAGTAGCATATGCAATTATTATCATGCGGCAAAATAACAAATTTTTATTGATTCAGCGGGCCGAAAACGCCAGCTTTGCGCCAGGACACTATTCATTAATTGGCGGCTCACTTGAGCCAAAAGAAACCTTTCGCCAAGCACTCGTGCGGGAAGTACGAGAAGAAATTGGCGTGACAATTAATGAAAATGATCTACACTTTGCGCACACATTTCACCGCAACGGCGTTAAACATGAATTGGTTGCCTGCGTTTTTGAATGCACAACTTGGCAAGGTGAGCCGCAGAACAAGGAACCGGAAAAGCACCGTGAATTAGCGTGGTTTGCACTAGACGACTTACCAGAAAAAATAATTCCTGCGCACCGGAGCGTAATAGCACTTATTGCAAAAAAAGAGTTTTATTCAGAGCAACCATAACACAACAACGAAAGTTTAACATGAAATTGTTTACACAATCACTAACAACAGTAGGTTTTGCACTACTTCTTTCTACAAGCACCTGCTTTGGTGCCGCAGATGTTTTGGAGCGCGGAGACCGGAGAATTATAACAAGTTGTGAAATTGCAAAGGCCATACTACAAGGTAACTTAGAGCAATTACAAGAAGCTTTGGCAGAAAAAACCACCCAAATAAATGATCCATACACCGGAGGCTTTACGTTGCTGCACATGGCCACATTGCAAAACAACCTAGAAATGGTCACACTTTTGTTACAAGCAGAAGCAGCAATTGATGCACAAGACGATGAAGGCCGTACTGCTTTATTTCACGCTTTCTCCAAAAAAGATGATGAAAATCTCGTGCAATTTTTAGTTGATCACAAGGCAAATATTTTAATTAAAGATAATCATGGCTTCACCGCACTTGAACTTGCGCGCAGACAAGGCAAAGTAAGAGTTATGCGTGTTCTTGAAACCGCAATGGTTAATCAGGGGCTTAACAGTTGGTACGAGCAAGTACGCAGACGCACACAAAGCTTATAAAAAGTTAAAGGAAAGAAACGATGCGCATTGTTTCTAAAAACCAAGCAATCGCACACCACAATTCACCGGACTGCGCCGTGCTGGAATACCCGTTTGGGGATCCAGATATCAACGGCGCGGTTTCGCGCTTGAACGGTCGCTACCCCGCGCAGGGGTTTGTGACCAATACCTCTTGCAAAGAAATGGCGTACGTTATTGAAGGCTCAGGAAAACTGGTTGTTGAGAGCACTGAATATTGCTTCAGCAAAGGAGATATGCTTTTAATAGCTGCCGGCGAAAAATATTATTGGGAAGGGCACATGACTCTATTTCTAGCCTGCACTCCTGCCTGGTACCCAGAGCAGCATAAAAATTACCCCTAAGCGCAAAAACCTTTTTTTCCCAAAATACACACTTTTTAGCCTTTTTATAAATTATTTATGCTTATGTAGCAAAATTTATTGCTTTTTTTTGCAATAGAAGCATAAACTATAAATAAGATAATACCAAGAACCCTAAAAATTGGTTGGCAAAAATATGAAAAAACCCTCTACCTCTGAAAAACTTCTTCTTGAAGAAGTAAGCAAATTAGCAACAGCCCTGCAGGGCACAACCCAAAGTCTTTCTGCTGGCGACTTTGTTAAACTTATTCGCAGCCAGCTTAAAATGTCTCAGGGGGCACTTGCAAAGCGTGCTGGTTTACCACAATCAACAATTTCACGTATTGAACACAACAAAACTGAACCCACGCTGTCTGTACTTTCAAAAATATTTAATGCTCTTTCATGCAGTTTTGTAACTGCACCAGCACTCAACAAACCAATAGATATTATTCGAACTCAACAAGCTCGGCGCATTGCCGAACAACGCGTTCAGTATTTACGCGGTACTATGAGTTTAGAAAAGCAAGAACCTGACAACCATTTGTTAGAAGAACTCATTAAAAAAGAAATGGAAGAGCTGTTGCATGCCTCTGGCTCTCAACTTTGGGAAGAGTAAAATCTCATGAAAAATTTCAATATTCCTGAAGGCGCAACGCCGATTGATGATTACAGCGGCTTACTGCCAAAAGGTGTCCATACTCAAAAAGATCTCAATAGAGTTGAAGCAGAAAATATTCTTACCGCACAAAAAAAGTATTTAAAAAAACGCATAGACAATCCTGCCAACTGGTTCAACGTTGAAAATCTAAAAGCAATACACAAAGCGATGTTTTGCGATGTCTGGGCGTGGGCTGGAAGCTTTAGAAAATCAAATACTTCTATCGGCATTGAGCCCTATAAAATTCCTTCTAGCCTGGGCGAGCTCTGCATTGATATAGCCTTTTGGACCCACAATCCCATTAGCTTAACCTTTCTAGAACAAGCTGCCAGAATTCATCATCGACTTGTCTTTATTCATCCTTTTGAAAATGGCAATGGTCGTTTTTCTCGATTGGTTGCAGACCGTTACTTGGTAGCTTATGGGTGCCCGTATCCACAATGGCCATACTTGCAAGATGATGGGCAATTGCGCACTCGTTACATACAAAGCTTGCGTGAGGCAGACCAAGGAGACTTTGAACCGCTTGTTAATCTCATGCGTACTTTTGAAGCTCGCGATCCATATTTGAGTGAATTATTAGGACTTTCTTTGTATAAAAAATCTCTTTCCACAGAACAGAAGTTAGCGTTGATAAATGCTTTACTACGTGCAGGACACAAAATTAACGAAACAAAAAACAATGGCTATCATCCACTCAATCTTGCGATAAAACAAAACTTACAAGACATTGCTCGTATTTTAATTAAGCATGGCGCCAACATAAAATTCAGAGATAAATCTGGTTATGATCCTTTTGAACTTGCTATAAATAATGGTTTTTTTGATTGTGCAAAAATACTTTGCAACGCTGGTTATCCTTACATTCCAAACACGCCACCGTCTTCAAAAATAAAAATCGCTATGCTTGATAAATTTGAAAAAGAGTTTTCTACCGTCTAATTGTTTGCACACTCAATTTTTGGCTCGCACAAAAAACATGAGCCATGAATTGGGCGCAACAGAACGTTTAAGCTCATGCTCAACAACAAAGCCATTGCGCGTTAAAATATCAGAAAATTCTTGCTGGCTGTACAAAAAGAAGGTACGCCCGGTATGCTTTTCAAAGAACTCGTCATTGCCTTCTTTGAGCGAAATAAAACCAACGCCGCCCGGCTTGATCGTTTTTTTTATCGACTGCAAAACTTTGTCTATTTCTGTTTTTGGAATGTGCAATAATGTTGCTGCGCACCAAAAGCCATCAAAGCTTGCTGGAGCAAAATCGAGCTCATACATACTTTTTTTAAGAAACGTTCCGGCTGGGCATTGCTTTTGTGCAAAGTCTAAAAGACCCTGCGAAACATCAATACCAACATACTCATACTCATTTTTCAAAAATTGTACGGCATCGCGCCCGGTACCACTGCCCAATTCAAGAATTTTACCGCACGCCAAAAGCTCTTGGTAGAGCTCAAATTCTGGTTCAAAATACGCCGGGTCGTTGTGTGTTTCGCCCCACGCCTGTGCTTTAGAATCATAAAAATCTATTGTTTGTTGCTCTTTGACGGACATTTTTAATTCTTGTTGCATCATAAGAAAGCCCTTTTTTTGGTTTTAAAAAATATGATAACAAGCTTATCGCACGCTCTTTAAATGCGAAAGCTTTTTTTGCTTGCACACACTGTGCTAAAGTATGCCCACGGTAAAAACTATTTATTAAAAAAAGAGGGAATATCAATGATTACACGTCGTTATTGCGCTCTCATAATAATATTTTTTAGTTTATTAAACATGAGCTGCCAAGGAGCAGCCGGAACTCTGGAAGGCACCTGGGCCGCAGCTGAAGAATCTTTTAACCACGCACAACTCATTCTTGAGCCAGTTATGAATGGCGCAACACATCCAGACCAACCCAAACTCACCATCACTGACCCAGATATTTTTGAAATAGTTCTAAACACATTAAAAAACGCAGCCCAAGCTCATACAAAACCAACCACTCAAGAACGCTGTACGTTTTGCTCAAACGTTTTAAATTTTTTGGAACGCGTACACCAATTTCATTGTAATGCGTTGGTAGAAATACGAAACAAGGCTGATGGCATGGTGGAAATTTATCTTGGCAGCGAGCATTCAAAAAGTGAACGCGGTGCGCGCGGGGAATATCTTGTTGAGTGGAAAAAGGCTAACAGGAACATTCCTGAGCTTATCGATCAAATTTTTAATGATCAACAAAGGACTACCTTTGATACCACTGCGTGGCTTGAAAAAATGCAGGCTTATGCACACAACAGTGGATTACTGGAGTAAGCCCTAAAAATTCAACTTTAAGCCTGTTTCTTAATAAGCATTGACAATCTGAAATAAATAACTTACCCTAAACTTATCGTTCAAAGCAGTAGAATTATCACAAAAAAGACCATTTTGTACCAGTTTAGGAGGTTATTTATTATGAAAAACATCAAGAAATTATTTGTATTGGTACCACTTTTGCTTGCCAGCTCAAGCATTTTTGGTGCAGCAACGCCTGGCTTAAGCATGGAAGAGTGCATACAACAAGATCCTGTGTATCAAAGCCAATACCCAGTTCACTGCGCAGCACTATTAAATGATCTGGTAATACTCAAATATAGAGTATTGTTGAGATGTAAGCCTGTGGATATTTATGACGGCAAGGGCAATACCCCGCTCATGCTCGCTGTTCAATTTGGCAACTACGAATGCGTAGAGTTTTTGCTCAAGTATGGCGCTGATGCAACGCAACAAAATTCGTTTGGCATGACGCCACTTCATTTTGCTGCACTTAAAAAAAATGCGATCTGCATTCGTTTACTCGTAAACCATCTGTTTGAAACAAAAAAACTACACGTACTTTTTATGCGCGATGGCAGAGGTAACACGCCACTTGATTTGGGCGCCGAACCTGCAACGCCAGCCCAAGAACAAATTCTTGTAGATGGCAGTCGCGAAGCTCGTACCAACCTTTTTGTATGTGCACAAATGTTAAAAGAAGCCGAGCGTAGCATTCCCTTTAAACCAACCAAAGCTGAACGCTATTTGAGAGAACGCCTGATTGCTGTTGCAAACGAAACAAGCAGCGACGATGAATGTTCAGAAGACGAATAACCACACACGTTAATTTTTAGATCCCTCGATACATTTTTCGCTTCCGTCTTCGCTAAAGCTTCGACGGGACAGGTCGCTCAAAACACTCGGGATGAGCGAAGCGAAGTATTACGTTTTTAGTTCAAACATAAAATTCATAAATTTTCATACCAAGTAAAATTTTTACGCCCCATTTTACTCAGGAATGGGGCACCATCTCATTCGCTCATCCCGAGTGTTTTGCGAAGCAAAATGTATCGAGGGATTAACCTTTTTTATTTTTTTTAACAAAGCATTGAAACAATAAACCAAAATTTTCTACACTTTCAATAATTCGTGAAAAGTAGCTGTCCGTAAAACAAGGAGTCTCCATGAAGCACCGCTCTATCCGCACGTTGATCGTGTTGGGCATGATTGCATCGAGCCTGCATGCTCGAAATTGCATTAGCGATCAAACCATGCAGTTCAATGTCGGTTCAACATTTTGCCACGCTCAATACGATCTTGGCAATGTACCAACCATGAAAGGTTACCAAGCCGGTATTCATACCGACTTTACCTACTCAAAAGAAGAAAGTTTTTACGGCCAAGTGCAGTTTGATGGCAGCTGGAACGCGGGCTACATTGCTGGCACACTCGCTCAAAAGAGCAAAGTTGGCGACTACCGACCAGAAGGTCTTTTTGGTTATAACTTTCGCGGCTGGTGCGACAGAAGTGTTATTACTCCTTTAATCGGTTTTGGTTATCATCATTTTTCAAACGAAATGTATCCAAACGTTTTGATCTACAAATACCACCATCTCTACATTCCTGTTGGGTTTGATGTAACCTGGCCAATGCGCGAATGCGACTTTGAAATTGGCTTGCGCGCGCTTGCCCGCCTTGGCGTTGCAACCTGGTTAGATTTAGAAACACCACTCGTTAAAATTGGCGACGATATCGACCTTGAATGGTCGTATGGCGTGCATGTTGAAATTCCACTCACGTGGCACAAAACAACCGCACACGACATCAACTGGCACGTAAAAGTTGTTCCTTATTTTGACTGGAACCATTTTGGTGAAGCTGAAGATAAGAGCCGCTTGAACGTGCAAATTGGCGTACCTGAACTTGACCGCTGGCACCTTGGCCTTCACGTAGATTTTGGAATGCGATTCTAATTAAACGTAAATTGAAGAAACGAGGCAGAACATTATGAATAAAAAAATTATCCTGTTACTCTCGGTCCTTTGCTCGTACGGGCTTGCCCAGGCAGACGACTTTACCCTTGTCCGCCGTGCAAACCGTCGATTTAACGCAGCAACGGTGCGCGATGGTGCTACTGATCGCTGTGTAAGACAAGAATTAGCAGAGCAGCCAACCAACGGTGATGAATGGTTGTATCCAGATTTTCGCGGCAGTTATGGCAAGGGTTTGAAGCAACTCGCTACTGGCTTTGTAGACCCAGCAGCTTACGAATCTCTCCTGTTCGCACTTGCTACCGGCAAATCAAGCGACTTTGACAAAATTCTTATGGGCACAGCAGACCCAGTCATGAATCGACGCCTAGTCTCACCACAAGCAGCACTTGGTTTTAATTTGGGCGGTGCCGACAGCTGGATCCACTCAATTGCAGCACCTCCTGCGGTTGCATCAGCAGAAAAAGCTGGTGAAATGGTAGAACTTTACTGGATGGCATTGCTACGTGATCAGCGTTTTGATGATTATACCGGCGCTGTTGTCACCAGAGCTGTCGAAGATATGAATGCTCTCTCCGATTTTAAGGGCCCAAAAAATGGTGCCGGAATGGTTACTGCCGAAACACTCTTCAGATCAAACGTTCCTGGTGCAACAATTGGAAATTATATCTCACAATTTTTGCTACAAACAGTTAATTTTTCTGATACTGACTTTCTTCAACAGTACGTCACACCAGGTACCAATTTGTTCATGGCAACACTAGTAAATTGGGCAAATATACAAACTGGGGCAAATCCTCTTGAAGGACCAGTTACCTTTGATCCTGCGCAATATATAGACCGCATTCGCGACCTTGCTAACTTTGTACACGCTGACCCACCACAACTTCCTTACTTGTTTGCTTTGTTGATTCTTGTTGGTTGGGCAAAAGACACAGCAGGCGGCGGTGGAAACGCGGTACTTGACCAAAACAATCCATACATCAGCAACCCTACTCAAGAGTCATTTGCAGAATTCTTTAAGCCTCAAGCAGCAGCACTTGTTTCACAAGCGGTAGACATGGCGCTCCATGCAGCATGGTACCAAAAATGGATGGTACATCGCACCATTAGACCTGAATACTTTGGCTGGCTTGTTCATAACCAAAGACTCTTTAATGCAAACCCAGCTACTGGTTTTGACTCAGGTTTACACGCTGACGTTACCGGCTCACGCGTTGTTAATGAAGGTGCGACTGGAGCAGCTATAGCAAACAACATCTCCTTGTTCAATGCCAACCTTATTGGTGGCCCTGGCACCTACTTGCTTCCTCAAGCATTTCCAGAAGGCAGCCCACTCCACCCAACCTACCCAGCCGGACATGCAACCGTTGGTGGTGCTGCAGTAACCATTCTTAAAGCACTTTTCAATGAAGACTTTGAAATACCACAAGCGGGTGTCGGTATCAGAGCAAAAGTAGTTGATCCAGGCGATGCAACAATGCTTATGAACTACGCAGGCGCAGCTCTTACCATCGGTAATGAACTCAATAAGCTTGCAGCAAACATTGCTTACGGCCGTAACATGGCTGGTGTGCACTACCGCTCAGATGCTGAAGCATCATTGCGCCTTGGCGAAGCAGTTGCAATTTCATTGCTTGAAGACTGGGCATACACCATGAACATTGACTTCAAAGGTTTCTCATTAACCAAATTCGACGGTACAAAAATTACCGTTGGTGCAAAAAAGGTTATGCCAGGCTTACCTCGCTAATATCACTTTGATCTAAAAAAAGGGCTCCAAAATTGGGGCCCTTTTTTATTGCGCTAACGTTCAAAAAACGTTATAGTTTACCCCCGTAATATTTTTTACTAAATTTTTTGTATTTTTATAACACACATCAACACAAGGATTTCTCTCCATGAAAAAACAACTAATACTTTTACTCACACTCTCGTGCTCGCTCTTTAACAACGCAAAACCTGCAGCAACGCCTGCCGTCTCACCACTAACCGAGCGCGCCGCACAAGCACTGCTCAACTTGCCCAGCTCAAACCTCGTCACACACCCTCAACCAACAAATATGCTCAGTGAATACAAACAAGCACTGCTCGTTGATTACATTAAAAATAATAACACCACTGCTTTGTATTTTTTCATGTTTAACCACCCAGAAGCCTTGAAAGCACGAGACAAAAATGGCAATACTGCTTTGCACCATGCAGCCAGCCATGGCAGACTTGAATGCGTTAAAGACATTCTTGAGAAATACTGCGACAACTGCCGCATCTTGAAATATCACAAAAAAAGACAACAGCAATGGCAATTGACTGCTCAAAACAACAACGGAGCAACCGCACTTCATGTGGCGGTTATTCATGGACACAAAGAAGTTGTTCAAGAACTTTTAAAATATGGCGCTAATCCAAATGCTGCCACCTTAAAACTAGAAACGGCTTCAAACGTAACGCCACTTCATGCAGCAATTATTATGAACAACATTGGACTTTTGTACCTGCTTCTTGAAGATCCAAAGACTGATTTGAATAGCATCATAAATATTGGCGGTTATTTGCTCACACCGCTACAACTTGCACAACAAAAAGGCTTTGTTAAATGCGCTGAACTTGTGAAGTATTATATAAACAAACAACAAGCTGCAAGCATAGCACAAGCCGCACCACTTCAAGTACCGACTATAAACAAGCTTAAAACAGATAGCATTACTCTCTTAAAAGAACAGACCACGGCCAAGCAAAAGGCAACTACAAGGCAAGCCGATCTTGAAAACCAAGAAAATAACACACCAGAAAAACCAAATTCAAAATAGTTACACAACAAACGCTACCACAACAAAGTTAAAACAAGAAAGCACGTACATATGCTTAAAAAGATTTTAATGTCATTTATTTTTTACTGCACCGTGTTTAATCAAGCAACACCAGCAATGCCTGATTTATTAGACTACGCGGCCATCGAAGATAACCTTGAAAAACAAGGAACAACCATGTTGCACGCAGCGGCAGAACAAGGATATGACACTTTAATAATGCCATTAATTGCGAACGGTTTTCTTGTTAACACGCTCGACAAAAAAGGCAACACAGCCCTGCATTGCGCTGCGTTAAGCGGCCATAATGTCTGCGTTGAACAACTTCTTATTGCTGCTCAAGCTGAGCATGAAAACATACTCAATATTCAAAATAATTGGGGCTTTACGCCGTTGCATTATGCAGCACTAAGCAACAATGCAGCCTGTGTTGAAATTTTGTTAGCTTATGGCGCCGACCCTCGCATTAACACATATACTAGCAACCCGGGAAAAGGCGGTAAAACAGCGCAAGATTTGGCTATTGCAATGGAAAAAAGTGAAGCGTTAGCAGTCTTTCAAAGATGGGCTCATTGGGAAGCAACAGGGCTTAAAAAACCTATTTTGCCATCGTTTGACAAAGTTTTAGTCTTTGCTGGTTTAACACGATAATTATTTTTTAGTTTAAAAAAAGATAAAAGAAAGAGGGCGCTTCTCTAACCAAGAAGCGCCCTCTTTCTTTTATTATCAAAAACTTTTATTGCAGATTAGTACCGTTCGGTACATTATGCGCAACAGTGCTCATGCGCAACGTGCCATCGCTATCTTTAGCAAACAGCATCATACCGTGCGACTCAAAGCCCATCATTTTGCGCGGTGCCAAGTTGGTAACAAACACGCCCTGCTTGCCAATTAAATCTTCTGACGCAAAGTATTTTTTAATGCCAGAAAGAATTTGGCGCATGCCAAGCTCACCAAAATTTACTTGAAGCTTATAAAGCTTATCTGAACCTTCAATTGGTTCACACTGTTCAATAGTGCCAACGCGCAACTCAACTTTTGCAAAATCATCAATGGTAATCACGTTCTGTTCCTGTTTTTTTTCTTTAACTTCAGTCTCTTGTACCGCTACCAAGCTTTCTGGCCGCACAAACAGTGGCTCTGATGTCATGGTCAGCACAAAAGTTTTATCCCACTTATTTTCACGCAAATCTTGTTCGTAATTTTTACCAAGCTCGAGCGTGTGGCCAAGTGAGGCCAACAGCGCTTCCATTTTGGTAGGCATAATGGGCCAGAGCATAATGCCTATCGCACGCAAACTGTGGCAGGTCGCAGCAATAACTTCGTCAAAAAGCTCACGATTGGTTTTTGCCAAAACCCACGGTTGTTGCTCATGAAAGAAGGCATTAACTAATGACATAAATTTCCAGAGCTCAGCCAACGCAACATGGTACAGCCCTTTATTCATTTCTTCCCAATAAAAGCGGTAGGTTTCTGAACAATGGTCGCGCAATACATTTGAACGCTCTTCCCACAACGAAGCAGAACATGCACCATCATCGCCCGTTGGCGGGCTCACGCGCTCAAGACCGTGCTTGAGTGCAAGAGTAAGCGTGCGGTTGAGCAAGTTGCCCAAATTGTTTGCCAGATCGGCCGTAATATGCTCTTCCAAATCTTTTAAACTAAAACTACCGTCTTGCGTTATAGCCATTTGTCTAATCAAATAATAACGCACTTGATCAACACCATAACGCTCGGCCAAGGTCATGGGATCAATAGCATTGCCCAGTGATTTGGACATTTTTTGACTGTCCATCAAAATGTAGCCGTGCACCAGCAAGCGCTTTGGCAACGGCAAGCCTGCAGCCATTAAAAATGCTGGCCAGTAAACGGCATGGAAACGCACAATGTCTTTGGCCAAAACTTGCATTTCAGCCGGCCACCAAAACTCAAAATTTTCACGCGCTTGCGGTGAATCTTGGCCGTAGCCAAGCGCACTGATGTAGTTTACCAATGCGTCGCCCCACACATAAACCGTATGCGCAGCATCACCCGGAAACGGAATGCCCCAACTTACTGTTTTGCGTGAAATGCTTAAATCTTTTAAGCCCGATTTTACAAACGAAATAACTTCGTTAATGCGATCTTTTGGCGTAATGAAATTCGGATTATTTTCATAAAAATTAAGCAGTTGCTCTTCGTACGCTGAAAGCCTGAAAAAATAACTTTCTTCTGCAACTTCACGCAGTGTGCGGTTGCACGAAGGACACAGATAAACACCATCAGCATCTTTGGCCGAATCAGCATCAACCGTTACAAACGTCTCACACGGCACGCAGTACCAACCGGTATACTCAGATTTATAAATATCATCTTGCTCAATTAATGTATTAATAAACGCAGTAACGGCTGTTTTGTGTTCAGGATCTGTTGTACGAATAAATTTGTCGTAGTCAATGTTGTAGTGCTGCCACACCCTTTTAAATTCTGGCACAATGGCATCTACAAATTCTTGCGGTTGCTTGCCAGCCTCAAGCGCTTTTTCTTGAATCTTTTGGCCGTGCTCGTCGGTTCCTGTTAAAAAGAAAACTTTTTCACCAAGAAGCTTATGCCAACGAGCAGCCGCGTCTGCTAACAGCGTTGAATAGAGCGTTCCCAAATGCGGCTTGGCATTAACATAATAAATAGGCGTTGTTACATAAAATTTATTTTTATTCATGACATTTTTTCTTCTGCTTGGTAGCGTGGCTCATTAAATGTATCGAGCCTGGTAAAAAAAGAACCCCAGCGCACACGTTTTGTCCAAAAAGTTATTGGATGCTTTGCAAAATCAAACAGCCAAAACGGCTCTTCACTATCTATCGAATACATTACAAAACTGGCACGACCGTGAATTAATCGCTGATCTAACAAACCCCAATAACGACTATCGCGACTATTTTTACGGCTATCGCCCATTACCCAACACATTCCTGGCGGTATTGTTATGGGCCCAAAGTTGTCGATATTATAAATATACTCTTGATGCATGCCTTGTTTCATAACGTAAGTTGGTGTAAATGACTGACTCAACACTAGCTCTTGCGTAATCGGATCACGTACCACATCACGCTCTTTGAGATGATAAAAAGGCTGATCATTAAATGAAACGTTTGGGTCGTAAGAATAGTGCGCAATTTTGTTTGAAGAACAAAAGATTGAGGGAATAGCGAAACCAAAAAAATTGCTGCGCGCAAAAAGACCAGTCTTTTTTTTAACTTTAATCAGCGGATATGGATTTACATAAGGCTCTTCCAATAAAGCACCGTTCAAATAAACATGTGTGCGACCGTTTTCTACGCGACCCTCAAGCGTGTCGCCCGGCACAGCAATAACACGCTTCACCCAGTTGTCTGGCCCCGCACAAAGCCCAAGAGCAGGCACGGGAAACCCAATGTAGCGCTGCCACAATGAAGCAAACAGATTTTTTTTGTCATAATCAAATTCAGGATTATCAAAAATAACCAAATCGCCACGCTTTACTTGATCTAAATAGTAGGCCATTTTATTACCCCAGATCCGATGACCAACTAAAATATTTGGCTCAGCAGAACCAGAAGGGACATGATAAAGTCCAAAAATAAAACTACGCAAAACAAGTGCAACAAAAAAAGCAACAGTTACGGAGTTAAACCATTGTCGCCATTCTGGAAGCGTCAAATTATAGAGCTCGGCATAAATCGAACGAAACTCTCGCAATTTGTTTTTTAATACCGCTTCGTCAGATTGACCTTCAGCTGTTGGATGCATACCAATCTGAATCTCATTAAGATAATTTTCGGCATCGGTCAACAATTGCACCGCTTTGTCGGCTTGCTTTGCAGAACCGCACTTGCGCCAACGGCTAATACGCTTTGAGAAAAACTTCTTACGCCGCTCAAAACGAGCACGAGCTTTTTCAAATGAACGGCTTAGTTCGTTCATAGCATGCACCTATCATTAGTTGTTTATTTATTCTTTTGTTGCGTAACAACGCTGTTATTTAACATTTTTAGCGTACGATTCCAGCGAACATGCTTGGTCCAAAAATCGATTGGGTGTTTTAACACATCAAACAACCAAAAATCTTCTTCACTATCAAGTGAAAAAAGAACAAAACTTGCACGACCACGAATGTATTTTTTATGCAAAGGCCCCCAGTAGCGGCTGTCTTCGCTATTTTTTCTGCTATCGCCCATTACCCAATACATATCTTTGGGCAACGTAAATGGCCCAAATGTATCGCGACTGAAAAATTCTTTGTAACCAACTTTGATATCATAATTTGGTGAATATGGCTGATATAAAACAGGCTGACCAGTGTGTGAATCACGAATAATATTTTTTTCTGTCACTTCGTAAAATGGTTGCGCATCATACGACTTTGTTGGCACGTAAGTATAGCGTAATTCTTTAGTCCAGTGCTTACGCAAAAAGCCAGGAACCATAAACGGCCCAATAGTGTCAAAATTGATAAAGCCTTTTTCTTTGCGCAAGGCAATAAGTGGATATGGATTAACATACGGCTCGTCAAGCTTAGCGCCATTCAAATAAATTGTTGTTTTGCCGTCTTCAATGCGCCCTTCAACCGTATCGCCAGGTATTGCAATAACACGCTTAACCACATTGATAGGCCCAGCACTCAAGCCCAGCATTGGAACTGGTAAGCCAATAAAGCGCTGCCATAAATATTGAATAGTGCTTGAACGGTCATAAATGTGGCGCGGGTCGTCAAAAATAACCAGCTCGCCACGTTGCACTGGATGCACGTAGTAGGCCATTTTGTTGCCCCAAATACGATCGCCAACCAAAATATTTGGCTCTGCAGAACCGGTGGGCACGTGGTACGGGCTAAAAATAGTGTGACGCAAAATAAATGCCAAAACTAAAGCAACAACAATTGCTTCAAACCATTGCTGCAAGAGCGGCTTGGTTGTTTCATTGAGTTCTTTATAAATTTTGCCAAAGCGTTTTACTTTTGCTTTTACTGCAGCAGTATCTGCTGTTGCAGTAAAGAGCTCTTGCTGCAACTCTTGCGCCAAATGATCGGCCTGCTCAAGCAAACTTTTTGCATTACGACAGGGCTCATCTAAACCCTTTAAGCACCACTTCTCAACTTTTTTTTTGAAAAAATCTTTTTTACTTTGATACTTATCGTTGAGGTGTTTAAATTTTTTTCTTAAGCGTTCGATCATAATAATCCACCTAAATTTTTTTGAGCTTTTTTAGGAACTTTTGACTGCAAGCCACATCTCTTCAAGCTTTTTGCGTGGCGTGTTGTTATGTAACAAATGGAGCTTAGCAAAGATATCGTCACTTGGGAAAAAATGCTTATTTTTGGAAAATTTTGGATCTATCAGATCATACGCCAAGCGATTGGAAGGGTTATAGCCAAAAGCCTCAGCATTAGCAGCCGACATCTTTTTAGATAGCATGAAATTTATAAAAGCATGCGCTTCTTCAACCTTTTTAGACTCTGCCGAAATACAAAAGCCTTCCATGGTAAAAATACTACCTTCAGTTGGAATATGAAACCCAACTTCGTCTGACGTTTCGTAGATTCTACGAATATACTGATTTGACGTAATGGCAACTTGAATAACATCAGCAAGAAAGAAATAGCGCAAATCTTGATGGAAATAACAGTCTGCCCATTTTTTTTGTTCAAGCAATACTGCTTTTATTTTTGCAATACGTTCATCAGTAAAGTCTTGCGCATGCTTGCTACCAAACAAATAGAAACCAGCAAAACAACTCATTTCTCTCGAGTCTTCAAGAACCGCAATTTTGTAATCATCGGTAATTAAATCTGGATGCACCGAGAGCGAAGGCTTTTCAAAAATTAACGATAAACTAATTTCTTTTGGATCTTTTGAGAAAATATCTTTTTTATACGCAATCCCGTACGGCGCCCAACCACCTGGCAATGAGTATTTGTTTTCTGGATCGCAAAACAAATTCATCAAGCGCTTGTCTAGTTCTTCTCGCAAAGGTATTTTGCTGTGATCAAGCGGCAAAAGAAGATCTTCTTTGCGCAATAAATCTATCATGTACGCAGTTGGAATTACCACGTCATAACCTTTGCCACGCGTTATCTTGAATTTTGCCAAAAGCTCTTCATTGCTATCAAAATATTTTAGACCAACCTTAATACCAAACTGCTCTTCAAATTCTTGTGCAGTTTCTGGCGAAATCATGTCGGCAAAAGCATAAACATATAATTTTTTGTCATCGACTAACAACTCTTGCACATGTGGAATGTACAAAAAGAACGCAATAACGGTCACATAAAACATGGTGATAAGAAAACGAATACCGCATTTACGTACAAAAACTGGATCTAACGTAAAAAATTTATTCATGACCAAGCACCTGATCGGCAACACCAAGCACGCATAAAAGGAGCACAACTACACTACTCACCACCAAGAAACAAGCCGAAATTGCATTAATGGTTGGGTCTATACCGGCACGGGCCAACGAATAAACGTAGACCGAAAGTGTTTGTACCGATGGGTTTGAACAAAAGAATGCTATTAAAAAATCATCAAGCGAAAGCGTAAAAACCAAAAGTGATGACGCTAAAAGCGAGGGAGTGAGCAACGGAATATAAATTTTACGCAATGTTTGACCGTACGTTGCGCCAAGATCAAGCGACGCTTCGGTTAAAAATGGATCAAGTTCGGTAAAACGAGCACGCACAATGGGCACCACAAAGCCAAGACCCAAAAGCGTGTGGCCCGTAATTAAGCTGCCGTAACCCAGCGGGATATTAAAAAACACAAACGTACTCAAAAGCCCAATAGACATCACAATTTCTGGCAACAAAATATTCGGATAAAAAATATTAAACAGAAAGGGCGTCTTCCACCAGCGGCTTGCCAACACAAAACAGGTACCCAACAAAACGCTCAAAAATGTAGCACTTATTGCTACAACTACCGAAACCTGCAGCGATTCTAATAAATCGGTATTCTTTAAAAGTTCTTTGTACCAACGCAACGTAAAGCCAACCCAACGAGCCGAAACCTCAGAATCATTAAATGAAAATATTGCCAACACCACAACAGGCAGATACAAAAATAGGTAGGCAAGCATGACAAAAACTGGATGCACAAGCCTAAAGAAAAAGCGTCTATTTTCAACCATTTCTTACACGTCCTTCATAAAATCAGCATGCAACTTACGCATAACACGCTTGAGCGTCTTATGAATAGTGTCTAAGCAATAACCAAAAAACAACATAGAAACGGGGAAACTGACCATAACCAGCGCTAAAGCAGCACCAGCGCGCCAATCACGCGATATTAAAAAGTTATTAACAATAATGTTACCTAAAAAGATTGTCTTACCACCACCAAGTAGTGTTGGTACCGCAAACTCTCCAAATGAAGGAAGAAAAACTAAGACAAAGCCGGCATAAACGCCCGGTAGCGATTGTGGGAAAATTACACGACGAAGCGTATCAAAACGTCCAGCGCCAAGATCTGCTGCCGCTTCAAGTAGCCGCTTGTCCATACGTTCAAGCACGGTAAAAATGGGTAAAATCATAAACGGTAAGTAAACCGAAACCATACCCACAATGACCGAAAAATAACTATTGGTCAGATTGACTGATGGCGACAAAAGGCCGGTCCAATACAAAAATTGATTTAGGAAACTATTTTTATCGAGCAAAAACATCCAGGCATAAATTTGCACAATTAAACTTGTCCACGAAGGCAAGATCAACGAAAAGAGTAAAATGGTGCGAAAATTTTTACGCACTTTAAGCGCTAAAAAGTAGGCAACCGGGTACGCGATAAAAAAAGAAACAACCGTTGTTGCCAACGCCACGCTTAACGAGTTTAAAAAGACTCTAAAATAAATGGCAGAAAATATGTCGCGATAATATTTGAGGGTAAACGTAAAGGTATGCGTACTTTCAGAATAATCACAAAAGCTATACAAAACGAGTAATGCTAATGGCAAATACAAAAAGAACAGTTGCCACAACAAAACAGGACACGAGAGAAAAAACGAAAATTCTTCAGCAATTAAGCCACGTAATCGTTTCATTAATATTCCAACAGCCCAACGTTTTCTTTTTGAAAGTACAAATACACTTCATCATCATAATCAATAGTTTCTGAAGGAAAATGCTCATCATTTTGTTGAAACACCATCAAGCGTTGTCCATTGTCTACCGTCACCCGAAAGGCTGTTGAGCGACCATAATAAATCATATCAACTACTTTGCCTTTCACACAATTTGAAAAGCCTTCATTCGGGTTTTTTGTGATATGAATTTTTTCTGGCCTAATATTCATAAGCAAGCGGCAACCGGAAATTAACCACGGCTTTTCCAACGGAAAATAAACAGAATAAGTACCCAAGCCATCAACATTTACCATCTGCTTGCCTTCAATCACGTGGTAGGTACCTTCAATCAGATTAGTACTGCCTACAAACGTTGCTACAAAGCGGGTGGTTGGAAATTCGTAAATTTCTTTAGGTTTGCCAATCTGCTCAATTCTGCCATTGGTGCTCATAATTGCCATTTGGTCGGCAACGGTTAATGCTTCAAATTGATCATGCGTTACGTACACAAAGGTTGTTTTAAGCTTGAACTGCAAGTCAATCAACTCAAGCAGCATTTTTTCTTTAAGTTTAAGATCTAGCGCTGCCAAGGGCTCGTCAAGCAACAAAACTTCTGGTCTGTTAATAACGGCACGCGCAAGCGCCACGCGCTGTTGTTGCCCACCCGAAAGACTGCGAGGATATTTATTTTCATGGCCAATCAAGCGCACAATACTCAATGTTTCAGCTACACGCTCATCAATTTCTTTGCTTGGCACACCTTTAACACGCAGGCCAAAAGCAACATTTTCAAAAACGGTTAAATGAGGGAAAAGGGCGTATTGTTGAAAGACGGTATTAACACGACGCTTGTTGATGGGAACATTGGTAATGTCTTCATCGCCTAAAAAGATTTTACCTGAATCTACCGACTCAAGTCCGGCAATAAGACGCAACAACGTTGTTTTGCCGCACCCACTGGGCCCAAGCAATGCAAAAAACTTACCGGCAGGGATTTCCAGCGAAAGATTATCAATGATAACTTCGCCGTCATGATATTTAGTTACTGATTCAAATCTAATGCGTCTCATCTATCGCCCACCTTTTAATCAAAAAAGATTACCTGCTTATTTTTTGGCCTTACCAAACTTGGCTTTACCAAACAAGGCAGGAATTACCACGTCGGCCAATGTGCAGGGAATAAGCACAACAACGATCATGTACAAAAACACAAAGCCCATTCTTGTCCACCAGTCATGAAAACCAAAGCTCACCAGATACAAAATAGAAGCCATGGAACTGATAAAAATATGGAAGAAGTGGAAGCTTACTGAATAAAAAACTTGGCGACTGCGCTCGTGCCCACTCATGACCCAACCATTAATAATACCTACTATCAGAAACGGAAGCACGGTGTCGAGATGTTTTAAAAAACACCAATGAAAGTGCATAGACAAGTCAATAAACCTGCCACCAAGATACGGCAATATTGCATCGGACAACGTACAAAAAATAGCAGGCACACAAAACCCAACGGCTATGCCGCCAAGCGTACTCTTGGAATATTTACGAAACATTAAAATAGTTCCAGTACCCGCAAATAATAAATGAAGGTAATGAAAATTATGGAACAATTTGTAAGCAATTGAATGGTGCCCGTGACCATGGTGCGCTTCGCCGCCAATTGACAATAAGCTTAAAAAAACCATCGACAGCGCCACTGAAAAAATGGCAAACGGCAAATGGCACAAAATCTCTTCCCAAATCGTGTGGTGATGCTCTAAAACGCCATGATCTTTGTGGCCGTTTTCTATATCAGAATGGTGGTGGTCGTGTTTCATAGTTACAACTTTCTCATTACTCATTTTTTTGACTTACTCAATACCTTAAAAATTCTTTGCCTGTGCACCTTTAAAGATAGCCCCAAAAGGCCTAGAGCGCAAATAAAACAGGGAGAATTATGATATCGGATAAAAAATGAATGTAAAGAACGGCCAAAAATTTCAATATGAAAACTTTGGACCAAAAAACGCTTGTTCTTTGACTTCTGACAAGCCTTTTTTCTAAGCTCACTAGTAATTGGGATACAATTTAACCGGGGAAAGGGCACTGTCATGAAAAAATTAATCGCACTTTGTTTTTTTTTGAGTATACTTGCCAGTCTTAAAAGTGCAGGCACGTGCGATGAAACATGCGACAGCGAATTGTTAGAACGCTATGAAGATCTGTTGCCAGAGTGCGCTCAAGAGCTCTGTTACAATGCACTGTGCCAACGGATGATTAATTTTTTGAAAAAACTACGGCTTTTTGCCAAACAAAATGCCGGTATAAAATACACACTGGGACACTATGCTCTCAATGCCTTTTTAGCTACTCATCAAAACACCGTTCCCCAAAAGAGCATGTGGTTTACTAAAGAAGATTTTTTTTCAAAAAATGAAGAAATTGTTTTAGATAAATATATAAACTTTGTTACGCAAGAAAGAAAAGAAACAAAAGCGCCAAACGAAATTGAAGCACTGTGCCACGCACTCTGTTTAAGATTTCTTGGCAGTAGAATTCCAGATCCAAAAATATTAACCGAAGACCCCTTAGACAGTGGATGTATCATTTTATAAAACAAGATATATAAAAAAACACCCTAGGACGTTCATGAAGAAAATTTTATCGCTACTTTTTTTAATAACATTTTTACCACTCACTTTGTTTTCAAGCGCAGGATTGCCAAATAAAGCATCGTGGAATGACAGCAAGTCAGACGATATAGTCTTGCCAAACTCTACTATTATTAATTCTTACGTCCAAAAATTTCTTAGTCGTGAGAAAGCTTATCAAGCACCACGAAAAGAACAAATAAACGCATTGGCATATGCACAACAACGCCTTATTAAAATTCATGTTGCTCAATACTTTGGTTTTTTTTGCCAACCAAAACAAATATATAGCAACATCCGCTTTTGCTCGCTAACCAAAAAATATCGAGATTTTGTTGAAGACTTAAAAAGCTATTTCCCTGAAGACACAAAAAATATCGCCGAAAAAGAATGTCATTCGCTCTTTTTAAAATGGATGGGCCAACAACCACTTTATTGTTGGCATTTCACCAAAAAAGATATGCTTGCACTCACACACGGTCTGTACCTAGGTTATCTATTTATCTATAATGGCTATGTTTACCGCAGAGTTTATGCCAGCAAGCAGGTAATCAGCTATTTAGAAACAAGATTTTTAGGCCCACAACAAGCTGACTCACGCAAACTTCAATAAAAATCTTTTTCTCGATCATAAATTACTCGACATCCCAAAACTATTCTCTTAGACTATTTCTCCGCCAAATGATACGATTATATGGGCTTCCTGCAATAAATTAACAACTTCTTTTTTTAACAATAGGGTTTTTTACTATGTTTTGCTCGATCAAAAAATTTATGCTTCTTACTGTTTTATTTTCAGCATCGTACTCACTACAAGCAGCTGACAGTGCACCGGAATTTACTGAGCTTAATGAGCGCCGTGCTGAAACAACCGTTGTTGATAAAAAAATATTACAATTATGCTATGTCCATCTCATTAATTTTCTTACCCAAAATTTACCTGGATCAAGCGCTATAAAAGTACAAACGCTAGAAAACAAAAAAGTATCGTTATCTGGCATTAATGCCGATGCATTTGGCTTCCTTGTTGGTCATGCTTACACAGCGCTTGGAAGCATTAGACGCTCAGCTTCTTTCCATCAAATCGCTCAAATTAACCCAGTAGAATTAGTAAACACCTACAAACAATGGCTCGAAGACACCATTAACGAACGCGTTTACATTAAACCAGCAGACGACCAAGTAGATCAAGAAGAAATCAAACAAGATATACGCAATATTTTTCATAAACTTTTAATTTACCTCACCGGAAAACAAATTCCCGGAGCAGGCAGTTGTTCTATTTCCTAGTCTTTGCAGGTTAAAAACATGTTTAAAAAAATCATATTTTTTTCTTTGTTTGCTTTTGCATCACGCTCACTGCACGGAACTGCGTTCAGGTTTGAAGACATAGAAACGTATGATATTATGCATAAAAGCGCTAAAAAACAACATGCCTATTTTGAAACGCTCCAAGCGTTTATATTACAATCTCTGCGTGGCAAAGATCGCATTCTAATTAGGCATATAACCGGCAAAACAATAGCACTTGATAACATTAATAAAGATGCCTTTAATGAACTGGTCCAGCTTGCAAAAACAGAACTAAACTACGCAACAGAACATCCTCAATCTTTTGAAAAAGAAGCGAGGAGGTCAGCAACTCATTTTAATGAATGGAATCATCAAGCAGGAAAACCGCTATGGCAAGCAGATTATGAACTTTTAAGCTTAATTAACGTTCCTGAATGCACTCACACGCTACACCCAGTTATTATACAACTTAACTTTCATAAAATGGTAGTCTATATTTCTAACCCCTCGTTTTTTTCAGACCTGTGGGCATTATTTTGAGAAATTCAATGTTTAAAAAAATTGCACTTTTTTCTTTACTCGTTTTTGCATCAAGCCCACTTCACAGCGCTGCTGACAGCAGTTTGAGCAACGCTGAAAGAAAAGCTCTCAAACCAGTAGCAACATTTTATTATTTTAAACTTTTACAATTTATCCAAAACCATGTGCGAGGCACCGATCAAGTTGTTGTACAAAACTGGAAACACGAAGAAACAATCTTAGAAAATATCAGCAAGACAGAGTTGGATGGAATAAAGAAATATGCCGGCATAGCTTTTTTTATGGCCAAGACAGCTGAAAACGCTCATCATTTTGGAAAGGGCGTGGGAGGCATCAGCCAAAACTCGCCAGAACCAGGCACTGCCTGTGCTGCGTACGTTCATTTGATACAAACAACACGCCCTGAACAGCACCAAAAACACACTCAAGGATTTGTAGCACAAAATTTTCACATGACGCTACTCCTAATGCTTGGTGTTAACATAAAAGCTCTCGAACAACAAGCATGCGTTCTTCTTGCTACAGCAAGCTCAATGGATATTACGCCCATACATATTTCTGGCAACTCTTTAAACCTAGAACCAGAAACGCGTTTAGAAGAAGAAGAAGAAGAAGAATTAGAAGACGATATTGACCCAGAATGCTGCTTAATGGGCAGTAAAATTGTTTGCTTCTGCTTACGTTCAATGTACTCAGGCATTATTTACTTGAAAGAGAGATTTTATGTTTAAAAAAATCGCATTTTTTTCGTTACTCTTTTTTGCCGCAAACAACCTGCACGGTGCTGCCGACCCAACAGATGTTATGCAATGCTCAGTAGTCATAAAAAGTTCTTACCATTGCACACTCAGAGATTTTATAAATACACATCTCAAAGGCAGCGATAGCGTTTCTATAAAACTAACAACCGGTCCAATAATGACGCTGTACAATGTTAACGGAGACGCTCTCCTGTACATTTTGGAATATGTCAACGTGATGCTGCTCAAAAAAGTACTTGCCAGTCATCCAGACTTTCAAGCGAACTATCAAGGCCTCATGGTCAACGCTCCAAGTCGAACAGAACTGAGCGCTGGTCAAGCGTGGCACGCATTCCAGCAACTGGTTAAAACTACTAGACCTACGCGACACGGCCATCTTTCTCAAGAAATAATTACAGACAATTTTCATAAAATGTTTCTGTATATGTTTGACCAAAAAGTACCAACGGCCGAGCAAGTGCTGCAAGCAGTAGAAAAAGCAGAACAATACGACCGCACGGTTAGGTGCTGTAGATGTTTATTTTTATCTGGACTTACGGCACTAGGTGTTTGCGGTTATTTTCACGATCACCAAGAATAAACATAGACAGAGCATCACAATAAAATAAGCTATTTTCTTTAACAATTTTATTAAGAAAGATACTGAGTATGTTCATGAAAAAATTTGTATCTGTTTTTTTACTCGTAGCAACTCTGGGCTCACTGGACGCAGCCGCTGGCGAGAACAATGTTGAACACAGCCCTGAACGGGTACAAAACGCCTATTTCTACTCACTTCTTCAATTTATTCAAAACCATGTGAGAGGCAGTGATACCGTCACACTTCGTAACTGGCAGGGAGAAGAACGAGAAGTTGAGGGCGTAAGCAAATTTTGGTTAGCATATATCACCGAAGACGCACTAACAGCAGCAACTTTGCTGCGCGCAAATCAAATGCATAAAAACCTTACTGAGAGTGTACGAATCTACAATAACTTACTTCATCAGCCTTTATTGCCCAAAGAAGATCTTACCAAGAAATATGAAGCTTTTGCTAAAACAACTCCCAAGCTCATTGCACCGCATCACCAAGATCAAGAATGCATAGAGCTTAATATCCATAAAACATTGATGCGTGCAATGAATAAGAACATTACTAAGATTGAAGTAGATGCAAAAAAACTACTCAGTGCTCTTTATGCACACAAGGAACCTTCTCATGAACAGTAAACTCTCTACACTTTTTCTCTCTCTTCTTATTTTTTCGTCAGCAACACTCTACGGCGCAGCAGAAAGTCCTTACAGCATTGAGACTTGCAGCCCAGAAATTAAGCAAGATTACGTTGATTTGGTGGCCAACTTTATCCAAGAAAAATTACCAGGTAGAGATACTATTATTATTAATAACTTGAACGCTGCTAAAATAAAGCTGACCAAGGTAAACAGACGAGAACTCAATAATATTTTTGCTTACACAAAGCTCCATCTTGCAAAATATTACGCAGGCATTGCAATTGCCAAACCTTCGACCAATTCTGCTTATTTAGAATTTGTTACAACGGTCTGCCCACTCGCCCACCAAGAAATTGACCAAGCAATTGTAGAACTCAATCTTCATAAGACACTGCTTTACTTGCTTGGTGTAAATGTGCAAACTCTTCACTCACTCATCAAAACAAACATTGTTCGAGATCCATTTTTTATGGTTTGCATCAGAGTTTTATAAATAAAAAAATAGTGTAAATAGTATGAAAGAACAACATGATAAAATATTTTGTGCTCTTGTTTTTTCTCATCTTGCCAACAAAGGCACATCTTGCCTCTGGTAGCCCCTCAAAACTAGAAAGTAGCATACCCAGGCTTTCAGGAGCTCAGCTGGATGCAAAGCGCTACCTAACAAAGTTCATTTCTGAAAATCTTTTACTTTCGAATAAAGATACGCAAAATACCATTACACGCTTTGTGCTCAATAGCTACAAAAACATGCCGATATTACAACACGACACGCCAATTATCATCCAGTACCAAAAACTTGTTAAAGACCTAGGCCAGGCATACACTAGCCTTTCAGAAAAAACAATCAACGAAATTTTCTTAGGCTTGATGGGCTACATCACGACAAGTTTGGCTGAGCAACTAAAACTGCCACGCGCCGAACTAAATGATGATTATATTGAGTGTGACAGCGAATTTTATGAATAACCAACCTGCAAATGAACCTGCTTGAGTTTGGTAAGATCTACAATAGTGCCGGCCATTGGCTTTTGTTCAACAACTTTTAGTTGCTGCTGAGCATTAAGCGCAACATCTTGTCCAACAATCTGAACGTCTATATTTGAACGTTTAAAGAATTCTTGAACAGCAACAAGTGGCAAACCAACAACGTTGGGCATGAGTACCAATTCATCATCACCAGCAGAAATATATGCCGTCATTTTAAGCCGCTCCAACGGCTGACCAGGACTTACTGATTGAGCAAAACAGGCATTTTTTGGATAGCGACTGGCAAGTGAGACCTGCTTAATATTCATTTTTGCTTGTGCTGCTTGACGCTCAATAGTACCGCTATCTTTGTTCAAAAGATCCGGTGCCAAACTTTGTTGCGGCTTTTTGGCAATCGTTACAAAAATTTGTTGATTGGGGCGCACACGCTGGTAAGCCGCAGGCGCTTGCTGCAAAATAGTACCTTCAGGAAATTGGTCATCTTCTTTTTCCGCAAACAAACGGACTGCTAACTGATGACGCGCTAAAACACCAATGGCTTCTTGCACGGTTGAGCCCATAACATTGGGCACCTCAACTGTTTTATTGTGCATAAAAAAATAAGCTAATGCATAACCAAAAATAAAAAGAATGAAGGGCAGGGCCCAGATATAATAAGAAAGCTGTTTGAAAATCTTCATGGCTCACGCTCACTGGTAAAAAAAAGAGCCGCACTTTTTGTTCAGTGCGGCACGATTATCCATAGATGTTTCTTTTGGGTTTGCTTGTAAGCTGG
>JAIERW010000004.1 GCA_019746485.1 Candidatus Babeliales bacterium | reverse complement strand
CTAATTTATTCAGTTTGTTGATTCTATTACGCACTTTTTTTAGGATAGGGTATAATAGCGAATGAATCGCATTAATCCTTTAAAAATTTGAAACTAGAGAAACTATAAAAAAATTCCGTTTTTTCGAGGCATCATGGCAAAAAAAATTCTTATCAACAACGAACTTTGGCAAACTCGCGTTGCCCTTTTAAATGACAATAAGTTACAGGACATTTACTTTGATACCAAAAGTAAAGAAGATCTAGAGCGCTGTTATTTTAAAGGCCGCATTACTAAAGTTTTACCAGGCATCCAAACTGCTTTTGTTGATATCGGCCACAGCAAATCTGGCTTTCTACACATTACCGAAGTAGACCGCTCACTAGCAACTGAAAAAATTTCAGAATTTTTGCAACTGGAAGATGAGGAAGAGCTCAGCAAACGGGAGCTAAAATCATCACTGGATATCAGCAAAATATTTACTGAAGGTGAAGACGTTTTAGTACAGGTTATTAAAGAACCAATTCATGAAAAAGGCGCCAAACTAACAACCTGTTTTACGCTGCCTGGGAAATTTGTGGTGCTCATGCCCAATATTCCACAAATCGGCGTTTCAAAAAAAATTGAAGACCGCGACGAGCGCACACGCTTAAAAGAAATTGTAGCACAATGCGTTCCTGAAGGTATGGGCGCTATTGCGCGCACCACCGCAGAAGGTCGTTTACAAAAAGCAATTGAAAAAGATATTGAAGTTTTAATATCAACGTGGAAATCGGTCCAAAAAAAGTTTGCTAAAGCAAAGCCGGGCGAAAAGATCCACGAAGATCTTTCACTTTCACTGCGTACCGTGCGCGACCACTTGGACGATGATGTTGAAGCAATTATTACCGACGACAAGCAAGACCAAGAAAAAATTATTAATGTGGTAAAAGCCCTAACGCCAGAATTTGCCGATCGTATCCGCTTTTATGGCGACCACCCACCACTGTTTGATAAATTTGATATCGAAAAGCAAATTGAAAAAGCACTGCAAAAGAAGGTACAACTCAAGTCGGGCGGTTCTTTGATTATTGAATCTACCGAGGCTATGACGGTTGTTGACGTTAACACCGGCAAGTTTACCGGTTCCAATAATATGGAAGACACCATTTTACGTACCAACTTGGAAGCAGCAGAAGAAATTGCCACACAACTACGCCTGCGCAACATTGGCGGCCTGATTGTGATCGACTTTATTGATATGGCAAACCAAGGCAACCGCCAAAAGCTTTCGCGCCATTTTGAAAAAATGCTGCACGAACGGGACAAGTACCAGTCAGTCACCTTAAAAGTTTCGGAATTTGGTATTATTCAAATGACGCGTAAACGCTCAGGCAAAACCTTGGTACAGCAGCTGATGCACGTATGCCAAACCTGTCATGGCAGTGGCGCGGTAAAATCAACTTCAACACTCAGTTTTGAGTTGTTGCAAGAGTTTAGCAAAGATGTTGTACGCAAAGGCATGAAAGATTCTATCGTTTTGAGCATCCCGCTCAAGGTGTTTGACTATCTAATTCATCATGAGTATAAATCAATTTTGCAGCTTGAAAAAAGACTTGGCGTTAAAATTGTTTTAGAAAGCAATGAAGATCTTGAAGGCAACCACTTTCAAATCAATAAAGTTTAATAAGCTCCTCAAGTAAGGATACCGCATGTCAGCGCAAACAAAAGACGTTTTAGAAAAATATCCCTCATACCAAGCAACTATTGGTATTGAAGTGCATGTCCAACTTAAAACAAAGTCTAAAATATTTTGTGGTTGTTCCAACAATTTTGGTGACGAGCCAAACAGTAATATCTGCCAGGTATGCGCCGGCTACCCAGGTACCCTGCCCGTACTCAACAAAAAAGTTGTCGACTTTGCCATAATGGCAGGCTTGGCAGCCGATTGCACAATCACGCCAAAAACCGACTTTGCACGCAAGCACTACATGTACCCAGACTTGCCAAAAAATTACCAAGTCACGCAAGACGACAATCCAATTTGCCAAAATGGGCATATCACAATTGAGCTTGAAGATGGCTCTGAAAAGCAGATTCGTATCTTGCGCATGCACATGGAAGAAGATGCCGGTAAAAATATCCACACCACACTGGGCACCAGCTTGGTAGATTTGAACCGCGCGGGCACTCCACTACTAGAAATTGTAAGCCAGCCAGACATTGCAACTGCACAAGAAGCACGCGCTTATTTAATGCGCCTGCGCTCAATAGTACAATATCTGGGCATCAGTGACGCCGACATGGAAAAAGGCTCATTCCGTGCCGACGTTAACGTTTCGGTAAAAAAGAAAGAAGCTACGCAGCTTGGTACACGCGTTGAAGTTAAAAATATCAACTCGTTCAAATATATTGGCCAAGCAATTGATTATGAAATTGAGCGGCATATTACCATGCTTGAAACAGGCGAAACAATGCGTATGGAAACGCGCCTGTGGGACAGCAAAAATAATAAAACATTCTTTATGCGTTCAAAAGAAGAAACAGCAGACTACCGCTACTTTACCGAGCCTGATTTGCCATTAATTGTTATTGACGATGCGTGGATTGAAAATTTGCGTAAGCAACTTCCCGAACTACCGCACCATAAACTTGCACGCTTTCAAAAAGAGTACGGCCTTTCAGGATATGAAACGGCTATTTTGGTAGACACGCAAGAACGTGCCGACTTCTTTGAAGCGGCAGCAAAAGCAGGCGCACCAGCAAAGCCAATTGCCAACTGGATGCTGCGCAACTTGCTGAGCTTTTTAAATGAAAGCAAACTGTCATTGACAGAAAGTCCAGTAACCCCGCACCATTTGGCAGCACTGGTCAACGAGATTGAACAAGGCACTATCAACAACAAAATTGCTCAAGATGTTTTTGCTGAAATGGCAGCTACCGGTAAAATGCCTGCGATTATCATTGAAGAAAAAGATTTGAAGCAAGTAGGCTCAAGCGACGAGCTGGAAGCAATTGTCAAAAAGATTGTTGAAGACAACCCAGACTCAGTAGCCAAACTTAAAGCCGGCCAAGACCGCGTACTTGGTTTCTTTGTAGGCCAAGTTATGAAGGCCACCCAAGGCAAAGCCAACCCAGTGGTTATTAATGAATTGCTGAAAAAGTATTTGGGATAAGAATTGAGAACTAACAACAACCCTCGCATTCTTGAGATCGCCCTGAGAAATATTGCCGAAACACAAAGTCTTGCTGTCTTGAAAAAAGTTAGGCCTTGATTTTTTGTAGCTTTTAAGCTACAATTGAGTTAAGCTATTAAAAACCTGGAATCTGAGATAATTATTAAACCTATAAAGATAGTAGTTTATAAGACAAAGACAGGGAAATCGCCATTTTTTACTTGGAAAGATAAGCTTGAACTAGGCACAAGAGCCATCATAAGAACAAGACTTGACAGAGTTAGCGATGGAAATTTGGGAGATAGTAAGCCAATTAAGGGCGCACAGGGAATCCATGAACTTCGCATAAACTATGGACCTGGTTATAGAATTTACTTTGGCAAGAAGGGAAACACAGTCGTCATCTTGCTAATTGGTGGAGATAAAGCAAGCCAAAATCGCGACATAGAAAGAGCAAAGCAATATTGGCTCGAATATAAGGAAAAAGGATGAAAAAAATAACCAAAAAAAGCAGACATATTGATTATCATGAAAGACTGATTGAAGATTTAAAAGATCCCATAGAGGCAATTGCATATCTTAATGCTGCACTTATGGACGAAGACCCTCGCATTTTCTTAATCGCCGTGAGAAATGTTATCGAAGCACATGGCCTAAGCATCGCTGATATTGCAGAAGAAACAAATTTAAATCGAGAAAATCTCTATCGCACACTTTCAGCCAAGGGAAACCCCAAACTAACAAGTATCATTCCGATACTTAACTCACTTGGCTTGAACTTGGCAATTCAACCGTACAAAAAATAGCATTTATTTTAAAGAAAAGAGGCTTGGTTTGCGCCAAGCCTCTTTGTTATCTTCATGAAAAACGCATAGCACGCTGTTCCCACGTCATTCGTTGAGGGCTCTTTCTTTTTTGTCCTACAAGCCACTCTGTATAAACTTTCAGCTTTTCAAGATTATAATCGCAGATTTCTTCTTCAAAAAATGCCTGCTGAAATTCAGGAAAATATTTTGCTGTTAATGCAAAAAAATACTCCCGCTCATGAACATCTTTAATGAACTTGTTGATGTACCCAATTGCATCGCCATTAAATCGTTGTGACACTGCCGTGATAAAAAATCCTTTGTTACCATTAAACTCAGTCAACCATTCCTGCTTTTGGCCTGAGCAAGCAGCTGAATAACCATTGCTGGTTAAACTTATTGCTAAAAAAATAGACACAAAAAAAGCTCTAAACATAATCAAAAATCTCTCTCTAAATTATTACTAGCAAACCAAAAAGGGCTTTGAAATTCAAAGCCCCTTTTTCGTAAAATACTACTCTTCAAAACTTACCGCGTTGGTTGCCATACAAGCCATTGCGAGTAAGCAGTAAGTTTTTCAAGATTATAATCATTCTTTTCTTCATCAAAAAACATGTTATGAAACGTTTTATACGATGAACTTAATATTTCTTGAAGCTCATCACGCTTATTCTTGTCAGTCAGAAATTCATGCAAACCATGGCCTAATTTAGACAAAATGCTTGCACGCGCAGTCTCTGCAAAATAAGCTTTGTCACTGTTAAATTCAGCCCACCAAGCCATTCTCTCACTTTCAGTAAATGCATACCCACTCGTCGCACAACTTACCGAGAAAAAAAGCGCCAACCCAAAAGCTTTATTCATAAACATCCTTAAATTGTCCGTTGTTGTTATTATTTAATTTTTATCTAAAAATTACTCGTCATTTTTCTTTGAAAAACTTTCAAATGTTACCAGCGGCAACCGGTTAAAAATAACCGGCTCAATGCCCAAAAACCGCTCATACATAAGATCGATACTTCCAAAAAAACCTTCTTCAGTATTCAAGCCCAGCGCGCTACACGCTTCATGAACCTGCTGCGCACTAGCCCCTTCAATTTCTACAAACATAGGCAGGCCAGGCCATTGATCAAGCGCAAGCGAACAATTCATAAACAACCATTCTTCGCGATAGTTTTCTTGATATGACTTAGCTTTAAGACCAAGACTTTCTAAGAGCAAACAGCCCTTTGTAAAGTTATCAATCTTTATTTCTATTTCAGAAACACCTTCTATTTTTGTGCCGTCTGACAAACGTTTAATGGTCATGGTAACACAATTACCTTCATCACGAACGCGACCCCAACTGTTTGCTCCCAGCTCAAAAGTTTTGCGCTTCATCAATCGATTGGGCACAAGAAGCGTTGCTCCTCGCTCTACCAATAATTTTTTAAATTCTTCAGGCTCAATAGTAAATCTAATTTCATATTCAATAGCCAAAGCATCCATAACCGCCTCTCTGGGTGTGATTTTTTTATTTGATAATACTTCTCGCGTGCCTGCAAAGCCACTATGCTGTGCAAACCAGGCAGCAACCTCATGAGGAAGCGCACGCTCATAATCAGATTCACACGTGTCTATGGTAGCAACTAATGGACCAGAAACCCTGCCAAATGCAACATTACGCAAATATTCTTCTGCACACAAGGCAATACGCACAATAACATCCTGTGCTTTGAGCGCATCACTCAACAACAATGCACATGTTTCTACAATAAGCGCCGTATATTCCGGATCAAAGGCATCAAACATTGTATTATTTTTTACTAATTTAATACAACCATCTTTTCTGCGCTGCTCCATCAATTCTACTATCACACCACTATAAATAATTTCCAGCGCTTTTGCGGCATTATGATTGCCAAACACCGTTGTCAGTGTGACCAAGGCGCGATCTTGATTGTTGGTTGATAAACCATGTATCTTTGCTTCATGTAAAATATTTTTTATATCTTGAACGCAAAAAACCGGCTGATAGTCGTTGGAAACAAGAGAAAGACGGTACTCAAAACCAATCGATGAAACAAGCTCACTTTCACGTGAAAAAATATCTTTTGATACAAAATCACCAAGCCCATCAAAAAAATCTTTATACCTGGTCAAAAAACCATACTCTTCAAGCTTACAAAGAAGCCAAAAGTGATCAAATAGATCATGTACCATGAAAGCAGCTTTGGAATTTGCAAGACCATTCACCGTTAAAATTCTTTGATTCTTGAGTTGGTCAAGCAGGGGCAAATCTGGCGCTGTTTCACAACACTGTCTCAATACAGGCACACATTCGGGCAAAACGCTGCTACAAATACCAACGTTCTTGAGTTGATTAAAATTACGCTCCGTTGGCTGAAAACTATGTTGCAAAGCATCAAAAATTTTATGCTGCTCACAACGAACGGCAAGGTCTTGATCGATCTTGCCAGCATCAGTGACCAAAGCTTTTACCGCATGATAAAGCTGCTCAATATCGTCTTTGTCAAGCGCAAGCACAGCACGGTGTTTAGAAGATACCGCATGCTCCTTATTTTTTGCCAAAAGACGCCACGCATCAACAGCACCTTGTCCATTTTCTGCATTCATTAACACGGTACTCAACAAATGCAAAACCATGGCATCAGATGAATCACAATTAGCAATTGTACCCTGCTGTAAAATGATCTCAATTACGCGGTGCTTAAGCTCCCAGAATCGAATTTGCTCATACTCACTCATAGCAACAAGAGATCTGCCAGCAATTTTTTCAAGACTTGGTAAATCAGCATATACAGCACCAAACTGTACGAGAATTGCAAAAGACATTGCTGTTACTAATCCACGCATATAAAGTGCTCCCGTGCAAAACAAACAAGTAAAAAATATATAAAAAAACAATGATTGTGGAGCACATTATAAAGAAAAAATCTATTTACTCAACAAAAAGTACACATGCCAGCTACAAAAGAAGAGCTTTCTGTCTTCAATCCTTCTCTTCTTGGGCACCCTGCACTTTAATCAGCCCTTCATGCTCTTCAATAATTTTTGAAGCAGAAAAGACAACCAATTTACGGTTATGCGTTTTTATGCGCAAAAATTTACTATCTAACTGAATTGCCGAACGAAAATCATCCAACGTGCGTACTTTTTTGCCGTTAATCTCTTCAATCACATCGCCAGGAAAGAGCGTGCGACCATTGTAAGCCTGCGTGTTGGGCAATATTGATGTTACCAAAACGCGCGGCTCTTCTTGCATTTCGCGTCGATTAAAATCAACCAAAAAGGGATTAAGCTCTGCAAAAAACATAATATGGTTCATAGTTAATGACATCACAATAATGCCGCCCAGCATTTCAATTTCAATCTTTTCAAGCTCAGGAAAAACCATACGAATAGGCAGCGGCTCTTGAATATCAAACGAAACCATAGTTTCTATTTTTTTACCAGAACGATAGACAACAAGCGGAATCTTTTGGCCAATGCGAAAGCGATTAAGCAATGCGGTCAGCGAAACTTTGCCCTCGCTCCACGGCTCACGCGCCTCGCCGTACATGTCCAACTCATGCCCGCCAATGTGGTACAGCATATCGCCTTCTTGAATACCAGCTTTGTCTAACAACGTATTTTTGTACACGCGCGAAACATACAAACCACCCGGTTCCGGATTATTTAAATATTCAAGCATTTCATGAGAGCCATAATTAAGCTCACAACCAAGCCGCGGTGTACGCAGCAACATAACGTTGTGTAAATCTTCAATAACGCCTTTCACATCGCTGATGGGAATAATGTACCCAACGTTTTGCGCTTCAGGCACAATTGAAGTATTAATACCAATGACGTTATTATCTTTGTCTACGGTTGGCCCACCCGAGCTACCTGGGTTGAGTGCAGCGGTAATTTGAATGAACGACTCGCCCATAATGTGCTGACGGCCGCTCACAATGCCCTGAGTACTTTTGATAGCATCTTGACCCAGCGGAAAGCCAAGCGTAATTACGTCTTGCGTACGCACTACTTTGTCTGAATCACCAACATTTAAAAAAGGCACACTACCAAGCGTTTTTTTTATTCTTTCAAGCGATTCGTCGGTTGCTTTGAGCAGCGCTACGTCGCGCGTGGGGCACACACCAATAATTTTTGCTTGAAATTGTTCTTTGCCAAACGAAGGCAAGTAAAATTCTATACTAATAGCCTGTGAAACCACATGATAATTGGTAACTAAATGGCCAAGCTCATCAATAAAAAAACCGCTACCATAAGCACTTGAGCCGTCTGGTGCACGATATGGCTCGGCCCAATTAAATGCAGCCGCTTGTACCAGTATTTGTACTACGGCATTTTGCTGATCATTCATCTTTCTCTCCTGCCCAAAATGTTATGCTTCAAGCTCTTGCACAAGGTGTGATTTCTTATAAAAATTTGTACTAGCAAGCTTAGCTTCTTCCTGCACAACCGTTTCTATTGCCAACACCATAAAACGTTTAGACTCAGTTTTTACTGATAAAAAATCTTGGTTTTGTTTAACGGCACGCCTAAAATCTTCCAACGTATAAACTTTTGCACCATTAACTTCTTCTAAAATATCGCCAATTTCAAGAACACGAGCACGCTGCGCTGCAGAGTTATTAAAAATATGCGTCAAAATTAAGCGCGACTTACTCTGATTTTCACGACGATGATATTTGACCAAGCTGGGAAGCTCAAAAATATCCAAATGATTTTGCGTAAGCGCCATAACCACCATACCACCAATAATTTCATAATCGATCGTTTCATAGCCTGGATAAAATTTGCGAATGGGTAACGGCTCTTGCAAGGTAAAATCAAATGACGCACTCATTTTTTTTCCACGACGATAGAAATTCAAGGTAAGTTTTTGTTTTAATTTAAAGCGATTTAAGAGCGAAACGAGCGGCACTTTGTCTTCACTCCACGAAACATTTGCCTCGCCATACAAATCCAAGATGTGTTCGTTAATACCATAGAGCATATCACCTTCTTGAAGGCCTGCTTTTTCTAACAACGTGTTTTGATAAACGCGTGCCATATAAAGCCCACCAGGCAAAGGATTGTTGAAAAACTCCAGCATATCTTTACTGCCGTTGTTAAATTTGCCACCCAAAACGGGCTTGTGCAATAACTTAGTCGTGTACAATGCTTCAATCATGTTCATGACGTCATTGACCGGAATTATGTACCCAACATTTTGCGCTTTTGAAATAGTAGCGGTATTAATGCCAATCACATCACCATCGGCATTAAGCGATGGCCCGCCGGAATTACCAGAATTGATTGGCGCAGTTATTTGAATGTACGACTCACCCCACAAACCCTCACGCCCACTCACAATGCCCTGCGTGCTTTTGAGCTTTTCTTGGCCCAGCGGGTAGCCCAGCGCCAACACTTCTTGCGTACGCACCACTTTGTCCGAGTCACCAAAATTTAAAAAGGGCAGCGCACCAAGCGCTTCAACAATTTTTTCACGCGCATCATCAGTTAGCTTAAGCAGTGCAATATCACGCTCGGGACAAATGCCCACCACGTTAACATCAAAACGCTCTTTACCAAGTGAGGGAAGCTGAATTTTAATCGCAACACTTTCGTCAATCACATGATAATTTGAAATCATGTGGCCTTGTTCGTCGATTAAAAAAGCGGTTCCCCACGCCCTGCCTTGCTTGGGAGATTTGAACGGCTCTTTCCAATTAAACGCTGACGTTTCAACAAAAACCTGCACAACGGTATCTTTGGCACGCTTTTGTACCTGCCGCCAGTTTGGCGCAACGGGAATTTCTGGCTCTTTGGCCACTTGGGCTGTGCGCTTGCGCGCGAATGCTAAGTCGCTGATACAAAGACTGGCTATCACACTTAACAGTAGCCACGAGCTAATTTTTTTTCTCATGCAACACCCTCTTTCGTTTTTGAAAAATCGATGACAGTGTTAGCAGAGCATAAAGCGTTGTTCAAATTCAACGCATAAATAAAAAAGGCGATGCTAGGTACGAGCATCGCCTTTTTTATTTTAAAAATATAAAAACTTTACGCTATCAGATTATTAAGTTGTTTTATAATCCCAAGAGCCTTACCAACAAGCGCCCACAAATCATTAAAATCTGCCTCTGTAAGCTCCCCAGTTATTGCCTTGGTTTTGAGTTGTGTAAGCTTAGTTTTAAGATCTTTGGCATATTGAATCAGATTATCTTTAAGGTCTGGATTGTTATTAAAAAAATCATCAATCTTTTGTTGTTGTTCAGAAGTCACATCAAATTTGAGTTTAATCAACAAGGGAAGAATATCTAATACTTTGGTCGTATAAACAAAATTCTTACAAGAAGAAGGCTCAACATCTATCGCTGTAAAAAGTCCCAATTGATCCAATTTACTTGCAAATTTAAAAGCAATCTCTTCTAACTTTGTACAGTATATGCTCCACCCAATACCCACAACCTGATTACTTGTCGTTACAACAGCCAGCCCAAGCGCCAACACAAAGCGCATTTTTTTAGATATATTCATCCCATTCTCCTATTTTTAATTAACCATCTACTTACCGCCTATCTGCTTATTATAGAAAGCTGGGGCAGAATAAAGTCAATAGTTCTATAAGCAAATAGGAAGTTTTTAATTCAAGCCATCCTGAAGCAAAGCAATCAGGTCAGACTTTTTGTAGCCATACTGCTGGCATAAAATCTCTTCTTCTTTAATAATATCGCACACCGGCAAACAGAAAAATGAACCACCTTCACATTCAATAGTCAAATATTCGCTGCCCTTGCCAGCAACAATTGCTCCACGCAAATCTTGAATAGTATGCACTGCAACACCATTAATTTTACTCACAATGCGATCGCCTTCTCTAAAGCAACGCGTTTTGTGCAAGCTTGATGTTGGCAAAAGAGCGGTCATAATCAACCGCGGCTCAAAGCGCTTTTCTTCCTGCTCATATTTAGTAATCATGGACATGTCAAACTCAGGATAATAGCGCGCAATCTCTCTAAACATGTCGATATGATTAAGCGTTAACGTTACAAAAACCATGGCACCTAAAACTTCGTACGGCAAGGCATCTTCGTACCACGGATAATAGCGCTTAATGGCAAAGCTATCAGTCCCTGCTACAACAACTGATTGTTCAAGGCGTTGGCCATTGCGATAGTAAACCAGGGTAGCAGTACTGCCAAGCTCTATGCGTGCCATAAAGTCACGCAATGAAACTTTGTCACGCGTCCACGAAACATTGAGCTGGCCATAACGGTCAATTACCGTGCCGTTAACTGCGTAGACAATATCGCCTTTTTGCAAACCAACTTGTTCGGCCAGTGATCCTTTGCTTACTTTAGCAACATAAACACCACCATCGGTTGGGTTGCCCAAAAATTTAAGCGTATGCTCGTTAACCGGCGTCAACTTGCAGCCCCAGTACGGAGAACGCGTAATTTTATTTTTGGTTAACTCATGCAACATGGCTTTAACATTGTTGATGGGAATTAAATACGCAACGCCTTCCGTGTCGGCACCCACCGCTTTGAGCACACAAATACCAACCACATTACCGTTTTCGTCAAGCGACGGACCACCAGAATTGCCAGGGTTGATTGGTGCAGTTGTTTGAAGACATTCCCCAACACTGGTACTTTCGCGACCTGAAATAATACCCAACGAACTCTTTAAATTTTCTTGGCCAAGTGGATAGCCTAAAATTAACACTTCTTGCGCTTCAGCCAAATCGTCTGAATCACCACACGAAAAATAAGTAAGTTGATCAACGCCCAACGCCTTTTTAATTTTTTCTAAATCGCGATCAACAATTTTTACCAGCGCCACATCTTTTTCTGGGTTTGCGCCAACAAACTCAAGTTCAAAATATTCGCGACCAAGTGCGGGCACCTGTGCATAGAGCGGATTGCCTTGGTTGACCACATGAAAGTTGGTCAACACATAACCATCCCCCGAAATTACAAAACCGGTACCGGAACTAAAGCTTTGGTCAGGAATTTTGTACGGCTCCAGAAGATTCATAACGTTGTGGCACACACTAATGCGCAACACGGCGTTGCCATACGCACGACAAATGCTCGACCAATTGTGATGAGCACGCACCGGACTTTTGTATTCAAAATTTTCAACCACTTGTACCGTTGGTCCCACATTCCTACGCTTACCAACAACTACATTGGTAAAGCCCAACGTCAAAAACAACGAGCAGGCAAGCAAACGGTAAACGGTCATAAACATACTCATACAATCTCCAAACATAAAACTGTTACGCTCAATTAATATCAGAACAACCAAACTAACACCAATCAGACTAGCAATCTTTCAGCTTTTGTTAAATGACATAGGCATAGTTTCAGCAGCTTTTACAAAAAGATTGCTATAAGAAAAGATCAACCGTATCTTTTTACCAGAAGCATTAATAACAGTACGAAAAATGCTCAAAGTGGGCAAAGAAAAGCAAGGGTAAGCAGTGATTGATTTTCTGGTGGGTAGTATTCAAGAAGTGAATGAAAAATCGGTAACGCTGGACATGAAGGGCATTGGCGTAACTATTGGTGTACCACAAGCCGGCAAGCTTGAAAAAGATAAAGAGATTCATTTGTTTACCTACCTGCATTGGAATGCAGAACAGGGCCCCAGCCTCTTTGGCTTTCTCTCAAAACTTGACCGCAAAGTTTTTTTGATGGTTATTGATTGCCCCAAAATTGGCCCCAGCATTGCTATGAGCATTTTATCACAACTAACTTCCAACCAATTTCTTGAAGCTGTCAGCACCAACGACGAAAAAACATTAAGCTCAATCAGTGGCATTGGCGCCAAAAAAGCCGAACAAATTATTGTGCAACTTAAACATAAAGTACAAAAATTATTGCTGTCACACGAAATTGCCTTTGAAGAACAAGCAAGCTTTGTGCAATGGCAAAATGTGAACGAAGTACTCGGTTCATTAAATTATTCTAAACCTGAAATTGCTAAAGTTATGAGTTATTTGACTGAAAAATACAAAAGCCAAAACTGCTCGCTGGACCAACTGATTCGTTCGGCACTCTCGTACCTTTCAGGCAACCCTTAAACAATTATGGGAGCTTTGGGTGAGTAGGCAGCCAGGATTTTCATTAATCGAATTGCTGATGACGCTGAGTATCTTAGTAGTAGTGATTGGCTTTTCACTCCCCCGCTTTTCATTTTTTACCAACATAGTTTTGAATCACGAGCTTGACCGACTGTTTATGGTCTGCTCATATTTGCAGCAAAAAGCTATTGCTACCCACCAACAACAAGCTCTCTCTTTTGATATTCAAAACAATCAGTATACCTACCTGCATCACAACAAACCGCATACTTTTAATTTGTCTGGCTCGCTTACTTTTGGCTCACTGCCCAAAACCAAGGGCCCGCCAGCGTCACCAAAAAATATCGTCAAAACGCCGATAACTTTTCAGCCTGCACAGCTGGCCGTGTTCTTTCCCGACGGCAAAGTAAGCCCGGGAACCGTTTATATTGTGGATAAACGCCAAAAAATAATGGGCGCTTTAACCTGCGGCATCTCTGAGGTATGCTACATAAGAAAGTATCGTTACAACAATAATAAATGGCAGCTGGTGCCAACAGGCAAAAAAAATTACCATGATAAAGTGGCTACGCCGCGCAGCGCTCAGTTTGATAACCGGCCTGGTTATCACGTTGCTGATGGTGCAAAACAGTAAAAATATTAACCAACTCTTTCTTGCAAAACTTACCGAGTTTTTGCAAAAAGAATGGCATGCAACTATTGTTATTGATTCCAGCTCATTTAATTTTTTTACCAGCTCAATTGTTTTAAACCAAGGTTCTATAACCTCAACAAAACATAACGGCTGCTCCTGGGGTTTTGAAAAAGGAAAAATTTATATCAGCCCACTCGAACTTTTGTTGCACAAAAAAATCTGCTTGTACTTAACGTTTTATAATGTTTCAGGTAGTACTGGCTTTACTGGCAACTCCCCAGACATCCTGGATCATCTCAATAATATTTTTGAAACAAAATCGGACGATCTAAAAGTAAGCCCACGCGCTATCGCGCTCCACCACCTTGTTATTGACACTGCTCTGGGGAGCATACCGCTGCATGCAGAAATTGATGGTACGTTTGAGCTAAAAAAAAGCAAACTTGCCAACAAACAAAGCCGCTGGGACGGGCAGCTAACCACACAGGCCGGCAGCATTATTGTTAACAACAAACAACTGATAAAAAGTGTTAAAGGAGCGTCAACGTTTGGCAAATACAAACGCGATACACTCTGGACAATTAACGCCCAGCACTCCATTGAAACACATTTTGACGAGCATGTGTACAAAGTATGCGGCACCTGCTCACAAGAAAAAAAACTCATAACATTGAGTAGCGAACAACAAAAGCTTGCCGTACAGATAAAACACGAATCAGAAAAATTTTTAATTACCGGTAACCTGCCACTTGAACTTACCCAGCGCTGCGCCACTTTTTTTGCAACCAACGCACACGCCAAGCCTTCAGAAATAGCCCAAGGCACCTGCGTGCTTGACCTCACACTTAATTATGCACACCAAGCAACCGGTAGCATTGTGGCAAAAAATATTAAGTACAAAGATTTTATAATCGAACAATGCGCATGCACTAACGTAGCACTCAACGAAAAAAAATTATCAACCAATGTGCACGTTAAGGTATCGCCAACTATTGGATTTGACGGCACATGTTCATGGAACTTTGAACGCAAGACAGGCTCACTTTCCTGTTCAAATAAACAGCAACTCCAACTTTCTTCATCGCCTGGCCAGCTGGAAGCCGGCTGGGTTATAAGCCCTGGCAGCTGCACACTTGAAGCAAACATTACCGCGCCATTTTCGTGCACCGGTACGTATGCTTGCACACTGCATCATGAATTGATTGACCAACTCTTACCACTGTGTGGCACCTTAGAAATACACGATCAAGAGCTCACTATTAACGGTACAGCCGACAATGACTCATACATAATTCAAGCACGCAGTACACCAAAGCCACATATTTCAAACATTGTTTACAAAAAAAATGATACAACACCGGTTGTCAACATGCATACTCAGCGGGAAAGTATGGTTTTGGCGGGCAGCATTTACTATCCATTTATTCAATCACTACTCAGCCAACAATGCAAAAGACTCATTTTAGGCAGTAAAAACTTTTTACAGATAAGCGTCAACCAAGAAAATTTAGAAGAGATTACCGGCTCAATTGGCCTTGAACAAGGGAAATTTTATATTCCAGAAAGCAGAAACCTCATTGAAAAACTTGCCAGCAACTTTGCCATTTATCCGCACAGCAAAAAGATTGTGCTCAGCAACAATGTGCTGGGCTTTTGCAAAGGAAGCGTAAGCTGCCCACAAGCAACATTAACATTTAATGATAGCTACCACCTCAACTTTGTGCACGCACCAATTCAGATCGATAATTTATTTGTGAACTGGAAAAAAGATTTTTATGGGTTTATTGACAGCAGCTTGCTGCTACTCAAATTTCCCGGCTCGCCGGCACATGCCTCAGGCAGCGTCGTTTTAAAAAAATCGTTACTGAAAAATAATATCTTTTCAGAAGAAACCAACAACCGTTTCTTTTTGCCCACCAACCCACTTGCTCAGCACAATCAAACAATTGATGTGGACCTGCGCATTGGCAACGAAATACCAGTAAAAATTGTAACGCCATCGCTAGAAACTACCGCTCACTTAGATCTGCACGTACAGTATCAACAACAAAATGTAGCACACCTACCACACGTTAACGGCTCAATTACGCTTGATAATGGCTTTATAAAATTTTTGCGCAATAAACTGTTTATTGAGTACGGCAAAATTCAATTTGTTACCGCACATGCCAATGACCCATTAATCGATTTGGTTGCAAAAAATAGAATTAATAAGTACATGGTAAACCTGCAAGTGACAGGCTCACTACAAAAACCAAATATTGTTTTAGAGTCGGCTCCAGTGCTCACTGAAGAGCAAATTTTGGGGCTACTGCTGGCTGGCTCAGAAAATGCAACACTGCAAGCCGACCTGCCAAGCATGATTATGCAAAACTTGCACAACATTGTTTTGGGCAGTAAAGCGGTAATGCCAAAGGCCACTTCGTTTTTTGAAAAAGTTGCACGACCGTTTAAGTACGTACAAATTTCACCAAACTTTACCGACCAGACTGGCCGGGGCGGTATTCGTGGCACCATCTCAATTGATTTAAACAAACAAATACACGCACAGCTGCAAAAGAATTTTAACTTGCAAGACGACTTTGCCTTCCAAGTTGAGTACTTTCTTTCTGACGACGTTAACCTGAAAGTGGTTAAAGATCAGCGCGGCGACCTTGGGTCTGAAGTTGAAGTAAGATTTAAATTTTGAAGATCATCCTCATCAATCATGCTCAAAAGTTCATCAGGTGATTTTTCTTCAATTTTTTCTTGTGCTTCAGATTTTTGGGGCTGTTTGGCAGCAACGTTTAATTTTTTTTCTTTTACTAAAAGCTTTTTCTCTTCTTGAGCCAAAAAGCTAGTACGTGCTTTTTCTTGCTCCAGGCGCGCTTGAGCGCGGGCAAGTTCTTGCTGGTTTTTTTCGAGCGTTTGTTTAAGCTGCGCCGTCTCTTTTTGTAAAGCTTCCGTCTCTTGCGTTTGTTTTGCTAGCTGAGCTGCAAGCTCTTCTCTTTTTTGAACAGCAGATTTTGCTTTTTTATACAATTGATCAACATGATCAAGAATTCTATAAACTTTTGGCTGCGATTCAGGAAACGCTTGGCGAATAGCTACCAATTCATCACCAACTTTTTTGTACACACTCGCTATTTTTTCGGCATCAAGCACAACAATCGGCAACAAAACAGGAACAAGCGACCACACAACTACGCGATATATCTTCATGCGAACTACCCTCTTTTCTACGAATATAGATTTACTTGGTAACTTTGTGCAAGCTTTTAATAACCTTAGATGGTCAGATTGAAAAATTCAATATGATACAAAAAGGAGAGCCTGAGGAGGGCTTAAACCATGAAAAAACAATTTCGTTCTAGTGCGCTGATCATTCTTTTTTTGCTCGTGCCAACTGCCAGCTGGAGCAAATCACATGTTTATTTTTCGCCAAACGACAAACCTGGCAATGAGTTGATCAAGATTATTGATGAGGCAAAGAAAAAGATTCACGCTGCCGTTTACATGTTTACCGACAACAAAATTGCTACCGCACTGATTAACGCAAAAAAAAGGAAGGTCGATGTGCAAGTGGTAGTCGACAAAACAACTACTGAATGCATGTACGGCAAGGCATATTTTTTACAGGCAAATGGTGTTGATGTTTTTGTGTACAGCCCATTAAGCTCTAAACCAACCGGCGACAACCCGTACCAAAAATACCCCCCACTCATGCACCACAAGTTTGCTATCATCGACAAAAAATTGTGGACCGGCTCGTTTAATTGGACACGCTCTGCCAACTACCGCAACGAAGAAAACGCCTTGCTTTTAAGCGACCAGGCGTTACAAGTACAATTTGAAGAACGGTTTGAAATGCTGAAACAAAAATGCGTGCCCGTTGGAGCACAGCCAATTGCAGCTCAAAACCAAGAACCATTGAGAACGCGCATGGTCAATTTTTTACGCGCTCTCAAAACAATGGTTGTGCAGCCATAACTAAGAAAGTAAGTTTTTCTTACCCAAAGAAAGCCAATCTTGGTCAAATTTTTCTATGCCTTTGAGCGTTAATGGATGCACCACGCTTTCAGCCAAAACCGCCGGCGGCAAGGTCACCACATCGGCACCTACGGCCATCACCGCATTCCAATGATCAACCGTGCGAATTGACGCAGCCAAAATTTTACTGCTCAGATCATACTCATGCACAATGTGCATAGCATCGCTCACCAACCCAATGCCATCACCGCCAACATCTTCAAGCCTGCCAATAAATGGCGAAATGTACGTTACGCCAAGTTTGGCCACCAGCAGTACTTGCACCGGCGAAAATATAAGCGTAATATTAAGCTTAATGCCTTCATGCGCCAAACGGGCAATGACCGGCAAGTACTCTTTGGCAAACGGAATTTTGACGACCACGTTTGAAGCCAACTGCGCAATTTCAAGCGCTTGCTTGTACACCGCCTCTGGCTCTTTTTCAACAACTTCAATACTCACATCGCCTTTCACTATGCGGCAGATGTCGAGCAATACCTCTTTTGAGTTTTGACCTTCTTTACTCAGCGTGCTTGGGTTGGTTGTTACACCATCGATAATTCCCGTTGCTGCCCACTCTTTGATTAAATCACGATTTGCCGTATCAATAAATATTTTCATAGCTCATTTCCTGCTAAAATGGATACATTAACATGCCATCACCGGCCGCCACTTCTCCATTGAACTCACCATAATTATCATCAGACGAGGATGAATCAGAACTGTCTTCATCATCCGGTTCAGCCGCCCAGCAGCCCGTAATCTCACCAACCTTACCATCATCGCCACAGTCAAATAACCAGGACTCATTACTACTTTCATTGGTGATGCTAATTTTTTTATAATCGGGAGTTATTTTAACTAAAAAAACTACGCCGTCTTCTTTTACAAAACCTGAAGGAATAGTTGCCTTGAGGAAACCAAGCATCGTGAGAGAAAAACCTTCGCTAACCTCGAGCAAAGAAAACTTAAGCTCGCCTCCGGCCAGCAAGCACGACTTGGCGTTGCCCCCTTTTGTACTCACCTTAAAAATATAATTTTTCGCGGTATCATGTCGAAACGTTATCACTGCCCGCAACGGCAAAGCGCATGACAAGACCATCAATGAAAACATTATTTTTTTGATCATACTATCTCACTTCCTGCAAAAATTAAGACATTATTCATCACTATCAATGACCTCTTCCTCTGGCGAATCAGAACCAGAACCATCACCATTTTCTTCAGAAGCCTCATCATTATCACCCTGTTCAACTTCATAGATATCAATATAATGACCAGCCACATCAACACCAGGCCTTGTAAGTACAAGCTGCTGCATATCAGCCGTTATACCTACAACAAAAACCATCTCATCTTCTTGCACAAAACCCACAGGGACATCTGCCCGCCAATTTCCATAACCGAAAGAAAAACCATCCTCAAGGTTTGCCAAAGCAACCTCAACCTGATCACCAGGCCAGCACTCTTCTGCTATATCCTCACCCTCTTCAACGTACGCAATAGAGCACGGAATTCCCGTATTGTTGCAAAACGTCACCAGTGGCTGCAGCGGCAAAGCACAAGACAGCATCATCAATGAAAACATTATTTGTTTATTCATCGCCACTCTCCTCATCATCATACTCCTGACCAGAACCATCTTCTTCGTCTGAAGATTCACTAAGCAAAACAACGCTAAAAAACGCCTTTTCTCCCGTTGTTTTGCTTTCCAAGCACACGTTATATGATTCTTCGTCAAACGTTACCGTAAAAGCATTGCCCTCTTTCTTTAGTTCTTCCACGCACTCAGCAAGAATAGTGGCTTTGCCAATATCAGGTAACACAACAACAAACCCATGCTGAAAATCTGCATATGAAAAAAAATTTCTCTCTTTGCCGTCATCATGCATCAAACCGATAATGAGACGCCCATTTGTTTGATTAAAAAAAGTAACCTTGTCATGCGTAACCTGCTCGGGAACATTGCCAGCACCCCACACAGAAAAACTCATCAAACAAAAAACAACTAATAATCCTGCCAATTTTTTCATGCTTCTGCCTTTCAATCAACAACAACGTTTACAACCACACACTTGGTGTTGCAACTGCCTACGGTCATCTTCTTGTTTTAAAATCTTTTTTTCAAACTTTCGCTGCGCATATTCAAGCCTGCTACGCGCTTCTTGCTCAGCTCTTTGTTGGATTGCTAACTCAACTTGGTATTCTCGTTCAACACTTTCTTGTGCTAAAATTTGAAGTAACTTTGCACTTATGAAAGGGCTAGCTTGGCATCTTGGCTCGGGAGCATCGGCTTGTGCAACCCTTTGTTGCTTGATAATAGGCGTTACGGAAAAGTGCCTTATATTTTTGGATGATGCAGCAGAAGATGACACAGCAGAACCATCGGCACAAATCTCGGTTAATGTTACTACCTTGCGTCTGTAATTAAAAGAAACATTGTACTGCATATTATCTTTACTAAATGTTCCAGGCAACATATCTACTCTAAAGCCATGCTCATATTCTTCAATAAATAGGGTAAATCCGTGAGCAAGTTCTGCAAAATAAAACGTATGTGCTTTTTCACTTTCAATAGAAGCGCTCCGAAAATGCCTACCCGTCCGATCTACATAAAACCTATAAATAGAGCTCTCCTCCTCAGCATACAACATGACGCCAATGCTACTTTTTGTGCAATTTTTAAAGGTAATGCCAGCTTGCACAATGGGCTGCATGACAAAAAAGGCCAAAAGTAGAAAAATAATCTTTTTCATATTTTATTCTTTATTCGTCGTCTGAAAGAACTTCTGTTTGATCCATTTCGTTATCAATTGCTTGTATTGACCACAAGACATCATTTGTCGGACAAAAAATCTGTAATATGTAAGTCTCTGGCAAAAAAGAGAACTCATATGAATAATGATTCACGAAAGAACTTCTAGGCAATCCATAAGAAAATGTTTGACCAGCGTAATCGACATCGAAAGACATAGAATCACCGTGCATACCACTTTCATTCCAACCAAGTTTAACGCTTTGGTCTGGCTTAAGTTCATTAGAATACAACCAGCCAAGCTCGTCATCATAATAACATTGCACGGTATCAGAATCCAAAGCATCAATAAAAAAATAAACTATTTCTGAGCCTTCATTTCTCAAAGTAATCGATTGCCAAGCCAAAGAAATAGGCGTGGAATCTGGCATATTAATCGCGTTAGCGCTACTAAAAATTAGTATAAAAAAAACTAACCCTCTAAAAAGTACTTTCATGCGTATACCTAATTATTTGTTGCTGGTAAAAAAATCCATTACTCTTCGCCGTCTGCCCCCCCAAACATTGCTGGCAAGAAGGCCAAGCTCTGTTCAGTAACATTAAAAATTCTTAATCGCTCAGTGTTCTGGTCAAAAGATAATTCATAAGTTCCAGCTTCTAAAAACCAATCTCTCTCAATCAAGCAAAAATACTGGTTTTGCTCAGAGTAAATCTCGATATAAAAATGGGATCCAACCATCTTGCTCTCATTCCAGCCAAACTCATGTGTTGTTCCATACACCAGGGAAGATGTATCACTAGACGGTTTAGCAGAATCTATCGAATAATAAAGCTGATTCATTTGATCAGTATTTTTTAATGTCAAAGAGCGCCATTCTTCTTCTTCTTGCACAAAAACGACAGGATTACTAATTGCACAAGCATTTCCAAAAAATGTTGCGTAGGAAAAAAAAACAAATAGCACCATCTTCATGAACATACTCCTTTATTGTAGAGCTTGTTACTCTTCCTCAACCACCACCCCATTTTCCCACAAGTCTTCATTGCTGTCAGTCCCCTCAGAATTCTCTACATCAACGTCATCTGCCATTTTATCAGCTATACTTCCAAAAACTAATACTCCATCAACACGAATACCAAAAGAAGACGCCTCGAGACTAAATTCGAGTACATGCATATTTTCATGCTGCAAAACAGACCTTAGGACATCACAACAATACATGTCTTCTTCAGCAAACACATACCATAAACTTTCTGGATCTTGCATTGCTACCTCATGCCAAGAAACATCGAGTTGTTGGCCAGAAAAAATTTCCACCACTTGATTGCTATTTGAATCCAATAAACAAGTCATGTTGTAAGGAGAAGCGTTATAAAACGTCACCAACGTTTGCCCGCCACCAAAACCGGGTCCTTGTGCAGCAAAAAGGGTGCTTGCCATTGCAAGATTCGCTATAAAAAATTTTTTTAGCATGTTCGGAACACTCTCTCTAAAGTAAACTTAGCCACCAACTCGGCACAGGCTGCCAAATAACCAGCTCGGGTTCACTATCATCAATCAACTGATCAGACCATCCACAATCAGAAGTTTGCACTAAAAATTCTGCATAGTCAGTTCTTATTCGTAATTTTTTAGTTTTTTCAAAAAAACAAAGGTTGTAAGTTTGACCACGTAAAAAATTTGCTATAACAAAACTGCACGAAAAAAGATCTGGCCCCACATACATATGAAATGTTGCTACCGACTCAGCCAAAGAACCTTCTTCCCAAGAAACTTCAAGAATATCACGAGACTTAATACAAGATTTTTTTCCAGTGGATTGCAGCAAAAAAATAATGGTTTGATCTGGAGTACTATTTTTTAACGTGATAGAAATTTTTGGCCGAGGAACTCTTGGCATTAAGACACGTGCCCGACGAGATTGAGCACTGGCAGAACAAGTATTATCAAACACAACAACACACAAGATTAACAAAGTAGCTACTCGTTTCATAAGAGCTCTCCTTGCAATTGTGCACGTACTGCTAAGTTAATTAATTATTCACCAGTCACCAATGGAACATCAACTTCGTCTTCATCAAGCTCTTGATAACTTTCTACCGTTTGTACTGCAAAACCAAGACTATCTGCTCTATTTCTAATTTCTAATCTTTTTGATTCATGAGAAAAATTAAGTACATAGTACTGATCATGCTTAAGCTCATTCCTGGCAAAAAAGCATGAAAACAGAGAACAATCTTCTGTTTGAATATCAAAAAAAACATTCGGACAACCGGTATTTTTTTCCTGCCAACGTATGGTTTTTGAACATTCAGGCACAAGTTCAATAACTTCTTGTTCTTTTGTAGGATCTAGATAAAAATACAGCACAACCGTTTTATCTACATTTTCGAGCATAACTTTTTGCAGCACAGCTTCGCCAGCCTGCAGCACACAACTAAACACGCTCAAAAACAAAAATACCGTGAACAATAAAAGCTTCATCAGCCCCCCTTTAAAACACACCGTCATCATCCGAAAACAAACTACGCAGTTGCTCATTAACATCATCGTCCGACTCTTGATCGTCTTGCACCTTTCCCTCTGAAGGATTTACTGCAGATGGAATTAACGGAGGAAGACCGTCATCAAGCAGATCATCTTCTTCTCCCTCTGAAATAAAAAGATAATCGCCACCAAAAAACTCAAAAAAGTCAGGTGCGTGAGCGCTACCAGCTTGACCTTCTTGAACTTCAATACGGTGTTCTGCAGGCACAGAACTTTTTGGTTGATCAATCACCGGCTCATATTCTTCTGCCGCGTCAGATTTTACTTCGTTAGAAACTTCTTGGACAGGTTCTTTTTTTACTTCTGGCTCATCAGAGCCTTCAGGCTCTTCTTCTTTGTACTGATCTATCCAATACTCCCTGCCACCTATTTTTATCCCCAACATATAGTCATCTTCTTTGTAAGAAAACACGCAAGTATCTTGGTTGATAAACATCGACTTTGGTAAAACGTGTTTAATGGCATCATCACCAGTACCAACCCAAGCAATTATGTCTTCTGGCTGCAACCAAGAAAGAGAAATTCCCACCAAAAGATTATCTTGTGCAGATTTAACAGGAACAGTACTTTTTGACCAGATGCACACGCGCTTGCTCCAACCAAACGATTCGCGCATAAAATTAATAACATAGTCAGTATTATTGGCAAAAAGTACGCGATCTGGAGAATTGTTTGAAGCAAAAAGTACGCTTGAAAGGCTTAAAAAAAGCAACTTCAAAACGGCCATTTTCATTTAAAAACCCCCATTGGAAGGATGCCTATAATCCAAAATCGTTCACCATATTCATGCTCTTGGTGTTTTTCGTCATCACTAGAATTGAGATCACCAAAATCAATCTCATGATCACCCTCAGCACCCCAGCCATCCCCAAACAAGTCAGCTTGGCTTTGCGGGGCCAAGTACTGAATATTCTGCCCTTTAAGCGCAAAGATCAACGCACATTGGGACTCACTAAATGAAAGGTTGCACCAACTGTCTGCTTCTAAACCCACAAGATTTTCTTGCTCAACTGAAAAAACATGCAAGGCCTCATCTTGACCATTTTTATAACACGAAATGACAAAACCATTGTGTAATGCTTCCAGACAACAAGAAGCACTTCCTCTGCTCATTATTAAACTCATTGCACCATCACTAAAATCGAGTCGCATTCGGTAATGTGAACTCTTATTAAAAAAAATAATATCGTTGGCAGATGCTGACTGAAAAAAAATGCTTAGCAAGATAACTATCACTAATTTAATTTTCATGACTCAAGAGCCTTTTTAAAATTGTTATTCATAATGACACTAATCTTTTTATAAAATTAAAATCAAGGATCTATAACCTTGTGTTTTAAAAAGTAGCACAAAATAAAACGAGCCTGAGTTTATTGGAATTTTTTAAAATTCACTATAAAAACTCAGACTCGCTAAAAATAGCTTAAAAAATAAAATACTTAACTAGCCATTGATCACAAAGCTAATCAACCGATCTTACAATAACCCAACTATCCACCATCTTTCTTCTTCTTTTATTTCTTCTGCAGAATTCAAATAAGAATCCCACCATTCTTCAGAGGCCTCTGCTTCAATGATGTCGCCGCTAGTTGGCAAGCTTAAATGCTCTTGTTGCGGCTCTAAAGGACCATTTTCGTCTTCTTCCAAAACCGGTACACCTGCTATTTCTAGAACACCATGAATATCACGTTTTTGGCCATTAACTGATAAACATAAATCGTTATTAGATTTTCGCAAAAAGAAACAACAACTACCTCTATCTCTCAACGATGAAATAAAATCTTGTGTTACTACAAAACGATACCCTATTTCATTAATACGATAAAGCACAGTAAACCCTTGCTGAATCTGGGCAAAAGAACAACGAATATTTTTTTGAGAAGATATAAAATGATCTTGATTAGCAATGGTAATTGTTGCTGAATAACGCTTGTCCCAATTGCGTAAGGTAACATAACCAACACAAACAGACGACTGAATAAACACACCGAAAAACATCACAAAAATTACATTAATTTTCACAAAAACCCTTGCAGTAAAGCTCAAACCAAAAAAATAAAAAAACGAGCCTGAGTTTATTTGAAATAATCATAAAACTCAAGCTCGCTTGCTTTGATCTAAAAAAAATAAATGTTATCTAGCCCTTAACAACAAAACTAATCAATCGATCTTGAACAAAAACCGTTTTAATAAGTTCTTTGCCTTCAAGCCATTTTTCAATCTGCTCTTTTGCTACTGGCTCAACATCGGCTTGTGTCAAACCTTTTGCCAGAAGTACATTGCCGCGCAATTTACCATTAACTTGAATCGCATACTCAACCTGAGAGACATGTGCTAACTCGGCGTTATAGGCCGGCCAAGTACACTGTGCCAACTGCTTGTTCAAAAGCTTTTCAATCAACTCACTGGCAAAATGCGGCACCATAACAGAAAGCGCGGTCAAAAATTGTTCAAGCATTTCATGATCAAACTGCAACTTTTGACTCGTCAAATCGTTCAAATATTCCATAACGGCAGAAACAGCTGTATTAACTTTAAACGTTTCCAAACGTTGTTGGTAATCTTTTAAAAACTGATGAAAGCGCTGTTGAGCTTCTTTGTCTGCTGTTTTACCAGCAGGAAGCAACGTGCCTTGCGCGGTTAAAAAGAGCCACAAACGATTCAAGAAACTGTAAACACCTTTAATCGAGGCAGTTTGCCATTCGGTATCAAGCTCTGGTGGTCCCATAAAGAGCATGTACATGCGCAATGTGTCCGCACCCATTTCTTCAACAATCTCGTCCGGGTTAACCACATTGCCTTTAGATTTTGACATCTTTTCAACACGACCAGAAATAGTGCTCTTCATGCACACCATGCCTTGGTTGAACAGTTGTTTAAACGGTTCATCAAACGGTAAATGCCCAAGATCATGCAACACTTTGACATAAAAGCGCGCATACAAAAGATGCAAAATAGCATGCTCAATACCACCAACATACAAATCAACGGGTAACCAATGCTGCATATCACGCAAGCTAAAAGGCTTGTCGGTTAAGCCTGGGTTTGGATAGCGCAAAAAGTACCAGCACGAACCTGCCCATTGCGGCATAGTGTTGGTTTCTCGCTTTGCCGGTATGCCACATTGTGGGCACGGCGTGTTAACCCACTCGATAATAGCAGCCAAAGGCGACTCTCCGGTACCTGTTGGCTGATAACGCTCAACGTCAGGCAACACGATGGGAAGCTCACTTTCTGGCACGGGCACAACACCGCATACATCGCAGTGAACAAGTGGAATTGGCTCGCCCCAATAACGTTGGCGAGAGAAAATCCAATCGCGAAGACGGTAAGAAACTTTACGCTCTGCCAAGCCTTTGTGCTCGCAATACTCAATAATTGCCTGACGCACATCGCCCGCGCGCTTGCCTGCAAACTGAGCAGGAGCTTGCAAAATGCCATGCTGCATGTCGGTATAGCACACCTCTTGGTTTTGTACCTGAACAGCTAAAACTGGATCTTCAGGAAATAAAACAGGCTTAAGCGATATGCCATATTTTTTAGCAAATTTAAAATCACGCTCATCATGCGCCGAGCACTTTACAATGCCGGTTCCATAATCTTTTATGGCAAAACTGGCAACCCAAATTGGCAGGTCACCGTTGCCAACCGGATCAACAATGTAGCGGCCGGTAAAGATACCTTCAATCTCTTTTTCTTCAAATTTATTTTCATTACGCTTGTGGAGCAACATTCTGCAGTACTCAAGTACCTCTTTTTCTTGCTCAGTCCCTGCCAACAAGGTTGGCAAAAATGGATGGTCGGGCGCTATAACCACAAACGTATCGGCACCAAAAGCTTCAAAATGGGCATTAAAGGTCTGTATCGTTAAATTGGTATCTTTGACCGGTGCGGTGAAAACTAAGCCCTCGCTCTTGCCAATCCAGTTACTTTGCATGAGTTTAACTTTTTCAGGCCACTCAAGCTTTTCAAGACCCTGAAGCAATTTTTCGGCATAGTCAGTGATCCGCAAAACCCACTGGCGCACGGGCTTTTGCTCGGTTGGCGAGCCACAACGCTCACACCCACCCGCCACAACTTCTTCGTTGGCAAGGCCGGTTAGGCACTTTGGACACCAGTTAATGGGCATGCTGTCTTGGTAGGCAAGACCGGCTTTATACATTTGTAAAAAGATCCATTGCGTCCATTTGTAGTAAGCAGGGTCGGTAGTATCAACCTCTTTGCTCCAGTCGTACATAGAACCAATGTAGGCAAGTTGGCGCTTAAAATTGGCAACGTTGCTGGCGGTACCGCCCTTTGGATGAATTCCTTTTTTAATAGCATCATTTTCTGCTGGCAGGCCAAAGGCGTCCCAACCCATTGGATGGAGCACATCATAACCTTGCAGCCATTTCATGCGGGCATAAACGTCTGAAAATACATAACCCTTCCAATGACCCACGTGGATACCAGACCCGGACGGATAGGGAAACATGTCTAGACAATAAAACTTCTCTTTGGACTGATCATTCTTCATCTTGAAGTAAGGATCTTTTTGCCAAGAATTACGCCATTTTTCTTCAACAATCTTAAAATCGTAACTCATCGTTGTGCCCTTGGTCACCGTAAATTGGTGCGTTCTTTAAGTAGCCTTTGCCTACAGCTTTAGTTGTCCCATTGTAGTCCAAAAGAGAAAAAATGGCCAAAAATAAATCACCTGCCTCTGTCTTCATAGCACTTATTAAAAATAATTACAAATGTGAATTATTGACTTTGCAAGCCTGATTTAGCTACCATAAAGATAGATAACTATGAATAAGATCGAATAAAAAGGGACTTTCTGATCCTCTGAGGGGGGAATAGTAATGAAGATTTTGGCACGCAACTGTAGACCTATCGTTTCAAATAATAAAAATATTTTTCTATTTGCACTTTTTATTATTTGGGGATCATCAGACGCACAGGCTATTTCTCGACCAAAAACATCACCTACCCCTCAAATCATTGCTCAAGTCGCCAAGCAACCTGAAGCTGAGTGGACCATGCTTATTTATGCACAAGCCAACAATTCGCTGAGCAAATTTGCACACCGCAACTTTGCTGACATGGCAACCATTGGCTCCAACCGAAACCTCAACGTTTTGGTTCAATGGTACCAACCAGGTCAACAAGGCATTTGGCGCTATCAAATTAATAAAGGTCGCATGGATCTTGATGAATGCATCACACAACCAACTGACGGCAATAAAGCCCAAGACCTTGTTGATTCAATGGAATGGGCAGTTAAAAAGTACCCAGCAAAAAAATATTGTCTGATTTTATGGAATCATGGCATGGGAATTGTTGACCCACTGTGGGGTAACTCGATACAAATGATTCAGCCCAAAATGATGAAAAACAACCCTCGAATCCAAATAGCAGGCCTAACGCAAGCAGCACCAGCGCAGGCAAAATTTCAAAAGATTGAAAAAAAAACAGCAAAAAATCATCATCGCGGTATTTTATTTAACGAAAATTCTCGTACCTACATGACTAATCAAGTCCTTTCCCAAGCCCTGGAAGAGATCAAAACACGCGTACTCAACAATCGCAAAATCGATCTACTCGGTATGGACGCCTGCTTGATGGCAATGATTGAAGTTGGCTACCAAGTTCGTAACTACGCTGCATACATGGTTGGCTCGCAAGAAGTTGAATTGGCTTCCGGCTGGGCATATCAACCACTCCTACAAAAGCTTACTACAGCTTCACTTACGCCGGCACAGTTTGCGCAAGAAATAGTTACCAACTACCAAAATCTTTATAAAAACAAAATACAATTTTATACACAATCAGCCATAGATCTTGAAAAAATAGATATGTTAAAAGATTCTATCGACGCAGTTGTTCACGATATTGCTGTGTGTAAAGAACTTGATCCTGCAAATTTTGCCAATATTATAAAAAAAGCACGTAACAGCTGTATTCAGTTTAGTACGCAAAGCTACATCGACCTTCATTCATTTTTTTCTGAAGTTTTAAGCCACATAACCACAACGTATGCCAACCGCGCACAGGCAAAACGCCTGCACCCGCTTACCAACGCAGTAGCAAAACTCAAAGAATCGCTCGCTCTAAGCATGCAAATATTAGACAGTGTTGTTATTGCCAACACTTCCGGCCGTTACCTGTCTAATGTTAAAGGGCTTTCAATTTATTATCCACAAGCCGGAACCGGCATCGACAATTCATACAGCAAAACTGAGTTTGCTCAAGATTCTTCTTGGCATATATTTTTGCAAAAAATTCTTGCTTTACAGTAGGAAACATTATGAATAGTGGTAAAAAAAAAATAACGCAAATACTGCTTACCATAACACTCCTTAGCGCATCGTTTGCATCTGCCAAGCGACAACCAGAAGCAGAATGGACGGTTGTTACGTACATTCAGGCCGACAATAGCCTTGCGCCTTTTGCTTTAAAAAACATTCAAACCATGCAGCAGGCGGGATTAAAAAATAAAATAAATATTTTAGTACACTGGAACATGCCAGAAAATAAAAAAATTGTACGCTACCTCGTTACCAAAAATGCACTAATCGAAGATAAAGATATCAAAGTAAAAACTTATGAGGACCATGAAAAAAGCTTAGTTGATACTATGAAATGGGCAGCAACTAACTACCCTGCAAAAAAATATATGCTTAATTTTTGGAATCATGGTAGCGGCATTATTGACCGCGTTAACTATTTAAAAGGCAGAAGTCAACTTCGCACTCATTGGCTAGAAACTCCAGGCCTGGAGCAAGAATCAGCATTTCGTGGCATCCTTTATAGCGATACTAACCACACGTATCTAGACAACCAACAACTCGCACGGTCACTGGAAGCAATCACGCTCACGCTAGGCAAAAAAATTGATGTGATAGGTATGGATGCGTGCTTTATGGCAATGCTAGAAATTGGGTATCAAATTAAAGATTATGCTAAAGTTTTGGTTGCTTCACAAAACTCAGAACCGGGACGGGGCTGGAATTATGCAGAATTTTTAAAAAACCTCAGCAAAGAACCACATCTTTTTAACGCACAAAAACTTGGTAAACACATTGTTAACGCTTACCAAAAACTCTACACGGGCGATGTTAATTTTTACACACAATCGGCAATCAATTTGCGCGCACTTGATTCGATCAAAGAAAACATTAACCAACTGGTTGCCTGCCTTGAACAATGCAAAAATTTAAACGAAAAAAAGATTAGAAAAACTGTTCAAACTGCCGGCAACATAACGCTCAAGTTTCATATGCACGATTTTGTTGATCTTCATTCTTTTTATACCGCATTGCTCAAAGCAACAACCAAACGGTCGCTCAACGATACAAGCGGACAACGAGCAACCACTGGATATACCAAAGCATTGCAAAGTCTACGCACCACACTCAACGAAGGACTTACAACGATTGAACAAGCGGTATATACCTCAGTAGCAGCACCAACGTACAGCCGCGCTCGCGGTATTTCAATTTATTTGCCACGAAAAAAAATACATCATTCCTACCCAAAAACAATGTTTGCCCAAGAAAGCTTGTGGCTCCATTTTTTAGAAACATTTTTTGCTTCTCAACATTCTGTCACGAGCGAGTAGCTCATGAAAACGTTGCTCGCGCTGGGCACGGCACTTGCTCTGGCCGCCCTACCACTGAACGCCCAGGCTGACTGGACCATTTTAAATTATATCGAAGCAAACAATAACCTTTCTTCTTTTGCCAATAGCAACATTGAAGCAATGAAAATGGTTGGCTCAACACCAAACGTTAATATCTTGGTCCAACTTTCTGAGCCAACAACAACAAAAACCTGGCGCTATAAAATAAAACAAGGGGGAAAAACAAATCACACATCACTGAACAAAGATATGGGTATTGACCCTGAGCAAGAGCTTGTTGATGCCGTACAGTGGGCCCACACGAACTACCCAGCAAAACATTTTATGCTTATTTTTTGGAACCACGGTGGCGGCATTGTAGACAAACACAAAAGTAAAAAAATTTATGAACAGCATAAAAAAAAATATAGGCGTACACGCTCTATTCTTTACAATTATCACTATGAAACTTTTTTAACTAATCAACAACTTGAAAACGCATTAAAGCGCATTAGTGAAATTCGAGGCAAAAAAATTGACGTTATTGGCATGGATGCCTGCTTAATGGCAAGCATGGAAGTTGCCTACCAAATAAAAGATTATGCTGATTATTTTGTTGCTTCAGAAAATGTTGAGCTTGCCCCAGGTTGGTGTTATGGCAGCTTTTTACGTAAGCTTGTTGGCCAAAGTACCATGTCGCCGTTAAAACTGATGGATGCCATTATTTCTTCATTTGCCAGCATTAGTACAACAAAAACCCCGCGATATACACTTTCGGCAATACAGCTAGATCTTGTGCACCAGCTTTCAGATCATATCAATAATGTTGTGTTAGCGCTGTATGCGAGCCAAGAAGAAACAAAAGACGCTCTTGACCAGGCTATTTTTAGCGCACGCAAAAAAACTAATCAATTTGAGAATACCGGCTATGTGGACGCGCACCACCTTTTTTTGAATCTGGAAAAGGAAATAAGCCAGCTCTTGAAAAAAAGAAAATCAGCAAACCAAGAAAGCCTGCAGACGCTCATTACGAAGCTGCGTATCACGCGCTCGGCAATTCAAAAAGCAATTGTGTATAATCAAACCGGCAGCTCGTACCAAAAATCCAAAGGCCTCACCATTTACTATCCAAAAAAAGCTATCCATGATTCTTACCAAAGCACCCAGTTTGCACTCGATACCTTATGGCTCTCATTCATTAAAGAACACCGTCCTTAAGCTCTTAAATTCATTATTCATCTCAACTCTTGATTACCGGTTGCCAAGATTTTTACACTTGGCCAGTTGTTCGTTATTTTAATAACCGTAATCAAGGAGATGTTTATGAACAAACGTTCTTTGCTACTACTCACCCTCATGCTTATTTTTACCCAGCAAGCAGCATACGCTTTGGCCGAATGGACTGTATTAACCTACATTCAGGGCGACAATGACCTTGACCCTTTTGCCGACTTTAACATCCGAGATATGCAAAAAGTTGGTTCAACACCAGCGGTGAATATTGTGGTTCAATGGGACCAACCCAACAATAATAAGACATGGCGCTACAAAGTTAACAAAGGCTCCCGTACCGATGTTGGTACGCTCAATTTAGAAATGGGCGTTAATGCAAAAAATGAACTTGTTAGCGCAATGCAGTGGGTAAAAGATAATTATCCAGCAAAAAAATATGCGCTCATTTTGTGGGATCATGGCAACGGCGTGCTCGACCGCGCGCTCAACAAAGCTTTGAGCACGCACTCATGGCTTGCAACCATACCTGGCGGCAAAGCACTGCTTCAAGAACGCGGCATTTTGTATGACTACACACAAGACACTTTCTTAGACAACAGCGACCTTTTGTACGTTTTGCAACAAACAAAAAATATCTTGGGACAAAATCTTGATATTTTAGGCACCGACGCGTGCTACATGGGCATGCTCGAGCTTGCATGCCAAGCCAAAGACTATGCAAATTACTTTGTAGCGTCTGAAGAAACTATTCCAGGCGAAGGCTGGCCATACTCCCGCTTCTTGGCACCTCTGGTAAAAACACCAACTCAAACTGCATTAACACTATCAAAAAGCATTGTTTCTGCTTATAAATCATACTACCGCACAACACGCGACGTTACTCTTTCATCAGTTGATGTGAGCAAGGTAGCAGCAATAAACACCACGCTCAATGCCGTTATTCAAGAAATTAACACTATTGCTCAAACTAACGGAGCAGCCATACGCACGGTGATAAATAGAGCCTACACCAACGCTACTCACTTCTCTCAATACGATTACATCGATTTGTATACATTTTTAAGTAATCTTTCATCAGAAGCAAAGAAAAATAAAGCAGTAGGCACCAAGAGCTTTACAACCGCTTTGACAAACGCCATGAATGCAACGCTTAATGCTGTTGTTGCCAACGGTGTTGGTACTGCGTATCCAAAAGCAAAGGGCATTTCAATCTACTTCCCATCATCACTACCGCTGGGCGATGGCTATACCGACACGCTGTTTTATCAACAATCACAATGGGCTAGTTTTTTAAATAACTACGCATAATAAAAAAATAAAGAAAGCAATTTTTATGAAAAAACTTATAACGAATCTCTTATTATTTTGTAGCTTTTTTTCGTTGTGCTTGGCAGTTGAAAACAAAGACCTTCATAATAAAACAATCAATAATAAGAAACTTTCTGACGCTCTTTCTATGAACAACCAGCCATTTTTGCACAAATTTATAGATTCAAAAAATGTCGACTCCCGAGACAAAAAAAACAATACATTACTGCACAAAGCAACAGAACTGGGCAACGAACATGCCGTAACACTGCTTTTGAACAAAAAAGCAAATTGCAATGCGTGTAACAACAAAAACAAAACGCCGCTTCATATCGCGGTAAAAAAAGGAAACACCAAAATTGTTGCCGCACTGCTTGCCAACAAAGCAAAAGTAAATGCCAGAACAAACAAAAACAAAACAGCTTTGCACTACGCTGCGCAAAAAGGAAATAAAGATATTGTCGCAACCCTTTTATCACAAGGCGCTGATATTACCGCTTTTGACAGATTTGCAAGAACACCAATGCACACTGCTATTGAAAACAACCAGATTGAAGTTATGCAAATGCTTGAAACATACGCACAAACACTTGCCAAAAACCCAGGCAAAGCAAAACAAAATGAAGACAACTAAACTGCGTTAACAAACGTACTAAAAGCCCCTCGATTTCGAGGGGCTTTTTTATTTGCCACGTAAAAAAAATTATGCTTATACTTAATGAAAATTACCATCATACTGCCCAACGTACCATGGAGAGCTCATGAGCCAAACAACGCCAAAAAGTATCCCCGCCACCAAACAAGACGAGAAAATTTTAGTTGTCCCCGCACGAAAGCTTTTTTCTAACACATCAATCAACGGCTTTCATCCGCTTAAAGATTTCGATTTTTACGCAAATCTTATTGCCACCAACAAAGAATTTTTGTGGCGCTCTGACATGGAACAAGACGCGACCTACAAACAAATTATCCCGTACCTGATTTTTACGCACAACGACAAATATTTTTTGATGCAGCGCAGAGGGTCTGCCAGCGAGCAACGACTTAAAAACAAGCGTACGCTGGGTATTGGCGGCCATATCCGCGAAGATGATATTGCCGGCAAAGATATTATCGACTGGGCAAAGCGCGAGTTTCACGAAGAAGTAAATTATGATGGCACGCTTGATGTTGAAATTTTGGGTTTAATCAACGACGAAAGCAACGATGTGGGCATGGTCCACACCGGCTTTGCCTTCTTGCTCAAAGGCAACAACCCCAACATCAGCATTCGCTCAGAGCTTAAAGAAGGACATCTTTTGACGCTTGAAGAATGCGCAGAATATTACGACGCCATGGAAACATGGACACAACTTGTTTTTAACTTTTTGAAGCAAAGAACCCAAGGATAAATCAGTGAACAACGACCAACGCCTCTTTCTTGAAAACAAAGCACTCAACCTGCGCATCGACTCAATTCGCGCAACATCGGCAAGCAAATCGGGCCACCCAACTTCGTGCCTTTCAGCAGCCGATCTTATTGCCGCACTGTTTTTTAATGTGCTCAAACATGACCTCAAAAACCCTAAAGCTGCCAACAACGATCGCTTTATCATGTCCAAAGGCCATGCAATTCCGGTTGTTTATGCTGCCTACAAAGCGCTGGGCGTGATCAGTGATCATGAATTATTGAGCTTACGCAAATTTGATTCTGTTTTTGAAGGCCACCCAACACCGCGCTTTATTTATAACGAAGCGGCCACCGGCTCGCTGGGCCAAGGCTTGGGCGTTGGGCTTGGCATGGCGCTGCACGCAAAACACCACAAACTAAATTTTAAAACATATGTCATGATGGGCGACGGTGAAATTGCCGAAGGTTCAATTTGGGAAGCAGCTGATTTGGCCGCACACTACAACGTTGATAATTTAATTGGCATTGTAGACTGCAACCGTTTGGCACAATCTGACGAAGGCATTAACGGCCATCATGTTGAAAAAATTGCCGCCAAGTTTGAAGCGTTTGGCTGGAAGGCATTTGTCATTCACGGCCACGATATGACCGAGATTATGACGGCGTTTCATGAAGCACAACAAGCAGGCAAGCCAGCAGTTATTGTTGCAAAAACATTTAAAGGTCATGGGCTGGCAGGCATTGAAAACAAACTAGGCTTTCACGGCAAACCGTTTAGCACTAACGAAGAACACGAGGCAATTGAAAAGCTCAAGAGCCATTTTAAAGAAGCGTACGAATATAACCACAACCTTGATCTCCACAAAATTCACGCACCAGAAACCACTAATCTGTGCTTTCAAAAACAGCAACCAGAAATCAAGATCGATCTGGCCAGCGATCCACAAGCAAAGCATTTTGGCAGCTCAGAAAAAATTGCCACTCGCCAAGCTTTTGGTTACGCCCTGGCAGCACTGGGCCGGGCCAACAAGGCAATTTTTGCGCTGGACGCTGACGTGCAAAACTCAACCTACACAGAATATTTTGAACGCGAATTCCCAGACCGCTTTGTACAATGTTTTGTTGCTGAACAAAATATGATCAGCGTAGCAACAGGCCTGCAAGCACGCGGCAACATCCCGTTTGCTGCCACTTTTGCCGCATTTTACACTCGCGCTCACGACCAAATTAGAATGGCGGGCATTGGCCGCAATGCCCTGCGCTTGTGCGGTTCACACGTGGGCGTTTCGATTGGCGAAGATGGCCCTTCGCAAATGGGCTTAGAAGATATTGCACTATTTCGCAGCGTACCAAACTCAATCGTTTTGTATCCAAGCGACGGCGTGTCTACCTACAAACTAACGCAAGAAATGGCCAACTATCACGACGGTGTTTCGTACCTGCGCACCACACGGGCGGCAACGGCCAATTTGTACGACGCCTGCGAAGAGTTCCCTGTTGGCGGCTGCAAAGTTTTGCACCAAACCGACGACCAGGATATTGTATGCGTTATTGCTGCCGGCATTACGCTGCACGAGGCACTTAAAGCTTATAAGCTCTTGAAAGAGCAAGGCATTCACATTGCGGTTATCGATTTGTATTCAATAAAACCGATTGATGCCAAAACGATTATCAAAGTTGCCAACAAGTCACATCACGGCATTATTACTATTGAAGATCATTACAGCCAGGGCGGAATTGGCGAAGCGGTAGCGCATGCGGTAGCTAACGAAAATATAACGGTAAAGAGTTTGGCAGTGCAGCATATCTCACGTTCTGGCGCTCCTGCCGAGCTTTTGGCTGATGCAGGCATTGACGCTCAGAGCATTGTTGATGCGGTGCAAACGCCGTGCGGCCAATGCTTTGAAAGAAAATAAAATACACAGCGACTAAACAACCGCATAGCAAGCACAAACATAGAAACCACTAATGAAAAAAAGGCCCATTAAATGGGTCTTTTTTATACTTCTCAAGAAAAATTTTGAATTCTAAATTAATGGAGCCAGCTAAAAAACTGGCGGGGCTGACGGGACTCGAACCCGCGACCTTCCGCGTGACAGACGGACGCTCTAACCAACTGAGCTACAGCCCCTAAAATAAGTCAAAAGAACGACTTCAGTAGTGCTATTGTGCCATATTTAATGATTTTTGCAAGCAAATCCTAAACTTTCTTCTGTAAAGAAATGCTCGAGTACCAAGCCATCATCGCTACCTAGCAAGAATTTCTCGCCCTGCACCCACGGCATCTCTATGAACTTTATCTTCATCAAGAATAAAGCGACCAAGTAGGTATTGCTTAAAATGTTTCTTGCGCAGCAGTAAAGTACAATAGCCGGTTTTCAATGGTACAACATCAAGTTCTTTAACAAGTAACTGCATCGACTGTTTTACCCGCTCAAGGTCTTCTACACAGCTGGCCATAAGTTCAATTTCGAGAAATGTACCAAGACCAGCAACTTCATCAACACATATCGTAAATGCATCGCGCTTATAAGTAGTACGCCGTTTATCAACAACATAGTGCTCAACAAAATTGTTAACATATTTAAGATGGTCAAGATCAGCTATAATAAGCGGTTTTAAATCGAGGCTTACCAGTAAGGGATTAAGTCTTTCCAAATCTTGTACTTGCAATGGCAAGGCAAAACTATGCTCTTCGCAATAGTCTTGAATCGCTAAATCAGGATTTTCAAGCGTTGCACGATTAAATTTTATGTCCAATTTTTTGTTGTTGCGAATGCGTACAAAAATACCTCTTTGATAAAGCAGTGCCTGAGGATTGTCCAGGTAAATGTCGGTATCATGCTTTTTATGTAATTTTTCACATGATGAGAGAAATGAAGCAAGCTGTTGCGGCGTACGCAGCTCATAACGCAGTTCAATTTCGAAATGGTTCATTGTTATTCCCTTGTTGTTTTACAAAAACCAACTATCAATTCTACCCGCAGCATAACCAATTTTTTATAGAAGCACACGTCTCGAGCGCTGCAGCGCCATCGCAAAATTCCAAAACAGCCCCAGACTGAATGTAATAAATACGGTCCAATACTTTACGCACAAAACTCATATCCTGACTTGAAAGAGCAACCGTTAGGCCCGATTGTGCAAGGCGTTGCAAAATAGCAACCAACAAATCGGTGCTGGCAGGGTCGAGCGATGCAGTGGGCTCGTCGAGCAAAAGCACGCGGGGCTTTAAGCACAAAGCGCGCGCTATTGCAACACGTTGTTGCTGACCTCCAGAAAGCTCTGACGGGTAGCGCGCCGCAAAGCTTTCCATTTCAAGCTCTTGCAACGCAGCAAGCGCTATTACTTGCGCCTGCTCATACGACTTGCCACGGACAAGTAATGGATCTATACAATTTTCAAGCACGGTCAATTGCGGAAACAGATTAAAGTCTTGAAAAACATAGCCAACCAATTCGGCCCGGGCTTCGCCCGCTACGCCCGGCACAAAATTAATCTCGCCAGAAGTTATTGGCATAAGCCCTGCTATCGATTTTAAAAGCGTTGTTTTACCAGCCCCACTTTTTCCAATAAAACTGGTAATGCGCCCAGGTTCAAGCGTCACTGAAACGTTGTCGAGCAACAGTTGTTCTTTAATTTGAACGCTTACATTATTAACGAGAACCATAACGCATCCTCCTTTCGGCATAAAACATTACCAAGTTCAAAAGCGCAGAAAAAATTAAATAAATGCAGGCCACAGCACAGTAAACGGGCAGCGGATTAAGCTCACGCGAAATAATATTCATGCCAACACGCGTTGTTTCAGTAACGCCAATTGTTGCCAGCAACGACGTTGTTTTTAAGAGCTGCTCAAGCTCACCAAGTAACGCCGGCAAAACAATGCGCACCGTCTGTGGAAGTATGATGCGACGCAATGTTTGAAACTGCGAATACCCAAGCACAAAGCAAGCATCCCACTGACCAGGAGGCACGGCATTAATGCCCGCACGGACAATTTCAGTAACATAACCGCTGGAACAAAAAGCCAACGCCAAGCCCGCTGCTGCAAAACCAGAAATAGTAATGCCCAGCAAGCTTGGCAGCACAAAATAAACGATAAGAATTTGAACGTACGCCGGAATACCCTTGGTAACAAATGTATACGCTCGTATCAACGCTCCGAGCTTGTTTGAACCAATTTTTTGAGAACCAAATATTCCCAAAATGGTTCCAACAACAATGCTCATGCTGCCGGCAACAAGCCAGGCGGCAAGGGTAACCCCTGCGCCTTGAGCCAATTGCGAACCGTAGGAAATAAGGACATTCATACCATCCCCCATTTCTTTTCAAGCGTTTCAATAACGCCCTTATTTTTAAGTTCTTGCACGGCCACTTGAACTTGATCAATCAAGTTTTTATTATTTTGCTTGATCACAATACCCATACCCCGCACCTGATCATCTTGGCCAAGCTCGATATCCAAAATCTGAATCTCTGGAAATTTGGCTTTGAACTTTTTGGCAATTGCCGGGTCCACCAGGGCCGCCACAGCTTTGCCGTACTGCAAGTTAAGCAAGGCATCATCAACCTTTTCGGTCTGAAGCTCAACCACATTTTTGTACTTGCTCAGCACATGTGCTTGCGCAGAACTTGGCTCAACGCACACTGTCAACCCTGCCATGTCGTTAAGACTTTTTATTCCTGCCGGAATTTTTTGCCAGAAAATAAGCGGATACGTTAATGTCGGCGTGCCTTGATAATAAACCATGGCCAGCTTTTTGAGGCGATCCTGCGTAATGGACATGCCCCAAATAATGACATCAATCGAACCTTGCTCAAGCGCCATCATGAGCGACGTCATTGAACCCAAATCTTTAAGCTCGAGTTTTTTATTAAGTTTAGACACAATGGCATTGGCAATATCGATATCAAAGCCTTCATAGTCGCCCTGCTGGTTAATGCTCACAAACGGCGCATAGCCAGCTGCAGTGCCAACAACGAATGTTTTGTTATCACGATTTTTCTCTGTTTTAAGCAGTCGCTGCAAAGCAAAAACCGCTGCACAACACACAATAATTGTCACAATAGTTTTGGTTACCATATTTTTAAATGGCATAAGAAACCTCTTTTAAATAAGTTTGTTTCGAGATCTGTTAACTAAAAATAAATAGTTACTGGATTATTTCGCACACGAAGCTATCTTTTTATTCGACGCTTCTGTGCTTAATTTTATGAATAACGGCTGAGTAGCCGTGATGTGGTTCTTTTTTAAGAAAGCGCGCAACGCGCGTGATGGTGGCAAGGCTCGCCCCCGTGACTTGATGAATTTCGCGATATGAGAGTTCGCCCTTTTCCAGCAGGCGACAAACGCGCCAACGCTCGGCCATGTCTACAATTTCTTGTGGCGTGCACAAGTCTCTCATAAAGCGCCCTACCTCTTCTGGGTTTTCCAGAAGCAGGAAAGCTTCATAAAGCTCTTCAGCGGGACTCGCCGCCAAGCTTTTTGTTCCTATCGTTTCTGTTTTTCTCATCATTTTTCCTATGTTTTGCCCATTTTTTGGCCCATGAATCCCCTTTTGTTCTATTAAGTTAGCACAACCAGGAACTAGAGTCAACAAGCCAAAAAGAACAAGCGCTTTTGACGTTTTAAGAAGCAAAATGAGAAATTTAGTCATGAGAAAAACCGAAGTTGTAAGAAAAATGATAAACAAGCAAGGGCACCTTTAGGTTAGAAAACCATACAATACTAGGCCATTCCAGTCAAGCAAAAGCCTTAAACAACAATCCTTTCGCTGTTATTCAAGCCCACTTTCTAAATCCACCTTTTTGCGCTAGACTAGTACTATGTTTAGTAAAAAAAATGCCTTCAAACTCTCATCACCGTTCAAGCCTGCGGGCAGTCAGCCAGAAGCAATAAAACAACTTTGTGAAAACAGACCGGGTAAATCTACCCTGCTTGGCGTAACCGGCTCCGGCAAAACCTTTACCCTGGCAAATGTTATTGCCCAGCGTGGTAAAAGTGTACTCATTTTATCACCCAACAAAACGTTGGCAGCACAATTGTATGAAGAGTTTTCGCTTTTTTTCCCTGAAAACAAAGTCTGTTATTTTGTGAGTTATTACGATTACTACCAACCCGAATCGTACCTACCAGCTCAAGATATTTATATCGCCAAAGAAACAAAAATTAATACCGAAATTGAACGGCTGCGCGTTGAAGCCACCGCTTCAATTATCAACCGCAACGACGTTATTGTTATTGCTTCAGTATCGGCAATTTACTCCCTTGGTAACCCAACTGATTATCGCGAACTCACATTTCAGATTAAAGTGGGCGACACAATCTCGCGCAAAGAGTTTATTGAAAAACTTATTTTTATTCAGTATAAACGCAACGACGTTGAACTGAACTCCGGTAACTTTCGCGTAACCGGCAACTCAATAACTATCAACCTGCCCTACCTGCACGACAATGTTCGCGTAGAACTTTTGGGCAACACAATCGAAACTATTGAGCTGCTGGACAAGCGCGAACACAAAGTCTTGCAGGAACTCGACAACTTTTTAATCTTTCCTGCCAAGCACTTTTTGACCACGCAAGACAAGCGCGAAACCGCAATTGAAAACATAAAAGAAGATTTGGAGCGCGAGGCGGCTCAACTGACCAACCCGCTCTACCGCGAGCGCTTGATTACCAGAACTAAGCATGATATCGACATGATTGCCGAAACTGGCTATTGCAGCGGTATTGAAAATTATTCTCGCTACTTTGACGGCCGCATGCCCGGCAGCGCGCCCTACACGCTGTTTGATTTCTTTGATGATGACTTTTTGCTGATTATTGACGAATCACACATTACTATCCCGCAACTTGGCGGCATGTACAAGGGTGATTATTCACGCAAACAAGCGTTGATAGAATATGGTTTTAGACTGCGCACCGCAGAAGACAACCGCCCACTAAAATTTGAAGAAATCGAGAAACACTTTAACGACGTAATTTTTGTTTCTGCAACGCCAAGCGAATACGAACTTCAACATAGTACCCAGATTGTTCAACAAATCGCTCGACCAACCGGCATTATTGACCCAGAAGTTATTATGCGGCCACGCGAGGGACAAATTGAAGATTTAATTAAAGAAATCAAAGACACTAATAAGCGCGGCTTTAGAACACTGATTACGGTATTAACCAAAAAGTCAGCCGAAGATTTATCACAGTTTCTTGAAAACCAAAAACTTAAAGTGTGCTACTTGCACAGCGAAATTAAAACCCCACAGCGTACTGAGATTTTGCATAAACTACGCTTGGGCGTTTTTGACTGTTTAGTGGGGATTAACCTTTTGCGCGAGGGCCTCGACTTGCCTGAAGTGGCGCTGGTTGCCATTATGGACGCCGACATTGAAGGCTTTTTGCGCAATGACCGTTCGCTGATCCAAACAATTGGTCGGGCGGCGCGTAACGCAGAAAGCAAAGTAATTTTGTATGCCGACAAAGTAACCAAGTCTATCAAACGGGCACTTGAAGAAACCAACAGGCGCCGCGCTATTCAGACAGCTTATAACGAAGAACACGGTATTACGCCAGAAACGGTAAAGCGCGAAGTCGCAAAGAGTATTTCTAAGCTGCAAGAAGGCATTAAAGCGGCATCAAAAGCTGAAAAGCAGGGCAAGAAAATTAAGCCCAAGAACGCCGACGATGCACGCGCACTGATTACTCAGCTTGAACTTGAAATGCAACAAGCGGCAGAAGATTTAAAATTTGAACGCGCTATTGAACTGCGTGATCGTATTTTGGCACTACAAAAACAATTTTTACAAAATTCATAATGCACAACACCAAACTTGAACAAGAATGTATTGATCTATTTAATGCGCAGGGCATGTCTGCTCAAACCATTCACGCTTTTCAAGAAGTTATTTATGCTTACTACCAACAGGCAGGAAGAAGCTTTGCCTGGCGGCAGGAAGTAACGCCGTATCGTGTTGTAGTTTCAGAAATTATGTTGCAGCAAACACAAACCCACCGAGTTGCCCAAAAATTTGACGCCTTTGTTGAACGCTTCTCAACTTTTGCCCAGCTTGCAAACGCACCATTTGAAGAGGTATTGCGTTTGTGGAAAGGGCTTGGCTACAACCGCCGCGCTCTTAATTTACAAAAAATAGCACATGCTTTGGTTACTAACTTTGAGGGACTGCTGCCCAACTGTCCACAAACGCTGGAAACATTACCCGGCATTGGCAAGGCAACCGCGTCCTCAATTTGTGCCTTTGCGCACAATGCCCCCACTACCTTTATTGAAACGAATATCAGAACAGTCTTTATCTATTTTTTTTATCGAACAAAAATGGATATTTCAGACAAAGAACTGATGCCATTAATTGAAAAGACAGTTGATAGTGCCAACCCCCGGCACTGGTACTATGCACTGATGGACTATGGCGTTATGCTCAAAAAAAACGTTGGCAACTTGTGCAAGCTGAGCAAACATTATGCAAAGCAGTCTAAGTTTCAGGGCTCAGATAGGCAAATTCGTGGTATGATTTTACAAACCCTGCTCGAAAACCCCCTTTTGCCTGAAAACGAACTTATTCAAAAGCTTGACCGCCCAGAAGAACGCATACGCCCAATTCTTGACCAACTTTGCCAAGAAGGCTTTATTCACAAGAGTTCTCTTGGTTTAAGACTTTCTTAATTTTTTTACTGAATCTTAAAGAATCTTCACCTTTCTAACATTTTTCTCAAAATCTTGAGTTCTTCTGTTCCCTTGAACTAGGATAGTAAAAGCTATTTTTAGTATTTAAACGTTTCACCCCTCAAAAAAAGAGAGAATTGCGATGAAACAAAAAAGAAACTATTCGATCTTCGGCCTTGTTTTGCTCTTGAGCTTGATGCTCAATAGTAACCAAGTAACATTTGCAGAACCAAGCGATCCCCCAGCATCAGACAGCTCAGATAATAAAAAAGAAGCTAGCGATCAGAAGAAAAAAGACAAAGAAGCCGAAAAACAAAAAAAGAAAGACGCTAACGAGCAAAAGAAAAAAGACAAGGAAGCTGAAAAACAAAAAAAGAAAGACGCTGATAATCAAAAGAAAAGCGACACTGATAAGAAAAGTAAAGACACTGAAGAACAAGATAAAAAAAAGAAAGACAACACAGACAACACAGACAGCAAAGATCACAGCAAAAAACAAGCTGACGATCAAAAGAAAAAAGACTCTGACAAAAAAAGCAAAGACACTGACCAGCAAGACAAAGAAAAAAAAGATAGCGACAAGAAAAAAACTAAACAAACAGATAAACAAAAAGATAGTACCAAGCAAAGCAAAAAAACATCCCAAGCGGGCATGACCAAAGAACAACAAAAACAACAAAAACAAATAGATAAAGACAATCAAAAAAAAGCAAAAGAAGCGGCTAAACAAGCAAAGAAAAATAAAGGCAAAACCAAAGGAAAAGAAGAAGATCAACAAATTGTAGCCGCCTCTGGCCCCCAACAAAAAATTTCTAAAGATTTATTCACTGCGTTACCCGCAACAGATTTACAAAATATCGATATCGCTCGCGGTGGCGATGACCCATTGATTTTTGGTCTCACCAAAGACGGAAAATTATCTAAACTCAATAAAGATTGGAACGGTTGGTCTGACATTTCTCCAAAAACAGCTCTTCAAAGCTTTTCAGTTGGCGCTGATGGCACCATGTGGGGCTTGGACAAAGATGGTAACTGCTGGTACCAAGAAGAGGGACAAACAGAATGGGGACAAATTAGCACCAAAGACAAAAAGTTTGCACAACTCCATGTTGGTAACAAAAATGAAGTTTGGGCCCGCGATACCGATAACAATATTTGGAGAAAGAAAAATCCGGTTACTGAAGAAACAGAGTGGCAAAAGGTTGATGGTCAAGGGGTTTATATTGCATGCGGTGGCGACGGAAAAGTTTTATTGGCAAGTAACGACCAAGTTCTTCGAACCTTTAATCGCTTTAAAAAAACATGGGAAAATGTCATTAGACCAGCAACATTTGATATGGGTAACCCACAAAAGATATCAATAAAAGATAAATTTAATACGTTGTTTGTTAATTATCAAAATAAAGCATTAAAGCTTAGCCCAGGAAAAAGCGGCAAGCTCAAAACCGACTGGATAGAAGTTGAAAGCGCTACCGGCTCTTTCAAAGATATTGCAATTGGTTACGACGGCACGATTGTGGCAATAGACAATCAAGGTCGTCTCATTGTAAGCAAACCATCAAAAGACGACATTGCCGCCTTAGAAAAGGCACGTGGGCCAGAAATTCGCGGCACTCAAATTGTTCGCCTTATTGGCGGGCCAAACGTTGATTTTATGCGAGTTTGGACTCATGCTGATAGTTATTACGACCAAAATGCCCAAGAAGACCCACCAAACAACTTTAATCAATTACTGGTAGGTAGTTCAGGTTCTGGATCAGTAACCATTGATATACCACAAGTAGTTGATACCACAACGCCCAAATCAGATGAAGCAACTGCAACAGAAAAAGAAACAAAAAAAATACTTGCTCCTGCTTCTGATGCAGGAAAAAAATTAAGCAAAGCCAGCGCCCAAACGTCAGACGCACAACAAAAGCAGACAATTCAAACACAAGATAAGCGCCAAGATATTGGCTGCTTTTTTAGTATCACCCCGGCAGGAGATGATAACTCAAATAGTGTTATAAATTTTGGCGACTCTGTAACTATTTGGTCGCTCTATGCAGCTGAAGGAAATCTTAAAAAGGCTGGTTCTTTAAGTAAAGAATGGAAATGGTGGGTAAGTGATAGCCACTTCTTGTGGAAGCAAGAACAACTTGATCTTCGCGTTTCTTTGCTCAATCATCCTCATGCGCAAGACGGTTGGCAAACATTTAAATTGATAAGCCCTTATAACCAAACCGGCCCAATTCGCTCAAATGATACAGTTATTATTCAAAGCGTAGCGCCACAAGCTCAAGAACGAAATCTCTGGGTAAATCAATACAGCTGGGTTAATGCCAAAGAACATTTTGAAATACTAGTTGCTGCTAAAAATACCGGTCCATGGCAGCCAGGTTTTTATGGACAACAAGACCTTGGCGGCGCTCAATATTTTACTTTGCAAGCCGTAAACTCAGAAGCTGATATTCCTGATACCGGAATTTCACTTAACACCAAAGATCCAAAGAAAACCGCTCGTAATGTTTTTAGTACCATTAAGGGAACTCAGTTCTGGTTTGACAAAACACTGGCAACAGCAACGGTAGCAAAGTCGCTTGTTAAATCCGAATTAACAGCAGGCCTGGGCGTTGTGAGAGAATTACGTAACAATACAGATTATCCAATAACGACCAATAATTTTGGTACCTGCCCTACGCGTGATTCAATAACAAACAAGAAATATGAATTGATCGAACCATTAATTCTTGAAGGCTTTGCAAAAGAACCACCAATTACTGACTTTGGTCCAGATCGCATGATCACACTCAATAAGATGTTTAGCAAAGGCTTTGCGTGGCTCGATACAGCGCTTGAAAAACCAGGACAGGCAACGGTTACTTTCTTGGCTCGCGCTACCGATAATGGCGGCATAGAAGTTGCGTTTAACACGCGCGGCGACACACAAGCAAAGTGGCATATTATTATTGGTGGCAACAACAACACAACATCGCAAATATTGCTGGATGGCAAATTGATAGCAGAAGCACCACTTGCTCGCGCAATTCCGGGTAGGTTTATTCCTTACTGGATTTCTATCAATAAGGGCTCCATTCTTGTTGGTATTGGCACACCAGGTACCAGCATTTTTATGTCTGCCTATATGCCTGAAGACACGCCAGTTAATCGCGTTGGTTTTAGCTCTCACGATGCACCAGTTGATTATACCGAAATTAAAGTTGGTCAAGCACTTCATACCATTGCCGACGACGAAACGTATGCCAAAGTTAATCATGATATTACCTTACCAGCTGGCGGCGATAAAGTTGATTTTATCGATATTCCTGTTCGCCTTCCTAATGAAGCAAGTATTGCTTTTACCGCACAAGCTAAGCACGATCTCTCCATAGTTCTACAAAATAAAAAAGGCGACAACAAATACAAAGTTGTTATTGGCGCCCAAGACAATAAACTCATAAAAATTGAACGTAACGGCACAATAGTGCATGAACTAATAACCGAACAGCTCCCTATTGCGCGCTTATCTCAAGAAAAACCTACCGACTTCTGGGTAAGTATTCTTGGCGGCGCTCTTATGGTTGGCCAAGGCAAGCTTGGTGACAATCTGCTCTTGGCATGGCAAGACCCTGACGACCTTGAAGATATCACTCAACTTGGTTTTCAACCTTCCGATCATGAGCAAAAAATAACTAATATAGAAATTGCACCACCAGTTACGATTGGCGTTGAAAAAACACCAATAACGTACGCACAGCAAGTACAACGCTTTCCTTACAAAGGCACTATGAGTGTTCACCGACCGTTTAGATATGATTTTATTCAAACCGATCAACGCGTAACCATGAAAGATATGATAAGCGGCAAAACATTCAGCGTTTTAAGTACGCCACAGCAACAGGCAGAGTACGTATTTTTAATTGATATCGACGAAATTGGTTTACCAACAATACAACTTATGCAACAACCAGAAGACGCTCCAGGGAAAATAGCACTGGAAAAAGGAGCAATTTTACAAGAAATCGAAGCTAACAGAGTCGCCAAAATTGCTGACGCAAAAGGAAGCATTATGGAAGCTGCAGGACAGGCAACCTTGCAAGCAGCTGGCAGTTTTGCCATGTCACCAAATATGATTATGGCATTGGGCGGATTGGCATTAAGTGGTGCAGGAATAGGGCTTGCAACAGGAGCCGCGGCAATAAAATCGGCTGGTCAAATTAAAGCAGCAGAAATGACTGCACAAGCTCAAAAAATGCGCACTGATGCACAATTTGGCTTCCGAGCTCACAATAGCTATAACTATGTTGAACAACCTACCAAAGAATTTGGGGCTCTGGAAACAGTTCCTGCTGCAGCACAACAAAACGCAGCAACCGTTGCTCAACTACTTGGCGAAACTAAAAAATTCATCTTCTCCGATCCTAGCCATTTTTCAATATTATTAAAAATCTATATTGATATTTTGCGTAATATAACCCACCCATTTGTTGTTGATAGCGAAGTAGTTAAAGTGAATATTTTTGATGATCTTGATCAAATTAGACAATACTACCCAAATAATCCTGAACAACTCATGGTTGTTCTTGATGTGCTAGTACGCGCTTATTCAAATTCTTACTTAGTTGACGCACAAATAAAACGCGATGTTGCAGCAAAGGATCGTTGGTATTTCACCATGGCAGACATTGGAAAGACATTCTTAAACGCTTCGCTACAAGATCCAGATTTTGCATTTACGCTACCGCCTCTTTTTGGCGAATATATTTGGATTCCATGGGAACTAAAAACGCCAAATCTTGGTTGGATTATTTTTGAAGTTCAAGGCCAAAGCGATGCCTTTGTGTGCTTTTCTGAAGACGCAGTAAGTGTGCGTAATACCGATGCAGAACTTTATGAAACAGTAATTGGTGGTTGGGAAAACAGCAAAGATGTAATACGTATTAAGAGCCTTGGTCGCTCAGCATCAGAAACTGATATTACAAAAAACTTACGCTCATCACAGCTCTCTCAGCGAGAATTTAGGGCTTATTGGATTGGTTTTAACGACGGCATGATCAGTGTAGGATCGGGCGATGAAATTGGTAAAAATATTATTACGCAATGGCAAGATCCGTATCCTTGGAAAACCATGAAATTTGTTGGTATTAGTACATGGGATGTTCCGCTACAATTTAGAAATATTTATACACTTGAAGGTCTAGAAGCCTTAAAAACCATGCAAGTACTGCCAGCTGCTCTTCCCGTACAACCTCAAGCGCTCAGTGAACAAGAACAAGCAGCTCTTGCCGCTTACCAAGGAGCCCAAGCTGCAGGCCCTCAAAATATAGCACAGCAACAAGATTTTAAAACGGCACAAGCTCAAGGATACGCCGCACAAGAAGCCTACTACCAAGGAGATACCGCACAGACTGGTTACTTGGCTCCTCGACCAGGCATGATGCCTGGCATGGGCATGTCTATGGGTACGGGCTATCCAGCAACAGGTTACCCACAACCCGGTTATCCAGCACAACCCCAAATGCCAATAATGCCTCCACCACGCACTCGCTAATAACCAACTCATAAACATTTGTTTATTAAAAAAGGCTTTCGCTACTCGAAGGCCTTTTTTAATAGAAGCTTTAAATTTGCAAGAATTTTTTTGTACTCTTAACGCACAAGCTTGAGTAAAAACTATTTTTAGTATTTAAACGCTTAACCCCTCAAACAAGAGAGATTTGTAATGAAACAAAACAGATCGTACCCAATTTGGGTCTTTATGCTGATTTTAAACTTATTATTCAGCATGCACAGCATAACGTTTGCAGCCAATGCTTCACAAGAAACACCAGAAAAAACTGACGTCAAAAGCGAGGGCAAAGAGCAGCAAGCCCCTGACAAAAAAACAGCATCAGATCAAAAGAAGCAAGACAAAGAAGCCGAAAAACAAAAAAAGAAAGAGGCCGCCGAACAAAAGAAAAAAGATAAAGAAGCTGAAAAACAGAAGAAAAAAGAAGCTGGGAAAAAATCAAAAAAAAGCACCGAAGAACCAAAGAAAGAAGAAACAAAAAAAGAAGAGACGGATGTGCTGGTATCTTCTATCCAACAAAAAATTTCTAAAGATCTCTTTACTTTCCTGCCAGCAATAGCATTACAAAGCATTGATATTGCGCATGGCGGCAATGATCCATTAATTTTTGGGCTCACAACAGACGGAAAATTATCTAAGCTTGACAAAGATTGGAATGGCTGGACTGATATTTCACCAAAAAATGCGCTTCAAAATTTTTCTGTTGGCGCTGATGGCACACTATGGGGCTTAGATAAAGACGGTAACTGTTGGTATCAAGAAGACGGACAATTAGAATGGCAGCAAATCAGCCAAAAAGACAAAAAATTTACACAACTAAGCGTTGGTAACAAAAATGAAATTTGGGCACGCGATACCGACAATAATATTTGGAGAAAAAAGAACCCGGTCACACAACAAACTGATTGGCAAGCAGTGCCAGAACGTGGCGTTCATATTTCATGTGGTGGCGACGGAAAGGTCTTTTTAGCAACCAATAATCAAATTATCCAAAATTTTAATCGCTTTAAAAAAACATGGGTAGATGTTATTAAACCAGCAACATTCGATATGGGCAACCCAAAAAAAGTAATGGTTAAAGACAAATTTAATATACTCTTTCTTGATTATACAAACAATGCATGGAAACTTGCGCCAGGAAAAAGCGGCAAACAAAAAACCGACTGGATAGCAATAGAAAGCACGAACTCTTTCAATGACATTGCTATTGGTCATGATGGCACTATTGTAGCAATAGATAGCCAAAACAACCTCTTAGTACATAAACCAACACCAAGCGACGTTGCCGCTTTGGAAATAGCTCGTGGATCAGCAATTCGAGGCACTCAAGTTGTTCGTATTATTGGCGGACCAAACGTTGATTTTATGCGTGTTTGGACTCATGCAGACAGCTATTACGACCAAAATGCTCAAGAAGACCCTCCAAACAATTTTAACCAATTGCTGGTTGGCAGTTCTGGTACCGGTACTATAACATTTGATATACCGCAAGAAGTATTAGAAAGCATGAAAGAAATCGAGCAAACAAAAACAGAAAAAGAAACGGCAAAACTTGAAGGGCCTGTTTCTGAAACAGGAGAAAAATTAGAAAAAGGAAAAAAGAAGAAAGAAAAACAATCAGTTAAGGCAAGCACAGCACAAAGCAAAAAGGATCGAACTGTACAAGCACAAGATAAACGCCAAGACATTGGTTGCTTTTTTAGCATCACATCAGCACAAGACGACAATTCAAACAGCGTTATAAATTTTGGCGACACCGTAACTATTTGGTCATTGTATGCAGCTGAAGGAAATCTTAAAAAAGCTGGATCTTTAAGCAAAGAATGGAAATGGTGGGTAAGTGATAGTCACTTTTTGTGGAAGCCTGATCAATTTGATATTCGCGTCTCTCTTCTCAATCATCCTCATGCGCAAGACGGTTGGCAAACATTTAAATTGATAAGCCCTTATAACCAAACCGGCCCAATTCGCTCACATGATACGGTTGTTATTCAAAGCATGGCGCCACAGGCCCAAGAACGAAATCTCTGGGTAAATCAATACAGCTGGGTTAATGCCAAAGAACATTTTGAAATACTAGTAGCTGCCAAAAATACCGGTCCTTGGCAGCCAGATTTTTATGGACAACAAGACCTTGGCGGCGCTCAATATTTTACCTTGCAAGCCGTAAACTCAGAAGCTGATATTCCTGATACCGGAACTTCAATTAATACCAAAGATCCAAAGAAAACCGCTCGTGATATTTTTAATACTATTAAAGGAACTCGGTTCTGGTTTGATAAAACGCTGGCAACAGCAACGGCAACAAAGTCGTTAGTGAAATCTGAACTAACAGCAGGTTTTGGCATTGTAAAAGAGATACGTAACAATACCGACTACCCTTTAGTAACAAATAAACTTGGTATTTTAAAACCACAAGGGGCTCTAAAAAACCAACAATATGAGCTCCTTGAATCGCTAACACTTGAAGGCTTTGCTAAAGAACCTCCAATTTTGGACTTCGGGCCAGACCGCATGATCACGCTCAATAAGATGTTTAGTAAAGGCTTTGCATGGCTCGACACACCACTTAACCAACCAAGCCAAGCAACAGTCACCTTTCTTGCGCGCGCCACTGACCATGGCGGCATAGAAGTTGCTTTCAATGCACAAGGGGATACACAAGCAAAATGGCAGGTTATTATTGGCGGTATCAACAATACAACATCTCAAATATTACTCGATGGCAAACTTATAGCAGAAGCACCACAGGCTCATGCAATACCCGGTCGATTTATTCCGTACTGGGTTTCTATTACTAATGGTTTAGTTCTTGTTGGGGTTGGTATGCCGGGAAGTGGCATTATAATGTCTGCTTACTCACCAGATACCACACCAATCAATTATGTTGGTTTTAGTTCGCATGATGCACCGGTTGATTACGCCGAAATTCAAGTAGGCAAAGCACTTCATGCAATTGCAGAAAAAGAAACGTACGCAAAACTTGAGCATGATATTACATTACCTGCTGGCGGCAACAAAGTTGAGTTTATTGATATTCCCGTGCGTCTTCCCAATGAAGCAAGTATTGCTTTTACTGCTCAAGCCAAACATTCAGTATCAGTAGTGTTACAAAATAAAAAAGGCGACAGATACAAAGTTATTATTGGGGCAAACAACAATAAATTTCTTCAAATTGAACGTAATGGTACCGTAGTCTACCAATTACTGACTGAGTTACTGCCTACAGCGCGCGTGTACCAAGACAAACCTACTGATTTCTGGGTAAGTATTTTTGGTGGAGCTCTTATGCTTGGTCAAGGCAAAATTGGCGACAATGTATTTATGGCATGGCAAGACCGCCAAGCTCTTGAAGATATTACACAACTTGGCTTTCAGCCAGCTGATCATGAACAAAAAATGAGTAACATAGAAATTGCTCCACCTGTTACTATTGGCATAGACAAAGAACTTATTGCTTCTGAACAGCAACTCAAGCGCCTTCCTTACAAAGGCACAATGACCGTTCACCGACCATTTAGATACGACTTTATTCAAACGGGACAATTCGTAACCATGAAAGACATGATAAGTGGCAAAACATTTAGCGTTATCAGCACGCCACAACAACACGCACAGTATATCTTTTTAATTGATATCGACGTACAAGGTGCACCAACGGTACAAATTGTCCAACAACCACGAGAAGCTCAAGGAAAAATATTACTCCAACAAGGCGCTATTCTTAAAGAAATAGAAGCTAACAAAATAGCCAAAATGGCCGAAGCTTCGGGAAGTGTTTTGCAAGCAGCAAGCCAACTAGCCTTGCAAGTTGCTGGCTCTGCTGCCATGTCGGTAGATCCTATTTCAATGATAGTTGCAGGAGTTGCTGCCGGTGTTGGCATATCAGCAGCAACAGCAGGTGCTGGCGTGCGCGCCGCTGGTGAAATAAAAGCGGAAGAGCTAACCGACGAAGCACAAAAGATGCGTGTTGACGCACAATATGGATTCCGCGCTCAAAATACCTATGTTTATGTTGAACAACCTACAAAAGGGCTTGGTGCTACTGAATCAGTCCCTGTTGAAGCGCAACAAAGTGTGGCAACTGTTGCTCAAAGACTGGAAGAAACAAAGAAGTTCACCTTCTCAGACCCAAGCCACTATGCAGTGTTGTTAAAAATCTACATTGATATTTTGCGCAATATAATTCATCCATCGGTTATAAAAAACGACACAATTAAGAAAAATATTTTTGACGATCTTGAAAAAATCAGAAGATATTACCCAGACAATCCAGATCAGCTCATGATTATTCTTGACGTACTGGTACGCGCTTATTCAAATCCTTATCTTGCTGACGCACAAAACGAGAAAGATAGTGCTGCAAAAGATAAATGGTATTTCACCATAGCGGATATTGGCAAAACATTTCTTAATGCTTCTTTACAAGATCCAGACTTTGCTTTTACGCTGCCACCTCTTTATGGCGAGTATATTTGGATTCCATGGAAGCTAAAAACTCCAAATCTTGGTTGGCTTATTTTTGAAGTTCGCGGTAAAAGCGATATCTTTGTATGTTTTTCTGAAGATGCAATAAACGTGCGCAATACCGACACGGAACTTTACGAAACGGTGATTGGCGCTTGGGACAACAGCAAAGACGTAACACGCATTCAAAGCCTTGGCCGCTCAGCAATAGAAATTGATATCACCACCAAAGCTCACCGCTCCTCTCAGCTTTCTCAACGAGAGTTCAAAGCTTATTGGATTGGTCTTAACGACGGCATGGTCAGCATGGGTTCTGGCGACCAGATTGGCAAAAATATTATTATGCAATGGCAAGATCCCTATCCTTGGAAAACTATCAAATTTATTGGCATAAGCACATGGGACGTTCCGCTAGAATTTAGAAACGTTTACACACTCGAGGGGCTAGAAGCATTAAAAACTATGCAAGCACCACCAGCTGCTCTTCCTCAAAAGCCTGGAGCACTTACCGAACAACAACAAGCAGCTTTTGCAAGCTATCAAGCAACTCAGGTTGCAGGTCCTCAAGCGGTAGCCGCACAAGGCACACTGCAAAAAGTACAAGCTCAATCAGACACCGCCCAGCAAGCGTACTACCAAGCAGATGTAGCACAAACTGGCTTCTTACGACCAGTTGTCACTCCAGGAATGGGCATGCCAGGAATGGGCGGCTATGCCCCAATGCCTGGCTATCAAACAGGAACAGGCTACATAATGCCCCCAACGCCGCAACAGCCACCAGCACCAAGTCGTTAATAACTAAACTGTTTACACAAAAAAAGGCCCCGAATTTTCGGGGCCTTTTTTAAATAATAGATTCTTATTTTAGATATCTAAGTTTCTTACAAAATGCGCATGCTTTTCAATATATGATCGACGATCTTCAACCTCATCGCCCATTAACGATGAAAACCATTGATCAGCTTTTAACGCATCTTCAATGTTTACTTTCAAAAACATACGACGCTCAGGATCCATAGTTGTTTCCCAAAGTTGTTCAGGATTCATTTCACCAAGACCTTTATAGCGTTGAATAGTCATCAAAGCTTTACCTGCAACAACAATAGCATCACACAACGCAAGTACGCCAAGGCCATGGCTTTCGCCACCCTTACCACTTACCGTCATTGACCATTGTTTATCTTCAAGCATTTTTACCGGATTAAAAAGCTCTAAGAGTTTAGAAACTTCATTTGATTTAAAGAACGCAAAAGAAACATCCCACGTCTTTTTACCTTGCTTAAAGCTTAAAACTCTGCGAGTGCGAACGTCGCCCTCTCCAGCTTCAGTTTCAATATGCATTTCCACTTCATAGTCTTTAAAATATTCAGCAATCTTTGGTGTCAATTCTTCAGGAGTGTATTTTCCAGGCTCCCACTTAAGTGCATCAAGGCAAGCAACAAGCTCATGACAATTTTTACGAGAAACCTCAACTTGGTTGCCCACTTTGGTAACTTCATTTTCATAAGCAAGAATGTTTTTAAGCAATGAGTTCCACTCTATTTGTTCAAACTTTTTATTGCCTTGTTCAAGCGAAGCGTGTGACGCTGCCCAATCGAATAAAAATTGCGTTAGCTCAGAATCATCTTGCAGGTAGCGCTCAGATTTGCCAACCTTTGCTTTATACAAAGGTGGTTGCGCAACATATAAATATCCTTTTTCAATAATTGGCAACATATAACGGAAAAAGAACGTAAGCAACAAGATACGAATATGCGAACCGTCAACGTCTGCGTCGGTCATAATAACGATTTTGTGATAACGAACTTTTTCTGAATCAAATTCGTCATTACCAACACCTGCACCAATGGCGGTAATTAAGTCTTTAATACCATCATTACCCAAAACACGGTCAAGTCGAGTCTTTTCAACGTTAAGCAACTTACCACGAATCGGCAACACTGCTTGTACAAAACGATTACGCGCTTGTTTGGCCGAACCACCTGCAGAATCCCCTTCCACAATGTACAACTCGCATTTGCTTGCTTCGCGCTCTGAACAATCTGCCAATTTACCAGGCAACACAGAGCCCTCAAGAACCGTTTTGCGACGCGTTAAATCACGCGCACGCTTTGCTGCAGTACGGGCTTGCAATGCCAACACAGCCTTTTGCAAAATAGCTTTGGCAATGGCAGGATTTTCTTCAAATAACGTATCAAGAAACGAATAAACCCAGGAATCAACAAATCCCTTAATTTCGCTATTACCAAGCTTTGTTTTGGTTTGACCTTCAAATTGTGGTTCTGGCACCTTCATGCTAATTACGCACACCAAGCCCTCACGAACGTCATCACTTGAAAGTGATTCCTCGCCAGCAGCTTTGAGCATGTTATATTTTTGAGCATAACGATTGCACACTTTGGTTAAAGCAGAACGAAAACCAGTTTCGTGCGTTCCACCATCAACCGTGTGAATATTATTTACAAAGCTAAAAATTTGCGAGTTATAACCATCATTATATTGAAACGCAAGGTCCAAAATATACACGCCATCGTCTTTAGAAAATTCGATAACATGATCGAGCAATGGAACCTTTTTAGCAGTTATGTGATCAACAAACGAAGCAATACCACCTTCAAAATGGAAAATCTCTTCTTCGCCGCTACGCTCATCTTTAAAGTCAATATAAAGGCCTTTATTCAAAAATGCATATTGCTTTAAGCGAGTCGCTAACGTTTCAAAGTTTAAATCTGTTGTTTCAAAAATAGTACCATCAGCCCAAAAACGAACATAAGTACCCTGCTTGTCAGTAGCACCAATCGCTTTAAGTGGCTCATCTGGCACACCAATTCTGTACGTTTGAAAATATTCTTTACCATCTTTAAAAATGCGCAATTCCAATTTTTTTGAAAGCGCGTTTACTACAGAAATACCAACACCGTGCAAACCACCAGAATAGCGATATGCCTCTTTTTCAAACTTACCACCGGCGTGCAGCTTGGTCATAACCACTTCTGCAGCAGATATTTTTTCTGTTGGGTGTTCGGCAACTGGAATCCCCCGACCATTATCTTGTACTGAGCAAGAACCGTCGGCATGTACAATAACATTAATCTTGGTACAATAACCGGCAAGCGCCTCGTCAACAGAGTTATCAACAACTTCATACACCAAATGATGAAGACCATCAGCATGCGTTGAGCCGATGTACATGGCTGGACG
>JAIERW010000016.1 GCA_019746485.1 Candidatus Babeliales bacterium | reverse complement strand
GATTGTGTTGTTGCACCCGAACAAGCGGGAAAAAATTTTGCAGCAAAAGTTTTGCAATTTGTTGAGCACGTGCGCCAACGTTATAATATTTCGCAACCGGTCAGCATTACCACACACAACCACTTTCCCACTGCAGCCGGCCTTGCAAGCAGTGCCAGCGGTTTTGCGGCACTCGCGCTGGGCTTGAACGAACTGTTTAAACTCAATTTGAGCAAACAAGAGCTTTCACAACTCGCACGCGTGGGCTCTGGCTCTGCTGCCCGATCAGTCTTTGGCGGCTTTGTGGTGTGGCACAAAGGCTTACGCGCTGACAGCGCCGATTGTTTTGCCGAACAAATTTTTACCGCCGACCATTGGCCAAGTTTGCGCGTTGTGGTGGTAATTGTTGACGCATCGGTAAAAAAAATGAGCTCACGCGAAGGCATGCGCTTGACCGTGCAAACCAGCCCTTCGTTTGCTTCGTGGTGCGCAGAATCTGAAACACGCATTGCACAGATGCGCCAAGCAATTGCTGCGCGCGATCTTGAAGGCGTTGGGCAACTAGCAGAAGCAGATTGGTACGGCATGTACCACGCAATGCTTGATACAGAGCCATCACTCAATTATCTTTCAGACGCTTCATGGAATGTTATTGAAACGGTGCGCCAGCTACGCGCTTCCGGCGTTTGTTGTTATTTCACCACCGATGCCGGACCAAATGTAAAAATTTTGTGTGAAGAAAAAGATGCTAACGCGGTTGAACGCACGGTTGCTGCGTTGGCTGGAGTAAAACAGATTATGCGCTGTTGTGTTGCTGGCGAGCCCGCCCTTCGAGACACAACTCTACGAGTTGTTCCTCAGGGAGAACGGGAAAAAAAAAGCGAAGCTCCTACTCTCAATTCAAAATTTATAGCAAAAGAAAACATCTTGTCCTACTCCGTTTGCCCTGAGCCTGTCGAAGGGGCCAAACGAACAGACAACCCTAAAAACAAAAGCTCTCTCTCCCCCTCCGTTCTCCCTGAGGAGCCTGCAGGGCGTCTCGAAGGGCAAATCACCATCAAAGTTCCTGGCAAACTCATGCTAGCCGGCGAATGGAGCGTGCTTGAGCCCGGCAACAGCTGCATAGTGCTGCCCATCAACCGCTTTGCAATCTGCCAAATACAACCGGCGCAGACATCAACGTTTACCGCACCAACACTAGAAATTTTCAACGTACCAATCGATAACCAAAACCCCAAACTCGCAATCGCTCAAGCAGCCATCAGCACCATCACGAAATTTTTGCGTGAGAACGGCGTTGCAATCAAACCATTCGCGCTCAATGTTAACACCGATCAATTTTTTTTTAAGGGACAGAAAATTGGCTTTGGCAGCAGCGCTGCGGTGTGTGTTGGCATAACGCGCGCACTGCTCGAGTTTCATGAGTTTGCACTCAACAATGTTTCTATTTTCAAACTCGCAACACTGGCCCACTACCACGCACAAAAAAAAATAGGCAGCGGTTTTGATATCGCTGCATCAACGTTTGCACACCCCCTGCTCTACCAACGGTTTGATGCTGCCTGGCTTGCAGCACAAGAAACAAAAAACGTAACACAAATTGTGCAGCAGCCCTGGCCAGGTCTGGCCATCCAACCAATCACACTCCCGCGAGAGTTACGCTTGTGCGTAGGTTTTACCGGCACCAGCGCTTCAACAACCGAGCTTGCCCAACGCATTGCCAATTTTAAAAACAAGCACGCAGCACAATACCAAGTCTGGTGCACAACCACCAACAACACCGTTCTCGAACTTGCGCACGCACTAAAAAAAAACGATCAAGAAAAAATTATTTTTGTGCTTAATCAGCAAAAAAAAATGCTGCACATTTTGTCTAAACTTTCGGGCGCGCAGCTTGAAACGCCAATGCTCACGGCCCTCATAACCAGTGCGCAGGTGCACATCGCAGGTGCGAAATTTTCTGGCGCTGGTGGTGGGGATTGTGGTATTGCGGTGTGTTTTGAAAAGAAGATTGAAGAGCGCATCAAGAGCTCTTGGTCAACGCTGGGAATTGAAAATCTTGAGAATGCTTTTTGCGGAATTGAAAAAGGGGCAGGTTTTTAGGCCCGCCCCTCATCTAAAAAGCCTTTGATACAATTTTTATTTTTTACTCATTATCTGCCAACGTTGCTTCTGCCGGCTGACTACTTGATACTGCTTGCTGCTTGTATTTTTCTAATACTTTCAAGAGACCTTTTATAGCTAGTTTGGTAAAAAAATCTCCGTCTTCTTTATGCCGTTCAATTGTCTTTATTGCTGCATCAAAAGCTGGTTGATAGTTTTTTGCAAAAAGTTTATCAAATAGAATTGCCGCTATATCTGCCACATTGCCTATGTCTTTTGTTATTGCTTGTATTGCAGCGTCAAATGCTGGTTGATAGTCTTTATCGATCAGTGTTGAAAATAATCTTCCAGCTATGCCTATTGATAAACTAGCGCCATCAATCTTGGCTGTGGCAACCTTGATGGCTGCATCAAATGCCGGTTGATAGTTTTTTTCGAAGAGACTTCCGAAGAGTAATAATTCAAGATTTTCAGTGATAGGACTTTCAGTGTTCAAGCCATTTGTTACTAAGAAGTCTTTTTCTATCTTATCAAAATTTAGCTGCAAATCTGTTGCTTCGAGTAGCCAGTTGAGCATGGTAAGTGAGTTTAACCTGACGGCAATATGTGGATGACTTATGTTTGTTGTTGTTGCTTTTTTTATAGCTTCAAATACCGGTTTATAGTCTTTTTCAAAAAGTGCTTTGAACAGATCGAATGCAGAATATCTAACATCAGAATCAACATGCGAGATATTGGCAGCTGCACATTCAATAATCAACTTAATCTCTTGTTTCAAATCAAGAGCAAACAATGTTGGAACTAACTTCTCAAAAACTGTAAGCTTCACGGCAATGTTTGTATGTTCATTCGTTTGTTTTACCAAAAGAGCAACGGCTTCTTTGAGCTGTTTGTTATCTTTATTTGCTTCAGCAAAGATTTCATTTTGTTTAAAGCACTCGGCAATTGCTCGTTGCGCCTGAAAGTCTGCAGCAACCGGCAATGTCTTAATTAATTGGCTGGCTAATGAAGTTAGGACCAGGCTGGTAGCTCTTGTGTGTTTAATAATATCTTTAATAAAATAAGACTTTATATCTCCACTAAAAAGATCTTCTGCAAAACAACGATACAAAGCACTGAATCCATAAACTACCGCCTCTGATCTGTAAAGATCGTAAAGAAGTGTTGTCATTGTTTCTGATTGGGTTTTAAGCCGTTTAGAAAGATAATTCTGAAGCGCTGTTTGATGCGCAACCAACCGAATGCTGTTTTGTGGCCGCTCGGCATACGCATGTCGACCGGGCCTAATGCACAGGGTAAAAGAAGCTACGTGTTTTTGAGTGAGCGTAAATCTTAGCTCTGGTATCTGCTCATTATCAAGTTGAGCAAGCACATCTCTTTCAACGCCCCAGTTTAACTTTTCACACAACTTACCAAATGATGTTGAGTTAAAATCAGTCTTAAAGAAATCAGCTTCTAGGCTTGCTGCTGGCGTAGATGAGCTTGCTGCTTGACCAGGCGCTCTAGAAAACAGATCTAAATTAAAGAACTGATTCATCATAATCACAATATTTTTTATTGATGGCATCACTTCAAACACATGATAGTCATCGCCATCTACCAATAGATACGAAGACCCATTGATCGTGATTTGTTCAAACGTGTGCGGCTTGCCGCCAGGAATTGGGTTTTCATCATGACCAAGCGGCACCAACGTTATGTCGGTTGTTTGTGCTTCAGGAATTTTTATGCCATTCAGTTTGATAAAGCCGCAGGTATCGTTTGGAAGAGCAAAATAAAAGTCATTGTTGGTTGGCAGTTTGGCGCGGCCATAGGTAATGTGCGGCAAGTTTTGAATAATGTTGCCCCAATCTTGGCGCACTTCCAACGAGCTAGTTGCACTTTCTAGGCGATTGCGCTCGGTACTATAAAAGTTGGTAAGCGCTTCAGAGAAAGTAAGGCCTTCAACGCCGTTGCCAAAGGTAGCCGTTTCCTTATTGTACGTAACTACGTTGCACAAATTGCGGATAGTTGTTTCTACACAGTCGGCAACCCAAAAGGTTTCAAAAAACGCTGCTCTATTTTCTGGCAAAACAGGAATGCTTTGGCCATACAATTGGCGTCTGACTTCAGTCAATACAACATAAGAAAAACAATCACCAGCGCAGGTTGCAAAAATTTCTTGGTCGTCTTTCCCTGCAAAGTTTGTTATAAAATCTTCGTGAATTTTGACGTGCGCATCTTCTGCGTAAACGTCGTTTTGCCACGCTTGATCAAACATAACGTCGTCAAGAAAAAACTGCTTATCGATTTTTTCAAAATAGGGCACAAAGTCGCTTTTTGAATTGGCCTTTTTGTAAGCAAATGCAAGCAAAGCATGCTGAGCGGTGTAGGGCCGGTACACAAAATCGTCTGCTTGTACTAAAGAGCTAGAGCTTGAAGATGAACTTGATGAACTTGAACTCGATGATGAGTTAAAACTAGAACTAGAACTTGTTGTTATAGCGGCCGTTACCGGCAAACACTCGTTACAAGCTTTTACCAATAATTGCGCAAACTTTTCTAATGCTTCAAATGTCTTTTTGTAATCGCCCTTAAATTTGTTTAGCAACTCATCACGACGTGCATACTTGCTCAATTCGCTAATCAACTGCTCAATGTTTGGTTGGTTATTTGTTTGGCGGTGTCGCTTTTCACTTCTTGAAGATGCCTGCTGTGAAGGACCGGGCGTTATATCTTCTCGACCACGTTTGACAGATCTTACATCGTCAACAACAGTTGCTGAAACAGCAACAGCGTACGATGAGCTTGAACTCGAACTAGAGCTTGAGCTAGAACCTGAACTTGGACCAGCCCCTTGCAAGCGAGCAGTATTTTGGTGCTCTTTTAATGCCGTTATGATATCAGCAACTTTTGCCGCCTTTTTAAATGTTTGCTTTGAAATATTTTGTGCTCGTGTTTTGAGGGTGCCAAGTTTTTGTTGTGTGCAGGTTGTGCTCAATTCTTTTAGTTCCACATATTCTTGGTAATCAGTTGTCAGGTTGGCAAAGTGTGGCGATGCTTGTTGAAAGTCAGTGTCATTGACGAGTGCTTGTACCAACGCATCAACACGCGTTTGGTCGTCAGCATTTTTGTGCAGCTCAAGCGTGTTCAACAAACTGCCGACCGTTCCAATTGAAAAGAACCGTGCGGGAATATCTTTTTGTGCTGGTGCAAAGCCACCCGGAGGTGCGTTAAAAAGTTTTTGAATCAATTGAACCGTTGCATCGTCTGGATTACCAAAATGGTACAACTTTTCGATGTAACGCATTTCTATGCCCAGTGCACCACAAGCTGGCGACAAAGTAACTCGATGCTCGGGCTTAAAAATCTCCCACGTGCCTTTGATATCTTTAACATTGCCGGGCTGTGCTGTGGTTGCCAAAGCCAGTGCAAAAATAAGAACTTTTGAAAGTAAACGTAAAAACTTCATAATAACCTCCATTCGCCTTCGTTGGGTCAGCCCTTTGGGGCAACTACCAACTACGGCGCGATGCCGCGTCATAGCTACACATGTAGCGTAGACGGGCAATTTTAACCATTTTTTGCTAAATATTAGCTTTATTTATATTCTAACAGAAATTTAAAATATGTAAAACGGAGACAAAAAGTGGCACTTTTAACCGTTTTTTGAGGGTTTCAGATTTGGGCAGGGGCCAAAAGGCCCAGCCAAGCAGCCCCTACTTCTCTAAACCGCATTCTTGGTGTAGCCTAGACAACAACAAAAAGACCGCTAAATAGTCTCTTTTTAACCAAAATTTAGGAGTTCAATAATGTCATTATTTTTCTATTGCGTTGTCATTGTCATTTTTGGCGCGGGCATACTTTTTTACTTCCACCGCACGCAAGAAACCAGCATGCAAAAAACGGCCACACGCGCAGCCCGCGCCTTTGGCCAGCTTAAATATCCGTACTCATTGCCAGCCCTGCCGTATGCTTACAACGCTCTTGAGCCACACATTGACGAAGAAACCATGAATATCCACCACACCAAGCACCATCAAGCGTACATCAACAGCCTGAACGAAGCGCTTGAAAAGCACCCTGAATTTCAAAGCAAATCGCTGGTTGATTTGCTAGCACATTGCGCAAGCTTGCCCGACAGTTTAAAAAAAGTGGTTGAAAACCATGGCGGTGGGCACGCAAACCATTCAATGTTCTGGCTGATTATGTCCCCTCAAGGCGGCGGACAACCAGACGGCAAACTAGCACAAGCAATTAATGAAGCATTTGGTTCGTTTGAAGATTTTAAAAAGTTGTTTATTGAAGCAGCAAAGACACGTTTTGGTAGCGGTTGGGCATGGTTGTGTGTTGATGGCAACAACAATTTGGTGGTTACTTCAAGCGCTAATCAAGACAACCCGATCATGGAAGGTCTAATTCCCGTGCTTGGCTTGGACGTATGGGAACATGCGTATTATTTGAAATATCAAAACAAGCGCATTGACTACGTCAACACGTGGTGGCATGTAATCAACTGGCCTGCTGTTGCTGAGTATTATGCAAAGGCAATGCAAAAGTAATTGGCATCACAAAATAACCGCGCAAGCTTAAAGCAGTAGCAACTTCTTGTTGCTGCTGCTTATTTTTTGTCAACGCAACTACCGCACCACCGGCACCAGCACCGGTAATTTTAGCACCAAGCGCACCAGCGCCCAGCGCTAACGAAATAATATTTTCAAGATGTGCGTTAGAAACGCCAAGTTCGTGCAACAACTGTTGGTTCATGTTCATGCACATGCCCAATGCCGTTAAGTTACCTTGTGTACAGGCACGCAGGCCAAGCGTAAAAAGCTGGGCATAGTCAGCACACAAGCGCTCAAAGTTTTTTGGTTGTGCTGCGCGATACTGTTGAACAGCTGCTACTACCGTACTTGTTTGGCTACGCAGGCCGCTGTCAACCAAAACGCAGTGCAATGCGGCACCCGGCACAACAACCGTCCGTCCTTTTTCTTTTTCAAAAACAAAAGAGCCCCCAAATGTTGCTGCCATGTTATCAATACCGCTCGGGTTGCCGTGTGCAAGCTTTTCAGTTTGCAGGGCTGCGTTGTTGATTGCATAATCGTCAAGATTGAGATTGAGCGTTGCGTTAAGTGCGCGCACGGTTGCCACTGATGCCGCAGCACTTGAGCCAACACCGCCTGACATAACCACCAAGTCACCAGAAAGTGTAACTTCTAGCTGGTGCGAAATTTTTAAAAACGTAGTGAGTGCTGTTAAAAAGCTCTTAAGCTGTTCCGGCGAGCAGGCAAGGGACGGGTGCGCAAACACGCGCTGGTCAACAACGCGCGACGGCTCATGAATAATTTTTGCATGCGCACGCGTTTGCTGCGGCAGCGCAAAAACCAGGGCTGGCAGGCCGTACACCACAAAGTGCTCACCAAACAAAATAATTTTGCCATAACCACCTTGCGTCATGCACGAGACTCCGGAACAAATTTAAGCCCGTAATGAATAATGCCATTAGCGCCAGAAACATAATATTTGCGCAGCACTGCAACTAAATTCATGCCCACCGTCAATTCTTCAAAATCAACATCGGCCAGCTGCGTCATAATGCGCGGGCCATCAACCAGCTGCACAAAACCAATGCAGTATGGCTCATACATTTTGTGCTCGCGCGGTGCATGCGTTACCTGCGTAAATGACAACAACGTTGCTTGGTGGCGCAAAGAAACCGATTGAAAGTTAGTACTGCCACACGGGCAAAGATATTTTTTTGGATAAAATTTTTGATTGCACCGTGCACATTGCATGCCTTCAAGGCGGTAGCGCTGTGGGTACAAGCGCCAATTAATAATTGGACTGCTGCTGAACATAGAAAGCCCTTTCGGGTTGGCCCTTCGAGACATCAGACTGCGCCCAACCCTTCGACCCTTCGAGACAGAACTCTATCGAGTTCTTCCTCAGGGCAGGCGGGAAGGGCCTTTAGCTCTGAGCTTGACGAAGAGTCAGGGCAAACGGGCTTTGTCTGATTCCTCAGGGAGAACGGGGAAAAACCAACACTCTTACTCTCATCCGATCGCCCTGAGGAGCGCTGCGTAAGCAGTGCGTCTCGAAGGGTCGTGATACAAAGTAACAACAAGTATAACACGAGCAAGCAAAAAAAAGAGCCCATGAAATAATTCACGAGCTCTTAAAATAAACTAAAAAATTATACTATAAAAGTGAACACGAAGAACCGTGAGTTTCACCCTCTTCATCGGAATCATTGTAATTGATATCTGTTGTATCATAAAGAGGATGGTTAGGATCTGAACTAAGTTCATAGGGAACCCGATTTTTTCTTTCTTCTTTTTCTTTTCGTTGTTTTTCGTAAAAATCACGTTGTATTCGTCGCAAATTTGCAATATACGCGCGATTTTTTTTTAAATATTCCTGATGTTTCCAATAGGCTTTCAACTCAGCCAACTTCTTATCAAACAATTCTCCAGACTTTTTTACATCCTCAGCTAAAACAGAAAACCGTTCAGACTCTAACGATTCATCAGACTCATAGCCTGGGGAAGGGGTACGATCTTTATGTACCGGAAAACTGCTCGCAGCAGCAGACAACATAGTCGCTGATGCAACAAAATTAACAGAAAGTACAAGTATCAATAATTGCTTTTTCATAATTCCTCCAAAATATTATTCGCTATTACCTACCGCGCTTACGCCCACTTAATAATTCATCATCGCTCTCATCACTCTCCTCACTCTCAGGGCTTGCCTGAATAATTGACGGAAATGATGGCACACCTGTTGGTACCGATGGGAAAAGCATTGTAAGCAAATCAACACGAAAATCTTCTTCATTTTGCATGCCAAAACCAGCATAACCATAAGAACGATTACGCTTTGAAGTGGAAGACGAAGAACTTGACGAACTCGATGGACTTGAGCTTTCAGATTCAACCATGATAGCCTTTGGCTCATGAGCTGCATCACAGTGCCGCTTGGTTGATGAATCTGAGCTTTCTTTTCCACGCTTATTTTCGCGTGAAAAAACAAGCTCATGCTCAACCGGAGCCCCTTCAACATAACAAAAATGCAGGGAAAGTCCCTTACACGTTTGCTGAATTGCCGGATGTAAATCATCAAAAACTTCTTTCCAAGAATCATGCAATACCAACTCGGTCATACCAGCTTGTAATGCCTGTTCAAGCTTTATGCGCAGTGCAAGATGCCTAAACGAAATATTTTTAGGAATTACCAGAGCAGATGTATCGCCAAACCGAACAACAACCTCTCCCGTATTGGCATCTACCAGAACACTTTGAGCACGTTTTAAAAGTGGAACAGGAAATTCACAAATCAAGTCTCCACGGTACGACCACAAACTAATAACCTTGCCGTGTGTTGCAATGGTGTAAACCCCCTCACTACGACAAAGAATATGATCACTAATGTGATGGCTTGGTTTGATCGTTACAATTTCTTTACCATCCAATGATATCTGCGTTGTCTTATCAGTAGCTCTTCCAATACTATAATTCTTACTTGGTAAAAAACTCGAGCAATAATACTCTTGAAAATAAGAATGGCTAAAATTAGGATGCAATTTCACAAGATAAGACATGAGTGCGCCATGCGTTTGTTCTAATGCATCAAAATTTTTATCGAAAGATATGGATGAAACTATACATTCCGCAAATTTTTGCTTTTTCTCACCTGTCATCGTAATTATTTTTTTTGCTAAAAATGTTATAACATCATGCAAACCAGGTTTTGTACTTGGAATTCTTTCTTGAAACATTTTTTGAAGAAAATCAACAAGTCGCTCGGCAAATGCATCATGCTCGCTTGGAACAAGAGTCAAAGAAGAAAACAATGATACAAAATCATCATCTTCAAACAAACTTGATGAGCTTGAGCCTGAAGAACTTGATGCTCCAAAAAGTTGCACACCAAAAGCAAGTGAGAACAGCAATAAGCTGTAGTTTAAAAACTTCATAATAACCTCTTTTAATAAATTTATCTGCGCGTTGTTCGCTTAGTTGATGAGCTTGATTTTTTTCCCTCAGAATTGCTTGATTGACCACGCTTTGCAACAGGCGTTGTTCTTGTGTAATCGTCTTCATCATCACTACTTTCATAATCATAACTTCTTGACGCGTGCGAAGATAAAGAACTTGAACTTGACGATGATGTTATTTGCAAGCTTGGACCTTCTTGTGGCGTATTCAGAAAACTCATAAAACGAGCAAATGCTTCTGGATCATCTTTAGCTGGTCGTCTACATTGTTTCTTTTCTTTGCCTTGTTTTTCTGGTTGCTCAAAAAGCGCTTCATGCTTACGCTCAGAAAGTTCTACTGCTGGCGCAGGAGGCGTAAGAACAGAAGCATGTTCCGGTAAACCAAGAAATAACACTTCTAAATTTTGAAAAATAGTGCGATCGTTTTCATTATCACAATCAGCGTGCGATGTTCTGTTGCGATTGCGCTTTACAACACTCTGTTCAGCGCGCGTTGCACCATACTCGCTATCATGCACATCAAGACGCTTACTCGTTGGTAAAAAAGTGGACGGCGAATACATAATAAGTGCGGTCGATGTCACTGATGGAATAATCTGAGCTCCATAACAACTATTACTATATTTCAAAAGATTGGTTTGAGCACGTGAAGGAACCTCAACCAAATTTTGATAATGACAAAATGTTTTATTTTTAAAAAATTTTGCTGCAACATCAAAAACGTTTTCATGAGAATGATAACCCATAATTGTGCTCAACGCAGCTTGTGGAATAGTAGCTGTATCAATCTTATTAGTAGCAATCTTACCATCTGGTCCCATGCCATAGCCATAAAGAGCTTTTTGATCAATATCAAGAACTAATACAGCAACAACGTTGTCGCGATCAGCAGAACATAATTGAGCAATCTCTTTGTAAGGACCAGTAGCAATACTGCCATCGCGAAAAATAACTACATAAATTTCACGGCGCGCCACACTCAACGAGCTTGATAACGAAGTTGAAACAGGCACCAATGGTGGCTGATACACAATCAATTGGCGTGATGAAGGGTCAACCTGCTTTTCAGAATCATCTAAACAAAAAGCCTCAAAGAACGTCTCTAATTCTTGAAGATCAGAATCTTGTGACGAACGTGCCGCGCTAAAAAGTTGTGTACTAAAAACTAAAGAAAGTACTAATAAACCGTAGTTAAAAAACTTCATAATAACCTCCATCCGCCTTCACTCTACGAGCTACGGCGCGATTATGCCTAAAAGGGTGGATGCCGCGTCAGAGTTATTAACGTCGACGGGCATAATTAATAATATATTTTCAGATATAAATTTAATTCTACACAAAAACAAAAAAAAAGCAAACGCCTGCACCGGACATTTACTCATAGTTTTGGTATAAAAATAAGCTTTTTCGCAAAAAACCAGAATATAGAAAAGAAAATTGGGCTTTTTCTCTGAAAATTAGAAAGGGCATATTTTTTACCATATGCCCTTTTTTTGCATAAAAACGCTATTTTTTAGAGAATATGACAGGAATCACTAGCAATAATTATATCACTTCCCAAAGTATGTTCTTGGTCATAAGAAGATTTTATCTTAATATCATTAAAATAAGTCTTTAATCCTGGACTTAAACGGCGATAAAGAGCAAACCAGGTTGCGTGCAACGTTACTTCAATATGGTTCTCTCTCTTCAATTGCTCAAGCTTTAAAATAAGCAATGCCTCTTGAAAAGGCCGGCCGCTCAAGCAAATTTCATAGGTTTCAGATTCAGATATTTTGATTGAAAGGTGGTAGGGAAGACCAACATCTTCGCCAAAATACCCACCACCCTTCATGATATGATAGGGAAAAGGCCCTTGTTCGTCTTTTGCTATACACACCTGCTCACTCAACGCTTTGTCAACATCAAAGGCTAAAAGCTTTTGCATTTCTGGGTTATCTCTATGCGGAGTCAAAAAAACAGGCTTAAGACCACGAATATGAGAATAATCATCAATCCCACCAAACACTGACCCACTAAAAACAAGCATAAATAAGAAAAAAACAGGCCTGAAAAAGCTCATAAAAAAACCCTCACCATAAAAAAATAATTTTAAAAAAACACCAAAATCGGTGGGATATATTATTGCGCTTTAAAAAAAAATGACAATAAAAAAAATAAGAAATTTTCAGACCGCAAGAATGTGCACAACCACCGTCGACCCAATACCGCCCATATTGTGCGCTAAACCAGTGCGCACATTGGCCACTTGGCGCTTGCCAGCAACACCGCGCAACTGGCGGACCAACTCAATAACTTGTGCCAAACCGGTAGCGCCAACCGGATGCCCTTGCGCTTTAAGCCCACCAGACATGTTAACCGGTAAACGCCCACCCAGCGCGGTAACACCCTGCGCGGTTGCGCTGGCAGCCTGACCAAGCTGAAAAAAGCCAAGGTCTTCAAGAGCCATAAGTTCTGCCATGGTAAAAGCATCGTGGACTTCAACAAGATTGATATCCCGCGGCCCCAGGCCTGCTTGTTCGTAAGCACGCTGTGCTGCTAACTTGGTAGCAGCAAATGACGTAAGCATTGCACGCTCGCCAAACATTAGTGAATCAGTTGCCACACCAGAGCCAACAATAAAAACCGGCTTTATGCCTTGTTGCTGGGCAAACTCAGGCGTTGAAAGCATCAGTGATGCCGCACCATCAGTAATCGGTGCACAATCAAACAAGCCCAGCGGGTCGGCAACCATGGGCGCATTTAAGGCCGTTTCTAACGTAATTTCTTTAGTAAAGTGAGCGTTGGGGTTAAGCGCACCATGCCGATGGTTTTTTACACTCACGTGCGCAAGGTCGGTGCGCGTAATGCCATGCTCATTAAAATATAAGCGCGTGATAAGCGCAAAAAGACTGGGAAAAGTCAGACCCACAAAATGGTCGGCCTCTTGCAAGCTTGCGCCAATCATGCTGGTTGCCAGCACGCCAGCATCAACGTCGGTCAACTTTTCAACACCGCTAACCAGCACCACTTCTGCTTTGCCTGCCTGAATAAGCGCCATGCCTTGCTGCAACGCCAGCGAACCGGAAGCACACGCACCTTCAACGCGCACGCTGGGTACATTAAGATTTAAAGTATGCGCAGCTAAAGAACCAAGATGCAGCTGGCCCGCAGCACTTTCGCCACTCATGTTGCCCACCACCAACGCATTAATGTGATGTGGTTTTATACCAGCATCACTCAGCGCAGCCAACTGACTGTGCGCCAGCAAATCGCTGAGCGATTGATGCCACAACTCACCAAATTTTGTTTGGCCAATGCCAATAACTGCAACCTTCATACATCACCGTGCAAAGTTTTAAGATGCTGCAAATACGTTGCATACGAAACATATTTTTTTTCTGCCAAATACGCACGCGTTTGACGCGCTTTGTTTTGCACCGCCAGCAATTGCTCCGTTGTTTTAATCACAAACGCATCGCAACCGCTACCGCTCCCGTAACTGACCAGCACAATTGTTTGGTTAGGTTTTGCGCTATCCAACACAGCAGTTAAACCCAGTAACGAATTAGCACTGTACGAATTTCCGAGCGTTTCAACCAACAAACCACTGGAAAGCTGCTCATGCGAAAAACCAAGCTGGCGGGCTGCCATGAGCGGGAACTTGCCGTTGGGCTGATGAAAAACAACGTGGTCAACATCAGTTGGTTGCAGGTTGTGCTCGGCCAGCAACGCGTGTGTTGCCGCCACAACATGCGCAAAGTATGCCGGCTGTGCGGTAAAACGGCCCTCATGCTCGGGGTAAGCTGCCAATGAGCGGCGCCAAAAATCGGGCGTGTCTGAACTGTACGAAAGCGTACGCTCAACAACCGCACAGGCATTGGTTAAATCTTGTGAAACAATAAACGCTGCAGCACCGGCACCGGCAGCATATTCTAAAATATCGCCTGGCTTTGCTTGTGCGGTATCGCTACCCACCGCCAACGCACATGAAGCCATACCACTTTTCACCACGCCCAGGGCGGCTTGCAATGCGGCAGTACCGCCCTTGCAGGCAAATTCAAAGTCGGCCGCCAGGTAGTGATTACCAATGCCCAAAACTTCACCCACAATAGTTGCAGAAGGTTTAACGGCGTACGGATGACTCTCACTACCCACATATACCGCCTGCAGCACAGATGCTAAAATATCGGCACGCGTTAACGCGTTTTTGGAAGCAGCAACGGCCATAGTCAGCGCATCTTCGTCCGGTCCAGGCAATGATTTTTCACTCAAGCCTAATGAATCAGCAATGCGCGCAGCATTGTCACCACGTGCGCACGCCAACTCCTGAACAGAAATGCGATAGCGCGGAATGTAGGCGCCATACCCAATAATCCCGCCAATCATAATTGTAACCCTTCTGCCAGCAAGGCACGTGCACGCGCAACGGAAATATTTTTTTCAAGCACCATGAGGCTGGCTATAGCCTCAACAGCAGCGCCCGTAGCACCGGCAGTTATAGCAATGTTTTGGCTGTGCAAGCGCATGTGGCCGTACTGAATACCTTCGGTTACCAGCGCACGCAAGGCCGCAAAGTTTTGTGCCAAACCCACAGCACCAACCACACCGGCCAACTCTTGCGCCGTTGCAACACCAAGAATTTTCAGCGCCATGCAAGCGGTTGGATGACTTTTGGTAATGCCGCCCACGGTTGCTACTGCCAGCGGTATTTCAACATGCCCCACCAAATCACCTATCTCATTTTTTTCATACCAACTCAGCGGCTGGTAACTGCCATTGCGCGCCGCATAACTATGCGCGCCTGCTTCTACCGCACGACTATCATTACCTGTTGCCACACACACGGCCACAACGCCGTTCATAATCCCTTTATTATGCGTTGCAGCACGATAACTGTCGGCTGCAGCAAAAGCACTTACCTGCACCATGGCATCAATAGTGGGCTCTCCCAGCATTTCGTGCTTCCAGGTTGCTGCAACGCGCACCACACGCTCGGGAGAAAAATTGGAAACTATGCACAGTCGCACCTGCCCGCCACACATTTTTTGGATCAACGGCGCAATACGTTCGGCCATGGTATTCACAATGTTGGCACCCATAGCATTACCCACATTCACACTCAGCTTGATCGAAACGCATAATTCGTTATTTATAAGCAGTTCGTGCCCCACCACATCTACCGCCCCACCACCGTGCTCAAGCAAAACGGGATCGGCCTGGTTGGCGTAGCTTAAAAGCTCATTTTTATGAATAGTCAGGGCCTGAAGCGCTTTTAAGCAATCTGGTACGCTTGCTAACAAAATTTGGCCGGTCATTAACGGAAAGCCACCATGCGCGGTAAAACCACCAGCAACACGGGCAAGCTTGGCGCCGTACGAAGCAGCCGCGACCACACTGGGCTCTTCGGTAACCATGGGAATAAGGTAATCATTGCCATTAACCATAAAATTGGTTGCTATGCCAAAGGGAAAAGACATGACTGAAACGACGTTTTCGCTCATTTTTTGGGCATGAGAGATGGCCAAAGAAGCGCCAGCTTGCAAGGCCTGGACTTCCTGATTAGTAAGGTCGGCAAAGGCCTGAACGTGTTGCAAGCGCTCTTCAACTGATTTTTTATAAAAAGCGGGAAATCTACTGCACCTGTTTTTCATGCAACCACCACGCAAGCAAGCTTTGTTAGCTTGTTTTATGCCATTTAAGAAAAAGAATATCGTGAAAGGTAATGGATATCTTGCGCTCTGTCAATTAGTTACTACTACCGATACAAACCAAGCAAACCACACGCTTTCAATTTCTTTTATCAAAATCATTGATAATAATATTTACTATTTGATATTTTAATAAGTAGTAGTATTAAAATAAAGAGGAGAGGCCCATGAAGTCATTATGCTCATTAGTCAAATCGGTTACAACGCTTTTTGCTGTTGTAGCTCTATTTGTTGGTTCTGCCTTGTCGGCAGCATCAACAAATCCGCTTAATATTCCTACCAACTTTGCAAGCCAAGCCAATATCGACGACCTTGCCACTGGCTATTTTAAGCAAATCAGCGGCATGTCGACCGTCGAAAACAAAATTCAAGCGCTCTCAACATTAATCGACCGCTCAGATCGCGCAACGTTTAACGCCTCCACCCAAACGGCTTTTGGCAAACTCGTTGAAGACGCTTACAAAATGGCCACTTCAGAAAGTAGCCAACTATTGCTCTTGCCAGTACTTTCACAAGCACAGTCAAGCACGTTATTGGCACCAGTACAACAGAATTATGTCGCACAAAATATGATTTTTGGCGTTCTAAAAAACTTAATTACTACCGCTGCTCAAAAATCGACCTATCAAGATCGCTTAAATAGCCTTTCTGCCATTACCAACCCAAACAATTTTGTAACCAGACGCGGCTTGCGCATAACCCTTACGCAAGGCGTTCGCGATCTTTACTACCGAACATTGGTACAGTTGTACGAACAACGCACCAACCAAAGCAACCAAGCACAAGCACAACTGCGCGATATCATGCGCACAGCACTCAAAGGCAGCGTTCCTTTGCTCGACAACCGCCGCCGCCAATACGTAAGCCAACAGCTGTTACCAAAATTAGACGCATTTAAAGAATTTAAAAAAGAAAGCACAGCCACCACCAGCACCAGTGGCGCAACGAGTACTGGCGCAAGCTCTGGCACAACAACCGGTGGCGCAACAGCAAGCACTGACAGTTCTAACGTTCAAGCGGGAACTGGTAGCACCTCGGGCACTGGCACAACAACCGGCAGCCAAACGAGTACAGGCGCAAGTACTTCAAGCACCGGCACAACAGCAGGCACAACTGCAAGCTCAGGTACCAAAGCAACACCAGGGGCCAGCAGCCTTGACGCTCAATTGGCAACTTCAACAGAAACTGGTACGGCAGCAGCCAACGCTGCAGGCAAGGTATTTAATGATGACAGAATTAAACGTTTATTAGACAGCATTAGCAAACAACCACTCATCGAAAATCGCTTACGCTTTATGTCCAAGTTAACTACCAAATCAGGCACCGGAACATTCAAGCCAGAAACACAACAAGCGTACGCCAATCTCTTGGTAGAGCTTGCAAAACAAAGCAGAGAAGTTGCTACCCTTGCGCAAGACCTGCTCAAGGCAGCAAGTACTTCACCGCTGCTCTCAACCAAGCAACAAAAATACGTAACCTCAACCATGATCCCACAGCAAACTCAGCCACTCACCGCAACAGAAGGTTCGGCAATCCCAGCAGTAAAAAAACAAAAAGTCGCTAAAGCTGGCCAAAGCCGACGCATTCAAAAGAGCGGCAAGCGCCAAGGAACAAAGGTTGGTAAAGCCACAAGAGCACCCCAAAATCAATAAGCAAATCATAACAAAAGCCCGCTACAGCTATTAACTGTAGCGGGCTTTTGTTATTTTTTAATCTTCTCATTAAACCATTCATTCCAAAAAAACCTCTCTTTTTGACCAAAATCGCCACTATTTATATCAAATTGACAAATAGCAAATATTTGTTACAATTGGGATAGAAAGAACATAAAAGCTTCTTTTGTCCGATTTTGCAGTTTATGTCTAAAAATGAAAGGTCTATATTATGAAGAAATTTATAAACACACTTATTATCGCCCTCGCACTTACCGCTCACGCACTACCTGCAGCATCTAGTTATGAAGAAAACCCTGTAGTCGAACTTAACAGAGCAATAAAATTAAACGATTTAGCTTCAATAACCTTCTGGATAAAAGAAGTAAACTTATGTACACAAGATATTGATGGCAATACGCCACTTCACCTTGCAATTATCCATAACAACAAACAAGCAACAGCGGGTATTATTTTTGTAGCAAAAGAAAAAGATATTCTTCATAAAATCTTAAATACAGAAAATAACGACGGGAATACACCGCTAGAACTCGCACAACTTTCTAACAATAAAGAGCACCTAAAATATATAATATCTATGGCCCCCAAACAAATACAGCCAGAAGAATCCAAACAAAAAACTATTCGTTTATTCAAGGCGATAGACACGAACAACATTAATGAGCTGGAACAATTACTTACTCAAAGTAACCTTTGCCCTGCACTTCATTATGCCACTAAAAACAACAAACCTGAATGCGTACACACAATATTGAACTATGCACAGGAAAAAAACATGCTCTTAGAAACGTTCAACGCAACCAACTTACTCGGCCAAACAGTACTACATTTAGCAGCAATAAATGGCTTTACATTATGTATGCAAGAAATAATTATTTTAGTAAATGGTGATCCTAAAACACTCAATCTACGTGATAGTAAAAACCAAACCGCACTTCATTTGGCCGCACAAAATGATCACGAAGAATGTGTTCGCATACTACTCGCAGCAGGCGCCGATACTGAATTTTCAGACAATCATGGCAATACGCCAGCTCAATGTGCTCGACAAAATGGCCATGAAGATATTGCTAACATTATTGAAAAAAACGAAAAAAACAAAAAAGAAAAATGCGCCATTTGTTAAAAAAAAGTTTATTAAAAAAAGGTTATATCATGAAAAAATTTATGAACGTACTTATTATCGCCCTCGCGCTTACCGCTCACGCACTACCTGCAGCATCAAGCTCTGCGGCAAGCACACAACCAGTAGCACAGAAATATAGTACACGCCTCTTTAAGGCTGTCGAAGACAACCAAATGTTCAAAGTATCTAAACTCATCAAAAATGGCGCTCATCTTCTCGCTCAAAACGCAGAAGGTTTTACTGCTCTTTATGCAGCAGTACTTTATAACAACATCGAATGCGTAGAAGCAATCATTTATTACGCACAAGAACAAAATATTCTTAATGAAGTGCTTAATGCCCAAACAAGAGGAATGAAACAAACTCCTCTTCATGCCGCCGCGGCAATGAATCATGAAGCGTGTGCACTTGCACTTCTTGCCGCTGGTGCCAACACAACTCTTGAAAATGAAATGGGGAGAACTCCCGCACAACACGGGCGGAACAACGATTACACAGAACTTGCCACGATTATTGAAAATTATAAAAAAGAACCAATCGAAGAAAAAAGCAAAAAATGCATAATTTGTTAAAAAAGAGGTTATATTATGAAAAAATTTATGAATGCACTTATTATCGCCCTTGCACTTAGCGCTAACGCGCTACCAGCAGCAGGGCCAACGTTTGATAATCTGCGCATGGTGATAGAAAATAATAATATTCCTGTACTTTATGTCTTACTTCAACGAAATCCAAATATTTGGGAGCTGGACGTTGAAACAGGAACACCACTGCACTACGCAATTAAAAAAGATAATCAAGAAGCAGTACAAGCTCTGCTCAACCATGCGCTCAAGAAAAATCTGCTCTACGATACTCTTCAGATTGAAAACCTCGATGGCCATACTCCCCTTGCCTATGCAGACCACCTTGGTCATACGAACTGCGCAAAACTCATACGCACGTACAATAATACAATGGCCATAGATTATGATGAAGAAGGCGCACACCCTCTACCAACAACAGCCCCTGAAAATAAACTTGCCCCAAGAAGCAGAGCACTCGTCAGTGTTACAAGCAAAAAAACTGAGCTCCACAGGGCAATAATCGATAATAACCCTGCCAACGTTGAGCGTCTTTTAACTGAAAACAAAGACTTACTTTTGGACCAATACGACAATAAAGAAACACCTCTCCACCTTGCTATTTGCCAAGGTAGCTTGGAATGCGTCCAGGCAATACTTTTTTACGCACAAGAACAAAATATCTTGGAAGCAATCCTTAGTGCTCAAAATGCACAAGGACAAACAGCTCTGCATATGGCCGTTATCAAAAAATTAAAGGTGATTGTTGCTGATGATGAAACAATCAAACCAACTCGCTACGAAGTCGAAGATTCGCGCTTCGCACAAGAAGTTATTAGTTCCGCTACAACAAGCGGCACACTCTCTTCGATTATCAACATAAAAAATAACAAGAACGAAACGCCACTCCACTGGGCCACGCAAACAAGAAATGACGTATGTATTCGGCTTCTTCTTGCCCAAGATGCTGATACACAGACCCGCAATTCAATGGAGCTCAGACCGGTTGATCTTCTACGCAAACGTGAAGATGCCGATCTGATAGTCCTTTTCAAGACACAAGAAAAAAAACAAAAAGAAAAATGCGTCATTTGTTAAAAAATATAAATATCCTGAATTTTGCAAAGCTGATAAATAGCTAAAACTATAGTTAATTTTTTGAAGACTGAGCTTTTATAGAAAGCTCAGTCTTTTTTTATTTGCCAGACATTTTTTACCCTTCTCTTTTCTTATACAACTGTTTTTTGGCATACTAAAAAAAATTTTTTTACTATCGAAAAACTTGTAAAATGGAGATGTTGATCATGAACAAAAAATTTGCCCGCTCGTTATGTGCAGCTCTTGCACTTGCCAGCAATACGACCGCTACCCATTTGGCCGCCAGCGCTTATGAACTGCGCGAGGTAGCAAGGTTTGGACAATTTTTTAGATTGCAGCAGCTCATTAGGGCTCAGATTCCGGTGAATGAAGCCGACGTAACAGGCTTAACGGCCTTGCATTGGGCCGCTCAAAACGGCCACTGGCGTTGCGTAAAAGCACTCATTGGCACTGCCAATATTCATGCTCGCGATTGGACTCTAGAAACACCTCTTCACAAAGCTGCGTGGAGCGGTAGCCAAAAATGCACAGAACTACTTCTTACTGCCGGTGCTAATCCAGAGGCGGTAAACGAATACAGTCAAACGCCCCTCGACATTGCGCGGGAAAGAGAATTTCAAGTAATTATTGATCTCTTACTCAAAGCTGAACCTAGCGAACATTAACACTACCAGTTATTTTTTGTTTTAATAATTTTTTGCCATGGTACAATGTGTCATCAAAAAATTGTTTTCTAAAAATCTAAAATAGCAAACAACAGGAGTTAGTTATGAATAAAAAATTCTTTAGTTTCTTTTTACTAAATCTTGCACTCACCAACGCCCCACTGCCTGCTGCATTACCAACGCAGCAATGTGTTGATGATGAAATGCCAGAAAGATACTGGGACACACCAAAAGAAGCGCAGAAAAAAGTAGATTACTACTTGGCACAGCACAAAGCTCGCAAAGCTTATCAACCAAAGATTGATCGGTTTGAAATTGCTGGCCTTGTTCTTGAACACCATCCAAAAGAAACACCGGAAGAAGCTGCCCAGCGGGTTAAACAAAACCCACACCCAGTCAGTGAACCATACAACGCATACAACCAAGCTCTGTACTACCGAACACTCAGAGGTAATACTGCATCAGACAATTCAAGTTATGATTACGATGCAGACATTGAATTGGTTGGATTAATGCTGGAACACACGCAAATCAGCCAAGACGATGCCACTGAAGAAAAAAGAATAGAACAGCTCAGTCGCGAACTACAAATGGCAATTGACAAAGCATCATGCCAAGAACTACAAGAACTTATTGACGCTGGTGCTGATATTAACTTTGACAGTGGTTATCTTTTGCCACCGCTTCATCAAGCAGCAGGAGCTGGTCGCATAGATCATGTTGAATTGTTACTCAGAAATGGCGCCAACCCTAACAAAAAATTTTTCGATGTTGGTGATGTTTTCAAAGTTCACAGCTTTACACCACTCATGATTGCTTTGACCCAAAAACGTGCCCACTGCGCCCAACTTCTTCTTCAAGCTGGTGCCAATGTTTTTGAAATAGTTCCAGGCGGCAACACAATACTTCACATCGCTCTTGCCATGACAAGCATTCTCGACATTTTGAGCGTAAAACAAAACCAAAAAGAAACCTGGGAAGGCGTATACACCATTCTTGTTTCTATAACCGACCCAGAAGTACGCAAAAAGCTCATTAACACACCCAACGATCTGGGGCAAACACCACTGCACTTAGCAGCAAAAAGACTTAATCTTGAGTGCGCTCAACTTTTAATGGACCATGGCGCAAACATTAACGCAGTCGACTGCAACGGCAACAACGGGCTTCATTATGCAGTTCAAGCAAAAGAAGGGCTAGATACAAGTAATGAAAACCATACCACTGCTGGCTTGTCGCTTGAAGCAAAAGTTGATAACATGGTCGCCTACCTTCTCTGGCCAGATTTTTCGGTGAACGATATATTCAACCCAAAGCCACGAGATCCCTATAAAAAAATCAACATCAATGCACAAAATAAAGCAGGCGAAACAGCATTGCTGCTAGCAAGCAAAGTTGGCTGGTGGAAACCAACACAAACGCTCCTGAAAGCAGGTGCAAACAAAACTATCAAAGACCACGCTGGCAACACATACCAACCGGTCAACCATCCAATGTGCCTAATTTCGTAAATTAAAAATAAAACGATTAAACAACAGAAAGTTAATCATGATTAAAAAATTTTTATTTTTGCTTTTTATTGGCCTTACCCTGGTAAACACCGCACTACCTGCAGCCACAACACCACAAAATAGACCACTATCGCTCAACCAAGACGAAGCACTATCTCTCTTACTTGAAGCAACAAAATATAATGAAAGCACATACGTTCAAAGCTATATTCAATTTCTCCAAAAAAACGACATGAGCATTGATATGCTGGGCAAGTTCGGAGACAATGCGCTGCATGTGGCAGCAGAAAATGGCCATACTGAAATGGTACTCCTCCTTTTAACTGCTGGCGCTAACCCAGAAGCGCGCAATAGAGAAGGCTTAACACCACTCCACTGCGCTGCCAATACAAAAATAATGCAATTATTTCTTGATCGTAATGTTACCATTGAGGCAGTAGACAACTACGGCAAAACTCCACTGCATTGGGCTGCCTTGCGCGGTCGAACTGAATGCGTAGAATTATTGCTCAAAAATAGGTCCAACCCAAACGCTTTAACTCATTTGAAGCAAACACCACTTCATTTTGCAGCCGCTCGCAAAGACGGTACTGAGTCCGTACAAAAACTTCTTACGGCCAAAGCCAACCCAGAGCTTGCCGACTATAACGGTAAAACTGCTTTAGATATTGCCATGTGGCACAGGCACAAGATCGTTATTAAAGCTTTGAGCTAAGTTTTTTTTCTGTGCATAATTTTTTGGCATGATACACTCCGCACGAGAGAGTATTTTTGAAAAAATAAAAAGTCTTACGTAACGGAGAGTATCATGATCAAAAGAATTATAGGTTCACTTTTTCTTTTTCTGGCACTTGCAAACACGGCTGAAACCCTCACTCTTGATAGCACCGACCATGACGGCCTTACTCCACTTCATCATGCCGCAATCAATAATAATCCAAGTGTTATTGAAGAATTTGTTGCAGCAGGCGTTTCACTTGATAAAGCAGACTTTTTAGGCTGGACCGCCTTGCACTGGGCCGCTCGGCACGGTCATTCTGATTTTGTAGCAAAACTTATTGCAGCAAGCGCCAACCCATGCCTTAAAAACAGTCATGGCTGTGATGCCGCTACCGTTGCAGGCATCTACCGACACCGCACACTCATGCGCCGCTTGCTTGCGGCAGAAGAAGCTTGGGAAGAAGGGCACGCACAATAAATTCTGCTTGTTCTTTTTTCTTTGCATATTTTTTTGCCATGGTACAATGTGTCACTAAATGTCACTAAAAAATTGTTTTTTTAGTTCTCAATAACCAACAACAGGAGAATTTTCATGATCAAAAAATTAAGCGTTTTCATACTTCTTGCAACGTCTGGAACCACACTAACCCCCGCAGCAAGTTCTCAACAAGAAAGAATACTGGGCGACGGTAGTTTACATTCTTGTGAGCGAACCAGAAGATGGCCAACAGACAAGAAAAAACAAGAAAAAACAGAAGAACTTTTTAGTGCCATTCAACATGGATTTGCAGTAACAAAAATTAGCCAACTCATCCGCGAGGGTGCAGAACCAGGTGCTCAAAATTCTGACGGCAAAGCACCTTTGCACTATGCAATCGAAAAAAGACGTAATGCCTACATTGAAGCATTATTGAACTACGAAATCAGTCTTGAAACCAGAGACAACACAGGCAAAACTCCTCTGCACTACGCAGCAGAATCCGGGCTTGTTTTGATCCTGGAAAGGCTTATTACCAGAAGCGCTATAGTTATGGCTGAAGACGACCAGGGCAATACCTCTCTTCACCATGCGGCATGGATGGGGCAGTATGCATGCGTTGAAGCACTTTTAACGCGTGGAGCAGCGCTTGAGCACAAAAATGGTTTTGGCAGAACCGCACTCCACAATGCAGCTTTTAATAATAGCCAACGCTGCATAACAACACTCATTCAAGCTGGCGCAGATGTTAATGCGGTCGACAACAAACAAAATACGCCTCTTCATCTTGCCATGTTGCGCGGCAATGCTGAATGCGCACAAGAGCTTATTGAAGCAGGAGCAAACCCTGAAGCAGTCAATGCTGATGGCAAAACACCTGCTATGATGGCAAGCAAACAATAGTCTATCAAAATTAAAAAAACTCCCTGAGTAAAAAACAGGGAGTTTTTTTATTATAACTAACTCTTGAGACACCGAAAGTTAATCATGATAAAAAAATTAAGCATTCTTTTTGTTGCCCTCACACTGACAAATAATGCAATGCCTGCTTGTTCATCGTCAACACATCAACAATCATCATCTTCTTCGTCATCTTCCCAACCAACCAGTTCATCATCAACCAATCACAGCGGCAATGATATCTACCACGCAATATATCAAAACCGCCCAGAGCAACTGAAACTTCTTCTGGCTCACGGTGCTAACATTGAAACACGTGGCTTTGAGCTCCGCACACCTTTGCATGAAGCCGCACGACTACAACATTTTGAATGCGTTAAACTATTGGTTGCCCACGGAGCAAATCTCAACGCGCGCGACAATATTGCCAACACCCCACTCCACTTGGCAGTGTTAGGCAGGCCAAAGACGTCAGAAGGTCAAGCAACACAAATCAATATCCTCAAGGTGCTGATTTATCAAATTTTTTCCCAGCCTGAAACCACAAGCGACCAGTACACATTCAATCCCATCAACCTGGAAGCACACAATGTATTTTGGCACACGCCAGGCATAGTAGCCAATTTTGCAGACAACAAACTAGCCACCAGCTTTTTGGCAGAGGCAGTAAAGATCCATGCTACACGTATTGAGCAAGGCAAGGAAGCACCATTTAAAGACGAAAGTGAACCAGTTTTTATGGGAAGCATGCCACCAGGGTGTGTTCAACAGTAATTAGCCACCCCTTTTTCTTTGCGTAAATTTTTAGCATGCTACACTCCACTCAAGAGAGTGTTTTTGAAAAATAAGAAACTTGTAAGGCACCTGTATGAACAAAAAAATCATCATTTCATTTGCCGTTGCCTGTACTCTTGCAACCACTGCCCAGCCAGCAGCATTGCCAAAAAACAACCTGCAACTTCTTGTAGCAGCAAAAAATGGCAATATTCAGCGAGTAACAGAACTTATTGCAGCTGGTGCCAATATTAACACAACAAATGAGCAGGGCTTTACGCCGCTTCATGCAGCAACACCACATGGCGATACAACATGCGTACAACTGCTGCTTACTGCAGGAGCCAACGTTAATGCTCAAGATGCAAAAGGGAAAACACCACTTGAATATGCCGCACTGATTGGTCACGTCGCCTGCGTACAACTCATGGTTTGGGCACCTACCACCACAATGAGCACTATCTTAAAAGCTTTACCGTGTGCAGCTATAAAAGGCTATAAAACCTGCTTACGCGTGCTCATTGCCGCAACATGTAGAATTGGTGAAAAAAACGACCACGGCAACCTGCCACTTCATTACGCAGCAGCCAACGGGCATTCAACATGCGTACATGCGCTCCTTCATCCAACAACCCGCGCTATCTCAAACGTTCATCTTCTCAGCCTTGCAAGTATGGCGCAACTAGTCATTGATCGCGAAAGTGTTAACGCACAAAACACACTTGGCAACACACCTCTGCACTTGGCAGCCATAAATGGCCATGTTGCTTGCGTGCGCGAGCTTCTTGCCGCTGGTGCTAACCCGCGCATACGCAACCTTGCAAGCAAAAAACCTAGCGACCTTGCTAGGCATTACGCCCTGGTTCACATTTTGGAAAGAGCTGAGCTCGAATGGGTACAAACACATGAAGAAATTTATGACGACGCAAATGATCTTCAAGATATTGAAAAAATGATGCTATATTATTTGGTATTAAGATCTGCTGAACCTAACCACTTTGGCATGGTATAATAAATTACTAACCACAACCGTTACGCAATCGAAAGTTAATAATGATAAAAAAATTAAGCGCGCTCTTTATTGCCCTCGCACTTGCAACCACTGCTCAGCCAGCAGGAGAGGCTCCAGAAGAAAACCCCACAGCACCGCTAATTTTTGCAGCAATACAAACAAGTAATTTACCTTGGCTCAAAAAACTCATTACCACAGGAACTCGCACGACAGGACTTGGCTTATTATCATTCGCTGCTTCACACCGCCGCGCTGAAATTGTTTCTTACTTGCTAAAAGAAGCTCATGCCGATGTTGACGAACAAGATGAACTTGGACGAACCGCAGCACACCTGGCCGCACGCATGGGCGCCACCCAGATTGTTGAAGAGCTGGTAAACAACGGCGCAGACATGACAATCGCCGACCAATTTGGGCGTGTTCCACAAGAATATTATGATGGCTCGGATGAAAAACTTACGAGACTTTTGACACCAGAATACTAAAAATTCAAAAAATACGAGGAAAAGTATCATGGTAAAAAAACTTATCTACTTACCTTTTATTGCACTCATACTCACCAACAATACAGCGCCAGCCGCAGCACTGTCGCAAGCAGAAGAAATGTTCCTCGAGTATGCCTCAAATGCTAATCCCGAATACATGATAAAATTTATTGCAGCTGGTATTAATGTTAATGTTGTTGATAAAAACGGCAATACCGCTATGCACTATGCCGCCATCTGGTTTGATGACCTTGAAATCATGGAAAAACTTATTACAGCCAAAGCCAATGTCAATGCTACAGACACCCTTAACGAAACTCCTCTTCACCTAGCCGCGCGCAAAGGTTATACTGAAAAGGTAGAGTTGCTTCTTAAACATGGAGCCAACCCAACTATAAAGGCTGCTAACTACACAAAAAACGGCATTTGGGTTTTGAGCCGAACACCTGCACGTATGGCTGCTAAGTCGGGCTATCATGATCTTGCAAAACTTTTACGTGAAGCAGAAGAAAAGTGGCTTGCTGAACATACAAAATAATTAAGAGGTGTTTTTATGAAGAAAATTTTTTTTTGTGCATTAACTGCTAGTTGGCTCTTTGCAAGCGCACACGCATCAGCAGAGCAAACATTCGCGGCCTTGCAGCAACTCAACTTTATTGAAAAAATAGAAACACTCAACCAACTCATTCAAACAACCGGCCAGCGAACACTGAGCAAAGAAGATCAGGAAACGTGTGCAAGTTTTTTAATGGGCCTTTTCCATGAAGTTGCACTGCACGGGCAGCAAGAGCGTATCGCCTTTAAAAAACTGTTGCACAGCTTGATTGAAAGCACCTTGCTTACGCACGAGCAACGTGAATACGTAACAAAACTCATGCTGCCATTTGTTGATTCTACAAGCCAAGCGCCAGCACCAACTATCCAACGCTCCCCTGCAACAGAAGCAGAAAACACTCATGCCAACAATCACGTTTTTCATGAACCAGAACCGCTGAACATTCCCGTCATAAAAAAAGAGTGGATAACAGGAACCGACGGCAAACTTGAACAAAAAACTGAGATTACGTTTAGGACGATAACACCACAAACAAAGGCAAGCACCCAACAAAAGAATGTTACTCTTGCAGAAAAAGAAACAAAATGTATTGAAGAAGAAAACATAAGCAGAAGCAGAGCACGCAGACCACACAACAAAATAGCTGGCATCCGCCGAAGCACCTAAAAATAGGAAAAATCATGAGCAATGACGCAAGCACAACATTTAAAGAACTCAGCGACCTTTTACGCGTTTATCTACAAGAACGGGGATGGGAAAAGTTTCATAACCCAAAAGATATTGCCGCAAGCTTGAGTGTGGAAGCAAATGAATTGTTGGAACTTTTTTTGTGGCGCACGCCCGAAGAGCTTTACGCAGAGTTAGAAAATAATCCAAAATTTAGAACACAAGTGCAAGACGAGCTGGGCGACATTATTTTGTGCTGCCTCAACTTTGCGCACAATGCCAAAATTGATATTTCTCAAGCGTTTAAAGAGAAGCTGAAAAAGCAGGCGCTTAAGTACCCTGCTGATCAAGTGCAAGGAAGCGTGGAGAGGTATTTTGAGTTAAAGTATAAAAACAAATAATCCCTCGATACGCCCTACAAGCACTCAAGATGATCTAGTTGATCAGATTCTAAAACCATGAACACTGCCTGTTGTTTTCATCCCGAGTGTTCTGCGTAGCAGAATGTATCGAGGGGGGTTAAAATGTTAAATCGTGCACGATACTTTGTAACTGCGCATACGCCACTTTAGCCTCTTCCAACGAAGCACCATCTTCAAGCGTGCTAATATCACCAACAGCAGAGCCTTCAACCACCGCCTTGAGTAAACGCCGCATAATTTTACCAGAACGCGTTTTAGGTAGCCGATCAACAAAATAAACACCACGCAAAACAACAAACGCACCAATGTGCTCACGCACGACCTTAATAATTTGTTGCTTAATTTCTTGCTCATGCCCAATGCCACTATTTTTAAGAATCGCAAAAAGCACAATCGATTCGCCTTTAATTTCATCATAAACGCCAATGGCTGCCGACTCTGCAACGGTTGAAAGCGTTACCGCGGCACTTTCAATTTCTGCCGTGCCAATACGGTGACCGGCAACATTCACTACTTCGTCAGCACGGCCAAGCAACCAAAAGTAGCCATCTGCATCAACACGTGCATAATCGCCAGTGTAATACTTGCCTTTAAAGCGGCTCCAATAAACTTCTTTAAAGCGCTCCGGGTCATTATAAATACCAATATTCATGCCCGGCCACGGTGTAGTTATAACCAAATATCCCTTGGTGCCGGCAGGCACCACATGCCCCTGCGCATCAACAACTTCTGCTTCTATTTTTGGCAGTGGTAACGTTGCAGAACCAGGTTTGAGTGAAACCAAATCAAGACCTGCAGTTGGCGCAATCATAAAGCCGCCCGTTTCGGTTTGCCACCAGGTATCAATGATCGGGCACTTATTGGCACCAATGCGCTCGTGGTACCAGCGCCACACTTCTGGATTTATTGCCTCACCAACGGTGCCCAATATTTTTAAACTTGAAAGATCAGATTTTGCCGGCCACTCATCGCCATATTTTATGCACATGCGAATGGCGGTTGGCGAGGTATAGAAAATGGAAACACGATATTTTTCAATCAAGCGCCACCAGCTGCTTGGGTCTGGAAAATCTGGCGCACCTTCGTACATTACCGAGGTAAGCCCGAGTAGCAGCGGCGCGTAAATAACATACGAATGTCCAGTAACCCAACCAATGTCTGCCGTACACCAGTACACCGAATCACTTTTTGTATCGAACGCCCACTGCATGGTGGCGCGCACGTACGTTAAGTAGCCGCCGGTCGAGTGCATTAAGCCTTTGGGTTTTCCGGTAGTTCCGGATGTGTATAAAATATACAGCGGATGGTTAGACTCAACAGGAACTGGTTCTACAAAAACATTTTTTTCTAAATGCTCGTGCGCAATAATATCGCGCCCTTCGTGTAACTCAAGCTCATGTTCAGAACGTTTGATAATAATAACTTTTTCAATTGATGGGCAGTCGCTAACTGCTTGATCAACAATTTTTTTAAGTTCAATTGTTTTGCCACGGCGTATGCCCATGTCGGCCGTTATCACAAACTTTGCTTGCGTATCGTGAATGCGGTCTTTAAGTGCGTGGCTGCTAAAGCCAGAAAAGACCACTGAGTGCGTAGCACCAAGGCGCGCGATTGCCAAAATGGCCGCGGCAGCCTGCGGGATCATGGGCAGGTAGACCATGACAATGTCATTTTTTTTCACGCCAAGTTTTTGCAACAAATGAGCATACTGATTAACCTGCTGATAAAGTTCTGCGTAGGTCCAGGTTATTACACTGCCCTGCTCATCTTCCCAGTGAAAAGCAACTTTATTACCAAGCCCATTTTTTATGTGCACGTCAACGCACAAGTACGACGCATTAAGCTGGCCACCTTTAAACCAGTGAGCATATGGCTCCTGCCACTCTAACGCTTTTTCCCAACGCTTAAACCAGGCAAGTTTTTCTGCTTGTTGTTCCCAAAAATGTTCTGAACTCAAACGAGTATCAAGAGCAGGCATCATAACTCCAATCCTTTCCCAGCACGTTCATGCAAAAATTTTATTCTAAATCTAGATACTGCAATGTACCTAAAAAAGATTTCTTGATCAAACAACAGTTTTTCTCGACAGCGCACTGCCATCGGCTATAAAATGGGCGGAATGAAATGTGTGCCGTTCAAATCCTTCGACCCGACTTCGCCAAGGCTACGACGGGCAGGCAAGCTGACCTTTAGCTCTGAGTTTATCGAAGAGTCAGGACGAACGACAAAAACATACCAAAGGCCCGCTCGCCCTGAGCTTGTCGAAGGGTAAGGGCGAAAAAATAGGAGAGATTTTATGAAAAAGATAAGCTTACTGCTATTTGCAACATTTGCACTTTCTACACCAGCTTACAGCGCCGCAAGCTCCAGTGAATTTGACCCAACAAATATGATGGCTCGTCATGCATTTTGCAGGCAAGACAATGTCGAGGTGCTCAAACAGTGGCTTACAGCAAAAAATGAACTCGAATTGAATGACTACACGTACGCAGTCCTCATGGATTGTGCTGTTTTTGCCAGTGTTGAATGTATCAGGTTTTTTCTTTCAAATAACCCTAACCTTGGCATGGAACTCGAGCAGCGAGATGACAACCTTGCACTTATGCTACTCGGCACACTCTTGTTCCATGGCAGACCACACACATTTCGCCACTGCACATGTGTAAAAATGATATTGAATGCAATTCCAACTCCCGAAATTTTGGAATATGATGCCGGCCTGCCGTTAATCCACCGTGCCTGTAGCGTTGGATGCCCCACCTGCGTTCAAGCAGTGTGCGATACGGGCGTTAATATTAGAAAACGAGATAGTTACGACGAAAACCTTGCAACTGAAGAAGCACAGTGCATGCTTGACACAAAATTGAACAGGCATATTGGCAGCTCTGAAAAACCGCTCGATCAAGAAGCACGTCAAGAAATGATTGCAAAATATGGAGCTTGCATAGCTTTATTGCATGAACGAATAGCATTATTGCCACCAGAAACACCCAACCATGAAGACTATGAATCAGGAAGCTTCGGCGAAGAAAACGCAGAAGAATCAAGCGACGCTGACTATGCTCCAGACGGCTGGGAAGCAATTGGCGGCAACTGGGATAATGATTCAGCTGATTGAAGAAGTTAATAACAATTAAGACGGCATAAGTTAGGAGAATAGTATGAAAAAAATAAGCTTATTCATGTTCACGACCCTGATTACTTTTTTGTCAGCGCACGGCATTGTCACACGAGCACAGGCAGCGCCTGGCAGCCTCTACAAAGAATATTGCGCCTTGCTGCATAGCCACGCAGCACAAGGCAACATCAAATGCCTAAAAACTCTTCTTCAAAATCCACAAGCAAAACAAGCTCTTGAGTCGCGTTCGCAATATCTCAAACTCACGCCACTCCTTCAAGCACTCTTTTGGCTACCTCACACAAAAAAACACTGTGCCTGCGTTAAGGTACTTTTAGCCGCTGGTGCCAGCACCGTCGCAAAAACAAAAAATCGTAAAAGTACGGCCATGCACCTTGCCTGCAGAGCTGGCTGCTTTACCTGCATTAACACACTCCTGAAGTACGACCAAAACATCACGAGAAAAGACCGCGATGGCGACACGCCTGCTGGCGTTGCGCAAAAATATGCTGAATTTTACACAGACAACGCAACTCAAGAAAAATTTATTAAGTGTTTTTCTTTTTTTAATTTATGAAAAAATTTGTTAGACTCCAACGACTATGAAAAAAACGATCTTACTAGCGTGCGCATTATTGCTGCCATGCGCCCCTATTTATACAGCAGCAGAACACATTTCTTTAGTAAATTTCATGAAAACTGGCGGTCTTCACACGCCAGAAAAATGTGCTCACGTCAAAAGACTCATTAATTCTGGAGCAATGGTTGATCAACAAGACGCAGCAGGAAATACCCCGCTGTATATTGCCAGCTGTCAGGCGTGCCCAATCTGTGTTCAAGCATTATTAAGCGGTGGAGCCGATAGAAACATAAAAAATAAATACAAAGAAACCGCGCTTGAACTCATCACAAGAAGATTGCAAGAAAGTCGTGTACGACGCCCCGTGACGTCAGAACAACTTGAGGCATGCAAGATATTATTAGAATCGTTATCTTAAAACAACATCTGACACCATGATTGGACAGCTATGAAAAGAATAAGCTTACTACTTTTTTCACTATCAATATTTTGGTTGCCAATACACGGCGCATCCTCTTCACAATTTTCAGACGACTCATACTCATCTTCAGAGGAAGAAAATTCAGAAGATTTATTGCCACAAACATATTCAGAGCTGTGCCAAGATGTAGAACATGATAGAATCGAAATCTTACAATTATTAGATAAGAAAGATCTTCTCAACTCTTTTATCAAAAAACAAACACACTATGAAAATCTCTTAATCATTGCCACAGAAAACATATGCTTTAATTGCTTAAAATTTTTACTCACGCATGATTACAAAGAAAATATCAGACCAGGCTTTCTTGCTTCTTTACTGCACACACTACTCAACACGCACTGGCTGCATGCACAATTTGACGAGCATCAATCAAAGTTTATAGCAACCAAGAAATGCCTGTGCGTCCAAGCTTTACTCAAAGCTGGCGCAGAACCAAATGTGCTCAGGCATACAACAACGCCACTTCATTTGGCAAGCTTTCAAGGCTGCCCAATTTGTGTTAGCTCACTTCTTGAATACGGAGCAGACACAACAGCTCACGATGAACGTGGGAAAACAGCACTTAAAGAAGCACAAGAGCTCTTGGCAAAAATTAAACCGCCGTATACTCTTTCTAGAGATAGCCAAATTTTCTTTGAAGGTAGCCGCATGCCTTATAATCAACTGTCAAACCCTGCTCACACGCGCAGGCATTTTGCCACCTGCGTAGAAATTTTAGAAAAAAGAGGAACCAATCAATAATTCGTAACGCTCAAAAGGGAGAGTATGATGAAGAAAATAAGTTTAGTTATAATCTTAATACTGCTCAACATGCCAATGCATGCCGTCAGAACGCGGTCACAAAGTCTAAAACCAATCGACATTGCAAAGCTTCAAAAAATTTGCAACCTCAACAACAAAAAGCTTCTTGAACTTTGGCTTGAAGCCAAAATTGGTGCTCGTGAGTTTTTTTATGAACTTGCTGACCATTGCATAGAAAATGGCAACATGAAATGCTTTCGCTATCTTCTTGCTCACGCACCAGTACCACTCTCACATTGCCCAGAGCTCCTCATCGATTGGTCTTCTGAACATACCACCAACCACTGCACCGCCTTAAAAATCCTTCTAAAAAAAAGAACTAACTGGACCGCCCTTGCACCTGATGGCTTGGTCCTTCACGAGGCCGCACAAGTTCCCTGTGTCTCATGCGTTAGCACTTTATTGCTGCACGGAGCAGACCCTTGCTGGGTAAACCATGAAGGTAAAACTGCACAGGGAGTCGCTAACGAAAGCATGATGTGGACACAATATCAAAGCAGACTTGATTCAAGTACACGCAAAGACCTTAAAGAAAAATATTTACTCTGCATAATGCTCGTGCAGAACAACACAGAAGAATTAGACCAGCCAGACACTGAAGAATTTTTAAGCGACACTGATTCTGAAGAAAATGAAAGCTCTTCACGTGATACCGATTACAGCTCAACCGAAGAAAGTGAAGAATCCAGTTCAAGCGATTATGCCTCAGGAGAACTTTCATGAAAAAAACAGTCTTATTTTTATGTTTCATAACGCTCTTTAAACTCCCACTCAACGCCGCCATAACACGGTCACAACAGCCAGAAGCTCTCGATATTGCCGCACTCAAACAAGCCTGCACCAATGACCATAAAGAACCACTCGAGCTTTTGTTTGCAGCAAAAAACGAAGAACTCGACGAAAATTATTACACACTCCTGCGCCACTGCGTAGAAATGGGTAGCATCAAATGCCTTAACACTCTCCTTGCGCATGCACCAGAACCGTTAGAAACATCAGCAGAACTGCTCGTTCCCTGGTCGGCATGGATTGTGCACACAGCAAAAAATTGCTTGTGCATAAATGCTTTACTGAAAAAAGAAGCCAATTTCTCAGCATTAGCAGAAAACGAACTACCACTCCACATGGCCGCGGGAACCGGATGCCTAACATGCGTTGAAAACTTGTGCTACTACCTTGCACATACTTTATGTCTCGATCATATGTGGGCTCACTTACTACAAAAAGACAGCGATGGCTTTACCGCACTTGCACGAGCAAAAGAATTTCAGCATGTTTTTCACTACAACGCCGCACGAAAAGCAGATTTTGATTCTTGTATAGATTTTTTAAGCGGCGTGTTTGAAGATTTAGTAACTGAAATTAGTAGAGACCAAGAAGAATCATGATAAAAAAAGTTACTTTATTTCTCTTAACTCTCACTCTCTTTGGCCAAACTCACGGCCGTGCGGTGATTATGCTCGACCCTGCCGGCGATGCTCATGAGCTAGGCCGTAAGCTGGCGCAAGGCTACGAGCGCGGCGCAACATTAACACTGGCCGAAAAGCTGCAGCAAGAACTCATGCAAGAACCAGAAGTTTACCCACTTTTAAGCCGCCAGCCTGGCGAACAATGCCTACCCCTCCAGGCAGCTTCATTTGCCAACCGGCTCAATGTAAACCTTTTTGTACGGCTGCACTGCTACCACGAGCTAACCGCCAAGCCACGCATTTACCTGTACTACCAACTGCGCAACCCACTAACCGATCTGGCCACACGCAGCTTTAACCCACTCAGCTTTACCCCCCTTTCGCAAGCCCACCTACCCAACCTGCGTCTCACGCTCAAACGGATAGAAAGCATGAAAGAAACACTAAAAAACCAGCAGTACCAGCAGCTTTTCGACTGCTTTGGCCCCTACGGCCTACCGCTCAAACCACTGGCCGGCGTGCAGCCCGCTGGGCTGATCATTGAAATTGGCTTGAGTAGCTCAACCAAGCTAGAAAGCCTGATTAAGCCAATCAAACAGGCTTTAATCAACACATGTCTCATTTTCTAGAAAAGAATTGTATCGAATTCTCCGCATTTTTCTGGCTATTTTTACTAACTGTGTTATTCTTTTTTTAGTTAGTATTTTTTCCCTTTCAAGCGCAGAAAAGAGCCGCTATGAAGACATTCTTCGACTTCCTTCCAATTTTCTTGGAACAACACGTTTACCAACCATTATCCCTTCTTTCAACCCCAGCTGCCCTGAGCAGTCTTGTGTGGTTTGTGATAGGCATTTTTGTGCTCGTTATAGAAATTAACATGCCCGGGCTTTTTTATTTTATTTCATTGGCATTTGGCTGCTTTGCTGCGTCGCTGTTGGCTCTGCTTTCGTACTCGTTATTTACGCAGTGCGTTGTTGCGCTCAGCGTAGCAGTACTTTCATTTGAATGCATGCGCCGCTTTTTGAGCGCACCAAAACGCCCAGCATTGCGCACCAACATTGAAGCACTACACAACGAGCAAGGGCTGGTAATGCACACTATTGAAGCAACTAAAACAGGACGCGTAAAAGTTAACGGTGAAGAGTGGGCAGCGGTGGCTCACAACCAACACGCTATTTTGCAAAAAGGCACACATGTGCGTGTTGTTGACACCAAAGGTAATAAAGTTATTGTCAAAGCAGACTAACAGATATTTTTTTAGGATCTCTCATGATTTTTCTCATTTTCTTTTGTATCGTATTTTTGTTTTTTGCTTTCTTGCTTGCCAAAGCTACCTACGTAGTTAAACAAGCAGAAGTAATTGTTATTGAACGCTTTGGTAGCTTTCACAGCGTTTTAAAACCTGGCCTTAACTTTGTTATGCCATTTGCCGACAAGCCACGCCAAGTCTTGTGGACCTTTATTCAAGAAGAAGCGCGCAGCGGGAAAATGTATCGTTTCTCTCGCTACATTGATCGTATTGATTTGCGTGAAAGTGTGTACGATTTTCCAAAGCAAAACGTAATTACCAAAGACAACGTAACTATGGAAATTAACGCATTGTTGTATTTCCAAATTACTGACCCAATTGCTGCAACATACGAAATTGACAACTTGCCGCAAGGTATTGAAAAGCTGACGCAAACCACCTTGCGTAACATTATTGGCTCGTTGGATCTGGACGAATCACTCACATCACGCGACATGATCAACGAAAAGCTTACCGCAATTCTTGATGAAGCAACCGACAAATGGGGCGTAAAAGTCAACCGCGTTGAGCTACAAGAAGTTAATCCACCGCGCGATATACGCGACGCGATGGAAAAACAAATGCGCGCAGAGCGTGACCGCCGTGCTCATATTTTGGAAGCTGAAGGTTTTAAAACCGCAGCAGTACTTGAAGCTGAAGGCAAAAAGAGCGCCCATATCTTGGAAGCTGAAGGCGTGAAAATGTCGCAAGTTATGCGCGCTCAAGGTGAGTCTGATGCTCGTCGCTTGCTGGCGCAAGGTGAATCTGACGCTATTAAGCTGGTGCGCGATGCAATCCCTAACCAAGACCCACTGCCGTACATGACCGCCCTAAGCTACATTAAAGCGTTACCAGAAATGATGAAAGACAAAAATGGCAAACTTATCTTGGTTCCCTACGAAGCTAGTGCTATCATGGGCTCGTTGAGTGGTATTAAAACGCTGTTCAAAGATCTTGAAAAATAGGAGATAGTAGGAATGGTCAGACGCGTTAGAATATCGGTTATTTTGTTGGGCGCCTTACTCTTTTTTTGGTGGGCATTTTTGCTCTTTGCGCGTCATAGCACTGCAGATTCACACTTTTACAGCCGCAACGCTTACAACCAAGACACCTGCAAAATTTACTGTGACCTGGGCCTACTGGCACAAAACCGTAACGATTATAAACAAGCGGTTAGATACTACAAAGTAGCATTAAGCTTTAGACCCGACAGCAGAAAGGTTTGCAACCAACTTGATGCGTGCTACCAACTGCGCAATAAGCCGGTTAAAGCAGCTCTAGCACTACAAGGAAAGCTGATAAAAAAGAAACAAACAACAGCAGTTTAAGGAACATAAAAAGGCACTTTGTTCAAAAGCAGAGTGCCTTTTTTAGCACAAAACCAGGAGAACACAATGCTCGCTCACCGATTATTTTTCATAATTTCTTTCTTGAGTATCAGCATGTCCGCCAACCTTTTTGCCGCCAGCTCATCCAAATCTCTTCAAACCGTTTCTTTCACAAAAAAAGAAATCTCTCTTACCATTTCATTCGATCAAGCCTGCAAGATTATTGGTATTTTAGAACGATTAAGCGTAGAAGCTCCCGATAAATTTCAGCAACTATGCCAGCTGTGCCAAAATAATGGCCCTTCTCAATTAACACCTTCAGATACCATGCATTTGGCTGACTACAAACTTACGTCACTCATTTATACCAACCTAGAAAACAACGCAAAGCATTTAATCATTGACACCGCAGGTAGGTTGAGCCACATAAGCAAAACGCTTTTCCTAGTACTTATTACGCACAAAGAGACCATAAAAACAGCGATAGAATCGCTCGTTTTTGATATCTCAATCTAACTCCATCTCCCTTCTCTCAACCCCACATTCTAGAAAACTTTTACCATAATACTTTCTCTGACTTGCTACACATTTCTTATCCAAATATGAAATATTATTTACTTATGGCTCTTAATTAGGTTATTGTAAAAATATAAAAATAATACTTTTTATTGGGGACGCAAATTTATTCGTTAACAGGGGAGAGGGATCATGAAGAAAAAATTAATTATTGGGCTCGTGTTATTTAGTTTTTGCACATTCGCACTTGAAGGCGCAGCAACATCAACACCTTCATCGCGGCCAAAAAAATTACAAGGCACCGATGTTTCAAAAAAAATTGTAACAATAACCGAAACCAACACCAAAATTATCTATCCCATTTTTGAGCAAGTACATCAAATGCTTGTTGATCTGTGCGAAGCATTAGAACGCTCAAAAAAATTGAAGATAGAAGATGCTGTTTCAATGCTCGCCATAATTCTTAATGCCTTGATTGATTATCAAACAGACGCCGAGCTCTCACCAGAAATTTTTCACATTGCCCAACAATACAACCTTACACAACCGCCAAATAAAAATTTTTACCTCATTGCAAACAATAAAAAAATTCCAGAATTTTTAAACGAATGCATCAAATTAATTATCTATAAATCAGCAACAGGCTTTTTTTGGTATTATTTAATATCGGAGCTGGAACAACAAAAACAAATAATTATTGAAGATGCTACCCCCCCAAAAAAACGAATATCAAAATTAAAAAGAGTCACATCATCTCGATTTAGCGTCAAAAAAGAAATAACAAGCAAGGGGATTATTATAACCGATCTGCCTTCAGACAGCCCTCGCAGCGACGCTGAGCAAAGTTAAGCAGCCATGAAGCACACAGTACCAATGTTACAAGCAAGCTTGTGCTCTCTCTTGCTTTTTGCCGGTAACATTTGCTCTGCAGCAGCAAACAATGACTTTGAAGGCGATCGCTCACAAGACTCATTTGCAACATACTCAGATACAGAAAGTATTGATGCTGCTCAAGCAGCAGACGATTTACTTGATACACTCTACGATTTTGACGAAACACCAGATGAACAGCAAGCAGCACAATCCAACGAAAATAAAAGCGCTCCAACAAGAAAGAGAAGCAATAGCCTCAGGCAAATACTCCAAAAAAAACTCTTTCTAAGAGCCAAAGCAACCCCTTCTGAAAGTATTTATATTATTACCATTTATGATATGGCAATGGACAAGCGAACAGCAGAAGCTCTCGAGAAAAAGTTGAGAGAACTTTCACAGACTGACTCTGAAGTACTCTACGATTTGCTCGATGTCTGCACCGAGCCATTAGCAAGTCTGTACCCAGAAACACTTGCCACGTTAAAACGGCTTTTTTGCAAAGAAATACCAGAAACGTATTTTGCAATTATTGACGAAAGAGACAACACCCTAACTGAGCTAGGCAAGCAGCTCATTAGGGCATTTGTCCGACAAATCTGCAACCGCGATGAAAAACCAACAATCATCATCAGACCGCTCGCTGAGTTAATTGAAAATCGCATAGCGATCGTAACAAAAAGACCACATTCAGGAAGTTTCTAGAAAATAGGTTGTGCTCTGCGCTACACTTTATTAAATTTAGTACAACAATTTTTAAAGTCTGGGGCAAAATTTATGGAGATTCTTATGAAGCACAAAATAGTTACTTTTCTTATTACGTTCAGCTTTTTTACGTTAGCAACTTTCAACACCAGCTACACAGCAGCAAATTCGGGATCAGATTCGCAAGACACCGAATACGAAATCGCTCCAGGATCTGAAGAAGACGAACAAGCTGTGTACTCAAGCAGTGAAGATGCTAAAATACTCGAAACAATAAGAGAAATAGATGGCTGTCATGAAGAAGAAAAACATCTGCGCATTGCCGTTCCACCGCTAGAATTAAACGAAAAAGCTCTTAAAGAAATAGAAAAAAAACTCAAAAAATTCAAAGACAACCAGCTCGTACTCGATGATTTACGGGCAGTATGCGTTAACGAACGAGAGATTCTCTCGCCACTTACCATACGCTCACTCACCACTGCTGGTTTTTTTAAAAAGCTTCCAGGAGAAGATTTTCCGCTCATAAATAGCGATGGCACCATAGAACCTGGCATGAAAGCAGTAATTGCACGCTTTCTTAAACAAACACCACGCAATCTTATAAGAGGCGGCCGCGCCAACGTAAGAATTGCCCGAAGCTAAAACGTTGCCAACGAGCGATGATAACTGATGGCAAAATGATGGGCATAATCACGTAAAGCAATCAAAAGCTGCGCCGCATGAGTCTTTTGGTCAAGCACCAAGCCCTGCGGGAAACGCTTTGAAAAAATAGTCTCTTCACGCTTGGCAAGACTAACAAACTCAGCCTGTTCAAACAAATGCTGCACCGCACTCAGCTGCCCTTTGCCGCCATCAATCAAAATTAAATCGGGCAGCTCGGCCACATCATGATAGCGTCGTGAGACGACTTCTCGCAGACTGGCATAATCATCATTTTGATGCACTGTTTTTATTTTAAAACGACGGAAATTATCTTTGTCGGGCTGGCCATCTTTAAACCGAATGCACGAACCAACAAGGTCCATTCCCTGCTTGTGCGAGATATCAAAACAATCGATAGTGTGGGGCTCAAACGGCAGCTTGAGCAGGCGCTTAAGCTCTTTGCCAACGGTTGCATGTTTTTTAAGCTCTTCTTCAACGTGAATCAGCGCCATGCGCACAATGCCAGCATGATGCTCTTGCGTTGGCTTGCTAATGGAGATTTCGTTATCGCGCTCATGCCAACTTTCTAAAAATTGTTCCATCAGCTTGCGCTCATGCTCGGGAATCTCAAAATTGATCAAAATGGTTGCTGCCGGTGGCATCATGCGATAATAGCTTGCAAAGTATTCAACAACAACCTGCAACAACGCATCACCCTCAACGTGCAGCGGGAGGTAAAAAATGCGCTTTTTGTTTAAAACACCGTCACGCTCAACAAAGAAAAAGAGCGCACGGTTGTCTGGCGAAACTATCCATACATGCTTGCGCGCCAACACTTCAACGCGCGATGGCTTAACATCAAGCGTGCTAAAAACACGCTCAAAAGCCTGGTGGTAACCATGTAGCTCACGTGATTTTTCAAACTCAAGATTAGCACTACACTCTTTGATCTGCTGTTCAAGATAAGCCAGAAACTTTTTATGGCCCTGCGTTAATGCCTTTTTTGCCAACTCAACACGCTCTTTGTAAGCGGCTTTGTCAAAGTCGGGCCGGCACGAACCGGCACACATGCCCAGGTGGTAGTACAAGCAACCATTTTCAATTTTTTTACCGCACAATTTTAAACGAAATGTTTTCATTAAAAAATCAAAGACGCGACGTACAGGGCCTTTTTCAATGAACGGACCAAAGTAGGTGCCCTTGGTCTTTTTTTGCCGAACAATAGAAAGCCGTGGCATTTCGCTTGATGAAATAGTGATATACAAAAAAGGCTGACCCGTTTTGTACATGATATTGTGCTTGGGCTTATGGCTCTGAATCAATTTTGCTTCCAACAACATTGCCTCAAGCTCTGTTTCCGTTGCCATAAAATCAAGAGAAACGCTTGATTCTACAATGGCATGCGCACGAAAGTCGGCCCCACTTTTTACATAACTACCCACACGCGAGCGCAAATTTTTTGCCTTGCCAATGTACACAACATCGCCCAGTTCATCTTTAAAGAAATAAACACCGGGCGTTTGAGGCAAACGTTTTATTTGGTCGAGCAATTGATCTTTTTCTTTCATTTCGCATCCTTGCAATAAATTCATTCTCTCTCTGTTTATTTTATGGTAATTTACAGAAAATAAAAACTCGTCCGGAATTAACCATTTTTTTATGAAAAGAAAGACGCCATGTTCCACAAACTTAAAATCCCTTTACTCGTTATTTTAATCGGCACCACGAGCTTTTGGCTGGGCAATAAAATTTATTTGTACTTCACACACGAAGGCGCGCCAGTGGTAAGCCTGAACGGAATCTCACAAGGCGGCACCTGCCAAGGAACCGTTGCTTGTTCTCTGAGCGCCGACAATGATTATAAAATTAACAAAATCTTGGCAACCCTGGACGGCCAAGAATACAGCATTGGCAACACCAACGTACGCAGCCGCACGTTTGAACTTCCCTTTTCACTGGACACTACCAAACTAGCTGATGGCAAGCACAGCTTTGAAGTTCAAGCACAAGACTCGAGCTATCACGCAAACAAAGCAACCCACAGCTGGGAGTTTTTTGTAGACAACGTGCCACTCAAAGCAGACTTTTTAAAACCAAGCTACAAAGTTGAGCAAGGCAAAACACTGCATTTGTGCATTCAGGCTAACAAGCTGGTAGACAAAGCAACCGTTTCATTCTTGGGCCGCACCTACCACTGCTACCCAACCTCTTCAACCACCACCACCTATGAATGTTTTATTGCCGTTGATTGCGAAGAACACCCGGTAGAACAAATGCTGGTTGCCGAGCTTGAAGACGCAGCACAAAACGTGGTAAAGCTTACTACCAAGGCGGAAGTCGCCGCCTTTCCCTTCCCGCGCCAAAAAAGCGGTTTTTCAGTGAGTGCTAAAAAGCTTGAACATGAAAAAGAAATCAGCATGAACACCAAAATCTTGGAAGAAGCAATTGGTAAGTGGTCACAAGATTCTGCTAAACAAAAAATGTGGAATGGACCATTTGAAATGCCAACACAAATTCAACGTATTTCAACGCCATTTGGAGAAGTACGCGTAACATCTGAACGTGGCCGTTATTTGCACAAAGGGCTTGATTTAGTTAACAACCCAAAAAGCGTTGTGTGGGCAAGCCAAAGCGGTAAAGTTATTATTAAAGAACGTTATTTAATGACTGGCAACACACTGGTTATTGACCACGGCCTTGGCGTTACCACGCTCTACGCACATCTTGACGAATTTTTTGATGTTGAAGTAGGCGACTTTGTAAAAAAAGGTAACCCGATTGGTAAAATTGGCATGACTGGTTATGCCAGCGGCTACCACTTGCACTGGGAGCTGCGCGTGCACAACACGCCGGTTGATCCAACTGAATGGACTCAGAATATTTATTAGTTAAAAAAGGCCGCACTGAGTGCGGCCTTTTTTTATTCGTTAATAACGCTCAAAAGCTCTTCAAGACTAATAACCCCTTGAGCAACTTTAAGCAAACCGTCGTGCAACAACGACGGCATATTGTCACGCAAACCCTGATGCCGAATGAGATCGGCTGAAGCTTTTTTTAGAACTAAATCGCGAATACTGTCGTTCAACAAAATCAATTCAAAAATGCCGGTTCTTCCTTTGTAGCCAACATTAAAACACTGCTTGCAGCCAACGGCCTTAAAGCGCGATTCTGTTTGGATGTTGTATGCATCCATAATTTTTTGTTCATCTTCGGTCAGACCAACTTCTTGTTTGCAAGCGTTGCACAAGCTGCGCACCAAGCGTTGTGAAAGAACGCCGGTCAACGTAGCGTTAATTAAAAATGGCTCAACTTGCATGTCCAGCAAACGCGTTACTGCACCGGCAGCATCGTTGGTATGCAACGTGCTCAGCACCAAGTGACCGGTTAAGGCCGACTGCACCGCAATTTGTACCGTTTGCTTGTCGCGAATTTCTCCAATCATGATCACGTCGGGGTCTTGACGCAGCATTGAACGCAAGCCATTTTCAAAATCGAAGCCAGTCTTGCTGTTAACCTGACTTTGCGTAATGCCAGGCAAATCATATTCAACCGGATCTTCCATCGTAACGATATTTCGCTCATTACTATTTAAACGCGAAAGAAGGGCATAGAGCGTTGTTGTTTTGCCAGAGCCAGTTGGGCCCGTCACCAAGAAAAAACCTTGAGGGTGGGCAACTATGCCCAACAGCGCATCAAAAATATCAGAGCGCATGCCCAACGACTCGAGTGCCAAAATATTGGCCGAACGGTCAAGGATCCGCACCACAATTTTTTCACCATAAATTGACGGGAAGGTAGCAACACGGAGATCGATTGGCTGCGCGCCAGGCTGATCGAGAATAACTTTAATTTTACCATCTTGCGGAACCCGCTTTTCGGCAATATCAAGCGCCGACAAAACTTTTACGCGAGAAAGAACTTGCGGCATAAGCTGGTGGTCAAAGGTATCATGATCGTGCAAAAAGCCATCAACACGCAAACGAACACGCAAAACCTGGTTATCAGGCTGCAAGTGAACGTCTGAAGCGCCCATCGTGATAGCCTTAAACAACAATGTATCAACAATATCAACAACTGGATCGCCCACTATTCCTTGCTTCAGCTTTTGTTCAGTATCCAGCAGACAATAAGCACCATGCTCTTCTCTTTCATTCCCCACCATGCCCCACCTTTTTTAGTTTAATTTAGCTAATTTTATAGCCAATCAAA
>JAIERW010000034.1 GCA_019746485.1 Candidatus Babeliales bacterium | reverse complement strand
AAACGATTTATACAAGCAGCACGATAAAAAGGATTATGCTTCATGGCGCAATTACTCAGGTTTATATTTATTGGCGATGTTGTAGGAACTCCAGGCATTAGCGTATTTCAGAAATGGGTGCCAAAGCTCAAAGAGCAATACAACCTCGATGCAGTTTTTGTAAATGGTGAAAACTCAGCAAAAAATGGCAATGGTATCACACCAAAAACCATTCAGGCGCTTAAAAGTGCCGGCGCTACAATAATAACCACTGGTAACCATGCCTTTGATAGCAAAGACGTTTATAATGCATTTAATGAGCGGGACGATGTTATTCGTCCCGCTAACTATCCCTCAACCTGCCCGGGTAAGGGGTATGCGTTGGCCAATGTTAACGGCCAAACTGTTGCGGTAATCAATATTCATGGTCGTGTTTTTGTTAATGAACTGGTAGATTGCCCATTTAGAGCTGTCGAATCTTTAATTGAGTTTTTAAAGCATAAAACAAAAATTATCTTTGTAGATTTTCATGGAGAAGCAACGTCTGAAAAAGTAACCATGGGCTATTATCTTGATGGTAAAGTTTCGGGTGTTTACGGTACGCATACTCATGTTCAAACGGCCGACGATCGAATTTTACCGGGTGGCACAAGCTATATTACTGATCTTGGTTTTTCAGGATCGCTTAATTCAGTTATTGGCATGCAGTATAAAAGCATTCTCAATCGTTTCTTAATTCAACACCGCTTTGGTAAGTTTCAGGTAGAAAGCAGCAGCCCACTTTTATTGAGCGGCATTTTTGTTGAAGTTGATGCAGATACCGGCAAAGCCGTACGGTTTGAACGTATTCGTATTATTGACAAAGACCTTATTGTTGAGTCGGAACCTGAGAACGACAAGAAGTAGTAGTTGATGCTATTTTTCTATTTTCTTTCTAGATTTCTTAGATTTTTTTTCTGCTTTTTTGGAGCCTTCACTTTTTTATTTGCAGCAACTAACTTGTTTTTGCGCCTTTCTATGGTGCAATCATTTGCTATGATTCCATTAGTTTTTGGTACTATGGTGCCATTAGTTGCACTTTATGCTTTACCTTTTTCGGCCGTTTTAGCGGTAAGTATGGTGTTTAATGCATTGGCGCGTAATGACGAACTTTTGTTTTTTTATTTTTTTTCAAAGGCGCGGCGAGCTTTTGTTTTAGCTACCGTATTTTTTTCATTTTTGGTGGCAGCATGCTATCTCCCACTGGTACTTGAGTGGGCGCCACAAAGTTATATCAAGGGAAAAGAGCTTGTGGTAGAGGCAGCGCGCGCGCACCTGCACGAGCTTCCCATCAATATTTTGCACAGCCCAATCCCTGGTGTTGCCTTTTATTGCAAAAACAAACAAGAGATAATGCCTGGCAGGTATCAATTTGAAAATCTTTTTTTTGCGCTTAATAATAAAAATAACGAGCGGTATGTTTTTTGTGCACAAAGTGGCATCATGTGTCAGCATGAACTTGAGCTTGTAAATGGCTCTATGCACGTTCAAGTGACAGGCCGATTTTATCATGCTTTTTTTGAAAAAACGCTTATAAATCTTGGTGCGTTATTTTATAAAGAGCAGGCAAATAGTTTTGATTATCATCTTAAGTTGTGGGGCTATAAACGGTTATACGAAGAAAAAGATAGTAACCCGCACGTATTCATTGAATTGCACAAACGGCTTTCCCAGGGCTTGTGGCAATTTATTATGCCCTTACTGGCAATCTTTTTGCTGTTTTTTGTGCGCAAAAAACAATATGAAATGGTAAGTTCTTTGCTGTTAAGTGGCGTACTATTTTTAAGCATGTATTGCTGCACAGCGCTTGGCGGTATTTTTATTGCTGCGCCATTACTTTCGCTAGTATGTTTCTATGGAATACCTAGTATAATTTTGTTAGGCTGTTATTCTTTGTATCGTTCAAGGATTTAGAAAATTCAACTAAAGGGAAAGCTATGATTTTAGTCGTGATTTTATATGCAATTCTTGCAAGTACTTTCATTTTTGCTAAAGAAGCTGTTTCATATGCTAAGCCCTGTTTTCTTATTGGTTTTCGTATGATTATTGCAGGAAGCTTATTGTGGGGTAGTCAGTTTTTTTTGAATCGTAAAACTGCTATGCCAAAACGAGAAGATTGGTTTCTCTTTTTTAAAACAACAGTATTCCATATTTATTTGGCTTTTGTGCTTGAGTTTTGGTCATTACAATATGTTTCTGCCTTAAAAACTACCATAATTTATTCAGCCACACCGTTTATCGCCGCACTCTTGTCATATTTTTTACTCAAAGAGCGCTTGAGTTTTAAAAAGCTCTTGGGTGTTATGATTGGTATTGGCGGGCTTATGCCAACATTATTAGCCCAAGCATCGGGGAGTGAATTGTCTATGGAGTTGTGGCGAATTTCCCTTCCTGAAGGTGTTTTGATGATCGCCGTTGTGTCGGCAACTTATGCATGGTTTTTGGTAAGTCAGCTGATGAAAAAAGGGTATAGCTTTGGCTTGATCAATGGTATTGCCATGTTTATGGGCGGCATTATGAGTCTTGCAACGTCAGCGGTATTTGAAGGATTTTCTTCGCCAATTAAAGATTTTTGGCCGTTTATGATGTGGGTGTTTTTATTAATTATTACAGCAAATATTGTTTTCTATAATATGTATTCGTGGCTTTTACAGCGCTATTCAATAACGTTCTTATCGTTTTCTGGTTTTTTATGTCCATGTTTTGGAACGTTGTATGATTGGTTATTTATGGGTGGAACGCTTGCTTGGCAAACTTTTGCTTCGCTTGGCTTAATAACTATTGGATTGTATTTGTTTTATCAAGATGAATTGCGTAGCAATAGAGCTAAAAAAGGGTCTATTAAGCCAATTCCTTTTGAATAATTGAGATGATTTCTTGGGTTGCACGCTCAAAGTTATCGTTAAAAACCCAGTAATTAAATATCTTGCTAACGCGTTCGTGCATAAGCTCAACTTTGGCAAGTTTAATACGAGCTTCAATTTGCTCAGGTTTTTCGGTGCCACGCATTTCGATACGCTCTTTAAGAGCGTCAAGGCTGGGTGGTACAATCCAAATTAAAACTGGATTGTCGATCAAACTAAGTATTTTTTTTGCCCCATCCCAATCAGCCACCAAAATAAGCGATTTACCTTTCTTTAGATCGGTAATAATTGAAGCGGGAGAACCATAAAACTCGCCATTATATTCGGTTGTTTCCAAAAAAAAACCGTCTTCTATTTTTTTCATAAAGTCGGTTCGAGAAACAAAATAATAGTCTTTCCCGTTTTTTTCGTTAAAACGCGGCGAGCGAGATGTGTAGGTAGCTACTTTTTCTAGAGGGATACTTGAGCTGAGTTTTGCTATGACACAATTGGTAAGAGAGGTTTTACCACCACCAGACGGTGCAGAAATAACAAAGAGCTTACCATGTTTTTTCTCGTGTTGTGTCATTATTTGTGCCTTAGTTTAATTACAAAATGCGCAAAACAAGTTACATAATGAAGCAATTTAGCATCATTTTATACAAAGTTTGTTTTTTGCCAGATTATTGATTAAATTGTTGCACTCATTATATTCTAATCTAATGAGAAAACAAGATGTAACAAATTCAATAAAGGGATCACATGAAAATAAAAAGCATTCTGCTCGTTTTCTTTTTGGTTATGTCAATATGTCAGGCTTTTGCGGCAGAAAAAGAAGCGTCTGTTGATTCTCATCCCAGTGCAGCTCAAATTTATCAGCGTAAAAAATCATATAACATTGTTATTGAAGATCTGAGTTTGTATAAGGTTTTACAGGGAATTGAATTGCTTATTGATATTAATGAACAAGAAGCAACTGCAGCCGATCAGCAAATTCACGACAATGTAGTTAAATTTATTCAAGAATCCAAAGAACTGTTCAACAATATAGTAGATGGATTTAATACCGGGTGCTTATCTAAAAATCCCGAAATAAAGTACAAGTTTGTTAATTTATGCAATCACTTCAATGGTCTTGAGAATATTAAACCACGTCATTTGCGTGCTTTTAGTATACAAATGGAAAAATTTAACAGGGTTATAACAGAGTATTGCTTGAAACGAAAAGATAGTCTTACCTTTGACGATCTAAGCCTTTTTAATCAAATTATCAGATTTAATCAACAACTTGCAATGTGTTTAGAAGCTGAAGAGTTATTTCGGATTGATCTTTGGGATGATGCGGTTGATTTTACCATTTATCGCCCTTGGGAGTTTGTTTGTTCACATAAATTACTTGTTGGAGCAACATTATTAGTCATCGGCGGCTTAATTACTTATTTTTATATTTTGCCAAAGATTGAAGAGCAAAGACGATTTAAAAACTTGAATACGATTTTTGATGTTAAGCAATTTAGAGTTCCTACTCAGAGTGGTCTTACCTGCTCATTTCATGCACTTCATAATCAGCTTGTATTTAGTGAGGGTGGCAGCGAAGAAGAAATAGAAAAGCTTATTAATGATAAGAATCTTTTAAAAGAACGTCTTACCGCCTGGACAACCTGGAGAAGGTCTCAAAAGCTTGGAGAAGCATTAGATGAGCAATCTTTACAAGAATTAATTGCAAAGTTTAAGCTTGATGAAGAACATCGCATTGTTCTTATTCCCGCGCAAGATGCCTTACGTAATGTTTGTGATTTAGATTTCTTAGCCCAATGGCGTGCGCTAGAGTTTCATTTGGATAATATTGGAGAAGATAGAAATCGGCTTGCTTTCTTAAGAAATCAAGAAAATCTTAATACGTATCAATTATCTGAACAGTGGGCTGATCTGGTAGCGGTTGCTGGCCAAGATAACATAAATTTCTTAACCCAAGAAGATGGACAACAAAATCTAGCAGCGTTTCAACAAGCTGGAGGTCTTGAGTTTGTGGCAAACGGTGGCTTGTGTGAACGTTATCAAGCGTTCAGAAACAATAAAGAACCATTCGGTATTTTGCTAAATACGGCAAGTAATGATCGAGCAATGAGATCTGCCGATGGTGGGCGTAGAGGAGTTGCGCACTGGGTTACGGCGTTTTTTGTGCCAGACGAAACAGCAAAAAATGGTGTGCACATTAGAGTTGCTGATTCAATGAATAGTAACTATACGGCTCATCCAGCAATTACACGTATAGCAGAGCTTTTAACAAAGAAAAAATAATGGTATACTGCCGAATACGTACTATGAACAGTGCCGTTAAATAACTATATAGTTAAATTATGACAAAACTACCAAATATTAATGAAAATTTTGCCGAGTGGTATCACGAAGTTATTTCCCAAGCAGAGCTGGTAGATCCAGTAAGCCCAACCCGTGGGTCATTTGTGATCAGACCCTATGGTTATGCTTTATGGGAAAACATTGTTGCTGTTTTAAATGAAAAAATTAAAGAAAGCGGTACCCAAAACATTTATATGCCGCTTTTAATTCCCGAAGCATTTTTGACGCGCGAAGCAAAACACGTTGAAGGCTTCGCCCCCGAGGTAGCAGTAGTTACTCATGCTGGCGGGAAAAAGCTTGAAGAACCACTGGTTATTAGGCCAACGTCTGAAACAATGGTCTATTTCATGTTTTCGCGTTGGATCAAATCATGGCGTGACTTGCCTCTTAAAATTAATCAGTGGGCTAACGTTGTTCGTTGGGAAATGAGAACACGACCATTTTTGCGTACCTGCGAATTTTTATGGCAAGAAGGTCATACTGCCCATGCCACACAAGTAGAAGCTCAAGAAATGGCTTTGCATATGTTGGGCGTTTATAAAGAACTTGCGCAAGATTATTTGGCAATACCGGTTATAACGGGCCAAAAATCAGAAAGCGAGCGATTTCCTGGTGCTGATGCAACCTATACTTTTGAGGGGTTGATGCAAGACGGTAAAGCATTGCAAATGGGAACCAGTCACATGCTGACCAGAAGCTTTGTTGAGGCTTTTGATGTGTATTTCCAAAACACTGAAGGCCAACAAGAAGTTCCTTATTGCACCAGCTGGGGCGCAACAACTCGTTTGATTGGTGCCTTAGTGATGACGCATGGCGACGAAAATGGCTTAATTATGCCACCAAAAGTAGCACCTATTCAAGTTGTTATAGTGCCAATATTTAAATCTGATGATCAAAAGACCTTGGTTCTTGAACGAGCACAAAAAATTGCTGCCGATCTTAAGCAGCAAGGCATTAGAGTTAAGCTTGATGATGACGAACAAAAAACACCAGGTGCAAAATTTTTCCATTGGGAAGTGCGCGGCGTGCCGGTTCGTCTTGAAATTGGGCCAAAAGATGTTGAAAACAATCAAGTGGTATTGGTCAACCGCATGGAGCCAGACAAGGCAAAGAAGAAGCTCTTTGTTTCACTTGATTTATTGAACAGTTCATTGCATGATTTACTTGCACAAATTCAAAAAGGTCTTTTTGAACGAGCAGAACAGAAACGAGCAAGCCAGTGGCACCAGGCAGATACATTGGCCGACTTTGCTCAGAAAATGAAAGATCATAATGGCTTGTATCAAGTTGGTTGGTGTGAGTCACCTGCTTGTGAACAAAACCTAAAAGAATTTAGTGGTACCATTCGCTGTGTTTTAGAGCAATCAAGCCATAAAAAATGTTTTTCTTGTGGCCAGCCAAGCAAGAACGATATTCTGGTAGCCAAAGCCTATTAAAAATAGCCACGTAAAAGGAGTACCGTATAAGCTATGGCACCGGACATAGATTACATTGCCCAGTTCCATACGTATTTGTTAACTGAAAAAAGAGTTTCAGACAATACGTTTCACGCTTACAAGCGGGACATTGAGCAGCTTGAATTATATTTTAAGAAAATTCGTATAAAGTTAGGTGATTGTAAAAAAAATCACCTAACTCAGTTTCTTAAGTATCTCAAAGAAGAGGGACTTACTCCCAAAACAATTTCTCGAAAAATATCAGCCATCAAATTGTTGTTCAACTTTTTGAATCAGCGTTATCAGTTAGACAACAGCGCCAATGCGCTTATATTTCCTAAGGTCGAACAAAGTTTGCCGTCATATCTTTCTGAGCCTGAAGTACATAAACTTTTGGATGTTGCCAACAGTGAACGTGGTTATAAAGGCATTCGTAACAAAGTTATGTTGTATTTGATGTACGCCACAGGTATGCGTGTTTCAGAATTAGTTGGTCTGACCGTTGACCAAATTCAGTTTGATACTGGTTTTGTAAGAATTTCTGGCAAAGGCAATAAAGAGCGTATTATTCCGTTACCAAAAAATATTCTAGAGCTGCTCAATTTTTATCTTGATAATATTTATAAAAAGCTGGTAAAAGAAGGCGAAAGGGAACACAATAACTATCTCTTTTCAACACGGTATAAAAAAGAGATTAAGCCAATTTCGCGCCAATCTTTTTGGATTATTTTAAAGCATCTTTTGGCTAAAGCGCATATCAAAAAAAATATTTCTCCTCACAGTTTACGCCATTCTTTAGCAACTCACTTACTCAAAAATGGCGCCGATCTTCGTTCATTGCAAATGATTCTTGGGCATGAAAGTATCTCAACGGTACAGATTTATACCCATCTTGGCGATAACGAACTTCGTAAAATTTATAACAAAAAACACCCTCGCGCGTAAAACATCTTTGCGCATAAATTTCCCTGTTGTATACTAGGTGCATTGTAGAAAATCAATCTTTAAAATCGATGATAAGTTCATCACGAGAAATGAAGGATAAGGCATGGAAAGTAAATTTACGGTAGACCAAAAGGAGCTGCTATCGCTTCTCTCGTCAATGCAACCAATTTGTAATAAACGTACAACGCTTAACGTAACTGAATCCATTTTGTTTCATGTTGCGCCACGCGAGTTAACGCTTAAAGCAACTGACATGGAAATTAGCTTACAATCAAACATGTCTATAGAAAGTGATGCTGAAGATAGTGGGAGCTTTTTAATATCTGGCAAGCGCATTTTTGAATTGGTTAAAGAAATTGAAGGAACTATCGAATTTATCACAAAAGGCACTCAGCTGCAATTAAAAGCAGGCAATGTTGACCTCGCGTTGAACATTAAAGATGCTGAAGAATTTCCACCATTTCCTGAACGCATTGAAAACCTCATGGAAATTGAAGGTGCTTTTTTGCTTGATCTGTTAAACAAAGTAGCGTTTTTGGTGCCACAAAATAATGCAAATCCCGCATTGAATGGCATGCTCTTAGACTTTAACGAAAAAAACATGTCGTTGGTGACAACTGATGGTCACTGCTTGGCACAAATTAGTACCGAGAAATATACCCTAGGAACCGATAAAAAGTGGCTTTTGCCAAAGCGTGCTGTTCTTGAATTAAAGAAACTTCTTGAGGGAAGTGAAGGTAATGTATTTTTGGGAACGTGCGGCCAGCAGCTTGTTTTTTCGGGCAAAAATTTTAATTTTTTTACACGTTTAATTTCAGAACCATTTCCTCAATATAAACCAGTGCTTGAAAAAGAAGGTTTTACGCCAGCCCGCTTAGCAAAAGACAACTTTATTAAAACACTTAAGCGTACCAGTTGCTTACTATCAGGTCAGTTTGTTTCAACTAATTTTTGCTTTCAGCCAGATTCAGTGCGTGTAAACCTTCATAATAAAGATGTTGGCAAATTAGAAGAATCAGTTACCTTGCAAGATTTTGTCGGAGCTGCTGTAGAAAGCAGGTTTTATTCGCCATACTTGCTCAATGGTTTACAGGTTTTTTCTGAAAAAGATGTAACGTTTTATATCAAGAATTCGGTAAAGCCAATAATCTTTGAATCGCGCGAAAAAGATTATCACTTAACCTACTTGGTAATGCCGGTCTCATTGGCACAAAACTAAAAAACGATTGTGCATATAAAAAGCATCAAGTTACAAAACTTTCGTTGTTTCGATCAGCAGCAATTTGATGTTGATCGTCAATTCGTGGTAATTCAGGGGTGTAACGGATCGGGCAAGACAAGTATTTTGGAGGCACTTCATTATAGTTGTTATCTCCGATCTTTTCGCACCCACTTGAACCGCGACTTAGTTGAGTTGGAAAAAAAACATTTTTTTATCCAGGTCGACTTTTCGTTAGGTCAAGAAGAGGTGGCTGAACGAGTCCAAATTGGCTTTTCTGAAAAAGAAGGCAAGTTGGTTAAGCTCAATCAAAAGCCAGTTCAGTCATACAAAGAATTAATCAGTGCTTATCGCATTGTCAGTCTAACAGCAGAAGATATTAGTTTAGTGAGTGGGTCGCCTGAACAGCGGCGCGACTTTTTGAACTATTCGCTTATGCTGCAAAATCCAGCTTTTTTACAAACACTCAAACGGGCAAAGCAAATTACCGAACAACGAACAAGTATTTTGTGTAATGATCGGCTTGGTTCCAGCCAAAACCTACAACAAGAGTTAGCCATTTGGTCGGAGAAATTGTGGGAAGAAACTATTGAAATACAGCGGGAAAGACGAGAATATCTCGCTTATTTGGAACAAACCGTCAATCAATTTCTTCAAGACTATTTTGTAACCCCTCAGGAAGATTTGCGAGTAAAATTTTTGTACTCGCCAAAAAATATGCAAACACATTTGAGTTTTGGTGAATTTTGGGAATGGTTCCAAGGTAAGTTTACCAGGCAAGAGCTTTCGTGGCGCAGAACGCTTTTTGGTTCGCATTTGGATGATTTCACTATAATTTTTCAAAATAAGGCCGCTCGAATCTTTGCATCACGCGGCCAGCAGAAGCTTATCGTATTTTTGATCAAAATTGCCCAGTTGTGTCAGACTGAACAAGAAGGGGAGCCTGGTGTTTTGTTGCTTGACGACTTTTTAACGGACTTTGACCAAGACCGGATTAAGCGTTGCTTTGCTACATTGCAGAACTTTAACTTTCAAGTTTTTCTTACCAGTCCCATAGCCTTTGATGAGGCTCTCAAGGGGGTGGCTCAGCATAAGATTTGCCAAATAAATCTTGAGCAAATCACTGGGCCTATTTTAAAATAAATCGCTCAATGCACAGATGCTTATTTTCTAGGCTTACTGAATTATTTATTCTATTTATGCAATAAAAAATTGACTTTGCTGGTACTTCCTATAGTCTATCTAGTCCAAACATAGTGAATATAATCAGGTTTTAAAAGACTTCATTACTACTCTCCTTTTTCCATCATGCAGGGTTTTCCCTGTGTGATGGTTTTTATAAACCTTTAGTCGAAGTCCAATATTTTGTATCAAATTGAAATTTTTGACTGGTGAAAGCCCTGTTCTAAGGCAATATAAAAATTAGCTTGATTTTCGGATAGGATATGATATCATTCATAGTGAACCTTGAAAATAGGTTAAAAATTTAGTCTCTGATTGGGACTTTAAAAGATCTTCATTACTACTCTCCTTTCTCCTTTTTCGCCCCGTAAGAGTTTCTCTTATGGGGCGTTTTTTTTGGCATGTTCCGTAAGAAGTTCTGTTTCCCGGTAGTTGTAGGGAGTAGGGTTTGGGGAAAAAATAGGCAAAAATTTTTTAAGGGTTAATAACTGGCTGTGTACAATTATGACACACTAGGGGCTGACAGTTTGACCCAGGCTTGTCCAGCAACCGTGACTTGGTCATCATCAATTATTTGTCTTTAAATTTTTCAAATTCCTAAAATACAATACTTTCACCCTGAAACTTTTAGGGTCCGATTTTTCTTTGATAATGAGTGGCGATGTTATAATTGCCTTTAAATATGAACGAAAAGCCCGATAAATAAAGGCTTTTCAGAGTTATTATATTTTTTAACATAATAATCATTATCGGACGGCTTATTAATTCTTCTTGTTTTAGGTCTGAAAAGGGTCATGACGAGAAAACGTCAAAGATTATAATTCGAGACTACCACGGCTTGGCAAAAATAATCAAGCCCCAAAATTTTTCTGTTAGAAAAACTTACGGGGCTTGGCAAAGTCTTAAAATTTTTACGACCTCAAAAGTCGCTTTCGGTTGTCTTGCCACAGACCGGAAAGGCAAACTGCTAAGGCATCGGTCACGTCTTGTTTTTCTATGTTGCCTATTTTTGCCAGGTTGGGAAACAGTCGTAAAATCATGGTCGCTACCTGTTCCTTTTGAGCACCCCCAAAACCGGTAACTGCCTGTTTTACCTCCCGCGGTGAAAACTCATGTAAGGCAAGATCGTGCTGGTTGGCTAACAAATACAAAGCTCCCCTCAGGTAGCCAAGCTTTAAAAAGGTCTGAACATTCTTACCCAAGAACGGGGTCTCAAGTGCCAGCTGGGAAACCTGATGGGCTTCGATCTTTTCTTTGAAGAAATTATAAAAGACCCCAATCCGTTGGGACAGATGTTCTTTGGGCTTAAGCTTAAGGTACCCGTAATCCAGAAGATAGGTCTTGCCCTCCTGTTTTCGCAAAACACCATAACCGGTTACGGTAAACCCAGGGTCTATGCCTAAGATAGTTAGTGGTTTTATCATTATACTTCTCTCCTAACTTTTAGCTGGGCTAAGTTTTTAGACACTATTCGCGGGGAGACGGAATTGGTTCATACGGAAAATAATCAAGATCAGATACTTCGTTATCCCCATCCCCAAACCTCATAATAGACAAGTCATACAAAGCTTGTTCATGAAAAGTATTGGCCGTTAAGGCTATCGCTTTTGAATATTGTTCAAAAACAATGTTACTCGTATAAATATAACAATTACAATATGCTGGGGCAAGACCATTAATGCAAGCAAAGCGGGGCTCTAGAAAATAAGCAACTATATGATACGGAATTGCCAGTATAACCCCCTCTTTTACCTTGATTTCGAAGGTACCGGAATTCATCTTGATAGATCCGTCAAAAAGCTTTGAATCTCTCAAAATGGCAGGCAATGATTGATCGTGAGAATCTTGAAATAGAGTAATTTTTTCTAGTTGCTTAGAAATAAGAATATGCCATTTTTTTTCAGGCTGAGCAGCCCCTTGTAATCCTAAACAGGTAAAAAAAAGGGCCGTAAGGCCCACTATAATTTTTTTCATACATTGTACTTAACGCTTAACAAAATGGTATATTTATTGCCCTCGATACCCATGCCCAGCGATATCAACAAACCGTGTGATTTCGCCTTTAAACTCAACATGAAACGAGCCTACCGGTCCGTTACGTTGCTTACCAATAATAATCTCAGTTAATTCCGGATTATCGGTATCTGGATTATAAATAACATCGCGATAAACAAAGAAAATAACGTCTCCGTCTTGCTCAATAGCACCAGATTCTCTCAAGTCAGAAAGCATTGGCCGTTTGTCTACACGACTTTCAAGCGAACGAGAAAGCTGAGAAAGTGCTAAAATTGGTAAATCAAGTTCTTTTGCCAAGCCCTTCAGAGCACGTGAAATAGCAGATATTTCTTGGTTTCTATTCTCATGTTTGCCATGCGAAGAAATGAGTTGTAAATAGTCAATCACCAAGAAATCAATGTTCTCTTTTGCCTTGAGTTTACGCGCTTTTGCGCGCAGCTCCATAATATTTATTGAAGCCGTATCATCAATAAATATTTTTGCTTCAGCCAACTCTGCAGCATGATTAGTCAGTGACATCCACTCTTCTGAAGAAACCATAGCATTACGAATTTTTTGATGCGGAATACCAGATTCAGCTGAAAGTAGCCGTAGGACCAATTGTTCTGAAGACATTTCTAAAGAAAAGACACCAACTTTTGCCCCCGAGCGCCATGCGTTGGTAACAAAGTTAAGCGCCAGCGCCGTTTTACCCATCGAAGGTCGCGCTGCCAAAATTAATAAATCACCGCGTTGCATACCCGATGTCATTTTATCAAAGTTTTGAAAACCTGAAGGAATACCGGTTACCCCTTCACGATGACTCTTAACATCTGCTAATTGTCTAAAGGTTTCTTTAAGCAAAATGTCCAGCTGCACAAATGTTGGTGCCGTTAACTTATTTGAAATCAGATAAACTTTTTTTTCAGCATTATCCAAAACCGTATCTATTTCAGATACTTTTTGATCATAACAGGTTGAAATGATATCAGTTGCTGAATAAATAAGTTCACGCAAAATAGCTTTATCTTTAACTATTTTTGAGTGTTGCGATATTAAACCCATCGCCGGGATATCTTCTTGCAACTCCATCAAATAAACGATTCCGCCAACAGATTCAAGAAGCTTTTTAGTTTCAAGATGATCTTGAATTACAACAAGGTCCATTCTTTTTGAAGCTTGTCCAAGTTCAAGGAGCGCCTGATAAATAATTTGGTGGGGCTTGTGATAAAAATCCTCAGCCTTTAAAATATCAGAAACTAACGTTAAGTTTTCATCGTTGAGCAAAATAGCAGCAAGTACCGATTTTTCAGCTTCGATACTTGCTGGCAATGTCTTACCTAAAATGCTTTCTGTTGTATCTTGCTTACGTCGTATATCTGGTGAATTTGCATGGCGTCCAAATGCCATTTTTAGTCACCCTTTATTCGTCTTTTGCAACAACCTTAAGCGTCAATTCTGGTTTAAGCTTTGAAGAAAGCTTAATAACAACTTTGTGCTCGCCAAGCGAACGAATTGCTTTGTTGAATTCAACTTGTTTGCGATTTATAGTAACATCTTTTTCTTTAAGCAATTCTACTACTTCATCGGCACCAACAGCGCCATAAAGTTTGCCATCATCATGAACACGTTCTTTAATAGTAACATGCATGCCTTTAATACGTTCAGCAAGCATAGCAACTTTACTGCTTAAAACTTCTGCAGTAACTTTTTCTTTAACGGTACGTTCTTTATAGAACTTCATATCAGCACCGGTAACTTTAATACCAAGCTTTCTTGGAAGAATAAAGTTTTGAGCGTAACCGTCACTCACATCAACAATTTGTCCTGCCATGCCAAGCTTTTCAACATCTTGGAGTAAAAAAATACGCATGGTTATTTCCTTTCATAATTTTATTTTTTGATAACATTCATGTCCAATATAAACTATGGGCAACCCAAACCAGGCTGCTTTAATGCAGGTTACATTTTCCATGATTTTTGTAAAATAATCAACAAACCAACTGTCATTTACAAAGAAAAAAAGTACAACTTTTTTCTTCATCATACGATATGCTAAAAAATCTGCTGCCCTACTCATAAAAAAGAGTTCAGAACACATGCGTGGAACAATAAGATTTTCTGAATCTATTTCAAAAACAGGCGCAGTTTTTTCTTTACTGGAGCCTTCTATTGTTTCTCGCAGATCTTTTAAAAATATGTCCCTGAGTATAGCGCACTTTTTAAAAAATGGGGGCATCTTTTCTACAAAAGGTACTGAGTGTGTTTTTTTATAAATAGTTTTTATGCGACGTAAATCTAGACAATAAATTGATTGGTGCAGTTCGTGCTCTTCGTTTTCAAACTGGGCACCAATCAATAAATGGCCATTTGCCGGCAATGCACAGTGTAACATGTTAATCATCCAGGGCTCTCGATTGATATAAAACGGTATAGTACTTTCTGGCGCTATAAACAAAATGTGCTTTGCTCTACCTGAAAGTCTGTGCGCCCCGATCGCTTGATAAACAGCGTAAACCTGCTGCTGAAAACTTATACTCTTTTTAGGTTTTATGTGAACTAACTCAAAGTCATTCGGTTGAAAAAAAGAACGTTGCAGGGTTGGACCGTACAAACAGCTGCTCGCAAAAGAAACAAGTGCTAAAAACCACGAGTACCGCGCCAAGGGAATTAATGGATTAGCAAATGGATAACCGCAACTCTCAAAATTACCAAATAAAAATAAACCAAAATATTCGTTAAAAACAAAATAACCAACCACAACAAGTAACAAACTGAGAGCACGCGCTCCTGAGCGCTTGCACGCGCTGGCAAGCCTTGAACCCGCACCAAACCACGCACTGGCAATTATACTGAAATAAACAACCATAACCACGTACCACAGCATGCTTGCCGTCACACTTGCTTGAGATTTTGTTGCAAATAAGCACAATAGCCACACTAAATGTGGCGCATAAAAACAAAAACCCCACGCAAAACTCTGCACACAGACACGATTAAATGGTGTGGACTGGCCAGCGTAAAGGTAATACCACAAAAGACCTACTGCCAGCACCCCGCCCCACGGGCATAAAATTGGAAAAAAGAACGCTACATTAAGAAATAGTGCAGAAAGTAACATTATAAAAACTAACATAACCCACCAGCTTCCTATTTTTAGGTTTTTGGTACTTTATTGATTTTTAGATTATTTCTATCTTAAAATAAAATCTAGAACAAATTTAAGGTAATGGGTTGAGGGGGAATTTTTATGAAATTATTACGCTTGCTTTTGCTTATCATTTTCTGTTTATGTTTTGGTCCGCAGGCAATTCCGGGCAGCATAAAAGATATTAAAGGGACGTGGGATATTTTGCTTCCCGAACACCGACTCGCTCTATCTCCTGCGCTCGGCGCCCTTGCCATTGAATCGCACTACATTAAAAAGCTCTATTATTTTGGCAACCCAAACCATGCTACAACACAATTGGTTAAAGTAATTTTTCACGCTTTTAATGGCGGCTTTCAACCCAGCAAGCACAACATGCCCACGCCACTCTGTTCAATAAAAACAATAGCCAAGATTTTAACAACCATCAGTCAAAATTATGGGCTGCCTGTCGACTTACTTAAAGAACAACTTATCAAAACTTTGCTTTCTGACGAAGATTTTAATACCGAGTTTATGAACAAAAACAATGGGCTCACTTTTTCTCAAGCACAAGAAGAATATAATATCTACCAAAAAGAACTCAGTAGAACTGAAAAATTAGCACAACATTATAATAATATAAAAGAACGCGCAAATAATTATTTACGCTCTAAGCAACTAGTAACAAGAGGTATTGGTGATGATTTTGAACTTATAGCAAAGCTTGAAACGATACTATCAACAAAAGAAAATCCTTCAACTGAAGAAAAATCTACAGAAAAAGCTAAAAAAAGAAAACGTATTGACCTACCAAATGTTGCAGAATTAAGAAAGGTTTTCGATGCTAAAAACAGAAGAACACAACTCTCTTCGTTGCTTGCTAAAAACCCCTTTAATTCAATCATAAATTTTGCAGACCTTATTGCGCGTTCATGTAATGAATGCCAATCTCAAAGCCCGTCTTCTTCAAGCTCACGCTCTTCTTCTTCTTCTTCTTCTTCAAGCTCAAGCGTAGCAACCAACCAAAACTACGAAGGCTACGCCACAGAGCATATTTTACTCGCCTTGCTTTATAAAAAATCTTTGACACGACAAGACTTTGCCACTTACTTTCAAGAGTTACCAAAAGAATTTTTAGCATTAAAAGCAACTGATGATTGGGTCAATGATAGTTATGAACCGAACGCCCATAAAAAAATTCGAAAAGCTCTTGCAGAAGAGTTAAATAATATTATTACTACTACTGAATCTATTGTTGCTCCTGAGAATATTTTTACTTCTTTAACAAAGAACGAATTCGATTTTGCCAATCTTATTTATGCTGAAATTATGAATCAAAAATATGGGCAACCAATTCCTTATTTACCTGAATTTGGAACGGTTAACTTTGGAGGCGTAGTTTTCAACGATTGCGTAGAAACAACAATCAGAAATTTATGCAATGCCTATACCTACAATCAACAAGATCGTACCTTTGGTAACAATGCTTACGAAGAAGTTGTTTTTTCTCAAAAATTACATGATTTTTATGAAAAAAGCATTGCAAACAGATTAGAAGATGAAACTCAACATCCAACTGTTCGGCAGGATTGGAGTGAAAATATAGAAAATTTACCACTCATTACGTATGCCAAAATAAAGCTACCAGAAAGTAAAAACTTTGTTGATGCTAGTGAAATTAATAGTACCAAACCATGCGGATTTATTAGGCTAACTGATCAAAGTGTCTTTCCCAATGAAGGGATAATATCATCAGTCACGATTACGCTTGATAACAAAAAAGTTACCTTCGCAACGCTAATGCTTAATGACTTTATGTATATCCTGGTTCCTACCGGGGTCTACGAAATATTTGAAATTAGGACATCGTTACAAAACATTATTATTATATTAGATAGCCTCTTAGGACTTAAACTTTTTGCATCACAAGATGAACCAATTTCCAGTTCTTCATCATCAAGCTCGTCTGCAGCATCTCGTTCAGATCTTGAACAACAATTTTTTGATCCTACCTTTAACTCAACCCATTTTAGACGTTTATGTGCCAAACTTAATTGGGAACTTGACGACGTAGAAGACTCAGATCTTAACAATAATAATGCTGCCGAAACAATAATCTCAATTATTAAAAAAACTACCCAGTCAGTTACAAAACCCACTGATGCTGCTTCTTTTTCGCTCATCCTTCTTCCTTACCGACATGCCTATGCCGTACGTACAACTATGGCAACTATTAGAGAAGAGTATGAAAAATATTTGAACATGTACATACGAAAAAATTTTTTTACCAACCCACATCCTTTCATATTCATTTTTGCAAACCTTTATCAATACAAATTGCCTCTACCTCAGCAAGAAACTATCGATCAGGGGTTTGATTGGCGTTTCATTTCTCTATTCTTTACCTACAACTTTTTAGAACCCCAAGTTAAACTTGAAGGACTTACTAAGATACTGGCGCGCTATAAAATCCCAGTCAAAGAAAATATTATTAGCTTGGTTGCTCAACTTATCGATTCATTTGAACTTGAACAAAATCTTAACTATCACAACAAAATTTCGTTTTTATTTATTAAATATAAAGTCTTTTTTGAACAAAACCAAAAGAATCAACAACTTCAAGAAATTCTAAAAAATCTTTGCCAAAAAATTATTGCGCATAGTGCCCAAATAGTAAAATTAAGAATCTTGGTAAAATTTGCTGATCTGGCAAAAGCTATGAACAACAAAACAATGATAGATTCCATTAAAAAGCAAGCAATGACGAGCATTACCAACCAAAATCCGGTAATTTATCTTGAAGCAATTAAATTATGTGAAAAACTTTGTCAAATAGAAGAGACGTTTATTAAACAAGCAACAACTAGTGCCAAAAAGTATAGTCAATCTACTAGACAAGATTTACGTAGAATAGGCTGCGGTTTATTTAAAGCACTTGTCAAATATAGGCAGGCAATTGAGCCAGCAATTGAAGCAGCGCAAAACAATAGCAGGCATGATAACCTCAGTGTTCGATCAGAAGCACTTGATTTGTTTAAGGTTCTTATTGAACATAACCAGGCATTTGAACTAGCAGCCAGTGCAGCAGAATTTAATATCACCAATGAAAATGAAAATATTCAAACAAGAAGCTTAGAGCTGTATAAATCTCTTGTTGAAAAAGATTATCAACCAATATTTGATGCAGCAATAACAAACGCTCTTAAAGATAACGAAGAAACACTCGATACACGTTTTGACATTCTAAGAATGTTAGTAGAAAAAGGTTATTCTATGGCTTATGACCCAGCAATAGCACTTGCTATGAAAACAATTGAAGCAGCCAATGATAATTATCTTGTTATCAGTTCAGTATTAGACCTGTTGAACGCACTGGTAGAAAAGAAAATTGCCGTAGATCAGGCAGTTAGAGCAGCTACAATAATAAAAACTGAAAGTTTTGATTTATTAGATTCAACTTTCTTTGAAACTCTCTTTACCACAGATCAGCAACAGCTTGGCCACGCAATAATTAGTGTTGTTACCGAAAAGCCCGCTCTTGTTAACAATTTAGTCGCACTATTTAAAAATTTTGAAGAAAGTAATGACGATGCGGCAAATCAAGCAAGGTACTTTGCACAAACCAACAAAGAACATGAAAACGCTGCTGTTAGATTACTAGCCCAACAACTTGAACCCATCGAAGAACTTGCAGACATGGACAACGATAGCGATGATAATGAGTAAGCAAAACTAGGCAACAGAACAAACCGAAACATGGCTAACCGCAAGCTTTTCTCCTCGAACCGTTGGCTGTTTTTTAACAACACAGCGCATGCCAAGCGTCACTTTATTGTCTTCAACAAGCTGCACCATCATCCGCAGACACTGATTAACATCGTCTTTGTACAATGTCAAAACACCACGCACTAGCTGATTGTCGCTCAATGACACCTGCTGTTCAAGATTAAAACGCAGCGGTTTTTTGCTGGTCACGCTTACCACAAGCCGCTGATGATGCTTGTTTACAAAGTTAGTAGCTGCCACAAAAAAATTTTGCAATGTGCGCTGTTGTGCTTGATACTTATCGCGCTCGTGCACCAAATCAAACAATAACGATGTTCGCTGCCAATGCAAAAGCATTAAAATCGAAAGCATTGAAGTTATGCCCAGAACCAAGAGCAATGCCGAGCCATGGTGCTTTTTCATGCGATAATCCTGTTTTGCAATGGCACCGTTGCCTGATAAATTTTGTTCTGTTGTTCGTAGGTAACCGCCACCGCTTCAACACAATTGGTATCGCGATTGATAACCGGTTCAAAACTGACAGCCGTTACCCCGCAGCCAAAAAAATCGGTCTGCTTGCGCACCCACTCTTTTTTTATTGACTCATAAAGACCGTACGAACGTATCAAGCCATCTTTACTGACCGACCAGCTTACCCATTGGCTTTCAAGGTTGCCGCGCGGGTCAATAAATTCCTGTTTAAACATAGCGTCCTTTGCCACCCAGTCAGCCGGCCGCATGCTGGCACTGGCCAAATCGCGCTTGAGCAAATCAACAAAAATGGCCGTGCGAACCAAATCTTCATGCGTAGCCGAACGCTGGGCAATAGAAAGACTTGTTTGGTTAAATAACGAAAAAGCAAGGCAGGCAAGTATGCTGGACAGTGCTAGGTACACCGTAACTTCAACCAGCGTAAAGCCAGAAAGCCGTGGCTTAACGAGCCTGCGCGGCAACCGTCTCTTCATCAACAATAACTCCTCGTGAGCACCAGGCCGGTATTTTGTGGGCACTCACAATTTTTACATAAGCCCTGGCAGCAGCCGGCACTGCCCGCTGGTTTGCCAGCAACGAAGGCTTAGAACCGCGCAACAAAGTCATCATATCGTTTTGGCTCCGCGCAAGGGCCTGATCCAGGCAACAAATCCCTTTAAAGGTGATCATCAGAATAGCAAGGGCCACCATAAGTTCAATAAGTACAAATCCTTCATTTTTTGCAAAAGAGCCCTGTTTTTTAATTTTCTTAAAGAAATAAATAATCAAAAAATCTCCTTATTTGACTTTAGAGCTTCCAAACATTTACCTTAATAATAGGATTAAATGGTGAGGGGGATCTCATTAAGCCTTTTTTTAACTGTAGGCCCAAAGGATAAAAATGAGCAAAAAAATTATATTTTCATCGATTTTCACGCTTATTGTAGGCATTACCTGCCTGCATGCCTTTAATTTTGATGAGCTTTTTAAAGGCGTCGACTTTGACAAACTTGCTCAAGATATGGAAAAAGCATTGAGTGAGAAAAAGTCTGGGCCTACGCGACCAGTGGGTAACCCAAACTGGGGTCAGCCATTTGGGCCACGGCCAACACAAAAACCTGCGCTAAGTACAGTGGCAGAAAATCAAGAAGACGAAAAGGATAATCGCACGCTCTTTTTGGAATCGTTAATTATCAACAAAGACCCACAGGCAAAGCCGGCTGACGAAACAGCAAAAGTTGGCACGTACGTTTTTTCTCATGCAAAACGAGAAGCATTTCGTTTTTATATGAACCACTTTGTTGATTTACTCAAAGAAGTTGAACGTAAGATAGATTCTTCAGAAAATTTTTCTCCAGAATTTAAAGTTATCTTTTCTGATTTTAAAACAAATATCGACGAAATTACCGTTGCCCACGGTATTATCAATGACCACAAAATGTACCAACGCGTATTCTTTTTACCACAATTTGAAGAACTTCGTAAAAAAATTGTTGATGCGTGTGAGCGACTTGAACAACTCAACAAGCGCATTGTAATTGACTTGGCACAAGAAGAGGCAACAACCAAAACAGAAAATAAACTTCAGGAGCTCGCACAAACACCTGCAGTCCCACTTCCAAACATTAAACTTGAACCACAGGAAACAAAAGCGGGTAAACGACGCGGAATACTTGAAAAGGCTCTAAAACCTCTTGCTGATGATGAACAAGTAACTAATCCAACAAGTCCACAATTTACGGTTGGGGAATAATATGAAAAAATTGGTTATGTTGTGCGCATTCCTTGTGGTTAGTTTCTCTTTTTGTGTGGCTTTTTCTTGGTATGACAGCGAAGATTCATGGCAGCAAAAACACCCTCAAAATACTCAAGAACACCTGACGCAAGACTTGGCAAAACAACACGACAGATCCAATTTTACTTCGCTTGAACAGGAAGCATACGCAACCATAACACAGGTACAATTAGTTGCTCAAACACTGCGACTTACACTAGGCAGCGAAACAATAAAAAAAGCATTGGAAACACAAGCAAAAAAGAGAAAAGTAGATCGAGAACAAGTACGCCGCAAAGCTGAACAGCAAAAACGTTCAAAAAGATCATCATGGTTTTGGTAAGGAAACAGTATGAAGATTAATCTAAAAAAAATAATTATTGTTTTTTTCTTAGCCCGTTTATGTTTTCATGCAAACTTACACTCGCTACCACCATTCTTTTTTGCACCAACGTCATTGGCAAATCAGGCAATAAACTCGCCGCAAGAAGTTCTTGAAGCTGATATAAAAAATTTATTTTCTACAAAAATTGATCCCATTGCCCAAGAGCTTAAAAAGATGCGTGGCAGCAAAGAAACAGATGAAGAATTAACCAAAAAAAAGAAAAAGCGCGAACAAGAACTGCGTGAATCGCAACAACGCCGCGCTATGCAAGAACGCAGCAGGCCGCGTTCGTATAGTGTTCCGCCTTACGGTTTCCCACGGTCATATTCACGGCCTTATGGCGGCGGTGGCAGTAGTGGTTGGCGATCACCATATTCATCTCCAACGTCGTGGGGCTCAAGCGCAAGCAATTGGAATCGCCCGTCGTCGTACTATCCTTCATCGTCATATTCTTCTTCTCAGCCATTTGGAGAAAGTTCTAAATCACCATCAGGTGCTTTAGGTAGCTCAGACACGTCGTCAAGCATACCATCAAGCACTGAAGACAAAAAATCTGGTTTGGGTGACTATAAATCGGTTGACCAAAAACACCGTCGCGCCATCAACAATAAACGCGATACAATGCTTGAAAAGCTTAAAAGGCTTAATGCTGATTTAAATGACAAAGCTAATACTACCGCCGCACAAAACTTGATAACCGAGTTACCAAACATTGCCCAGACAATCAAAGAGGTCAGACGCGAACTTGATAAGCTCAGCGCAACCACACGAGAAAGTTTTGAACAATCACTCAAAACAAGCAAAGCATCTACATACAAAACGTTACTTGGCCATTGTATAAACAACCTTGAACTTGTCCAACCAGCCCATAGTGACGATTTTAAAACAGTGGTTGGCGATATCAAAGAGACACTCGGGCAGGCAGATTTTCAGTCAGTCGTTGACAACGCTCTTACTCAAGCCTATCAAAAACGCTTCGTCACACGAAACTTTTCAACCAACCAACCATTGCTAGAAAACGCAAAAAAATACTTAGCAACCGCTAAAACCTTAATTCCGGAAAGTGCTGCTAAGGCCGATCCGCTTTTAAGCGATATTGATCGAAATCTTGCCAGATTACCAGCAACTACCACGCCTTCAGCACCAACACCAGCGGTAATCACGCCAGCACCTGCCGGGCCATAAGTTTTAAAAAAGGACTAATCATGAAGTTTATCAGAAAAGCATTTGTCAGCATTTTACTGCTCAAAGTAGCATTTGTGGGCGGGTTTGTTTTTCTGATCATGTACCTGGCAAAGACCTTTCGGGTCTAACCCTCTTCTTAATTTAATGATTCTGCTTTCTAAATAAGGCCCTTTTTGCACAAAAAAGGCCTTATTTAGCTTTTAAAACAATTCAAACAACAACAAATTCCCAGATTTTAAACACTACTCACAACAACTTGACAAATATAAAATATTTATTACAATTAGGTATAGTAATAATGACATTAAATCAGCCCTTTAAACCAGTACAAAAAGCAAGGAATCACTATGAAAAAAAGCTTTTTTTGTTCACTTTTAATCGCTTTGGCCTTAACAGCTCATGTTATGCCTGCGGCTCCAAACCAAGGAACTCTTTTATTAGCAATACAAAATGACGATTTAGTAGAAATGATAGAAATTATTGAAAAGGATGCAAGCAACATAACAATCTGCGATGAAGATGGCAGAACAGCGCTTTATGTAGCCGCTTTACACGATGATATCGATCTAGCTAAATACATTTTAGAAAACCATAACCTCTCAGACCTCGATTTTAAGAAATTTATTAATCAACCAGAAATGCACTGTGGCTGGACTCCTCTTCACATCGCAACAATTTTAGAGCATGATGAAATGATGATAATGCTTATTGATGCTGGGGCAAGTAATACGAAAAAAGATCTTCAAGGAAAAACACCTCAACAATGTGCTCAAGAAGTTGTTTGTACTGAGAACGAATATTATGATGATGAAAAATCAACTTCTTCTTCAAGTACAGATTTAGATGATTTACCAGAGTATTTATCTTCAGACGAAGAAGACAAAAGCCCAAAAAAGCGCTTGCACACAAATAATCAGCCTTAAATAAGTAAAAAAAAGAGAGGGGCACTGCATAATGCAGTGCCCCTCTCTTTTTTATTTAAAAATACAAAACCTCTAAAAAAATACACTTTTGTCACATTTATTGCAATAAAAGCATGCCTTTTGACAAATATAAAATAATATATATACTGATTAAGCAGTAATACAAAGTAATTTTGCATGAATGTTTTCAAAAAAGAGGTTATAATTATGAAGAAATTTATACTAATGTTTTTATTCGGATTGACTTTAACAGCCAATGCAATGCCGGCTGCAAGTTCATCAAGTAGCTCGTCAAGTAGCTCAAATGAAGCGCCTGCTGCGTCAAGCTCAAGTTCGAGTTCAACAAACAATGAGCAACAAGCTCCAGCTCCTATCAGCTCACGGGAGCGTTTTTTAGGACAAGCTTCATGGCTAGGACGTTGCGTGCTGTCTGCAGTAGCAGGAATTTTAGGCGTCACCGTTCGAATACCTTACGATTTCGACATTCTCTATGCCACAGAAGAAGGTGATGCACAAGAATTAAGAAGTCTTATCGCACAAGGCTTTGACGTTAACTATGTCGATCGCAGTTGTGCTAGCCGCGAAACAGCACTCACACTTGCAATTTACTGTGGCAATATCGAAACTATTAGCTTACTTCTTGCTGCTGGAGCTAACAGACAACATAAGACAGCAAACGGCGAAACAGCACTAGAAAGAGCAAAGAGATTAAACAAAAGCCAAGATATTATTGATTTGTTGGAATCACCAACAACAAAGCGTCAACGCACCACCAATAGCCCACAAAGCCCAGACCCAAGCCTGATGTCAAATTTGTTCGACTTTCCAGACAATGATGAACTTATTGATGATGACATTTATGGCCCCGATGTACCTGCAAGCTTGCCAAACACCAGCTCAAGTTCAACCTTGCACACACCAGCAGAACAAACTCCCTACATTTTAGAAATTAATTATGGCAATTTAGGTAATTTAGAAATTAATTATGGCGATATTGATAACAAAAACGTACGCAATTGGATAGATAATCCAACGCAGCCATGGAGCGTTTCTTCCGAAGAACTTGATTAACGAAAAAATCATTTAAAAAAAGAGGTTATATCATGAAGAAATTTATAAGACTATTTTTTGTATTTAGCTTGGCTTTAACTGCCAATGCAATGCCTGCTGCAAGTTCGAAGGCGAACGACAACCAACAAGGCAGGCTGTCCCGCGCACTTACTGTAGTATCGTCATGGCTGCCAGGAAAAAAGTCAGCAACAAACAAAAAGCCCAGTCACGCGGATTTTATGTCGGCAGTTAACGCTAACGACTCAGAAAAAGTTAAAGATTTATTCGCACAAGGATATCAAGTTACGTATTATTATAGAGATGATTTTTCTGGAGATTATTATCCACTTCATACAGCAATGCGCTATCAAAATACCGAGATGATAGAAATACTTCTTAACCATGAACGCATCGATGTAGACGAACGTGCTAAAGATAACTTGACTCCTCTCCACCGTGCTGTTTCTCTTAACAATCTTGAATATATAAAGCTTTTACTTATCAAAGGCGCTAAGAAAAAACGTAAGGCGGAAGGCTTGTTTAAATCTGAGTATAAGGAAATAAACGAAACTCCAGTAGAAATGGCCAAAAGACTTGGTCGCTCTCAAGAAATGATTAATTTACTAGAACCAAGCACACCGGAACAGAGATTAAGGTTACCAGGCAAAAGTTTTGAAAGTAAACTAATAGAAAAAAAGAAATCAAAACTTAATCAGATAATAGCATCAAGCGAATCACCAGTATTAGCAACATTTGCCGAAGAAGCCTTAAACAAAAGAAAAACAGAGCTCTTCTTTAAAGCCGTACATCGTGGTGATGCACAAGCAGTACAAGAACTGATTGATGAGCAAGACATTGATGTTAATGCTAAGGAAAAGAAAAAATTTTATCAATATCCTACTGCTCTTTGTTTAGCTGCAGATGAAAGAAATATAAAAATTATTGAAATACTACTAAGACAGCCAAATATTATTATTAGTAATCCAAATACCGTCGAACTTAGTTCTCGTGGCGGACTCAGTAGCCCCGACATCCACACGGCAAACCCTCTTATGTTTGCAGCCTTTGACCACCAATTAAAAACAATAAAAATGTTACTCAATCATCCATCTATGAATTCTACTATTATTAACCAACAAGATAGGTACAAAAAAACCGCTCTTCACTTTGCTTGTCAAAACCAAGGAGGAGAAGAGATCATTAAGCTTCTCATGGAAAAAGGAGCCGATTCAAGCATACAAGATACATATGGCCTAACTGCAGCATGTTATGCACAGCGAGAATCTTACTCTCAAGATATCATTCGCCTGCTTGCTCCAGTAGCGATGGGCTCTATCAAAACACTCGTTTTGAGAACTTCCACACTCATTGATGGCATGGGAATTTTTGAGATGGCCTTCAAACATGATCCTAAAAAACCAGCCATACACGAGAATCTGCTTATTAATGCTATTGGTGAGGAGAATGAATCAAAAATCAAAGAAATTCTAGATCTTGATATCAAGCAATACACTTACGAAAGATGTCTTTTCTTCGCTATTCGCAATGGTTACCTTACCAGCATAAATACGCTTCTTGATGACAAAAGGGCTACTATTCTCAGTGCAGCAGCTCTTTACCAAGCTATAGAAAGTAATAACATTGAGGCGATTGAGCTACTTCTTAAATACGGCATTAGTTGCATAGACAATAACGCCTACGGCTTAGCGCGTATGTTTGGACGTCCTGAGTGGGTTATTGATTTATTGAAACCTAAGTTTCTTCTTGATTTTTTGCAACCAGCAAAGCGTCAATGTACCAACAATGCGCAAACAAGCGCAGATTCAAACTTATTGCTACAAAACTTACTACCAGAGCTAACATACATCTCAGATGATAATAAACTTGACGATGATGACATTTGCAGCGCCGATGATGCACCAAATACTAGCTCACCAGCTCCAACTCCAAGCTCAAGCTCAACGACAAGCACATTTCTAACATCGAGCAGAAAGAGAACAAGAACTGAAGAGCCAGAACAAATACAAACTCCCCACATTTTAGAAATTAATTATGAACCAACCCAACTTCATGACGCAATAAAAAATGGGGACATGATACAAGCGATAAGGTTAATATCTCGCGATTATAGCGTTAACGCTCTAGACAGCAATGGAGAAACTCCACTGCACGCAGCCGTTCGCCTTGCTGCTAACCCACAGTATGAACACTACAATTTCATAAGAGATATCTTAAAAGAAGAAAATGAATCTGAAGAAGAATTAATGACTGATTTAAAAAACAGACATAGTCTTTCAGAGCGTATGATTTGCCTACTTTTAGATAGTGGCGCCAATAAACAACTACGCAACAACCGTGGCGAAACGCCTGCCGATCTGGCTGCAAGACTTAATACTGAAGCAACGCCAGGCTTTGTAGTATGCAGAAAAGCCATTATTGATTTGTTGGATCCAGCAAAACCATGGAGCGTTTCTGCCGAAGAACTTGATTAACGAAAAAATAATTTAAAAAAAGAGGTTATATCATGAAGAAATTTATAGGACTATTTTTTGTATTCACATTGGCTTTAACAGCCAAAGCGATGCCTGCTGCAAGCTCAAGCTCAGGCTCATCAAGTTCAATTGAGAAATTTACACAAGAAGAAAAAGACTACATTCTTCTTTGTGCTGTAAGAAATGGCAACAAAGAAAAAGCAACACAGTGTATTAAAGCTGGCGCAAATGTAAACGCACTAGACGAAGATGGTTGGACTCCTCTGCATGAAGCTACCGCAAATAATAATAAAGAAATGGTAGAATTGCTTTTGGACTATCGTGCTGACCCAAACGTAAAAGACGAAGACGGCAAAACCCCTCTTCGCTGGGCTATGGAAAGGGGTTACAAAGCAATAGGACAATTACTTGCAATCGAATCGACAAGACAAGAAAAGCTTACTGATGATGACTTTGATAATGAAACAAATCACACAAGAAGCAAACGATCTTCATCTTCATCAAGCTCAAGCCGTATGTTAAAACGCCAACGTTAATAAATTAAGCAAAATAAAAAAGAGCGAGGCGCTGTAAAACAGCGCCTCGCTCTTTTTTTGTTATTTCTTCAAAAGCTCTGTGCACCGCACGCACAAAAGCCCATCTTGCACAGCAGCAGCATCGTCCCACTGCCAGCAGCGTTGGCATTTAATACCAAGCGCATGATCGGCTTTCAGGTAAACCCACGGCAGCGTAGATTGTTCAAGACCTTGAACATTTGATACAAATTTAACTTGCGAGACAATGAACCAATCTTTCAAGAAACGCGTTGCATCTTCGGTGCGCGCAAGCTCATCAATAAAGTGTTTAAGCTCATGTACCTGGTCGGCATCTGATTCAAAATACAGCTCTAAGCGTGCTTCAAGCGAGTGCTTGATGGTGCCCGCTTGGCGTTTCTCTTCAAGAGACTTGAGCACCACGTCACGGATCTCTTCCAACAGCTTCCAAACTTTGGCATCGGTATTTATTTTTTCAATATCTTTGAGTGACACAAACGTACTCAAATGAATCGAAGCTTTTTTATCTTTTTGGTAATGGTCCGAAACCTCTTCTGCCAAAAATGACATGATGGGCGCCATGAGATGGGTAAGCGTATTCAAAATATAATAAACCGCAGTTTGGCATGAGCGGCGCAGACGGCCATCCGCTTGTTCAACATACAGCCGGTCTTTCACAATATCTAAGTACATTGAGCTCAGATCATTGGTACAGAAATTACTCAGTGCGCGCACCACGCCCGTCAGGTCATAGCTCTCGTAGCAGGCACGGATCTGTTTTTCAAGTTCGTACAAGCGGGTCAAGATATATTGATCTATTTTGCATAGCTTGTTGAGAGCGAGTGCGTCTTTGCTCATATCAAAGTCATACAAGTTTGAGATCATAAAGCGGCAGGTGTTGCGGATCTTGCGGTACACTTCTGCAATGTTTTTAAGTAGTGTGTCCGACATTACAATGTCACCCGAAAAGTCGGTAGCACCAACCCAGAGGCGCAAGATATCGCGGCTGTACTGTTTAATGACATCATCAGGGGCTACCACATTACCAACTGACTTGGACATTTTGTGGCGGTTTTTGTCTACCACGTAGCCGTGCGTCAAGAAGGTTTTGGTACACGTTACATCATTAATAACCATTGACGAGAGCAGCGAGCTTTGAAACCACCCACGGTGTTGGTCTGAACCTTCAAGGTACAGGTCGGCAGGGAAGCCCAGCTGCTTGTTTTTTTCAAGCACGGCGTAGTGGCTTACCCCAGAGTCAAACCACACGTCCAAGATGTCGCGCTCTTGTCTGAATTTTTCTAGATCGGCGTTGCCGCAAGATTTGCATGCAAAAGCTGCGGGCAGTATGCCATCCCTTTTAAGGTCATGAATCATTACATTGTCCCAATATTCAACGCCGTGTTCGGCAACTTTTTGGGCAACTTTTCTGATAAAGTCACCATCAACAAAGGCTGTTTCGCATCCGTTGCACAGCAGCGCAGTAATTGGAACGCCCCATTGGCGTTGGCGCGAGATGCACCATTCGGTTCTATTTTGTACAAAGTTGAAGAGGCGCTCCTTGCCCCAAGCAGGAACAAAGGTTATGCGTTCATTAATTTCTTGAACGGTCTTTTTAACTAAGTCATGTTGTTGCAGGTTACAAAACCACTGGTCAGTTGCCCGGAACATGAGCGGGTTACGGCAGCGCCAGCAATGAGGGAACGAGTGGTTTATAGAACCTTTGTGCAACAAGGTGCCTCGTTCTTTAAGCATTTTAAGAACGGCCCACTGGCCGTCGGTAATTGGCATGCCGGCAAGCGAGGCAGGTACAACGTCGGCCGTGTACGTGCCGCTGGCTGAAAGTGGCGAGAATATTTCTAGCCCATTTTTAATACCGACCACATAGTCCTCTGGTCCACAGCCGGGAGCTGAGTGGACGCAAGCGGTACCGTCGCCCAGCAGTACTGAGTCGTCGAGCACTATTTTTGATTCTTGATGGTCAATCAGTGGGCTGTTGGCAGCCTTGCCTTTAAAAATTACTGGGTCAAATTCTGCTAGTTCTTTCTGTTCAAGTCCCAATTCTTTACATACTTTGCTGGCAAGTTCTTTGGCAACAATAAAACCAACATTGTCCGGACCTGCAAGGACCGCGTAGGTAGCTGTTGGATGAAGTACAAGGGCACGGTTCAATGGAATTGTCCATGGCGTGGTCGTCCAGGCAAGAAAACCAATTGTCTTCAATGTTGGGTTTTGTTCAAACGCAAACGGGAATGTTTTACGTGCCAGTTCATCGGCGAGTGGGAACAGGACGTAGCACGAAGGATCTTTTTTATCTTTGTATTCAATTTCAGCTGTTGCCAAAACGGTTTGGCATGAGGCACACCATGGCACCGTTTTACCTTTGCGCTCAATAAATCCTTTTTCTACAAATGTAGCAAGTGATTCAAGAATGGAAGCTTCGTAGGGAGTTTGCATGGTGGTATACGGATTATCCCAGTCAAACATAACGCCCAGGTTTTTAAATTCTTCGCGTTGGACATCAATCCATTTGCTTGCGTAGTCGCGACACAGTTTTTTAAATGTCTTGCGGTCGATGGTTTCTTTTTTATCTTCCAAGCCAAGTTCAGTAGTAACTTTGAGCTCAATTGGCAAGCCGTGGCAGTCCCAACCTGGGGTTATCGGCACGTGAAAGCCGGCCATGCGTTTGGATTTGCAAACAATATCTTTCAAAATTTTGTTAAACGCGGTACCCAAGTGGATGTGGCCGTTGGAATACGGCGGGCCATCGTGAAAGATAAATTTCTTACCGTTTTCATGCACATTCATTGTTGCGCTATAAATATCATCCCTTTTCCAGCGGCTAATAATTTCTGGTTCTTTTTCATGAGCGTTTGCACGAATTGAAAATTCGGTGCAAGGGAGGTTGAGCGTTTCTTGAAAGGGATTCTTGTTCTTGTTTTCTTCACTCATAAGAGTTCCTCATTTATTCCAGATACCAGAAATATTTCTCTCGTCGAATTCCCACGTTGAATTCTTGTTGCCAGTATAACAGCTTTGCCAAAGAAAGCGACCAGATCGTGCCATTTCATGAGGGCCCACGGCCCATACCCCCCACAGCAATGATAGGGCTGCTTACGTCGTGCCCATACCTCAAATTCGTAAGCAGCCCTATCATTGCTAAAAACTCTCATCTCGCGCCCACAAAAGCAGCTTAAGCGCCCTGCTCGTCCTACATCCTTCGACAAGCTCAGGACTAAAAGTCCTTCCCGACTGCCCGTCGTAGCCACGCAGGGCGTAGTCGGGAGTGTCCTACGAAGCTTTGGCAAAGTAGAATGTATCGAGGGGATATGTTAAATTATCAGACATAATCTTTTACTTCTCCTCCAACTCTACCCTGTACACAAAACAACTATCTAGTAGAAATTGGCATTCTATGCTCTTTTTTATAATATGATTGAGATCTAGCAATTATTTTTACTATTATAAAATTAATATTACGATAGATTGTAACAAAAAAATGGGTTGAGATAATTTTTGCCTAATTTTCGCAAGGGAGATGAGAATGAATATTGCAAAGTATTGTGCACTCGCGGCCACCCTGCTTGCCAACCTCATGTCTGGTAAAGCATTGGCTTCTGACTCGTTGTCAGCGTGCATGAACACCAATCAAAAAGTAACTAAGTCGGTTTATCTTTCCTCAGGCAGTACAAACAGCTTGAACAAAAAGAAGATTCTTCAAAAGTATATACCAAGCGCACTGCTGGGCAAAAAAACCTCAGCAACACCAGAAGCTGCACCAAACTCACCAGAAAATGCCGCACAGGAACTTGAACAAGAACTAGACACCCTGCCAACACCACTGCAAGAACCAACAAGTTCATTAGAAAGCGCACCTGAAAGCATAGCCCCAGAACAAACGCCAGCCCTTGAACAAGAACTTGGCATGGCAACAACGCCAGCAATAAATACCGCGGCAACAACAGAAATTGAACAAGCTCTTGAATTGGTACCAGCACAACAAGTCATTGAACCGGTCGTTCAAACACCACCAAGCATCAGCACGCCAATCATTCTGGAGCAAGCTAATAACCAGCCAGTTATGGCTGAAAACACGGTTCTAGATACGCTCCTCAACTCTGCAAGTATTAACCAAGTAACCGAAAAAATTGCCAAGTACGACGAAGGCATTACCGCCATGAAGAAGATTAGAAAGTCTTTGGTAAGACTTCTTATTCTTCAACTCAATAAAAATACCACCTTAAATTTTGCCCAAGAACAACAAGATATTCAACGTGACTTGATTGACGGCACACGATCATTTTACGATTTCTTCAATGACTTTCAAAAGAATCCAACACCGTGGCTGCCCCGCTATCTCCAAGATAAAGGCTTTTTACCCTTCGAATTTATTTTGGATAAAGAAAAACTTGCCAACCTGCCGGCACCAGCAACACTTGATATGCAAACAACATCGTCGCAAGACATTATTGACGCTGCTATAAAAATTGTCCAAACCGATAAAGCAAGCAAAATAACAAGCTTACCTGCTAACACAAACGTACAAGATCAAGTTGATACGCTGTTGCAACACGCACTTGATAACGCTATTCAAGAAGTAGCAACGCCAAGCATGCAAACAGTTGAAAAAGAACAAACAGTAGAACAACCTACCGAAAAAGCAACTATTCAACGCGCAAGCCAACAAACAGAGCCAGCACAACAAGCAGTCGCAAAAGCTCCTACGCCACAACTTGCCGCAGACATTTCGTTCTTAATACTCGACGCAAAATATAGCAAAAACAAAATGAAAATTTTAGAATTTGGCGAAGGCCCACGCTCGCGCTTTGCCGGCTACGACAAACTGTTTGGCGATGGCAAAATATGGGAAATGTTCTGGCACTATACCTCACAATTTAACAAACAAGTGTGGTACGTTGGGCCTGCACTCAAAGAAAAGAGCGCACAAAATGAAATCGCCTTCAAAAAATTCAACAGTATTGGCGGTATCGCCGTTACCAGCATTAAAGACCTGGTACGTCATGCTAAGTTCCCCGCACCAAAAGAAATAACAGAAGAACACAATATCAGCTCATATGAAGGTATTGTAGTATTCAGACACATGAACGCCGGCGACGAGGTGGCAAATGCGTTCAAAAAACAATACCCACATCTCTTGGTACTAGATAGTGCAACCGGCAGACACGTTAATAATAAATACTTAACCAGTACTTTATTTGATACCAAGCAATTGTCTGACTATCGCCCACAATGCAAAGCATATCCAAAACAATACAAAAAAGATTTAGCACAAACAATCATTAACGAATTTGGCTGTTCAATGATGGTTATAAAGCCACTCAATGCATTCAAAGGCGAAGGCATTGTTGTCACACACCAAAAAGATCTAGATACACATCTTAAGAGCATTTTAACAGTTCCACAAATCAGCAAAAAAACTAAATCAGAAACACCACTTAATGACATTGAAAAATATTGGGCACGCGACAAAAACAAGAGCTTTATTGTTGAAGAATACGAATCGTCGCAACCAATTGACATAAAAGGTGATTTATACGACCCAACCATGCGCATGGTCTTTACCATGCACTACGATAACAAAAAGATTCACTTAACATTCTTAGATGGCTACTGGAAGCTCCCCGCAAAACCACTGGTTGGCGATGGCTCTTTAAATGAGAAACATATTTCAAAAATAAGTTCAAGTGGCACAAGTAGTGCGGCAATTAGCAGTACTGATCTTAACAATGCAAAGTTAGCACTCCAAAAAGCTTTGCCTCGACTGTATTTTAAAATGATGAAAACAACAAAGACTTTACAAAACAATAAATCGCTGCCAGTCAAGCCAGTAACATTATTGAGAAATGCAGCACCAACAAACACTAACTAACTATTAATAAGCAACGCTACGCTACGGGCTCTTGTGATTATTCATGAGAGCCCGTTCTCTTTTTAAACCCTCATTTGACTTTATTGCCGGTTGTTTTGTACCATCATCACAGCTGCGTAATCAGTGTAATGAAGAAAAAAAAGAGACGATCATGAAACAAAAACGTGCCAACCTCCTGCTTGTATTTTCCTTATTGTTAACCACTATTTCAGCCAACGTAACGTCCAAACAAAAGCGACAGATCTTGAAAGAAAAAGCACTTTTAAAACAACAACTCATAATGCAAGACCACATTATTCACAAACCAAAATATCGCACAAGCTCACAACCGGCACAACTCAACACACTCTGTGGCGCTGCCAGCGCTGGCGACCTTGAAACACTTACCACACTAGTCGTCAACGGCGAAAACGTTAATATGCAAGATTGCTTAGGAAAAACACCCCTGCACCACGCCATACGGCAAGGCAATGCCCAAACCATTGAGCATTTGTTGCTGCTAGGCGCCGACCCCAATATTCAAGACAATCAACACAAGACCCCGCGCGAGCATGCACTCAAACTCAATGACAAAGAGATCCAGGCATTGCTTGTCAATGACGTTGAAACACGGCTACACCACCTTCCCATTGATATCTCATTTGTAATCTCAGATTTAAAATTTGACAAAGATGGCAACGTAAAAATATTAGAACTTGGCGAAGGACCGCGCTCATATTTCAAAGGGCACGAAACACTCTATGGCAAAGGTAAAATTTGGGAATCAATGTGGCATTATTTTTCACAACTTGGCCTTCCCGTTTGGTACGTAGGCCGCAAGCCCGATTCGCTCTGGACACAAGCAACCATTGGCGGTAAAAAATTTATTGAAATTGGCGGCCAATTTGCCGATTCTTTAACCGAACTCAAAAGAGATCCTCTCTTTCAAAAACTTGCTGCACTACCAACCAGCTCTCAACCTCAAGCACTTGCCGAATGCAAAGGCATTATTGTTTTACGCCACCACTACACCTCAAAAGGTCTGTTACAAGATTTTAAAAAAAATTATCCTGATTTTATTATTTTAGACAGCGTGACATCTGCGTATGTTAATAACAAATACACAACCAGCCTTCTTTTTAACGACGATCGGCTTAAAGCATACAAACCACGCTGGAAAGCTTACCCAAAAATTTATACCAAAGATTTAGCACAAACCATTATTAACGACCTGAAAACTAATACCGTTGTTTTAAAACCGTTAAGTGCCGCAAATGGCTGGGGTGTTTTGATTGTTGATAAACATGATTTAGATACAACACTCAGAATGATTTTAAAAAATACTGCCAGCGTGGCCACCAACCCAGACAAATCATATAACTACTGGGCTCAAGATAGAAATCGCGATTTTTTAGTTGAAGAATATGTACCATCAAAAACAATAACCGTGCGCGGCAAGGAGTACGATGCCACCATGCGCGTTGTATTTTTACTTTCTTATCACGATGGTAAAATTTATACAACCTTCTTGGGCCATTATTGGAAGCTGCCACTCCACGCACTCGATGCTGATGTAGACCTTACCAAAAAGCATAAATCAAAGATTGGCAGCAATGATCAAATACCATCGTCGGCCAAAGTTGCACCCGAAGATTGTGAACAAGTTAAAAAAGTACTTCAAGAATTCTTGCCAAAAATTTATTTAAAAATGTTGCTTTCAAAACAGCAACGCTCGACAGGCCTTGAAGAATAAAGCTTATTCTTGGCGCAAAACCTGTGCAATATTTAAATGACGCGAGCGACGTGCAGGCAACCATGTAGCAAGAAAACCAAGAAGCATGGTTGCAATAAAAACAACCAAAAATATTTCGGCATCCATGCGCGCTGGCAAATGTGAAACATAATAAACATCCGGCAGCTCAATAAATGGATATCGTTCAAGCAAAAAGCCTACACCCGCCGCTAGGCCCAGGCCCAGAGCTGCCGACCAAAAGGTTATAAAAACACCAAGCCGAATAAAAATACTTTGAATAGTTTTGCGCGACATACCCATTGCCCTGAAAATGGCAATGTCGCGCCGCTTTTGCTGAATCTGCATAAATAACAAAGAAATCATATTCATGCACGCAACAAGTGTAATCAACGCCAAAATGAAAAACATGACATATTTTTCAAGCTTAAGCGATGCCACCAGCGCTGGATAGAGCTCTTTCCATGAATTAATAACCAAATGCGGAAACCGCATTTTTAACGCCTGCTGTACCATAACTTCAGAGTCATAAGCTGAAAAGAATTTACGTTCTTTTTTCACTTTTAAACTAATGTTATCAACCCCTTTATCATCATAAAGTGTTTTAAAATAATCAAGCGACGTAAATGCCAAGTTATTGTCATATTCTTCAAGCCCTACTGAAAAGACGCCACTTACCACTACCTGCTTTTTATTTAAAAATATTTTGCTTCGTCCGCCTGGTTCTGGAATTAAGAGCGTTAACGTGTCGCCAACGTGCAAGCCATAATGCTCGGCCGTTTTATGGCCAATAATAATGTTATTGTCTTGCAGTAATAAGCTCAGCAAATCTTTCTTGGCAAGTGAGCCAACAGCATCGGCTGGGGCAGTAATTTTTTCTGGCAAAATAGAAACTTCATGCTCATGGTCTTGATCTATGCCCTTGAGAAATATCACACTTTGCGCTTTGTCGCGATCGATAATTGCCTGGCGAGTACTGCTACCACTAATGCCACAAACCCGATCTCCAAACTCGGCTTCAATTGCCGTGCGTAACCCTTGATAGTCGAGCTGACTTTTTGGCGCGTGCATTACTAGGTGAGCATTAATACCTTGCATTTTTTCGTGAATAACTTTTTCAAAACCATTGGTAATAATCAGCGTTAACATTAACGAAAAGGTGCCAATAAAAATACCCAAAAAACAAACTTTGATCATGAACGAAATATTTTTGTCTTTATTGTTAAAACTTAAATATTTATACGCAAGCACTGAGGCTAAATTTTTCATGTGAATCATCCCACAAAGAGATAGTTATAAGGCTGTTCGATTGAACAAAGTGTAACGCGAAGGCTCGTGCATTGTAAAGCTACTGACATAAAAAAGCGAGGGACCTTAAAAAAAGTCCCTCGCAAACAATTTCTGTGTAATGAGTTATCAATTACTCGTGAACGTCCAATAAACTTGGAGAATCAGTTACTTCTGGTAGCACTGCCGGTTCTGTGCTTACCAGCGACTCTACCGGCACAACAATCTCTTGCGTGCTAGAAGAAGAGCTTGTCGGTAGCCAGCCAGATGCCGTAGCCCAAAAAAAGTTCGCTGTTCTGATTGCAGCATTCAGTACTGGCATTTCTTCAGCAAGTTCCATAATATCTTGGCGAGAAAAATACAAACCACCAAGAAACGCTATGGGCGTTGTCACCAAAACAGGCAACGGACTTAAAATAAGCCCCACAACAAGTGGTGCCAGAACTTTCATGCCAACTGTTGCAAAGGCGGCTTTAAGCCGCAACTGGCGACCAGATCTTTCTAGTGCTTGAACCGAGGCCAGAATAGCATCTACGCGCTCATCAATCTTACCCACTTGACTGCCTTGGGTAATAAGTTGTTCAAGTTGTTCTTGTAATGTTTTAGCTTGCTGCGCCAACGTACCGGCTTGCTCTTCTAAAACTTCAGCTTGATCAGCCAAAGTACCTGCTTGATCTATAGCTGTATCACGAATTTCAACAAGTGTTTCTTGCGTTGATGTGTGGTTAGCATGAGCTTCATCTCGAAATTCTGCCATTTGATTAGAAAGCTGGGTGGCGTTTCCGCGTATTTCTTGCATCAGTGCCACAAACATTTGAGCTTGCACTTGAACGGCAGGGTTGGAATCTTTGGCTAATTTCTCAAGGGCACTCAATGTTGCAACCGATTGAGACTGTTGTGGCGCTACAACAAGCGCAGAACTTGTTGTGCTACTTGAGTCAACATTTGGTACTTGTTCTTTTAAACTTTCAGCAATTGCCAACAGAATGTCTTGTTCAAATTGCTCATCTTTCTGGCTTGCCGCAGCAAAAAGACTGCCGCTATCTATAACAAAAACAAAAGCTAACGCTATTGCACAACGATGCATAACATTCATATCAAGTCCCCCGTGAACCCTAAATAATATAATTTTGTCGTATCCCCGTTTTTTAGACCAATAACAATTATATCAAACTTGAAATTACGCACAAACGCCTGTCTGGGTTCAGTACATATGAGACTAAAACATGATTAAAAGGCCCCCATTTGTATATAGTATTCCATAGGCGC
>JAIERW010000003.1 GCA_019746485.1 Candidatus Babeliales bacterium | reverse complement strand
CAAGATTCTCATTTTGCATAACACGCCATAAGCGAGTCCATTGAAGAGGTCTGGGAATTTCCCGGGCCTCTTTTTTTTCGGCATTTTTCTAAACTGTTGCCCGCCCACTACCCATCTGATACACTCTGGACCACGTATAAAAATCTGATGCTAAATGAAGGAGCTGGGCGGTATGCTGAGAAAAAAAATTGGTGATATTCTTATCGATCTTGGAATTGTTACCAAAGAGCAGCTTGATGATTGTTTAAAGGAACAAAAGTCGACCGGCAAATTGCTGGGTACCATTCTTATTGAGCGAGGCTTTGCTTCAAAGCACGACGTTGCGCGTGCGCTGGGTGAGCAGATGCAACTTCCCTTCATTCAGTTAATTACCGAACAAATGGCCGATCTTGAACTACTGCGCAAAGTGCCGCTCAAATTTTTGCGCCAGCACATGGTAATTCCCATCATGTTTGAAGGCCAAAAAACCTTGGTCACGGCCAACCCGCACGACCTGCAGCCGTTGGACGATCTTTCATTGCTTATGGCCGGCGATGTGCGTTATGCCGTTTCTACCGATCTAGTTATTATGGACGCCATCAACAAATACTACCCGCTGGAAAGTAGTAAAGAGATGATGGAAGAGCTGACCGAAGGCGAAGATGAGTTCGGTTTTAGTTCCATTGAAGATAAAGATATTATGGAAATGGCCAACGAGGCGCCCATTGTCAAGTTGGTTAACCACGTTATGTTTCAGGCGGTAAAAGAAGGCGCATCAGATATTCACATTGAACCGTACGAAAAAGAGTTGCGTGTGCGCTACCGCATTGACGGCAATTTATATTCACGCGTGATCCCGCCCAAGCGCTACCAAGGTGCTATTGTTTCGCGCATAAAAATTATGGCGCATCTCAACATTGCCGAAAAGCGGATACCGCAAGATGGACGCATTCAAATTAAAGTGGGCGACCGTGCATTCGATATTCGTGTGTCCATTTTGCCGTGCAATTTTGGTGAGCGCGTGGTGATGCGTTTGCTCGACAAAGGCAAGGGCACTAAAGATTTAGAAAAAATTGGTATGGCAGAGCGAGATTTAAAGCTCATGTTGCGTACCATTGAGCGGCCCAACGGTATTATTTTGGTAAGTGGTCCAACCGGTTCTGGTAAAACGTCTACACTTTATGCCATTTTAAATCGTTTAAATCAGCCCGACGTTAATATTATTACCGTTGAAGATCCGGTTGAATACACTGTGCACGGTGTGAATCAAGTTCCCGTGAACGAAAAAACCGGCCTGACTTTTGCCGTTTCTTTACGATCTATTTTGCGGCAAGACCCTGACATTGTGCTGATTGGTGAAATTCGCGATCGTGAAACGGCAGAAATTGCAACGCAAGCTGCCTTGACCGGTCACTTGGTTTTAAGCACTATTCACACCAACAGTGCGCCAGCAACCATTACGCGGTTGATAGACATGGGCGTGGAGCCGTTTCTTATTGCTTCTTCATTGATTATGGTTATCTCGCAACGCTTGGTGCGCACACTGTGCCTTGAGTGTCGCCAGGTTTACCAGCCCGATGCCGAAGCTATTCGCCGGCTTGGCATAACGGCTGCCCAGGCTGCCGCCATAACTTTTTACAAAGCTGTTGGTTGCGACGAGTGCTTACAAACAGGCTATCGTGGTCGTTGTGCAGTGTTTGAGGTGATGGAAGTTGACGATGCTATTGCCCGTCTGATTATTCAACGTGCCGATGCCAATGTGGTGCGTGACCAGGCGCTGAAAGCTGGCATGACGCTTTTGGGCCTGGATGGCGTACGTTTAATTCAGGAAGGCATAACTACGATTGATGAAGTGCTTTCAGTTGCCTATGTGCAAGAGTCCGACGAACCTGGGCTATAACGCCTGGGGGCCTTTTGCACACCCGTTACCGTTTTGTTAGACTAGGCTTTCGTATGAGTTTTGGCTTGTGCAGTTTCTGCCAGAAAAACATCAGAGGAGCCCTTATGAAAAGAACACTATTTTTATTAATGCTGAGCGTTGCTGTTATGAACATTGCCTACAACTTGTCATCTTCAATTAGCCCGCAGTACTTTTCTTGGATTTGTGAAAAGACTAACAACAAAATGGCCGGCATGGCACAACCTGCATGCAAAGAGCATATTGCCTACCTGCACGAGCAGAAGGTTGGGTTGATTGTGACATTGACCAAAAATCCCTTGCCGCCACAATATTTTATTGAGCATACCGGTATCAAAACCCTGCACCTGCCCATTTATAATCTGCATGTGCCAACTATTGCACAAGTTGAAGAGTTTTTGCGTGAAGCCAAAGCGGTTCATCAGCAAGACAAGGGCGTTGTTGTGCATTGTAAGCACGGCATGGGCCGCACTGGCACGTTGCTTGCGTGTTGGTTAATTGCTAATGAAGGCATTGATGCCGACTCGGCAATTCGTAAAGTTCGTGAGCTGCGCAACCCGTCGATTAGTACGTTTGAACAAGAACAGTTTGTACGCACGTTCTATCAATCGCGCTTGGCAAAGTAATTTATTTTTGATTTTTAAAGAGCCTCAATTTACTGGGGCTCTTTTTTTAAAAAAAATCTTCTTCTTCTTCTTCTTCTTCTTCTTTGCTGGAAAATTTTGCCTATCTTTATAAGTTATTGATATTCATTTTTGGAATAACCTATCCTCAATGCTGGAAACTTGCATAGTCCAGAAAATTAAATCTAAGTCGAGGATGAGAAATGAATAAAAAGCAGATACGGTATTCACTGTGTTTTTTCTTGCTATTTTTTGTTACGAATCATGTATTTTCTGCCACAAACCCCCTGGATAATTTGAAGAGTGGGCTTACTGCTTTAAAAGCAAAACTTGGCGAGCTTGGACAAGCGTTAACTGATTTGCGAGAAAAACAAGAATTGGAAAAAAAGTTAAAAGAAGCAGAAGCGAAGGCCAAAGAGCAGGCGTTGTGGGGTCAGTACAATGCCGGTTTTAGCAAAGCTCAAGAATTTGTTGAAAGCAAAAAGCCGCTGAGAGAATACGTAAAGGATTTAAAAGCACAAGAGCAGCAAGAAGAATCTTTAATAGGCAAGGCCTGGGGTGCTTTGAAGGGCATGTTTTTTGAACCAGGTGAAGAAGAAGAAAAGAGTCCAGAAGTTGCTGCCCTTATTACTTATGAAACAACATCGTTTAAAGATGTTAACAAAGAACTTTCTCAATTGATTGCTAAATTAATTGCTTCAATAGCTCCACATGATAAGAAAGAATTGAAAAAATTTGCTACAGTTAAGGGTTATGGTTACAAAACGGGCAATCTGCAAGAGCTTGAAAAGGTATCTCGAGTATTGAGCGTTTTGACCACTTTGATTGCCGACAAAACAGGTTCTTATGAGTTAAAAATACGTGTACCAGAATTTGTTGGCATTTCGTCAGATTCCATAAAGGCATATTTGTTCAAAAATGGATTTAATATAAAAACTCGTTGGACACAATTTATAGCAGACTTTGACCAAGCAGCACAAGATAAATTCAGGAGAGATCAAAATTTTTCAAAACAGTTTTTGGATAATTTAAAGATTCTTGAAAATGACGTTATGAGTATTTTTAATACAGAGGCGGCACAACCCGCTGTTGTTGCCGGTACCTTTAATTTTGATACAGAATTTGAGTTTGGCATTAATGAAACAATTACTAAAATAAAAGGACTCAAAAAAAGTTCATTGATGGTTCGGAGTACCGGGAAAGAAGATACCGACAAGCTTGCTAATGCCGGTGGTAATGAAAGTGTTGCAAACGTTGCGCCGCAGGCGTCAGAAATTTTACTGGCGATGGGCGTGGTGGTTGGTTCATATTTTAGCGAAAAATCTTTTATGCAACGCTTGATTGGTAAAGATCCTGAGCTATTTGATGAGCCATTTACGCCAGCACTGATCCAAAGAATGGTGGGAGAGCGTATTCGCGGTATTCGTTCAAAAAATGTGCGCTCAGCGTTTGATAAACCTGGTCTTAACTTGCTTGCAAAATGGAATACCTTTAAAGGTACCAAAAATTCATTAGATGCATTTTTTAATACGCAAGAATCTGACCTTGATCTTATGCTAAAAGCAGCCCAAAAAAACAATTGGCAGATTAAGGTATCGCTTTCTGATGGAACAAGCCCGCAAAACGTTCTTGCTAATGCTGAAGCCATAGTGATTGCCGTTCAAAATCTAACAGCTACATCTATTGCAAACCCAAATAATCATGTTGCGGTGCGAATTGAGCCAATTATTGACGGCAAAATAATAGAAAGAGAAAGAATGTTGCCGGCGTGTGGTGTTATGTTTACTGAAGAGCCAGGTGGGGGGATTGCTAAAAAAGATCTATTACGTAAAGGTTCAGATGGTAAATTAAATTGGGATTATTCTCAAAAAGCTCGTTCAACTGGTATAACGGCTATTGATACGGCGTATGGACACAATGAAGGGGTGGTTAACAGCCTTGTTGGTGTTGATACTTATTATCTGAGTGATTTGGAAAAAATGTATGCAATTGTGCGCCCAAAGCCATTTAGGAAATTTCCTTCTCTCAAGTATGATTCTGTAGCTAGAAAAGATATTGGCCTTGAAGATCGTGATAATCCTCCCGATCTTGCCATGAGCCCTGTACTAACGCCGTACGAAGGGCTTACACTCAAGTTTTTGGCAAATGTTCTTGAAGAATATTATCGCAAGCCAATGGACGTTGAGTTTGTGATTGATAGAAACGATTCAACATTGTATTTAGTGCAGGCTCGTCCAATTACTCACAATCCTGATCAGGAAGAGCCATCGTATATTGCCAATCTTGTAGCGCTGACCGACGAGACTTTTAAGGGAGAAACAATTATTCCAGCTGATGGTTCGGTTCGGCTGATTGATGGCAACCAAATAATTGTTAAAAGTACCATGGGTGAGGCTTTTGATACGTACATGCACAGTAAAGCAAAAGAACGTGTGGCATGCGTTGTGGTGGGACAACATGCTCCGCCAACATCGCACGAGGGAACGCAATTCCGTACGGCGGTAAAACCCGTTATTTTTATGACTGGTATCAACAAACTTATAGATGCCATCAGCGAACCTGGTGCAAAATTTTTAGTTGATCCGCAACAAGGGTTAGTGGTTAAATGGGATTCAAAACAAACGCTGCAACAGTTAAAGGATGCAAATACTATTCTTGCAGGTTGGAAAAATTATCCAATCTCGCCGTTGCTTTCTAGTCTTGCATCGGCAGATTTTGATGCGACAAATGTTGACGTTTTGCTCAAAGAATTAGAGCTAGAGCTTAGTGAAGGAATAAGTATTCCAGAACTCCAAGCTTTTCTTGCTCCATTCAAAGCAACTACAAATCAGGCAGTATTGGCTCCTCAAATTATGACTATGCTAGATACAGTGGCCCAGAGTTCTCATGAGAAAAACGTACGCATAAGCCTTTTAGTGCTTATGATGGTTATTAAGCAGCGCATGGAGTTTTTTGCACAATCATTAACGCTCGATCAAGATTTGACTGAAAAAATAGCATTGTTTAAATATGCCTTGGTCAAAGTTGGTCATCATATTTTACAAGTGCGCAATTTCCAAAAAGGATCAGACGATTATATCAAACGATTGTTTGCGGCGCGCTTTTTGCAAGCTCTATTGTTTCAACAGCCAGAATCTGACCAAGTAATTAATGCTCTCTCTCTTGCTAATTTTGTTTTGCGTACGTTAAAACCTGAAGCCGTTGCAATTGAAAGACTCAAAGAGAAAGGGCTTGTTGCGCCAGTAACTAAACAAGAAGGTAAGGTTATTCAGTATGCCAAAATAGCAGACGAAGCGCTTAACCAAGTAGTGAGCGACAAGTGGATTCAATTTGTTGCTAAAGTGAGTGATGTTGGTTCCGAGCAGCAGAGAAAAGATTTTGGTGAGGCGGTAGCAACGTTGGGCAAGCTTGGGTTGCTTACCGTTTGGCTGCATACTGATTTCTTTGAGCAGGCAAAAGATAAAAATTTAACGCAAAATATACGCGTTCAAGAAGTTTTGACGTCTCTTGTAACGGCTTTCAATGCCAACAAGGCTTTGTTGAATACGGTAAACGAGAAAATTGCACGTGTTAAATTTTTAAAGCCTGAAATATTTGCACAGCGTAAAAAGTTTGATAAGCAATGGTTGCTGCTTACCGGCATTGTTACTGAACTTATTGACCCTGTTTTTGTACAGTCATACAAAAATGCTGGCGATATAGGCAAAGTGGCCGTGTTGTCACTGCTCGATTTATTTATTGATACATTTGACCAGTCAATAAAAGCGGTTAAAGCGAGCAGTGAGTATGAAGTGGTTACTGATGCTGCAAATCCTAGACTTAACACGCGTGATAATAAACTTTTTACCTTTAAAACAATGTTAGATGAGTACCTGCGCCTGCTTACTGGCATTAGTGGTTACCAAGAACTTGGTGGTCATGCGGTGACTTCCCTTGATGGTAACGCTGCTCATAAGTTGACATCTGCAACAACAGCTTTATCTCAAGCTATCAAGCTTTATAATGCTGCTCAACTTGATAATTCTAATAATTTTAACGTAGCGCTTGTTGTCATTGGTAACAAGGCAGGACACAACATGCTTCAAGCAGCTAATACGTTTGAAGATATTTTTACCTTTATCCATCAAAGCTTGATCAATGTAACAAGCTTCTTTTTGGGTAAGACTTCTGTTGTGGCGCTAGCAAGCAAAGACGCTCCAGCATTGCCGCAGCTTCTTAAAGATTTGCTTGCAGAAATTGATAGTATTAAAAAGGTTGGCTTTGGTGCTGATACTACACAAAACCATACTACACTCATGGGCCTTTCGTTTAGTAAAGGTACTCTTGGTTACAAGTACAACTATCCACTAAGATCTCATAGCGCGACCTTGTTTCTTGAATACAACAAAAAAACTGACACTGCTCGTTTTGGCTGTAGAACGAGTGGTGAAAATGAGTGGGGTCGTTTTTATAAAATTGGTGACTATGCGCAGGCTGTTACTTGGGCATTAGATCTAAAACAAGTTGAAGTTACGCCAGAAAAGAAGGCAGTAACGTTTTGGTGGACGGTGACCAAGCAAGATATTGCGCGGTTCAAGCTTGCGCCGTATTATCCTACAACCAATATTTTGGCTAAGGCTATGCGTCAGGCAAACGATGGACCAATTGGTAGCAATGGGCTTTCATATGCCACTGATGGAGTTGATAGTATGATGTCAAAAGAAAACACAACCTACGAGTTTATTGTTGCTAATTTATTAAAAACAACTGATTTAAAACAAAGTTTTGCAAAGAAAATAATTGAAAAATCGTTGTCTGAAAAAAGCTATCCGCACATGTACCTTGACCGTGTACTTGAGTATATCCCAGCAGGAAATGCTGGAGATGTATATTGGAATGGTGTTATAACGATTATGGAAAAATTGCTCAGTAAAACTTCATATGCTGCCAACGCTGATATCTTTTTCTTTAGAGGCAATAGAAGTCCGGCCTACCCTCCGGACGTTCCACCTGTAGAATATTACGGAATATCTGAAGAAAATATTTATCAAACGTTAGCTGCGCGTGAGAATGATAATCATGCTCAGACAATGAAAAACCGACGTAGCATTGGCTCATTTAAACAGGCTATGGCGCAGCAGGTATTTAACACGATTGTTACAAAAACGTATTATACTAAATTTTCTGCTGCTGTCTGGACACGTTTCATTGACTTAATTAAGAGGCATCCCGATTTCTTTGCGGGCCTTAAATTGGTGAATTCAACAGGTGGTTTCCATGTGACTTATACAGATACTCCAAATAGTAACCTGCGAACATTTTTGCAACAAGCGGGACAACCAGGGCGAGTAGGAGCGGCACAAGTTAAAGAAGCTGCACAATCAGTTATTGTGTACGATCAGCTCATGAACCTTAACGCTGCTGGCTCATTGATAGCGTTATTGGCCGGAGCTAATCACGAGATCCAACAATCTAAGAAAAAATTCTTTGATGAAAACATGGAGCTTGTTTTGTCTGGTCCAAATGGCGTACAGATTTTCAAAGATTTTTATCCTTCGGCAATTAATGTTAGTGCAGAAACGAAAGCGAAGCTTTGGGAAGAATTTAATACGCAGTTTAATGGCGATCAAGTGGTTCTTAAAAATGTGATTGAACTATTAGATTTTTGTGACCAAGTGAACTTGCGAGCGCGATTAAAAGAGCTCCTTGAAGAAAATAATTTTTCTTGGATTGATGATCCTCACCGGGTAGGCGGCATGGCCTTTCCTTCTTCTTTTGCTTATATTAAAGCACTAGAGTTTGAAGGCGTTAAGAATTTGGTTACTTTGACGGAAGAAGCGCAATTGCCAAACAAGTGGTTTTTGTGGAGTATTCCTGTTGACAACATAAGAATTCCAATTCAAGACTTTACAGCTCCAACGCTGGCACAAATAAAGCAATTTATAACACAGGCAAGCGTGGTAGGCAATCAACCACTCGTTGTTCATTGCGCTGGTGGTAGGGGGCGTACGGGGACGATGCTTGCTTGTTGGCTTGTTAAATCAAAAAATATAACGGCCCAAGAAGCGATTGATGAAGTGAGAGCAAAGCGTCCAGGTTCAATAGAAACGGAAGAACAAGAAGATAGTGTCAAAGCGTATAAAGAAGATCTCGATGCGCCACCTCCACCAAGCCCATGGACGTACTATCTTACCGGTGCACCTGCGCCTGGTGTTTTATATCCCTCTAAACCAGCTTTGTTGGCTGATATTTCTAGCACCTTTGCTGATGAAAATGCGCCTGGTGACACGTTGCTAAAGCAACAAAATCTTAAACGATTTTTTGATTCAGTGCCGGTTTTACTTGATAGCCCCGACGAAGTTTTTGCTCGATTGCAAGCCAGTGGGAGCTTGCGCCGCTTAAGTCTTATTTTGGTACATGTTTTGTTGCAAAGTGGCTATACACATAACACCTTTTTACAAAATTATGCTGTTCAGTTTACATCCGTTGCCAATGCAAATAATAACCCAAATTATTCTTATCTTGCTCAAAAGAATTATGATTTACTGGTTAAAAATATACAAAACAAGATTTATAGCCAGGAACAGGCTCAGTTGCTGGAAAATGCAAGAAAACTATTTATAAATCAAACCTTAAAAGGTGGTCGGCTCAAGCAAAAGCTAGATGCAAATTATCCTGGCTTAATTTAGTAATCCTGGAAAAAGTGGCTCTTTTGGCATAAAATGGCCCCTTTTTCCAAAAATCAAAATATGTTAAACTGAGTGGTGAGATTAATTTGATCTGTCGTTATTTGTGGGAGTTTTGCTATGAAAAAGCAGTTTTTCGCTTTGTTAGCTATTTTTGGGTTAACCGGTGCCTTGCAAGGTGCTGCCAATCCATTACCTCGTAATTTCTCATTTGTGAGTACAGAAGATAATGCTCGGCTTGCTGGTATGGCTCGTCCAACCACGGCTGGTAATTTTTACGCCTTGGCAGACCAAGGAATTGGGCTCATTGTTTCATTGACTGAAAACAAGCTTGCAGGACTTGCAGTGCCGGATGATGTTGCTATTGAGGTTTTGCATTTGCCAATTAAAGATTTTCATACTCCAACTGTTGAACAAATAGATACTTTTGTAAGTAAGGTTGATCAAGTTCACGCAAACAATAAAGGAGCAGTGGTTCATTGTACTGCTGGTCAAGGTAGAACGGGGACCGTTTTGGCTTGTTGGTTTGTTGCAAGAAAAGCAATGAAGCCGCAAGATGCCATTGCATTAGTTCGTAGATTAAGACCTCATTCAATTGAAACTAAAGCACAAGAACAATTTATTGAGCGTTATTATGCTGAAAAATTTTCTCCTCAAGAAGAACAAACACAGCTTGTTCCTACCGTTGAGCCGCAACCAATGATTGTTCCGCAGGTAGAATCAAATGACCAAAATCATTCGTCAGAAGAAGTACTGACTCCAATCGCCCAATAATTTTCACTGTTAGTTAGTTACGAAAGGCCTCTCAAAAATGAGGGGCTTTTTTTCATTGGGACATTCTTTTTTTTGATCAGTTTTAAAAAGTCTTGCTCAAAGAAATATCTTTTTGCTGTACTACTAATAGTCTTTTTTAATTTTTTGAAGGCAGAAGGAGTTTGTATAATGAAGAAGCAGTATTTTTTTGTGCCCATTTTTTTTCTTATTTTTTCGAGTTTACATAGTGCTGCTAACAACAGCTTGGATGATTTACGGCACACCCTTGAAGTTTTAAAAGCCAAACAGGTTGTGTTGGCGCAGCAGCTGAATATGTTGATATATGCTACGCCGCCATTAACATCATCAACGCCAATAATATCGACTCCGACACCGTTAATGCCTATAACAGGAACTTCTTTTGAAGAAGATTTTACCGCTTTGAAGGCACACATTGCTGCTTTGCAAACAAATCCTGGTCTTACTCAGCTTGATATTAACGCAGTTAAGAACCAGTTAGCACTTCTTCAACAGCAGCTTGTTGCATTAAAAAATGCACAAGAAGCACAGTTTGAAGATCTTGAAAGTTCTGCTACTGATGTTAATTCACTGAATGCAGTGTATCGTGATTGGGTTGATCCTTATGATACGCCACTCAATACAGCGCTTGTTGCTGATGCACAAAATGTTACGACTATTCAACAAAAACGCGATGCATTTTTTGCAGTTCTTACTCAAGTAAAGAGTGGTTTTTATGATAGTCAATCAGCGGCTATCCGCCAATTTTGCAAAGATACTTTTGCGATAATGCTGCATGAGTATAGAACATTTAGAGAAATGGGTGTAGAGTCTGGGCCAAAAGGAGGCGGGGCAACTGTTGGTGGTGTTCAAGACGGGTTGGATAGTTTTGTGCCTAAGCATGGGAACAACGGAGCCTCTTCATCGCTCATGCCTGAGTATCAGGCATTGGGCCTTCAGGATTATACCGATTGGTTTACGGTTGTGCGTACCCAGCAAGATCTTAAAGACAATCCAGCCGTGTTGGCACATGCAAAAGATAGGTTGATAGATTTCTTACCAAATGATGGTAAAGTTACTTTTAATTATATGGATCCTATGGACCCGAATGTTAATAAACTAAGACAAGCTGTTGACCTTTTCAAATATCTTATTGAGCAAGATATTTTGAATACTCAAGAGGCGTATGATGAGATTATTAAAAAATTAACGTACAGACGTCCAAGTCTAATTTCAGCTTACTCTTTGCTTAATGCTGGTGGTAGCGAGCCTTCTTTGCTTGTGTGGGCGCTTAATGCAATATTGTACTACATTGGCCAGAGTGTTAGTTATGTAGCCCCATCAAAATATCTTTCTTATAAAATTTTGGAATATGTAAAAGGTAATGGCTCAGCGCTCTCAGACCTTCTTGATGCTTGTTGTAAATATTCACATGCCGAACAAATGGCAAAGAGCGGGCAGCCAGCAGCTGGAAAATTTTTGAACGCTCGTTATGATGCCGTTGGTGCTCAAGTACAGCGCCATATGTTTATCATGATTACAACGCGCATGTTGCTTACGGCGATTAACGAACGTGCTGGTGCAAAAATAGTCGAAGAAGAGCAAGATATTGATGATGCTGATGACAAACTAAAAGAATTGGAAGAGCAACTGACCAAGTCTCTGCTGCCTGTCCCAACACCGCCATCGTCTTCAACGTCTCAACCAACTCTTCCTCCTGCGCCACCAGCAGAAACGCCAAGTAAGAAAGCTGTTAAGTTTTTTGACAAGACATCAGGCATAAATCAGAGTGCGGCCAAAATTCCTACCGTTCCAACAAAAAACAATGCAAGTGCGTTGGATGGCTTTATACGAACAAGGTTGGTGCCTGGCCAAGCGAATGTGTATGCAGCAAAAGGCGTGATTCCTGCTCAATTCGCTCTAGCAACGGGCGCTCTTGGCTACGATCCGGTTGGCTGGGTGTGTGAGTTGGGTTCAAAGAAAAAAGGCTCTCAAAGCTATATTTATGATTTTTATAAAGAGATGTTAATAACTGGTGCCAAGATGACGTATAAAGATGCAGATGGCGTTTTGCAAACTAAGCATCTTTCTAAAGTTGAGGCTAAAGGTTTAAGAAATGCTATGACTGAGAGTTCCTTGCATTTGGCGTTTGGGGTAATGGCAAGCCAAGCTATTGAAATACTAAGCTGGAAGAATGATCCTGCAAGAGAGCATAAGTATGCACAATTTATGAAAGCGCTTTCACCGGAATTATTGCTTGGTGATGCTCAAAAAGCCGGTGTTAATGTTTTTGATTTGATACAACACTATCAGAAACCAGAAGCAAAGGGTCTCATGGTCTTTACTGGTTTGCGAGCAGGGCTTAAGAATAAAAAATTCTTGAAAATGGTTATAGAGTTTCTTGATAAACCAGGAGCCGGTCCAAATAACCAAGCATTGGCTAGAGATTGTGCAGCGTTGTTGAACTTGTACATTCAGAATGGTTATTTAAGTCCAAAAAAGATAGGATCATTGGGTGTTGTTATGGCTAAATATTCAAGCGGTTCAGGTGCAGCATCTTCATCTTAATCGTAAAAAAATAAGACGCGTATTCTTGGGAGCCCCGAAAGGGGCTCCTTAATTTTTTTATCAGTAAGTTTGCTTTTCTGTGCGTGCGAGGCGATGGCTGTTTCCTGCCAGAAGCGCTAGGCATGAGGTAAGCATGCCCGTTGTTGTTTTTTTCTTTTCAGCGTTGCCGCGTACTTCTTGGATGATATTTGGTGGCATAATCTGATAATAATTCTCTACGGTTGTTTGATAAAACCGTTTTTTTACGTTGCTTTCGTTTGATGCGTTGTCGGCGTTTGTTTGTTTTCGATATAAAAAAATTTCTGTTTCCAGGGCATAGTCGCTGTCGGGTGTGGCAAGTTTATTGGCGATACCAGTAATGTCGCTCAGCAATTCGTTAGTTATCAGGTTTGGGTTTGCTTGCACGTACCCAAGTGCTTGTGGCAACAGCCAGTGTGCGCGATGTTTGTGGTTTGAGAGTTTTATAACGGTAGGGACTGTCTTATCAAAAAATGCTTTTTTTGCTTCTTGTGTTGGTAGCGCGTTTTTATGAGAAATAACATATTTTGCAGATTGGTACGAGTTGTCATAAATCTGTGCAATTTTTCCCGAAATGGTTGGATCAAAAAGCATGTCTTCGTTGTTGCCAAGTAAGAAGCAAAATTGGTAAGCGCTAACTGCCGCTATTTTAAGAAGATCAGAAAAAAAGAGCATATGTTTTTTTGGCTTTGTTGCATCAAATTGCCATTGCCATGCACAATCAAACCGTTGACCTAAAACTTCGGCTTTGACTGGTGGCATGCCCTTCACGCTACTTCTGAGTTCTAAAAAGTCCAAGCATCGCTCCCAGCGTCCGTTGTGGTTAAACCCGATCATTGAAAAGTGTAGTGAGCATATTTGTGTTGCTTTGTTAAACGTAAGGGTGGCACGTGCACTGTGCAAGCGTTGCGGAAAGTTGTAATGAATGCGCAGCGTTGTTTCCTGCACGTCAACGCCAATAACGTTGAGTTGTGGAATTTTTTCAAGTAAAAAATTGTGCGTTTGTTGAATAGCGCCAAAATACTGTAATGAAAGTTCTTGCTGCGTGAGCGTGCTGATGATGACAAGTAGGCTTTGATGTACGAAGGTAAATATTTCTTCAAGGGTGTTGGGGTGCGTGCGCTCCCAGCTTGCGCCAGAGCCAAGAGTTGCCACAGCAACGTTAAAACCTGGTGTTGTAACGAGCAGTTGGTTTGGATCAGTGGTAGAAGCTGTGTGCAAGATAGTACCAATTTTGGCAAAGAGTTCTTTTGAGCCAGAACCCTTTTTGTTTTTAGTTTTGCATGAAGATAGGTGCTCAAGATTGAGAAGGTTGGAGCACCACGATTGCAGCAATTCAAAATACTGCACAAGCATTGTTTTAAAGATAACAATTTTATCGCTTGGTTCTATAAATCTACTACTTCCGGTAACGGCTTTAATTGCGGTGTCAAAAAAACTGACAAGCTGTTGCATAAGCTGCAAAGCGGTAAGCTTACCCAGTTTGTTACTTGCTTTAAACGAAGCCGCAAAGCCTTCTGGTTTTAAGAAATACGCAAGAATATTTGTAGTGAAGTTGTGCCACCACGCATCACATGTTGTGGGGTTTGCTGCTTGTTCTGTGTTCATAGATTCAAGTACTATTTTTTTTGCATGCAGTGTTTCTAAAAAATCTTGGTCGTTCATAATTTCTTGCGCAAAAATGTTGATTAGTTGTTGCGCTTGCTCTGGTTTGAACGAATGTTCATTGATTGTTTTAAGGTGCTGGCTGGCTGACGTATGAAACCATAACTCAAGAATGTTGTAGCTGTTCAAAATGGCAACAATGTTGGCACACTGTTCACGCGTTGCTTCGGGTAGCGTGTTAACCAGCGCGCTCCAGCGTTGTGCAAGTTCTGGTGTGTACGAAATTTCATTGCCAAGTTTTGTTAACAGTGCGTGCTGTTGCGTGCTCTTGACATGATTACTCTGTGCTATTTTTTGTACCGTGTCTAAAAAATAAACAAACGAATGGCTGTTTATAATGTTGCTGTTTGGCGGTTGCACCATAAGAGCTTCCAGTGCCTTGATGGGCAGCAGGCGTTTGCTGTGCGTAGGACCGCCTGGTTGGTGCTCCAGCATGAGCTGTACATGATCAGCGCAGGAAAGAAAGTTGGCGAGCAGTAGATTGTACTCGTGTTGTAAAAATTCATATTCTGCGACGGTTTCTTGATACGGTTGTAGCGCTTGCTGCCAAAACATGAGCAGTGCGTACAATGTTGTGGTGCACTCTGTAATGCTGGTTGTTGTAGCAAGCGTTAAGAGACAGTCTTGTACAAAGCGAGAGCTTTCGGCCTGCGTGAGCTGCTGCATTTTTTGGGTAAGTGCTTGGCAAGCTTCTTGGTCAAGATTAAAAATTTCGTTAGCGTGCTTGCTATTGGTTGCCATGCACGAAAGTTGAGCGGGCGCTGGGTAGCAGGCCCAGCCAGTGCGTACTATATTTTTTTGTCTGAGGTTATCGTGAGTTTCAGGCTCGTTAAGTACGGCTATCGTGCCTTGCTGAGCATCAATAAGTAGTGTTGTATGTTTTTGCGCGTGCTGTGCAATCTCTTGCCATTGCTCAAAAAAAATAACTGGCTTTAAATCAGCACGAAAGCAGGTTGCCTCGTGCGATGTTGCTGCCGCTGGTGTGCCAATAATAATTGCTTGTACGTTTGCTGGGTCTACGTTTTGGTAAGCGTTAAGCGCTTGGCCAATAGTTTTTTTAATAATCACCTGTTCTTTTTTTGTTATCATGCGTGCGGCGCTGTTGGCAGCGCTTACCGTTGCTCCTTCAAAGATTGTTGCGCTTTGTAGTTGAGCACGGTCCAGGTAGCTGGGAGGTGTAGTTGTTTGGTTGTGAATGAGTGGGCGCGCCTGAACGATATAAATAATTTTTTTTGCATCATCAATGACAAACTCAACGTCCATTGGTTTTTGGTAAAAGTTTTCAAGAGCGGTTGCCAAGAGTTTAAGAGCGGTAATGGCGGGCTGTTGGAGTGCGGGAGCTTCGATCAATTCGATAGGATTTAGTTGTTGTTCTGTGTTGCCGCTGGTGCTGCTAGGAACCAGTCTGAAATTTTTTTTGCGAATGACGGCGTGCGTGATACCCGTTTCGTCAACATAAAAAGTGTCTACCGGCACCGTGCTGTTGACCACGCCTTCATTTAGACCGTACGATGCTTGAATGAGCGTGATGCTGGATGTTGGGCCCAGTTTTCCGTCAACGCTGCGCATGTTTTTTGATGTTGCACCTTCAGGCTCTTCGGTAAACATAACGCCGCAGCGGGTAATGTTTGAAGGTTCGTTGGTGTTGTGTTCTTCGCTGATCATGAGCTGTACAAGTACGGGCGTGAAAGGTGCATCAAAGAGTGTTGGGTCGCCGGCGTTGAGGCGTTGGATAAGCGAACGAGAGCAAAAGTAAGAAGCAACAACGTTTGTCAGTGCTGTAACCAAAGCGCATACGGTTGGTTCGACATTAAGAACGGTGTTGTTTCCTCCGGCATTGGCAAGCGATTCGGTATCTTCTTTGCCGGTGCTACGCACCACAAGTTTTTTGTTGAGAGCTTTGGCTGCTTGAATAACTTTGTGCAATTCATTGCGTGTTTGTTGTTTAAAGCCAACAAAAAAATCTTGTACGGTATTGGGGGATTTATTTTTGGTAAACAGTCGTGCAACGGTTTGCTCAAGTTCTGTTTTTAGGTCGTGTAAAAAATTGCTTGAAAATTTTTTGCTCTCTATGAACTGGTTACGTGCTGCTGGTGAGTATTTTTGCAACAATTTTTTCCAGCTTTTTTTGAGTGCGAGCCCACTTTTTTTACGTAAAAACTGTTGAACTTCGTGCGAAGATATAACCGCAAATTCAGGAATTTGTACCGTGTAATCGGTTGTTTTTTTGATAGTACTCAGCTTGGTTATAAAATTTTTTAAAACCATGAGATTTGCCGCTTTGTACCCAAAGCCTTGGCGTTCGGCTTTATCGGTCAGTGTTTCTGGTTTTAATGTTAGCATAGCCGGCATGCTTGCGTGTGCGAAAAAAAAGCACAATAAAAAAAGTACGGTTGTTTTATTGTTCATAACTTTTCCAATCAAAAATTTTTTAAAAAAATACTTTTCTGAATTTGGCAAACGAGCAAAAGTGTCGGCAAGGCTTTGCTTGTTTTGTTTTACTTCTCAAACTGTTTACATGGTTTTATTTTTATGATTACGCTGTGCAGAAAAAAGGAGAGATTATGCCCTTTTGGTTGCATGAGCTGCTTGTTGTGGTGCACACGCGTCGCCTGTCAGTTTTAATGCGCTTAAGCTTTACGCTGGGTTTATTGCTGGCAGTTGGTGCTAGTTGGACAGCGTTATATTTTTGGCCGGTGCGCCAAGCAACAGCGCAAGCTGCGCGTTCGTGTACGAGCACAACTGCGCAGATTGCTGCACAGCAGGCAGTACTTGAACAAAATAGCACCGTTGTTGCTGCGCATGAGCAAACCAAGCAGCGTTATGAAGCGCTGGTGTGCACGTGGCAGCCTGAGCGCGTGATTGACGATGTTTTAGTAAGACTTAAGCGCCATCAGATTGCGTGCAAAGGGTTAGAGCCGCTGGCAAAACGCACCAAAGGTTTTTTAGAAAAAGAATATTTGACGTTAAAAATGTCTGGTGCGTATCGCAATATTGTTGCTTGTTTGAGTGAGCTTGAACAAAACGGTCGCGCGGTTAAATGCAAAGAATGTTTGTTTAAACGTGCAGACGACCAGCAGGTTCAGGTGCACGCAACCATGCGTTTAGTTCGATTGGCACAGATATGAAAATTTTTATAATTTTTTGTTGTTTGGTGATGGTAGTTGGTGGGCCGTTGTTTGCTCAAAAACCTAAAACGTTGTTGCGTGATCCCTTTTTTATTGAGAAAAAAACAAGAGCTGCTCGTGTGGCTGTTTGTAAGCCGCAGCTGCTGGGTATTGTGGGGCAGGGCAAAACGATTGGTGCTATCATTGCATTGGCAGACGACGAGCAGCTCACGGTATTTCCAGGCGACCGTGTTGGTGGCTATCGGGTTGCCTTTGTTAACAAAAACAAGGTCGGGTTGCAACGAGGTAAAAGGATTACTACACTCTGGATGAACTAGGTTTTGGTTCTTGAAAAAAGGAGTGTAGTTGATGATGTATTGCAATATTGCCTGTTTTTTATTTGTTGTGTGCTGGGCTGTGCCCAGTTTTGCCCAAGATTTGGGTGTGCGTTCGCATTATGACATGCCCGAAATGCCGCCAACAACGTTGAGCTTAATGGCGCAGGAAAACCAGGCAAGGGAGCAAGAGCAGCTTGAAAATATTGAAAAGCTGGTCAAGCGGGTGGTGGTCGACCAGAGCGACAAAGATCGCAAGCGCCGTACTAAAAGTAAACAGGGCAAAAAAGCACCCAAGCATGCGCAACCGCTGGTGCTTGAAAAAAAAGAAGTCGTTGCCGACCATGAAGTTTATGCAGTGCTGGCTGAACAATATAAAAATCCTGAACTGATAAAAAAAAATATTACGATCAATTTGAAAAATGTTGAAATCAAGCAGGCTATAAGTTTACTCAGCAAACTTTCGGGCATTAAAATTTTGGTAGACAGCGATGTTGAAGGCAAGGTGCCGGCGTTTGATTTTAATGATATTTCGTTAGGTTCGGCGCTCAATATTTTGCTGAATAACCATGCGCCGCGTTTGGCGCTGGTTAAAGACGTTGGCGTGTGGCGGGTGGTACGCGCGGGCGTGGCAGCGGGTATTATGGCCATGCGGTTGCGTGTTGCTAGCAAGAAAGCGTTGCAAAGCGTGTGTGTGACTATGTATAACGCGCGTTGGGACGCTGCCTTTAAAACGCGTGTTGAAAATTTGTGGCAGGGTATTGTGGGCAAAGAGGCGGGCAAGAATGGCGAGTATTTAGTTTTTGATGATGAAGGCAGAAAGATTTTTTTGAGGGCATCAAAGCAACAAAGTGATGATCTCAAATTATGCTTGACTGAGATTGATAAAAAAACACCGCAAGTGCGGCTTGAGGCGCGGGTAGTGCTGGCAGAAAAAGATTTTGAAGACGCTATTGGTTTTGACTGGTCGGGCATTTACGACCGCCGTGCTAGTTTAAAGCATACTGGCTTTGCAGGGCTGGGGATTGGTGCTACAAACCCGGCCAATCCCAACGATCCGTTTAGAACGCTTTTCCCGTGGTCGTTAAACTTTATTCCAACCAATTTGATTGGTGGTTTTAATTTGAAGCTCCCCTTTATTTTTGGTAATAGAACTTTAGAAACTAAGCGACTTAACCTGCTCTTAAACGCTGCCGAAAACCGCAATGAAGTAAAAACTATTTTGAAACCAACGCTGTTAATTAAAAGTGAAGAGACGGCAGAAATCTTGGTTGGCGAAGAAATGCCGCAAGAAATTAGGTTGCAAGAAACGGTTGAAGGGCAGCCTACCAACGTTAACACCATCAATTACAAAGATATTGGAATGAAGATTTCGGTAAAACCGGTAGTCTCTCCCGATCATCAATCGGTTTTTTTAGATGTGTTTATTGAAAATTCTATGGTTTCACAACCAACAATTCCTTCAGAGGGCGTAAGTACTGCCAATGGTGTGCGGACTACCTTTAACTACACTATTCGTACCTCGCGCTCAAAGAGCAGGGTTTTATTGAGTAGTGGGCAGACCACGTTGATTGGTGGGCTGATTGAAGAGCGGAACGAAAAGTCGCAAACCGGTGTGCCGGTATTGCAAGAGATTCCATTTTTAGGGTGGTTTTTTAGAGGGCGGCGCACAGCAAAAGTTGATAAGCAGTTGTTGATATTTTTAACACCAACATTAGTTTAAGCAGGAAGATTATGAAAATTTATGAAGTTGAGATGAAATTGCAACTTGACGCTGATCAGACCAAGCTTATGAACGATTGGCTGGCTCAGCATACTAAGCTAGAGCCTACCCAAACATTGCAAGATTATTACTTTGATAATCCGTACGAAAGCTTTTTCTTCGATTCGCCACATGGCTTTATTGAATATGTCAAGCTTTTGCGGGTGCGCCAGGCTGGCCAGCAGGCTTTTGTAACCAGCAAGGTACGTACGTTTGACGAGCAGCTGGAAGCAATTGTTTCGTGCCAGGAGTGCGAAACCCAAGTTGTTGATGGTCAGGCCATGATGGACCTGTTTTTGTCGCTGGGCTACATAGTTCGGCTTATTGTAGAAAAGCGGCGTACTGTGTGTCGGGTTGGGGAATTTGAGGTTGCTTTTGATGAATTGCCAAAATTGGGCAGTTTTGTTGAAATTGAGCTCAAAGACCCGCAGGCCTTGCCGGGGCCTGGAATAGCAAAAATTCATGATTTTTTAAAAAAAATAGGGTTTTCCAGCGTAAAAACGCTGTCGCGAGGCTATTTAAATATTCTTTTAAACCCAGGTCATAATTTCGCAAAAATGCTTGATTTGTGAGGGGTCTGGGAAAAAGAGGGCCGGTTATTAATTGACATTTAGCTTTGGATGTGTCACTCTGACTATGTAGTTTCTTTTACATGTGTGTTATTCAAGAGAATGTTTCTAGATCAGTTCTTTGGTCAAGTTCCATTTTTCGTGGTTAAAGTATGTGGCAAAGAGGCGTGTTAGGTATATTGTTTTAGTCGTATTTCCAGAGAAGATTGTTATGAATAATCGCAAATTGTTCGTTGGTAACGTTGGTTACTCAGTTACAGAAAATGAATTGAGAGACTTGTTTGCACAAGTTGGCAACGTTGAGTCCGTAAACATCGTTAAAGACAAATTCACAGGCAACTCCAGAGGTTTTGCATTTGTTGAAATGTCTTCATCCGACGAAGCAAGACAAGCTGTTCAAGATTTGAACAACAAAGACGTTGGTGGACGTTCACTTAAAGTAAGTGAAGCAAGATCCCGCGAAAACCGTGACAGCAACGGTAGTGGCAGCAGCAACCGCGGTGGTTTCTCACGTCGCTAAGCGTCAGTTATTTGAAATTTGATTGTGCAATTAATTTTGCACCATAAATTAGATTTTAAGTTCAAAGAGCCTTGTTCAGTTAATTCTGAGCAAGGCTCTTTTAGTTTCGGCTTGTCTAATCTCTTATCTTGAGAGATTGCATGCACCAAGAGTTTTTTTCTTAAACATTTAGATTAATACACGCTTACTAAATTACGAACAATACGGACGTTGTTCAGTAATAGTTTGATATAGACAGTAGTTTATGTTTGTTTTTATTAAAATAGAGAGGTTATTTCTATGAAGAAATTATTTATATTTATTACCGTGTTATGTTTATCGCTTAATCTTGAAGCTATGGGGCCGCGCAACAAAGGTGTTTTTGATTGGTCTACTATTCATGGTACGACTGCTGAACCCTCATCACCTTCATCAAGTCAGCCATCGGCTGAAGCAGCTCCTTCTTTTGGAGGCATGACGCGTGCGTATCAAATTGATTGGGCCAGTTTTCATCGCCAAGCTGCTGAGCCGGCATCATCTTTGATGATTGATTCTGAGCAAATGCCAGCTTCAATGTTGTTTGTGCCAGGGAATTTACCCGTTACTGAAAGCAGGGGCGAGGAGCAATCAGCTTTGCATACTATGATACTTCGTGATTCTGATGGTTCTTCTGAAGAAGAGAGAGATCGATTGCCAAGTTTTGGCGGAGAAAGTACGTTAAGCAGTCAACCATCATCGTCTTCAAGTAGTCAGCACATTATGCCAAGTCTAGATGACCTTGAGATTGTAATGCCTTATCCTGTTTTGAGCGGTTTTAGATTACGAACTTCTTCTACAGGTAACAAGTCAATACTCAGTAGGTCTCCAAATCCTTCTCGATCACCATCACCATTGCTGTTTTCGCGAACAGCGACTCCGTTTGCTCCAGGTTCGTCATCGCCATCTTCTTTGTCTTCTGGTAAAAATTCGCCAGAAGGGGCAGAAGTAGTAAACTTGACGCTGCATGAGGCTGTTTTTTGTAACAATAATGAGTTGGTAGCACTTTTTATTAAAGAAGATACTGATTTGAATGAGCTAGATGCTTTAACTGGAAAGACACCATTGCATGTTGCGGTAGAAGCTGATAATGCTTGCGCGATTAGTATGTTGCTTGCAGCTGGAGCTAATGCGAATATTATGGACAAGAATGGTTATTCAGTTGTCTGTTTGGCAGAAGTTCATGGGAACCCAGAAATTATTGCATTGTTGCCTAAGCTCGCCATAAAAGTTTCTAGCACAAGTTCTAAGCAGCGTTCTAAGAAAAGCTCCAAGAAGCATTCAAAGAAGCGTTCTTCCAAAAAAAAGTCCTAAGTAATTGTAATGAGATTTTAATTTTAAGAGCCCTGCCAGAGCAATCTGGTGGGGCTCTTTTAGTTTGGGCGCTTTATATATCTTGAATTCAGCGATTAATAACTATAAACTCTCTTTCCCTTGAAAAAGTATGAGCACTTGTGCTGTACTATCTCTGGTCTGGGGTGTTGGTGGGTTTTCACGCATTCTGCTGTGTTATATAATTTTTAGATTTTTATGAGAGCGCTAGGGTTTTTTATGCAGCGATTAGTAATCGTTTTTCTTTTATTATGTGGCTTTTCAACTGTGCAGGGCATGATAAAAAGCCCAACGGGTTTCTTTGCACAAGGATCTGAGGGGCTTGATTTTAATGAGGGTTGTGGTACTGGTGAGTCAAGTTCGGATGATACCAGTTATTGGAGCCATAGTTCGCGTTGGGGTAGTTCAAGCGATGATTGGAGCGACGTAGAATCTTTTGGCGCGTGTTCTGAAAGTGATGAGGATTTAGAAACAGACTCTTCTTCGCCAAGTGTTCGCTGTCTTTTAAAAAGATTTGCTGCGCGTACTCCTTCTCCGCTTGCAGAAGAAGAATCTTTAATGCAAGCGGTTCGCGATGACGATGACCAACGCATTCGCTTGTTATATTTTTCTGGAGCCGATCTGAATGTTCAAGGAGCTTATGGCACACCATTGCACGAGGCAATTCGCTTAAAAAAAAATAAGGTGGTTTATCAGCTTCTTTTGCTGGGTGCCAATCCTGATGACAATAATAATGCAAAGCGTCAAACGCCATTGCATGTTGCCGTTGAAGTTGATAATGACTATGCGGTAGAGCAGTTGTTTTACGCGCGTGCAAATGTCAAACTTATGGACTGTAGTGGTTATACGCCTGGCGATTTGGGTGCAATGGTTTATTGTAACGCAAAAATAGTGAGATTGTTTGAAGTTAATTACGGCTTTGTAGGGTAAGTTTTCTTTCAAAAAATCTTGATCAAATAACATCTTTTGCAAATTAGAAAAATTAGTGCTATATCTACTTTGCTTTACTTATAAGCAAAAAGTACTATTTGTTTTCACATAAGAAATTTTTTTGATTACTATGCATGCAAAAGTTTATTCAGCAACAACAGTAGGTATCGACGCTCACGAGGTTCAGGTAGAAGCGGACCTTTCCTTTGGCATGATCAAATTTTACATCGTTGGTTTGCCCGACAAGGCAATTAACGAAAGTAAAGACCGCATCCGTGCTGCCATAAAAAATAGTGGCATTCGTTTGCCGGAACGTTTGATTACCGTCAACCTTGCCCCAGCCTCGCTTAAAAAAGAGCATATTCTTTTCGACGTGCCTATTGCCGTTGCTATTTTGCAAGCAGCCAAGTTGATTGATTTGGCGCCAGCATTTATCGCAGAGACCATGTTTTTGGGTGAGCTTTCGCTTGATGGCTCTATCCGCTCGGTCAAAGGAGTGTTGTCGATTGCGCATGGTGCTTTGAAAGCTGGCAAGAAGCGCATTATTATTCCCAAAGCAAATACGCATGAAGCAAGTTTAATTAAAGGCATCGATATCATTGGCGTTGAGTCGTTGCCAGAGCTTGTTGCGTACTTGCGTGGTGAGCTGGTTATTGAGCCAACACCGTCGTCATTTGACAATGTGCAAACAACGCTACAAAACCATCTGCTCGACTTTGATCAAGTTAAAGGGCAAATTTTAGCCAAACGTGCCCTGCAAATTGCGGCAGCTGGGCGGCACAATATTTTGTTTTTGGGGCCACCTGGTTCTGGTAAAACAATGCTTGCTAAACGCTTTGCAACTATTTTGCCGCCAATGTCATTTGACGAAATTATTGAAACAACAAAAATTTATTCCATTGCCGGTCAGCTGGGCAAAAGTTCATTGATGGTGCACCGACCATTTCGTGCGCCGCATCATACTATTTCTCAGGCGGGCTTGGTTGGCGGTGGTTCAAACCCACGACCTGGTGAAATTAGTTTGGCACATAACGGCGTTTTATTTTTAGATGAGTTGACTGAGTTTAACCGTTCAACGCTCGAAGTGCTGCGTGAGCCTTTGGAAAATAGCAAAGTGCTTATTTCGCGTGCTAGCTGTTCGGTTGAGTTTCCTACTAACTTTTTGTTGGTTGCGGCGCTTAACCCGTGCCCGTGTGGGTATTATGGCGACAAGAAAAAGAAATGTGTGTGTACTGAACAAAAAATTTCGAATTATATCAGCAAGCTTTCTGGCCCGTTGTTGGACCGTATCGATTTGCATATCAACGTTTCTGCGGTAAATTATGAAGAGATTAAGAGTGTTGAACTTCAAAGCATGAGCTCTGCTCAAATGCTTGAGTTGGTGAATGGCGCCGTTGCGTTGCAAGAGCGCCGCTTTGGTGCTATGCGCAATGCGTTTATGAGTTCAACGCAGATCGAACAGTTTTGTAAGTTGACTGATAGGGCAGAAAGTGTGGTCAAGCTGGCCTTTGATCGTTTGGGTTTGAGCATGCGTGGGTACCATAAAATTTTAAAAATAGCGCGCACTATTGCCGACTTGGACCAAAGCGAGCAGATTGATCGCAAGCATATTCAAGAGGCAATTATGTACCGCTCATTGGACCAAAAGCTAGAAGCATGATTATTGGTATTGGTACTGATATTGCCCAGGTGGCTCGCTTTAACGCGTGGCTTTCTTTTTCTCGCGAGCAACTGTACAAAATATTTTCTGAAAACGAGCTGCTTGAATCTGGCTTTACCGAACTATCAGCTCATGATCAAGTACAAAAACTGGCGGTGCGCTTTGCGGCTAAAGAGGCTTTTTTTAAAGCGCTGAGTGCAGCGCTGGTGCAGTTGGGCTTGACTGAAACTACGTTCTCATTTTTATTTTTATGCAAACACGTTCAAGTTATTAAACAAACGTGGGAGATTCCGCAGCTTTGTGTTGACTGGCAAGCTATTGAGCGCAAAATTGGCAAACAGTTGCCAAAACTCATGGTTCATCTCTCTTTGGCGCATGAACGATTACATGTTGTCGCTTTTGTGCTATTAGTTAAAGAATGTTAAAACGTTGATACCTGGATAAGGAGCGCTCATGGTTGATCAAAAAAATCGTAAATGTCTTGGACACGTGCTACTTGGCTCGTTGGTTGAAGGCTTAATAATGCGCTTAAACGCAGACTGTTCGCTAGAAGAAATTAAGACGGGCAAGTTTGTTTCTATTGTTGGTAAACACTATCGTTTCTTTTCGTTAATTACCGACTTGCAGCTTGAAGTTACGCATCCCGATATTTTGCTGTTTCCGCCCTCACCAGATGAGCAGTTGTTAACTGATATGCTTAAGCAGCGCGATATGTATGCCAAGGTTGAGTTGCGGCCCATGCTCATGATTGACCAGCACAATCACAAGATGCCGGTCAAAACTATTCCCGGTCACTTTGCACAAGTTTTTGATGCAAGTGAGCAGGATGTGGCCGACATTTTTGGTGATGAAAAATTAGATAAAAAGTACTTTCATATTGGCTCCCCGCTGGACATGAAAACGCCGGTTTGTTTAGATCTTGAGCGTTTTACCGAGCGCAGTAACGGTATTTTTGGTAAAACGGGAACGGGTAAAACGTTTATTACCCGTCTTATTTTGGCAGGGATGGTTAAAACTGAGCAGGCAGTTAATTTGATTTTTGATATGCACAGTGAATATGGCTATCAAGCGCGCAAAGAGGGTGGTGGGCATTCGTTTGTTAAAGGCTTAAAGACCTTGTTCCCTAACAAAGTTGCTATCTTTTCTCTCGATCCAGATGCAACGCGTCGTCGCGGTTGTACGCCGGACTATGAAGTAGTTTTGAGTTATCAGGACATTCACGTTGAAGATGTGATGTCATTGCAACAAGAGCTTAACTTGCATCCAACAGCACTTGAGGCGGCTTATTTGATTGCTGGCAAGTACAAAGGCCAGTGGCTTGAAGTACTCTTAAGCCAAGAGGGTACACTTAAAGAATTTGCCGACCAAATTGGCGCACATGTGGAGTCAGTTGGTGCTTTGTATCGCAAGTTGAAGCGCATTGAGCGCTTTCCCTTTTTGCAAAAATCAACGTCCAATAATTCGATTATCGACCGTATGATGGAATGCTTGGACAAAGGTATTCATGTTATTTTGGAGTTTGGTAATCAGACTTCGATGTTGTGCTACCTTTTGGTTGCTAACATTTTAACGCGGCGTATTCATGAAGAATACATGGCCAAGACTGAAAAATTTTTAGCGTCGCAAAACAAGGGTGACGAGCCACGCAAGTTGCTGATAACCATTGAAGAAGCGCATAAATTTTTGAACCCAGAAGCAGCGCGCCAAACCATTTTTGGTACCATTGCGCGGGAAATGAGAAAATACTACGTTTCGTTGCTGGTTGTTGATCAGCGGCCGTCGGGCATTGATCCTGAAATTATCTCGCAAATTGGCACCAAAATTGTTGCGCTGCTCAACGATGATCGTGATATTCAGGCTGTATTGACTGGCGTGAGCAATGCGACGGGGCTGCGTACTATTTTGGCAACGTTGGACAGCAAGAAGCAGGTGTTGTTGATGGGCCATGCCGTGCCAATGCCCGTGGTGGTTCGCACCCGTGAGTACGATGATTTGTTTTATGGAGCCATGGTTACGTCAACCAAAAAAGATCTAAAAAATATTATTGACGAGATTTTTTAGCTCAGCGTAAAAGATTTGATATCTTGGGCCAAATCAACTCAATTTGACGTTGTTTTTTAAAAAAGCTACGATTTCTGATAACAAAAGAAAAAACGTAATTTTTTATGTATCACTGATTTTTTCAAAGGAGTAACTATGAAAAAAGTATTGTTAGGTCTTGCGTTTGCGTCAGCGTTCAATTTTGGCATGGTATTTGCAAAAAATGAGACCTTGGTTTCAATTGACAGCTTAATGCTTATGCAAGAATCAGCAGAAGGTAAAGTTCTTACTGAAGATATCAAATCAAAAGTACAAAAATTTCAAGACTATGCTAAAGAATCTAACGAAAAGATTAGCAAGCTTGAAAAAGAAATTGAAGACCAAAAAGAAGTTTTGAGCGAAAAAGCACTTGCTGAAAAAACAGAAACTCTTGCTCAATTGAAAAATGCAGAGAGCAAAACACTTTCTCTCAGAGAGCAAAGTCTTCGTCAAGAAATTCAAAAAACCCAAATGCAACTTCATGACAAACAACGTAAAGTAGCTGACAGACTTATGTCTGAACAAAATTGGGGCATGATTATTGATAAAAATACTCCAGGCGTATTGTGTGTTTCAAAAGCTATCGACAAAACCAGCGATGTTTTGAAGGCTCTTGATGCAGAATACTCAAAAAATGAAACAACGAAGTCAGTAGCGCAAGCTCCTGCAAAAAAAGAAAAAGCAACTGTTAAAACTGCGTAATTAACCTCTTAGGGCGGCTTTTATGAAATTAGCATTACAACTTGGTCAAATAAAACAAATTATTGGCGAGGGTACCAGTACTCTTGACGATTCGTTTGTAGTCAACACTATCGCTTCGTTAGAACGAGCTTGCCCCCAAGATTTAGCAGTGATTTTTGAGCGTGGTGATGCTTCAGTTTTTGACAATATTTCGTCAAAAGTAATTGAGCAGAGCGGAGCCGGCCTTTTTTTGGCCGCGCAAAAGCCGGTTGACAATAAACAGTATCTGCTGGTTAGCGACCCCCTGCAAGCGTTTCAAAAATTAGTTACTTATATTCAAAACAAAGATCGGGTTTCAAATGAAGCTCGGTCTTTGTTTTCTGACGTTCAACTAGACCCTTCGGCCGTTGTAGCTTCTGGTGCCAGCATTGGTGCGGGAAGTGTTATTAGCGCTCTTGTTTATATTGGGCGCAATTGCCAAATCGGCAAAGGTGTTTTAGTGCATCCAGGAGTAAGAATTCTTGATGGATCAATAATTGGTGATGGCAGCATTATTCATGCTGGCGCCGTTATTGGTTCTGATGGCTTTGGGTATCAAATGGGTAAACAAGGCTTACGCAAGGTGCCGCAAATTGGCATTGTCAGAATTGGCAGAGAAGTAGAAATTGGAGCCAACTCAACTATTGACCGGGGCTCTTTTGATGAAACGGTTATTGAAGATATGGTAAAGTTGGACAACTGCGTGCATGTTGCGCACAACGTGCGCATTGGCGCAGGCACGGTCATTTTGCCGTTCACTGCTCTTGGTGGTAGCGCTACGGTGGGGATTGGTTGTCAGATTGGTGCGCTTGTTGCTATTCGTGATCATATCAAGGTTGGTAACCGCGTAAAGATTGTTTCAAAGAGTGGGATTATGAACGATGTTGCCGACGGCAGCGTTGTTGCTGGTATGCCAGCTGTTGCTTTTGGCACGTGGAAGCGCTTGGTAGTTTTGCTTACCAAGTTGCCAGAGCTCTTTAAAATGGCCAATGAAGTTCAAAAAGTTATTGAACATCAAAAAAAACCGTTCTGGAAAAAGTTTTTTTCATAAGTGATGAGTGAGTAAGCCGTGATTGTAAGTTGCCAAAACTCTGTGCTTGCTCAGCGGCTTAGCGCTAGGTTGGGTCAACCTTTGGGTACCTACAATCTGGTGAATTTTGCTGATACCGAATCGCTGGTTACGTTGACTATGTCAGAAGAATTAGCGGGCACAACGGTTTTACTGGTTTTTCAATTTTCTTCATTTTGTTTGCAAGACAAGCCTGAATACCACATTAATAACGAGCTGTGGCAGCTTTTGTTGGTAGCAAATACGCTCAAACAGCGTGGGGTAAAAAAGCTGGCGGGGCTGTTGCCCTATCTGCCATATGCGCGCCACGATAAAAACGATGCTGCAGGTTTTGCGGGCAGCTTTGCGTTTATTGGCAAGCTTTTGCAAGCGGCAGGCTTTGATGAGCTGATCAGTTGCGATGTTCATTCTGTTCACAATGCTTCGTTGTTGCCATTTCCGTTGCGTACCATTTCGCTTGTTTCTTTTTGGGCTCAATTTTTAAAACGGCAGGGCGTTGATCGAAATACGTGCATTGCTGCACCAGATGTTGGTGGGTTGGCACGCGCTCAAGCTTTGGCACAAGAACTTGGCTTAGAGCTGGTGACGCTTGAAAAAAAGCGTATCGGGGTTGATCAGTCAGTTTCGCTGACATTAACGGGCGATGTGGTGGGTAAGCGTGTTGTGGTGATCGACGATATTATCGATACCGCCGGTACTGCTTTGCATGCTTATAACAGTATTCGTCGGCATGGTGCGCGTAGTGTTGAAGGTTGTTTTTCGCATGCAGTGTTGTCGGCCAATGCTCATCACCTTGTTCAAGATGGTTGTTTTCATAAACTTTACGTTACCAACTCGTTATTGCTTGATCAGACTCAGGTACCGACAAGTATTGCGGTTGTTTCGATTGATGAATTTTTAGCCAACGCTTTAGCTGAAGAAAAGGGATTATGGTGAGCAAAGCTCAACTACAAGATCATGTTTTTAGTGCCAGTACCATTCGTGCGGTTATTGGCCTTGGCAACCCTGGGGCGCGGTATGTTAAAACACGCCATAATATTGGCTTTCGTGTTGTTGAAAATCTGGCAGAGCAGCTGAATGCTGTTTGGCAGACTACTGATAAAATGGAAGTCGCTCAAGTTTCAATGACGGTTGATGGTAGCGTGAGCAGTGTTTATTTAATCAAGCCGCAAACGTTTATGAATGAGTCGGGCAAGGTTATGGTATTTCTTACTAAAAAGGGCATTAAGCCTGAGCAGGTGGTTGTGGTGCATGATGAGCTTGAAAAACCTTTTGGAAACCTGGGTTTGCGTTTTGGCGGTAGTGCTAAAGGGCATAACGGCTTGCGTTCAATTATGGGGGTAGTTGGGGCAGAGTTTTGGCGCCTTCGTTTTGGAATAGGGCGGCCAGAAAGCAGAGAAGAGGTTGGTGATTATGTTTTGACCCCCTTTATTCGTCCTGAAGAAGACAAAATAGGTCAGCTGCTTGACCAGGCGTGTCGGCTTATTTTTGGCTAGATTTTAAAATAACCACTTTTTTGGTCAAAATTCATGATATTGCTGGATTAAGTTGAAAAAAACTGTATGTTGATCTACCTTTATTCATATGGTTTTACTACATTATAACGCTTTAAAGAGGTAAGGGTAACCCGTGATTTCAACATCAGATTTCAAAAAAGGCTCAACAAAGATATTGTGGAATAACGAGCCGTGGCTTGTGATAGATTATCAATTGGTAAAGCCTGGTAAGGGTGGCACTTACTTGCGTACAAAAATGCGTAATTTATTGACTGGTCGTATGTTGGAAGAAACCTTCCGTTCTGCTGAAAAATTTCCAGAACCAGATGTAGAACAAGTTAACATGCAGTACCTTTATTCTTCTGATGATATGTATCACTTTATGAACAAAGAAGACTTTGAACAAGTTGATTTAAGTGAAGATCAAATTGTTGGTGCTAAAAACTATTTGAAAGAAGGCGAAGCTTACAGCGTTATGAGCTTTAAGGGTCGCGTGGTAAGTGTTGAGCCGCCAATGTTTATGATTTTGACTATTACTGAAACTATGCCTGGTGTAAAAGGTGATACCGCTCAAGGTGGTAGCAAGCCTGCAACACTTGAATCGGGTTTGGTTATTAGTGTGCCATTGTTCTTGCAAGAAGGTGATAAAATTAAAATTGATACACGCGAAGACAAATATATTGAGCGTGTAAACTAAGAAAGCTTCTTTTTGGGAAGCAAGGGTTAAGAGCCATGAATGAAAAAAACATCATAGATCAAAACATTGTTGATGAGCGTGATAACGATCAGGACTTTGTCCTGGGAGAAGAACATCCTTTAAAAGCAGAATCTAGACGCGATGAGCGCTTTGTTGCGTTTCATTTAATTTATGCACTTGACCGTTTTGATTATACGGTTTCATTGGATGATTTGATTCAAGACTTCAAGGATGGCTTTAACTTGGATGTTGATGCTGAGTCATTTGCTTATCAACTGGCGCATGGTGTTGTTGAGCAGCGTGATCTGCTTGATGAGGGCATTAAACCCTTTTTGAAGAATTGGAAACTTGAACGGCTTGGTTGTTGCACACGACTTATTTTGCGCATGGCATTGTGGGAGCTGCGTCAACCAGACGCTATTGTTTCCATTGTTATCAATGAAGCAGTAGAATTGGCTAAAGCATTTGCTGAAAAAGATTCGTACAAGTTCATCAATGGCATCTTGGACGAAATTTGCAAAACTATAGAAAAAAAAGCAGAAAATAAAATAGAAGACGAAGATGAACCAAAAACACCTTTGGCTTGAAAAAATGAGCGGCAACGAAAAGCCGCTTTTTTTTATTTTGGGGCCATGTGCATTGCAAGATGAAGCGCATACGCTTATGCTTGCTCAAGAACTTAAAAAGTTATCTGAACAACTCTCTTTCAACCTTATTTTTAAAGGTTCTTTTGACAAAGCGAACCGCATTTCAGCCAAAAGCTATCGTAGCGTTGGTATGGATGAAGGGTTGCGTATTTTTGAAAAAGTTAAAGCAGAGTTTGATCTTCCTGTGGTTACCGATATTCATGAAGCATGGCAGGCGGCACATGTGGCCGACGTAGCTAATGTTTTGCAAGTGCCTGCCTTTTTGTGTCGACAAACCGATCTTTTGTTGGCTGCTGGCAAGACTGGCCGAACGGTTTTCATTAAAAAGGGCCAATTTGTACGGCCTGAAAAAATGGGTTCGTTGGTCGACAAAGTTGCCTCAACAGGCAATGAGCAGGTCTGGCTTGGGGAGCGTGGCTTTACCATGGGCTATGAAGACTTGGTCGTAGACCCGCGAAATTTCCCCATTATGAAACGTTTTGGCAAGCCAGTAGTCATTGATGCTACTCATTCTGTTCAGCGCCCTGGGCAGCTTGGTGATTCGTCTGGTGGGGATCGGCATTTTGTGCCCACCATTGCTGCGGCTGCCATTGTTCAAGGGATAGCCGGGATTTTTATGGAAGTTCACGAAGAGCCTGAAAAAGCGCTGTGTGACGGTCCAAATTCGGTGCGCCTTTCTCAGCTGCCAGCCCTTTTGCGGTATTTGGTAGATCTTGATGCTTGGGCAAAGCAACGTCCGGTTCCCGAGTGCCCATAAGTGTTTTGTACTGTAGAATAGGGCTTTGTTTCACTATTTTTTCTTAACTAAACTCTTGCATTTTTTTCTCGTATTTTTCTAATATTAAATTTAGGTACTATTTTGTTTAAAGGTATCGATCTTTAATTTTTTGAAAAATTAACGCGTTAGATGAGGGAGAAGGTTATGAAGATGATCAAAAGCAGAGGCCTACTAGGGCTCTTGTTGGGTTTAGCAGGAGCAGACTGTTTTGCTGCCGATTTGATGAATGCTAGCTTGGTAAAGCAAGAACCAATCTTACTTGCTGCACGAGGTAGACATTCTGGTGGCGGAGGCGGTGGGCGTTCGCATTCTTCTGGCGGTAGTTTTTCTCATCGTTCAGGTTCGAGTGGCTCTAGTTTCTCATCGCATGGTTCTGGGGGGCGACGTTCTTTTCGTACCAGTAGTGCTGGCAGTTCTCGTGTTAGGTCTACAAGTTTGGCAGGCTCTGGAGCTTCTAGTTCAAGAGTATCTCGTACTTCTAGAGCACGCTCATCAGGTCTTTCGAGTAGTCGTTCAAGCAGAAGAGCTGCAAGGCTTAGCAGCGCTGGTGCCCGTTCGCGTTCCGGTTGGCGCCGTTCGTATGGGTCGGGCTATCGCAGGCGCTCCGTTTTGTTTTCTAACTATCGATCATGCTATTGGAACAGGCCGCTTGGTTTTTGGAGCTGGGGCTTGATTTGGCCAGGCTGGAGTTATTTCGATCCGCTTTATGGGTTTTATTATCCAGGTTATGGTTATTACTACTGTGGTGGTGTTGGCTTCTTTGTGCCGCATTCTCGCTTTGGTTATCGCTATGGTTGGTGGACTTATCCATTTACCGACATAACCTACACTATTTATGTTGCCGATCAATCTGACCGTGAAATTATCTTGAGCAATGGTACTCAAAGCGACTTGTACTTTGCTTTCTATTACCAAGATGGTGATGGTACGTATATCCGTGCCGGTGTGCCTCGTTTGCTTGAGCGTATTGATACGGGGCAGTGTTATGTTCCTCGTTCTCGTCGTGGTATGAGTCGTTCGATTGTTATTTCTCATAACGATGCAGATCTTGCGCAAGAAATTGCGGCTGGTGTGGCGCAACGCTTAGCGGTTCGTAATCTGGATATGGGCAGCGGGCGTATGACGCTCAAAGCTATTGAAGATAGTAGCGAAAAATTGACGCGCTTGATTGATTTAACACAAGAAGAGCTTGATAGAATTAAAGAAATTGAAAAGCGCATTGAGGAAGATAATGCCTTTCGCAAGCAAGCGGCAGAGCAGTATGAACAGCGTGAGCAAGCTGGTGAGGTTTCTGATAGTGAGCCTCGTGGTAGATCTCGCCAAGATGATGAGTCTGACGCCGCTCGACCAGAAGAAAAAAGACGACGCATAGAGCGTGATTTTCGCGATGATGCGCGAGAAGAAGAGCGTATGAGTGTTGAGCAAGACAATGATAGCTCTTGGTAACATAATTTTCTTAAGTAAACAAAAGAGGCAGCGTTTTTCGGCGCTGCCTCTTTTGTTTACTTAGTGTACGTGGGTCCCAGTTCGGGTTCGAAATAAATATGTCCGTTGGCATAATTAAAGTTTTCAAAATTACCTACTTTTTGTTGTCCAAGCTCATGCGGTATACACAAGAGCCAGCGTGCGACCAGGGGATGGTGTAGTTGTGCGTGCGACGGCTGGTCAGATGGTATGATTCCCGTATTTTTTATGGTTACTGAAAGATTGGCTATGCGCTCATGTGTTGGCAGTGCGCGTTGGAAAAAGCCAAGCACCGGTTGTATCAGGTCGCCGTGGGAATAAAGATTATAAACATGTTTGATAACTTTCATGTTGGGCATAAATGTTTGAGCGTCGATTGGTGTGCCTAAAAAATATGCTGCATGAATAGCAAATGTTGGGATGCTGCGCCACTGTTGTTGGTACAAGTAAAAGAGAGTTTTGATTTGTGGTAGAGCTTTGCAAAAGAGCTCAAACAGCGCGGGTTCGTACTTGCGGGTGGTGTGAGTTAGGCTGAGCAAGAAGTCAGCATCAAAAGCGTTAGTAGTTGCTGTATTGAGTAGCTGGCTGGCTATGTTAATAACGTTGCCGCCGTGGCTATGTCCAATCACAATAATCTGTTCGGTAGGCGGGTAGCTCAACATAAGTTTGGCAAGCGTTTGGCCGCTGGCAACAATAGCTGCGGTAGTGGGCATGCCGGGCCAGCAAAATGAGATAGTCTTGTGGTTAAGCATGTGCGCTTGCTTTTCAAGCTCACTAAAAAAGTCGCCTTCTGGCTTATGCCAGGTTTCTTGGCTTGCAAACGAGCCGTGAACCAGAATAACAACGCTTTTGAGGGGGGAGAAAGAGAGAAAGAAAAAGATTAAGAGCGTGCGCATCGTTAATCCCCTCTAATAAAATAGACATAAAAAAAGGGCCGGAATTTTCCGGCCCTTTTTTAAATTAGCTTAATTCTGGAAAGAAGAATTTTACTTCTTCTGCCGCCGTTTCTGGAGCATCAGAACCGTGCGTAGCATTTTCGCCAACACTTGCGCCGTAAAGTTTACGGATTGTGTTGCTTTCAGCTTGTGCAGGGTTTGTAGCACCCATAAGGTCGCGCCATGCTTTTACCGCGTTGTCTTTGGCAAGCGCCATAACAACTACCGGGCCTGAAGTCATGAATTCTACCAACTCACCATAGAACGGACGTTCTTTGTGCACTGCATAAAAGCTTTGTGCTTGTGCTAATGATAAGTTGATTTTTTTCATACCAACAATTTCAAAGCCTTCTTGTTCAATGCGGTCAATAATTTTTCCGCTATTGTGTGCTTTAACTGCGTCAGGCTTAATAATTGCTAACGTGTGTTCCATGTTAGGTACTTTCTTTATGGTTTGGTCATGATGATCACAAGAAGTTTTAAACAGTGTGCAACCGGCAATGAGTAACAAAACAGGAAGACACAATAGCATTAATCTTTTCATGATCATCATAACCTTTCGTTCAAATTATATTATTCTTTAGAATTATCGTCTTTTTGCATGTG
>JAIERW010000002.1 GCA_019746485.1 Candidatus Babeliales bacterium | reverse complement strand
GACAAGCTGCTTTGCATAACGCGCTTGGTATGTACTTTAATCTTACGAATTTTAGCTCTTATGGTACTGTTAATCATTGCGTCAATCCCTATGATTTTACCACACGTTATCAATAAGTTTTTGCACATGCTCAGGGAGTTTAATGCTGCCATCTTCTTGCTGATACGTTTCCATCAGTGCAACCATGAGTCGCGGCAGAGCCAGTGACGATGCGTTCAATGTGTGTACCAAGGTAGGTTTTTCTTCAGCTTTAGCGCGGTATCTAATGCCTGCGCGGCGTGCCTGAAAGTCGTGGCAGTTGCTGCACGAAGAAACTTCATAAAAGCGGTCTTGCCCAGGCAGCCACACTTCAATATCAAATGTTTTTGAAGATTGAAACGAACAATCTTGCGCCGCCAGCAAGCTGATGCGGTAGTGTAGACCCAGTTGTTGTAAAATGTCTTCTGCTGCTGCAACCATGCGGTCAAGCTCTGGGTTAGAATCTTCTGGCTTGGTAATAGCAAATAGCTCAACTTTTTCAAATTGGTGAATGCGGATCAACCCGCGGTCGTTGGCGCCATGGCCGCCCGCTTCGCGCCGGAAGCAGCTGGTCCACGAAGTATAGCGCAGTGGCAGTTGTTCGCTTGGAATAATTTGGTCGGCATGCAGATTGGTCAAGCTGACTTCTGAGGTTGGAATAAGGCACAAATTTTCGTCGTTAACGCGATAAAAATCGCCTTCAAATTTTGGCAGGTTGCCGGCGTTGTATAAACCCTTTTCTTGAATGAGTGCGGGTGGGAGTACCGGTTTAAAGCCATGCTTTACGTTGTTTCTGAGCATGAGCGAAGTAAGCGCATAAATAATTTTGGTGCCAAATTGGTTATAAAAAACGAACTGTGCACCGGCAATGTTGGCGCCAACTTCTAAACTAAACCATTGCGCTTGTTCGTTGAGCTCTAGGTGATTTTTTGGTGTGAAAGAAAAATCTGGCTTTTGGCCAACAGTTTTAACTACTTTGTTGTCTGCTTTGTCGCCAACGGGAATATCTTCTTGCGGGATGTTGGGGCAGCACAGCCAGAGGTTGTTGAACTCTTTTTCGGTTGTTTCAAGCTCTTGCTCTTTGGCTTTAAGGTCTTTGCCAAGCTGAATGGCGCGCTCTCTAACCTCGGCGGTAACGCCTTGAGCGCCTTGTTTTGCCAGGTCATTTTTTTCTTTGCGAAGCTGTTCAACGTCGGACCGTGCTGATCTGACTTGTTGGTCCAGCTCAATTAAAGTATCAACAGCAAAGCCTGGTTCTTTGCGCAAAATGAGTGTTTTTACGTTTTCAGTTTCTTGTCGTAGTCTGTTTAAATCAATCATTGTTTTTGTCCCTATTTTTCTTTATTGAGCGGTGTGGTAACTTTTTAGTGATTGTTTTGGCTTTTTTGAAATAGTCGTTTTTCGGTTTGATTTTTGTACGCTTGGCATAAGTTCAGCCTCAATATCCTGAATTGTTGGTAAGCTGCTTTGCAGCCCTTTAGGCAAGGTTTCAAGCATTTTTATTACGTAGTCAGAGACGCCTATCGGCTTATTAATATCACGTAGCGCATACTCAACTTTAAGTTTTTTCTTGGTCTTGCATAATAAAATACCAATGGATGGGTTGTCTCCGTCCCGTTTTAAAAGGTCATCAACAGCAGAAAGATAAAAATTTAGTTTACCTGCGTATTCTGGTTTAAAGTCGGTGTTTTTGAGTTCGATGACACAGTAACAACGTAACTTGATGTGGTAGAAGAGGAGATCGAGATAATAATCGTCACCCGCTATGTTGAGGTGATATTGCCTGCCGATGAAGGCAAACCCCTTGCCGAGTTCCAAGAGAAGCTTTTGAATGTTGTCGATGAGTCCCTGTTCCAGCTCTGCCTCGCGATACTCTTCACTCAAGGTCAGAAAGTCAAAGTTGTAGGGATCTTTAAGTATCTCGTGAGCGAGTTGAGATTGTGGGGCTGGCAGCCGGTCGGCAAAATTGGTAATCGCCTTGCCATGTCGCTTGTAGGCTTTGGACTTTATCCAGTTCTCAAGGGCAGCTCTGCTGAGACCATGAGCAATAGCCTGGTTTGCGTACCACAAACGCTCCTGGACGTCCTTGCATTTTATGATGATCAAAACATTGTGCCCCCAAGGGATTTTGGCGACTGGGAGCTCGTTAAAAAGTGTCACAGGCTGTGACACTTTTCTATAAGAAATAAAAAATGCTCTCATTCTAAAAAAATTTATTTTAGAAAATCCCTGAATTCCCGGAAAGGCATTTTGTAGATCTTTACTAAGCTTTTCTATTGTGTGAGCTCCCCATCCCTCAATTTCTTGTTTTTCAACAATAGACTTTCCAAGATCCCAATAAAGCTGAATGAGCTCGCTGTTGGCAGCAAGTGATGCTTTAAGTTGAGCTTGGCTAACCCTATTTTTTAGCTGCTCAAGAAACGATGCATAATTTGAAATGGTGCTTAATTTTTTGGCTCCAACACCCATTCTGTACCCTTTGATTTTGTCGACTGGAAGCTCATTCAAAAGTGCCACAGCCTGTGGCACTTTTAAGAAAAGTATAAAGATCTGTTGGTAGTATAGCCGTTTTATTGAACTTGATCAAAAAATAAGCAGTGCCTACGGCACTAGTTCGCGGCTTGCAATATAAACAAACTGTTGGCGGCAAAGCGGGCAGCTTGGGTTGTTATAAAGCCAAGCTGCTATGCAGTCGGTGTGGTAACCATGGCCGCAATTGAGTGTGCCAACGGTCTCAGACCGTTGGTAGTTGTCTTGGCAAACAACACATATTTCTCCAATAAACTTAATTTTATTAATAACAGTCACCAACGCTTGCCCGGCTACGCTGGCAATAGTTTCGGTGGTGGTGGTGCCTTGGTAGTTCATTTGGCCCTTGACGGTACGAATAATGGCCTGAATTGCATCGCTGTAGTCTGAAACTGCGCGGGCAGGGACATTGTTGGGGTCTATGCCGTTGTTGCGTAAAATGTTGCCGGCAATTTCGAGTACTTTGTTATCAAGTTGCAGGTTGTTAACAACGTTGGCTGGTGGCGGTGGTGGGGTTGTTGGTTGGTCGTTGCCGCCAAAAAGGAAGTTGAGCCAGTCAAAAACACCGCCTTCGCGCTCTCTGTTGGTACTGTTCGTGCTGCTTGTAGTACTTTCCCAGCTGGTGTTTGGGCGGCCATTAATGCGAGCAAAAAATGCTTTCATTTCGCGGCTCGTTTCATCTTCTATTTCTTTTTCGCGCACATAATCTCTGCCGTCCTGAGCCATAATTGCGCGCATGCGGCTGACTACTGCTTCGCCGCGGCGGTGATATTCGGCAACATGCGCAGCTGCCATAGTGTCTGGATTTATGCCGGCCTCACGCGTAACGCGTTTAATAACTTCGTCTGCTCGGCGCGCTAAGTCTGCTGATTTTACCAGTGTGCGCAGCGTGCCTACCAACTCGCGTAGGTTGGTGCGCACCGCTTCTTGAACTTCTTCCAGATCAACGTAGCTACGGCCTTGTGCGCTCATGCGATTGTTTAAAAATTGTACCGTGTCGTCAATTTTGGTGTAATATTCTGGTGCAATGCGGGTGGGGATTGTGTTGACGGGAAAGCCTTGAGCTTGCAAAAATTGGCGTGCAATTTCGGTAACGCGATCGCGAACATTAAAACTGGAAACCATAATGCCGTGCACTTGTGCGGTGCAGGTAGCAAAAGCGATTGCTGGGATAAGCCATTTTTTTTGAAGAATCATAGCTACTACTCCTTTTTTCTAGATTCTATTTTGGGAAGAAAAAAATCCTAAAATACTATAATCCAGAATTAAAAAACAAAAAAGGGCGGAACACTAAGTTCCGCCCTTTTAAATAAATCAGGAAATCAAAAAATATTTTTTTGATTAGTTCATACTTGCAAAAGATTCGCTATCGCTATCGCTGTTTTCATTCAATTTGAATTGAGCTTTCATTTTTTTCACATTGCTCAAATCTTTGAGTGGAATTTCTTCCAGGTTCACTTGGGTAAGGCCATCTTTCACTGCCTTCATCAATTTTTCTTCGCCAAGTACAGCCAATCCATCCTGTATCTCTTCAGGTAGCATTTCAAGCTTTGAAATTTTTTCAAAAATGTCTTTGTGTGTTACTTTGCCGTTGCGCAGTTCGCCGAGCACTTCATGAATATGCTTTACACCTTCGCGGAATCTTTCGCGTGCTTCTTTGAGATTTTCAGGCAGATCTTTTTCTCCTGATCCGATTGATTCCATTTCATGTGCAAAAGTTTCCATGACTGCAGCAACAATATTCAGAATAACTTCTGGATCTTTTATTTCTGAAAGATTGATTAAAAGATCTGCAGCGCTATCTATAATTTTATCTTCTTGGTTCTTGGCTGATTTTTCTGCAGCTTTTTTAGACTTCCACCAATAAATACCACCACCAACTGCGACAGCAACAACAATAACGCCACCAACAATGAAGAGGATCTTGTTTTTGTTATCTTGTGTTTTAACTTCAATATCAAAGCTGTCAGTATGTGCCGCTTGTTCAAGAGCTTGGTGTACTATGTTCAAAACTTCTTCGTTAGACATGCCTTGTTGAGCCAACGCAACACATTGTGCAATGTTTGTTTGCATTGCTTTGTCCAGTGTTTGTGCCGATACCTGGCTTGCCATCAAGCTGAGTACTAATGCGCTTACTATTTTTTTCATAATATTCCTTATGTGTGATGAAAAACTTTGGACCAACTTAGTCCGTTTTTATGACTATTTTCTTTGCAGGCTCAACCATGAAAAAGATTGAGCCTGCCTTTTCTTACTATTCTGATTTATCTGTTGCTTGCAATACGCTCGCTTTGTGCTTGCGTTTTGTTGTTCATAACGTCAAATGCATCTTGCAAGATATCGTCATCAAAGCCTTCGCTTTGCAACAGATCAAGAGCAATTGCTTGGTCGGTGATACCTTTTTCAAGCTTGTAAGGGAAGGTGATGGTATTGTATTCATCACGTTCAATGTACACCTTGAAGTTTTCAAATTTACCGGTTGGTGTTTTGTCTTCAACGGTATCTGAAGCAAGGTCGGTCATCACAATAAAGTGAGTAGCAAGAATTGCCAAGCTGTTGTTGTAGGTTGCCAATTTCTTTGCAATACCGTACGCAGCTGCTTGACCTTCTTTTGGATTGGTACCGGTAAAGATTTCGTCCATAATTACGAAGCTAAACTGATCGTTACGCAAGCTTCTTACTTGACGCAAGAGCTCTTGCGCACGGTGCATTTCTGCTTGGAAGAGCGATTCCTTACCTTCAGTATCAGCAATGTTCATGTACGTGTTTACCAAGGCAAACGGGGTCATGGTCATAGCGCGTGCTGGTGCAATACCAAAGCTTTGTGCCAACATTACGCAAACGGTGATGGACTTAAGTGCCGTAGATTTACCACCAGCGTTTGGACCAGTTACTACAGCGTTTTTAGGTTCGTTGCCTCTGCCCAGCGTAATGCTGTTTGGAACCGCTTTATTTGGGTTCAGCACTGGGTGCCAGAAGTCACTGATGCTCAAATAAGGCGTCTTTGCGTTGATATAGTCAACAAAGCAGAACGTTACGTTGTTATGATTTGCAAATTTCTTGTAAAGTTTGGCAACTGACATAAACGCGTCAATTTCGCCAATTGACCGCATTGAACCAACCAGGTTGTCTTTCACATCAAAGATTTCTTTGAATGCTGCCATTGCGCGGCCCTTGAATGCAACTAAGCTTGGTTCATTTTTGAACGTGTTCGAACGCAAGGTTGACAACAACTCTGCTGTTCTGGCATTACTGCCTGAGAACACGTAAGCATTTTTAACTGCTTGCAAGTTGGCGCTCAAGTCTTGTGACAAGGTGCTATTGCGGTGCACCAATTGTGCAATATCACCAACAGAGTTGGTAATTACCGCAGCGCTGTTCATGCGACGATGAATGTCATTACTTACGTTGTTGAAGGTAGTGGCATCGTTGATGGCTGTGTTTGTTTGACGATAGTACAGGTACAAGAATCCAGCGAGCATAGATCCGAATACTATTCGATCGCCAACCAGTACTTTTTGAGATCTTTTTTGACCAAAGAATTCTACTTCAATTTCTGATTTATAAATCGTTTCAATAAAGAATTTTTTTACTACCTTGAGAAATTCTTTGTAGGAGTTGAAGCCATTTTCTTTGCCGAACTCTCTATCAAATTGTTCTCGCGTGTGCGCATCAAATGCTTTAGTGTAAAGAGTATTAAAGGTATTGTAAATGCTATATGAAAGCCAGACAGGCATTAATCCTTGAATAACTGGGTTTGCTAATGTCCATGTACCGACCATTTGCAACAAGACTTCATTTTTATTAAAGCTTGAGAAATCAATAAAGAACTTCTTGCCGCAATAAGCTTGTTCGAAATATTTTTCAATTTCGGTGTCCATTTCTTTCCACAACCACAAGAAATCCTTTTCAGCTGCTTTGTAGTTTTCAAGTTTTGTATCAACTTGGTTAAACAGCGTTTCATCTTCAAGCAATGCTTTAACAATGTTTTGACGGCGTTTAAGTTCGTTAATGTCGCTGGTTGCTTCAAAGAGCATGCGTTGCAGCTCAACAGAACCAACTGCTGTTCTGGTGTGGTTCAATGCCTTAAGCAGATTGTGGTCAGGTGTTGTTCTGCTACCGCAATAGGTTTCAAGGTCATTGTGAACGTTGTCTGAAATTACCGTTTCAGGTTTTTGACCAGCGCGAGAGCCCAAGATTTGGTAGATGTATTTCATTTTTTCAACATCGCCCATTTCTTGAACTTTAACTGTTTTGAGCTGATTTTTGTCTTTCAAATCAAGCTTTTTGTTGTGGTCTGCAATTTCTTGCGCGGCTTTCTTTTCAGCCATTTCTTGCTTGGCCATTGAAGGCAAGTGTAACTGAGCAAGGTCTTCATAACTGGTATGAACAGTTGTTCTGACTGCTGGAACTGCTTGCGCTGCTTGAGCTGCCGTTGCCAGTACCATATTAAAGCCTAAACAGACAATCAACAGGCGCGCGGTTGCAGCACTGCGCTTTTTGAAGGTGTGTAACAGATGTTGCATAAAATCCCCTTTGGATTAGTGCGTGTAACAAACAAAAAATAAACAACGTGCGAAAACCATAACTTTTTTGTCAGTACTTGTCAAAAAATGTTGGATTCATAAGGATAGTTATGAGAAACGTTGGGCGTAGTGGCAGGGATTATAGTGTTCAACGAGCCATTGATAATTTTGCCATATTTTAATGAGTAGCTTTTTTGCCGGGCGGCGGTACGTGATATAGCCGTATTTAAAAAATGAGAATTGTTTCAATGCGGTTTTTTTGTTGCGTTTTTGTTGTTCTAAAACCCAGAGCGCTGCTGCTTCTCCTGTTCGGTCGGTGCCACTTTTGCAATGAATTAAGATTGGTTTGGGAGCGTTTTGGTAGAGCGAGAGCAGTTTGATCAAGTTGCTTTTGCTCGACATGCTGCACGCGTTCATGCTGATATTAAAAAAGTTAACGTGATGTGCATCAACAACGGCAAGTTCTTGGCGCCACCAATGTTTGTGCGCGTTAGTGCCACGCAAGTTGATAACCGTTTTAATGTTATGCTTTTTGAGATAATGCCGTAAGCGGTGGGGGGGGAGTTGGCGTGAGCGGTAGAGAGCTCCCTTTTCAACAGCAAAAAAGTTGTCGAGTCGTTGCTTAAAAAAAGCGAGCCCGTGGCAGTTTGCTGTGCACAAAAGCATGACAATAAAAACTAAGAACCAATTTCTTTGCATGAAAAAGCCCCCTCATTGCGCTTTCATTATAACGTGATGCGTAAAGAGGGGGCAATAGTTTAGCCTAAAAAGCGTTTGAAAAACGATTTGAAGCCGCCGGAATCTTTATGATGTTTTTGTAATTCTGCGTCATAATCAAGAAGCGCTTGCTTAACTTCTTCATTAATTTTAGTTGGAATATCGCATTGTGTTATGATAACCAGGTTGCCGCGCTTGAGGCCACGCAAATCTGGAAAACCTTTGCCTGGAATAATAATTTCTTTGCCAACTGGGCAACCTTTAGGAATCTTAATACTTTCTGTGCTGCCATCAATCAGCTCCATCTCAATTTGACAACCCAACACCAGTTGTGGGTAGGTCAGCGTGAGTGTGGCAACCAAATCAGCATCGCGACGTGTAAAATTTTTGTCTGGCGTTATGCTCATAATTAAGAAAAGATCGCCGGAAGGCCCGCCAAAAACACCAGCATCGCCTTTGCTTTGTAAGCGCAGCTCTGCGTTGTCGTAAATGCCTGCAGGAATGTTAATGGAAAAGCGGTCATGCTTTTGCACGCGTGATTGCCCGCGGCACTGTGTGCATGGTGAGGCAATAGTAAACCCTTGCCCGTGGCAGGTAGTGCAGGGCTGTGAGTACGCAAAAAAGCCTTGGCGGTAGTGGAGTGAGCCGGTGCCGCCGCATGGCTTACAACCCTGTGGCTTAGTGCCAGCAGCACAGCCTGAAGCGTTGCAGGTGGTGCAGGGAACGTAATGGAAAACTTTAATTTCTTTTTTGCAGCCTTCGTACGATTCTTTTAAGCTAATTTCAGCTCGTTGCGAAAGGTCGTGTCCTTTTTGTGGAACCGGGCCTGAGGCTCGTTGCTTTTTGCCGCGGCCTTGGTTGCCAAAAAGGTCCCCAAATATATCGCCAAAATTTTCAAAAATATCGCCAAGATTGGAGTAGTTGGCATGGTCGCCACCACCCACGCCGGCATGCCCAAATTGGTCGTACTTTTGGCGCTTTTCAGTGCTTGAAAGCACTTCGTAAGCTTCAGCTGCTTCTTTGAACTTATCTTCAGCTGCTTTATTGTCGGGGTTTTTATCGGGATGGTATTTGATGGCCAACTTGCGGTAGGCCTTCTTAATCTCATCTTGAGGGGCGTTTTTTGGAACACCTAAAATTTCGTAATAATCTCTTTTGCTCATAGCTTTACCAGGTTTTAGAGGTCGAAAAATCTTAGTCAGTTAGACTTAGATTATAGCACGATAAAGGCCCTCAGACAAGGGCTTTTTTGGCCTGCCGCTACCCTTCGACAAGCTCAGGGCGAGCGGGAGAGCGCAGGATGAGCCTGCCAGCTGGAGCTACAAGCGCTTTAGCGCGCAGAGCGTAAGCTGGTGCCGAAGAGGGGACTCGAACCCCTACCCCAGTTACGGGACTAGACCCTGAACCTAGCGTGTCTGCCAATTTCACCACTTCGGCGTGAGAAAAGGTACCTTTTGTACGTTGCTAAGAATACCAGTATTTATGCTTTTGCCAAGCTTTTCCAGCGGCTACAAGCTGGTAACTACTTTTTGGTACTTTTCGCAATTGGCTTGTGAGTGCATAATTTCGTTTTCGCGCGAAGGTTTAAAGTCGATATTGGTTTTTTGAATTTTGAGTTCTTGTTCAAGATTAGCGATTAATTCAAACAAGTTCATGCTCTTGCCCGAGCCGATATTAAAAACTTCGCCAACGCTTTTGTTTAAAAGTGCCAGGCGCAAGTTTGCTTGTACAACATCGGCAACATTAATGAAGTCGCGCGTTTGTTTACCGTCGCCATAAATAGTGAGTGGTTTTTGTGCAAGTAAATTATTTTTGAATTGAGCTACAACTGCTGCATACATACCTTGCGGGCTTTGGCGGTTACCATAAACGTTAAAGTAGCGCAGACAGGTGGTGTTAAAACCATATTTTTCAGCATACTCTTTGCACAGCTTTTCGCTTTCGTATTTGCTTTTAGCGTACGGGCTCAAAGGTTTTGGCGTATCGGTTTCATTGCAATTAGTAGTTTGGTTGCCATAAACGGCAGAACTTGAAGAGAAAACAAGCGTTTTAACATTGTTTTGGTGGCAGGCTTCAAGAACGTTTCTGGTCCCGTCAACGTTTATTTTCCAGCATAAGTCTGCGTAGTTGAGTGACTGTGTGACTGAAGCAAAGGCAGCCAAGTGAAAAACAAAGTCTTTGTGAGCGGTTGCTTTGAGTACGCTGTGCAAGTGGACAACGTCGGCGTATATTAAGCTTATGTGGGCAAGTACCGAGCGAAGATTGTTCAGGTTGCCGGTAGAAAAATTGTCCAAAACGCTGACGCGTGCGCCAAGTTCGACGAGCTTTTCAACCAAGTGAGAGCCTATAAAACCTGCGCCTCCCGTAACTAAGACCTGTTTGTTTTTATAAAACGATTCAAGTTGCTTCATTGCTTCCCTTACTCCTTTTTTTCTTAGCTTTTCACGCACACGTTATGCTTTTGAAAATGTTATATGACAAGTCCTTTTGTTTGTTGCGGCGCTCGTGGTCTTTTTATTGGTGTATGGCCTAATTGTGTCAAAATTTGTTCAGCTACCTTTTTGCCATCAAGCACCGCCTCTTGCATGCTTGAATATTTCCATTCGCCAAAACGGCCAATTGAATGGATGTTATGCTCGTGCAAATGTGCAAGAAGTTTTAACAAATTCTTTTCGCGCCATTGGTCGTAAATGACGTAGGCATGCTTAAGATTTAGAATCTTTTGTGTGACGATGTTGTCTTTAGTGAGCTTCAACGTTTCAAGTGCTTTGCCAAGAGCGTTGTGCTCTAACTGTTCAAGTTGCTTCATTGTTTTTGAACCTTGTAGGTATGAGCATTCGCCGTAAATTGCGCTACAACCTTGTTTTACGGATGTTGGGTTGATGTTATGCCAAAAGCCAAGTCGATAAAAAGGATATTGTTTTTCTGGGTAATAAAGCCATTGTTTCTCGGCAATATCCTCTTTATCAAACCCGATATTAAAGTTTAAAACACCTGCACATAAAAGCTTGGAGCTTGCTTGATGCCAGGTGGTGTGTGAAGCGTTGGTTGTTTGTTGTAGGAGCGTGTTGAGGGGCATGGTGGTAACTAAATGCTCAAACGTTGCATGGTTGCCGTTGTCAAAATGTACTCGTTTGCTTACCACATCAATGGTTGAAGTTTGATGGTTTAAGTAAAGTGGGTTGCGTAATTGAGGGATAATTTTTTTGATAATAAATTCAATGCCACCCTGTTTTGGATAATAAAATGAGCTGTTGTAGCCAACGCCGGTTTTGGATTTAATGGCACCATACACAATATCTTTGAGCGTTGTTTGTGGTACAAAGCGGCCGGTCCATGAAGGCATTAGTTTTTTTACATCAAAAGAAAGAATTTTTTCTTGGTAGGGGAAAAAGAAGTACTTGCCAAAGCCTTTGCCAAAATATTTTAAAACCCATTCGTAAAAGTTTTGTGGCTTTTTAAGAGACTGGCTCCGGTTAATAAAGCCTTCCAGGCATTCATAAATAATGCTGGCATCTCGCCCGTGCAGATTCATTTGAAATGGGTAGTCGGTGATTTGATTATGTAGGTAAATGCCCGATTTGCGCTCAATAAAATTGAAGTTATCAAGATTCGCGGTTGTCTGTAAAAAAGTTCTGAAGTAGTCGTCGCTGATGTGCAACAGGTGGCCGGTGAAATCGAAGGTAAAGCCATCTTGCTGGAACGACCGTAAAAGGCCGCCCGCTCGATCTTGTTTTTCAAATAATTGATAATCAAAAAAACCTGCCTGTTCCAGGTGGTAAGCTGCGGAAAGACCGGTCAGCCCAGCACCCAGTATGACAACCTTTGGCACGAGTTCTCCTTTTTGTAGAAGTGCTATCAGTTCATGATAACAAGTTACTCAGTTTACGCAACCTGCTCTTAAATGCCTCTTGTTAAAACCCAAACATGTGTGCATGAACAGAGATTATACGAGCGGTTGGATAGACTGTTTTATTAAAATGTTTTGGCAAGGGTGGAAAGGGTGCCGCTTTGCGTACGCTGGCCAAAATGACATCGTCAAGTTCGCGCATCCCGCTGGACTGAATAATGTTGGCGTGGGTGAGTGCGCCGCTTTCGTTAATGCTAAATTCAACAGCTACTTTGCCTTGGAGTGGGCGTGTGCTGAAATGGCGTGCAAAATGCTGCTTCCACGATGCTTGTAGCTGCCAATTGATGCGTTGCTCGTACGAAAGATATTTGAGCTCTTCAAACGATGGCATTTTGTTTTCATCGCCCTTGCGCTCCAGCCAGTCGTCGCCCTTATCTTTCAGGTTTTCCAAAAAGCCACGCGTCATGGCAACAATGTTTTGTTTTGGTGCGGGCAGCGCCTTGGCCGTCTCGCGCTTGACGAGTGGGGAAAATTCTTCTTGTGGCTTTTCAAGAGCAGCAACTTTTTGTTGAGTTTGTTCAATGTTTTTTATGCGATCTGCAAGTTTTTGTTGAGCTTTTTTGAGCTCTTCTTGGCTTTCAGTTTTTTCAGTAGCTTCCTTTTTTACTATTTGTTTTACTTCTTTGGGCAAGCTCGGTGCTTTGATAGAACTTTCTTCGATTTTTTTAGGTGCTGCCGGTTTTGTAATTTCTTTTTGGGCAAGCTTTTTTTCTGGTTCTTGTGGTTGGGCTAGTATCTCTTTTTGAAGCTCGGCTATTGCTTGTTTTTTTTCAGCAACTTTTTCTTTTGGTTCAACCTCCATGTCAGCTTGGCCTTTGCTTGTTGCTTCAGGCATCTGTTGGGGAATGATGTCGGTTGGGTTGTCAAAAAATACAAAAGAGCCAAAGTCTGATTTTTTTGGCTTGAGTGCGGCCGGCATTTCGTTTTTTTCAAAGATTGGTTGAATGTGTTGGATTTTTTGTTCAAATGCTTTGACCAGATCGGGTAAGCTGATGTGAAAGCCAACGTGTAGTACAAAAAAAAGAAGAAAAAAATGAAACAAGAGCGAAGCTATAACAAACAGCGTAAGGCGCTTTTTTTTGTGATGGGATAGCTCGAGATCAAAAAAATGGTGTTTGAAATTCATTACTTCTCCAACGCCCTATGTTTTTAACGATCGGTTCTTATAGTTTTATTGTACCGTTTTTCTCAGTAAAAAGTCAGCAGTTTTGTCACAGAAAATAGATATTGTTTACCTTGTCACATGCGTCTTGCTAAAGTTATTAAAGAGTTTTGGGCAATTTTGAGGAGGGAAGAATATGAAGATAGTGATTGTTTTGCCTGTGTTGTTGATGAATCTTTTAGTTTCAGTTCGTTGCCACGCCGTGCGTCGCTCGCTTGAGCAGCAACGTAAAAATTTAAGTAACGAATTGCATATTGTGCCAGAGGCTCAAGCAAAAATAGAAAAATCTGAACAAAAGGATCAGCTTTTTCTAGCAGAAGCGCGCAAACTCAAGGTTTCTGAGAGTGTGCTTGAAGAGTTGAAGTCTGGTGATGCCTCGTTGCGGTTGCAGCGCAAGCGTTGGATTTTGTATAAACAAAAAGAGCATGCACAACAAGAGTTGGTGCATGCTCAGCAAGCGGTTGTTACTGCGCAAGATCATTTAAAAAAGCTTCAGGCAGAGTGGCAAGAAAAACAAGAAAAAACAGGTCGGCCGCAGGCTACCAACGCAGTGCAGCAAGCGGCTGTGTTTGTAGACCCTTACGAAGAGTGTATTTTTTCGTGGCAAGAACAGCTTGCTTACGCAAACAAGCGTGTTGAGCGGGCGGCTGCCCAGTTTCATAAAAGTGAGTTGGCGTATCGTGCTTTGTTTCAAAAAGCACCGTCTCAAAAAGAACTTTTGCAGCGTCAATATGAGCAGCATCGTGACAAAGGGTGTGTGCACTGGTGGCATCGGTTGCCAATTCTTGGCAAAAGAGCGCGCGAAGAAGCAGCGTTTCACCGTCGGCTTGCACAGCAAATGGTTCGGGATCGGGCGCAGGAAAAGACGATCAAGATAATACCCTAAAGAATTTGTTGGCTTGAGCAATGCTTGAGCCAGAATTGGTCTTGTTTTTTCTCAAAAAGAGCCTGTTTTTCTCAAAAAGAGCCTGTTTGGGTTTAAATTGACGGATACCCGTTTGCATAATGACTTGAAAATATTTATAATTGTTAATAATTGTATAATTGTAGCGAATTATTATTTTTTTTAAAAAACCAATGTCCGTCTATACTACATGGCGTAGCTATGCTGTGGCATTGCGCTAGAGCTCGTAGAGTGAAAGCAAAAGGAGGTTTTCAGATGAAGAATTTACGTAACGTTATTTTAGGTGCTGTTTTGGCATCGAATATGCTTAATTTTGGTATCTATGCGGCTGCTAGTGCAACCGATGAATATTTGCAAAGGCTGGAAATGGCTGAGCAGAGTCAGGTTGTTCGTGACAAGATTGATTTGATTCAAGAGATTGTTGGTGAAAGAGAAGGTTTTAGGGGGTTTTTGGACCAAGCTCTTGCTATTGAGAGATTAAATCCAGAAGATGCTGTACGTTGTGAAAAACTCAATGAGCTTATCAAAGATCTTTCTGGTCAAATGAAAGGTTCTGGTTTGCAAAGAAAGCGCATGAGAGTTTCTGAAGATTCAGATAGTGAGCCTGCGCTTCGATTTCAAAGATCTCACTCTGGTGCATCTAGTTCTTCTAGTTCTTCTGGTGCTTCTAGTTCTTCTGGTGGAGCAACATCCGAAAAAATACGCACTTTGAAATTAGACAGGGCTAAACGAGTTGAACTCCAGCAAGACTTGCGGGGTAATGAGTTTATCTGTGATCGAACAGTCGACCGCGAAGGCGAACCCAAGAAGCTTTACTGGGATGACTTTTTAGAGAGTTATTCAGATGAGGAAACACAAGAGTTGCATGATAAATATCGGTTATATCCGTTCAAAGTATTGCGCGAAAGTATCCTTGAGTTGCCAGTTTCTTATCTCGGTTGGGTATCGTGTCAAAAAAAAGAAGAGATATTGTGCCCAACAACGCAAGTTTCTTCAGAATTTATACCGAGGACTACATTGGATAGAGTGGTTATAGAAAACAAGTTTAATGATTATTTATCGTCTTTTTTTGTACCAATTACAAGTTTAGAACAAATTGTACAGAATCGCTGGGTTAATCAGCGAGCATACTCTCTTGAACAAGCACAAAAAGCCAGACAAGAAGCAATTAAGGCAAGAAGTTGCGTGTGGAAAGTTCATATTCAAGTAAAGCCTGAATATATTATTCCCTTCATGAAAGATTTTATTAAATTTTTTTCAAGCGATGATAATTTTAAATATGTTTATGATTTCAAAGTGGCTGAAAAGTTTGTTAAAGGAAGCAACATTCCTGCTGATAATCGATCACTAAGGTATCTTCTTCCCATTATGGTGTTGTACGTTAAAGAATTTTTTAGCGAAACGCATGAACAACGCAATCAAGTACTTGATCCGATAATTAAAGCTCTCGTTGAGCGTTATGACGATGAGGTTGTTGGATTAGATATAACGCCACGAGGAAATGCAAAAATTAACAAACTTGTTTATATTGCTCAGGATAATTTTGATCATAAGCGGAGCTTTATGTTTAGTGACGGCCAAGATTTTATAGATGAGATTTACACCCCAGGCATGATTTTTGTGAAGGGCTATGAGTACATTATTCCGAATTTTAAGTGGATAAATTAGTACTTGTTAAGCCAGAAGTTATCTTGCTTTTTGATGATTGCCCAGCGTTCACCAAGCTGGTGAGTGCCACCACGAGGGCTGAGTAGAAATTTGAGGGTCTCATTTATGAGGCCCTCGCTTGGTTTGAATGAGGCTTTCTTGGCTACAAGCCAGTGAATGATCAGGCGCTTTTGAATAACTGGGTCGCAGGTGCGCAGGCCAGCAAGTGAGCCATAGCCTGTCTCATCAAAAATGCCGATAAAAGCTTGTAGGGTAAGTTTTTTTAAAAAATCATCTTCGGCCTGCAAGTGCTGGATTGTACTTTCACACTTTTGCTCAAAGCGCTGATCACAGTCGCGCAGAGCCGGTACCACATACTTTCTAATTCTGTTGCGCAAAAAGTCATCTGCTTGGTTGGTGGGGTCGGTAAGATACGCAATGTTGTTGGTATCAAGAAATGCCACAATATCCTGCTTGTCAGTTGCCAGCAGCGGACGAATGTAAGGCAGCGTAACGCTGTCCATGCAGCGCAGGCCGGCCAACGAGCTGCCGCGCAACAAGCGTAAAAAAAATGTTTCTTGTTGGTCTTGGCGGTGGTGTGCCAGCGCGATCAAATCTGCCTGCTGTTCGCTCATAACGTTTTCTAGAAACGAACGGCGCAGTTTGCGGCCAAGTTCTTCCAGTGAGCCATTTTGTTTTGTGCTGAGGGTATTGTCTTGTGCGTGCCCGCTGATCAGTTGCACACCAAACGCATCGCACAGCTTTTGGCAAAAAGTAGCATCGTCTGCTGAGTTTGAGCGCCAGCCGTGGTCAAGATGGGCAGCAATGAGTTTAATAAACCCTTCGTTCTTAAGTTGGGCAAGCATATAAAGCAAAAACACAGAGTCTGGGCCTCCTGAAAGGCCTAAAATAATGGTAGGCTTTTGCTGTGCGTTGGCAGCAATAAGTTTTTTGGTATCAGTAAGTAAGCGTGCAATATTCATAATATTCTTAGGTTCAAAATCTATTTGGTTGGCGTAGCAGCAGCATCAAGTAACAAAGCAGCTTCAATAAACAACATAATGTCGCCATCGAGCACCAAGTCAGGCTGTGGTGATTCCACATCCGTTCGGTGGTCTTTGACCATTTTGTACGGATGTAAAACATACGATCTAATTTGTGAGCCCCACTCAATCTTTTGCTTTTTGACCGCACCTTCTTTGGCTCTGCGCTCATCTTCTTGTCGCTCGTACAAACGCGATTTAAGCAGCTTCATGGCTGTTTGTTTGTTACGCGCCTGCGAGCGTTCATTTTGGCACTGTACCACAATGCCGGTCGGCAAGTGGGTAATCCGTACGGCCGAGTCGGTTTTGTTAACGTGCTGGCCGCCTGCCCCACCGGCGCGGTAGGTGTCTATGCGCAGGTCGTCTTCGTTAATTTCTATTTTTACATCTTCAGCTTCTGGTGTTACTGCAACGGCGGCAAACGAAGTATGACGGCGTTTGTTTGAATCAAAAGGAGAGATGCGCACCAGGCGGTGGATGCCGCTTTCGGTTCTTAAAAAGCCGGTGGCATTCTTTTTTTGAACGTAAAGCGTGGCAGATTTTATGCCCGCTTCTTCGCCTGTTTGGTAGTCGATAATATCAACTTTAAAGCCTTCGCGTTCGCAAAAGCGCAGGTACATACGCAGCAGCATTGAGGCCCAGTCTTGCGATTCGGTACCGCCTGCGCCGGCGTTAATACTCATGTAACAATATTTGTCATCGCCGTCTTGGTTTAAGAAAAGCTCAAGTTTAAATTTTTTAACTTTGCGGCAGAGCTGGTTAATTTCAGATTCTACGCTGGCAAGCTCTTGATCGTTTTGGGCAAAAAGCTCAATCATTTCAAGATTGTCGTCGTAGGCTTTGGTAATTTCGTCGAAGCTCTCGCCCAAATGCTTTAAGCGATTGTATTCGCTTGAAATAGCATCGCGGTCTTTGTGCTGCCAAAAATTGGCGCCATTGACCTCGTTGGTAAGTGTGACGAGTTTTGGTCCGGATTGCGATTGTTCCCAAAATTGTCTAATCGCTTGAACATCCGGTTCTACCGATTTTAGTTTTTCGCGTAAATCATCAATAAGCATTGCTGTAAACCTAAGGGTCTTATGACGTGGTTATAAAACATAAGATTTTTTACTTAGTAAACACCAAATTGATGATCTACGCAAGAAAAACAAGGTTTTAAAGGTGAGGGTTTTAAACCTTTTGACCTTTTTTATTTTCATTACCGGTTGGCCAGATACGTTGAATATGAAAGTCTTTTTTGAAGTACTTCTTGCTCTTCTGACTCTTTTTAGACTTTTTACCTTCGTAAAACTCACTATGTTCGTGTTCTGGGCCGTGATTTTTGTTCTCTTTGGTAAGCTGGTTTGGATATTTTGCATCTAATCGTAGGGTTTTTCCCATGATATCTCCCTTTTGGTTTCCCTTTGTACTTCCTGCACAACGCAGAAAAGCTACCTTCATATGCTTATTATGATAAAATTTAAGCTTAATAGTCAATAATATTGCTCTTAAAAATTGGATCTATTGATTGAGTCGGTTGTTGCTGTTAAAGGCGGCATAAAGGGGCTGTAGGGCTGTTTTTGATTAAATATGAAATTAAATGCTAAAAAAAGCTTGAAAAGTGCTCTGGAACCAAGTACAATAGGTCCATCATTTTAAAGTGCCTCTTGGCACTGTTTTCTTTGAATAAAGTAGTAAATAGGCTCGTGCGCTGCACAAAATTGCTTATTATAGTACAAACTTGGTGTTAAATTTAGGGCCTATAGCTCAGTTGGTTAGAGCACCCCGCTGATAACGGGGAGGTCAGTCGTTCGAGTCGACTTAGGCCCACCAGTCTTCGCCAAGGCTACGACCTGGCAGGCCATCCTACGCAGCTCCGGTCACCCTGAGCTTGTCGAAGGGCGGCTGGCAGGCCACCCTTTTTAAATGAGTTTAGAAAAGCTGTGCCGAAGCTAACACAAAAGACTTTGCAAATCGTTTTTTTGTGCTAGACTAGTCTCAATTCAAAAAAATCATCAGGCCTATTGAAATGTTCGGGGGTATAGCTCAGTTGGTAGAGCGTCCGTTTTGCACGCGGAAGGCCAGCGGTTCGAATCCGCTTACCTCCACCAGCCTACGCCCTACGTGGCTACGGCTGGCAGGCCACCTTCTCTAATGATTTCAAATTATTTCTTTCTTTTCTGGTGTGAGTTTTTCATGCATTATGTTTATGTTCTTAGATCAGTTGGTAATCCCGACAAAACATATGTTGGCTTTACTAATTCAATTGATAACCGATTACATTGTCACAATGATGGTAAATCTATTTATACAGCAAAATATAAACCATGGATTTTGGTAGGATATGTTGCTTTTCAAGAAGAGTTTCAGGCAATTTCTTTTGAAAAATATTTAAAATCTGGTTCGGGTAAAGTATTTTTGAAGAAGCATTTTTTGCAAGCCAGCGGCCTGTCCTCCGAAGCCAAGAGCAAAGCGAGGGCGTAGGAGGATTCGAATCCGCTTACCTCCACCATACTTCGCCAAGGCTTCGTATGGCACGGCTCCTCCTAAGCCCTGCGTGGCTCTGGAGGATAGGCATCTTTCTTAAATAAATTCAAACTATTGTTTAATATCTTCTTATTCTTATTTTTTTCTTACCATTTTGTTACGTTATCTCAAAAGGGTTCCGTAATTTTTTTACCAAGAGATGGTTGATGAAGAAGTCATTCGTTCTTTTCTTATCATTGAACTTGTTTATGCCGCGCATTTGTCAGGCCACGGCTCCTGCTTACAAAAGCATCTTGGGCGCAATTAACAAAAATGATTTTGCTGCAGTCGAAGATTTCATAGACAAGCAAGGTGTTGCTGTTGATGTGCAAGATAAGCAATGGTGGACGCCCTTGCACCACGCCGCAGGCAAAGGTCTGAAAGCGATGGCCGAGTTTTTGTTGAGCAAAGGTGCAGATTGCAATAAGCAAGACAAGGGCGGGCGCACTCCTTTACATTATGCTTTGTATTATAACAATACCGCGATTGCCAAGCTCTTGATCAATCAACCAAATATTGATGTTACGATAGAATCTGGTGGAATAGTGGCGTTAGATGATGCCAGAGATGAAGAAATGTGGCAATTGTTGCTTGATAAAATGACTAATACTGATGTTAATAAGCAAGATGGCGCCGGTAAAACTTTGCTTCATCGCGCTGCATCATTGGGAAAAACAGGTCTAATTCCCTTGTTGCTACAAAAGGGCGCATTAATAAATCAGCAAGATAGAACTGGGAATACTCCGCTGCATTGCGCAGCACAAGAAGGGTATCTTGAATCAGTGAAGGCATTGTTGAAAGCAGGTGCTCAAGTTGATATAAAAAATATTGCTAAGCGAACGCCGCTCCATTTGGCTGCCATATCGTCAAAGCCAAACAATGATAAGATTATATTTTTTTTAAAAACCAAGGGCGCTGATGTTAATGTTCTGGACAATAGTGGCGAGAGTCCATTAAGTGATGCTTCCACTGGTGGTGCGATAAAAGTGTTGCGAAGTCTGAATGCAAAAATGCCGAACGAAATTAAAATAGAAAAATCTCAGCAAGCAGAAGAAAAAACGTCTCTACTTGATTCTCTCAAGACAAGCCTTGAAGTTCTCAAAACAAAATTAGCAGCCTTGGCTGTCGACTTGCAAGATTTGGCAACAAAGTAATAAATTTTTAAAGTCTTATTTAAAAAAGGGCATGCGGTTTTTTTAGCATGCCCTTTTTGATTTTTTTTGTAGCTATGCAATGCTCATGGCAACACGAACAAATTATAAAAAGGAGAAGGTATGAAGAGTAGAATTATTGTCTTTTTATGCGCATTGTTGAGTGCGTCGGTGCTGCAAGCATCACAAAAACCCCTTAAAATTCTTATGTCGCAGGAATTCTTCCCCGTTAGTACCAATACATTTGTCATTAACCAATTTGTGGGTTTGTTGCAGCGGGGGCATGAAGTTTATATGCATGCCCAGCCTTTGCAAACGCGTTCTTTGGATATTGTTTTGCAGCATGGTCTTATGGACAAGATTTTTCCCTCTATTTCTCATGAAGTTGCAGATGCCGATATTTTACTTGCGCAATTTGGTCCGCGTGGTGTTGATATGCTTGAGCTTAAGAAAAAGGATAAATTGCCAGGAAAGCTAGTAACCTGTTTTCGCGGCCATGACATTAGCGCGTATGAAAAAAGGAATCCTGGTGTTTATCGAGAACTTTTGCAAGAGGGCGACTTGTTTTTGCCCGTGTGCGAATATTTTGCTAAGCGACTTATTGAGTTTGGTGCTGATCCAAAAAAAGTGGTAGTGCACCACTCGGCAATTGATTGTAAAAAATTTGCTTTTAAAAAACATGAACTCCCTGCTGCTGGTCCCATTAAAATTGTTAGCACGAGCAGGTTGTCACCAAAAAAAGGTATAGATTATGCCATTAAAGCGGTTGTGCGGTTGCATAAGCTTTATCCAAACGTTGAATATACTATTATTGGCGCGGGTAGCCAGAAAGGTGCATTAGAAAAACTGGTGAGCGAGCTTGGCGCACAAAATTATATTTCTTTTACTGGTTGGCGCCAGCCTGAGCAGGTAATTAAAATTTTGAATGACTCTGATATTTTTATGTTGCCGTCCATGACGCCACTTTCTGGTGATCAAGAAGGTATTCCCAATGCGCTCAAAGAGGCTATGGCGCTGGGGCTGCCGGTGGTGAGTACCTATCATAGCGGTATCCCTGAGCTGGTGATTCACGGTATTTCTGGTTTGCTTGCTTCTGAAAAAGATGATGCTACGTTGGCACAGCATCTCCAATTTTTAATTGAGCATCCTGAAAAATGGGAGCCCATGACGCGTGCGGCTCGCACCATGATTGAGCAGGAGTTTAATTTAGATACAGAAAGTGAAAAGCTTGAAAAAATTTTGTATGCGTTGGTGCAAGAAGGAATGAGATGAAAAAATTGATCTTGCCAGTGTTATTTTTTATGGGGATGGCTCGGTGCTTTTCGTCAGAGCAGGTTGTTGCAAAGCCGGCTATGAAGATTTTGTTTTTTTTGCAAAAGTTTCCTTATAACAATCAAGTTTTTATTAATAACCAGATTAGTGGCCTTATCGACCGTGGTCATGATGTGAAAATTTATGCAGAAAAAGTTAGCGATTCTATCATGCCGCGGGTGATTAGTAAGTACAATTTTGATCAACGTGTTTTTTATGATGTTATACCTCCTGGTGAAAGTGACTTTGACATTGTTCTTTGCCAATTTGGCACATCAGCACCGTTATGCTTATCATATTTTGATCGCGGTTTGTCAGGTAAGCTGTGTATTTTTTTTCGTGGGCATGATTTGACAAGTTTTCCAAATCGTTATCCTAATTGCTATGACAAGGCATTTGCCAAGGCTTCGCTTTTGTTGCCGGTGTGTGAAAATTTTGCTGATCGGTTGAGGACATTAGGGGCGCCGGCCGAAAAGATTGTGATGTTGCATTCGGCAATCGATTGCAATACGTTTGCCTTTCGTGAGCGCACATTTCCTGAAGAAGGGCCAGTCAATATCGTGAGCACAAGCCGGTTGGTAGAAAAAAAGGGTATAGAGTATGCTATTCGTGCGGTTGCTGCGTTGCACAAGGTTCATCCAAATATTCATTATAGTATTATCGGTGATGGTTATCTGCGAATAAAGTTGGAAAAGTTGGTCAAGGAGCTTGGAGCTGAATCGTACATCTCATTTAAGGGTTGGCAACCTTCTGAACAAGTTGCGCGTATTTTGGATCAGTCGCATATTTTCATTTTGCCGTCAATTGTTGCACTCAATACTAATGAAGAGGGTATTCCCAATGCACTCAAGGAAGCTATGGCTATGGGTTTGCCGGTGGTGAGCACCTATCACAGCGGGATTCCTGAGCTGGTTGAACATGGGGCTTCTGGTTTACTTGCGCCTGAAAAAGATGTTGTAATGCTGACCAAGCATCTTGTTTATTTTGTACAAAACCCTGCCCTGTGGTCGGCGATGGGCCGTGCGGGCCGCGCCAAGATTGAGCATGAATATGAAATGAATAAAGAGAACGATAGGCTTGAAAATATTTTGCAGTGCTTGCTGAACAAGCAATAATCGTTTTGTTTCTTTTTCTTCCCTCTTGAATTTTTTTACCAGCCTGAGCTAGGGTGATAAAGACAAGCATAGAAAAGTAAAAAATAAGAGGGGGTGTAATGAATTCTTCTTTATTAAAAAAACGAATGCCGTGGCTCATATTATTATTGCTATGTGTTTTGGGCCTGACTATTTGGATAGTGTGTGCAACTGATACCAAGCATCTTGGTCGAAAAAAAATTTTGATTACGGGTGGTGCGGGGTTTATTGGTAGCCATGTTGCCCAAGCGTTGCTTGAGCGCGGCAATAGTGTTGTGATTGTCGACAACTTTTGTCCAACTTATGATCCGGCCTGGAAGCGGCGTAATATTGTATCAATTCAGGCGCTCGATAAAGAAAAATTATGTACACTTTATGAAGCCGATATTTTAGATATGGACAAAATGTCGGCAATTGTTGCCCAAGAGCAGCCGGATGTTGTGTGTCATTTGGCTGGTTATGCCGACCTACGCGCCAGCATTGAAAAGCCTGAAGATCATTTGTCAGTTAACACGCTGGGCACGTTGAACATGTTGCAACTGACAAGAAAATTTGGCATAGAAAATTTTGTTTTTGCTTCGAGTAGTAGCGTTTATGGCAACAATACTCAGGTTCCATTCAAAGAGGCCGACGATACCGATCGGCCAACAAGTCCTTATGCAGCCAGTAAAAAAGCTGGCGAGTTGTTAACGTACACTTATCATCATTTGTTTGGTTTGCGCTGTGCTTGTTTACGCTTCTTTACTGTTTATGGACCGCGTGGAACGCCCAACATGGCAGCGTTTAAATTTATTGATGCTATTCATAATGAGAAATCGTTGACACGTTACGACGGGCAAGGTAGCCTGCATCGTGATTTTGCGTATGTTGGCGATATTGTTGATGGTATTGTGCGTTCAATTGACGGTCTTATGCAAAAAAATATTGGCTTTGAAGTGATTAATCTTGGTTATGGTTCAACGGTTTCGTTGGATGATTTTGTTGCAACAATTGAGCAGGTGGTGGGCAAAGAGGCTCAGCAGGTGTGTCTGCCGGCCCCGCGAACCGAGATGGCAGTAACGTATGCCGATATTTCAAAAGCATATATGTTGTTGGGGTATAAACCAAAAACAACGCTTGTTGAAGGGCTGAAAGCTATGTACGAATGGTACATTAATGAATATTGTCCTACGCGCAAAACAGAAGATTTATAATGTTACACCAAAGGATTTTACATGGAAAAAATGCTTATACTTGCTGCTTTTTTTTACGGGATGGTTGCGAGCGCTCAGGTGCATGCTGCAGCAAAAAGCCCAAAGTCACCACGGCAGAGTTTACTCAGGACCAGAAGTTCTTCACATGGCGCTTCTTTTGCATCTAAAATTTCACCCACATGCTGTCCGCGTTTGCAATCGGTGCAACAAGCGCGCGAAGAAACAATCGCAATGAATGGCTTTATTCTTAAAAGAACGATCGACGCTATTGACGATACGAAGGTTGCCATTATTTCACTAGAACTTTTAAAAAATTTTCATACTAAGGTTTTAGCTGATGAGGTAAAACTTAATTGTAAAAAAGGCACAACTGGCATCGAGCAGGACTATACACAACTATTGAAAGATATTAGTAGTTTTTTCTGCTTTGTTCGGCTTGATGTTGACGATGTAATTTGTATGGACGATATGTGGTCTTGTATCAACATCTTACTAGACGACTTTGTTCGTGTTTACGAAAGTTACCTTGTTGAAGTGGGTTGTAATAAGCGTTCAATTAATCTTTTTTTTGTGAGAAAGACTTTTTGGGAAAGTATGACCAAGCATGTGCGGGTTATTTTAGATAAAAAAGATATGGTTTTAGATGGATGGAAAGATTTGGTGGTTCAGCGGACAAGAGAAGTATTAAAAAAAAACAGGTATCAAGAAGAGCTTTTTGAGTTGGAAAGTATTATTTAGTGTGATGGTTACAACGATAAAGGACCGAATTATGAAAAAAAAGCTGGGCGTTGTTAGTTTTTGCGTGGTGGTAGTGTTGAGTGCTCATGTTTCTTGTTGGGCTGCAGCAAATAATGATGGTGATGGAGGTGGGCGCAAGCGTAGCGGCTCACTTTCGAGTTTTTTTGGCAAGCATTTGAGTGGGGGAGGTCAAAAATCGCCATCTTCTTCTCCAAAGGGTTCGCCGCGCGGTTCAGCTTTAAGCCCATTACAGAAAGCTTTAGATGATTTAAGAATTCTCGAGCAAGAGATTACTCTCAAGTTTTCGTTTGCTCATTTGTATGTAACGTCGGAGTCTATGATTAATGGGAATGTTTTTGAACAGATTCATGATTTATTGACGCGTTTGGTTTCTTGTGAAGTAGTTGATGAATTAGTAAGAAAACCGCTGTGTTTACGCATTATGAAGCTTTATGAAAAAGCCTACAAGGGTCATCTTAAACATCTTGGGTACCTAAAATATTCTATAGCATCATCTGAACAGCCAATAAATGAACATGTTCAGGAAAGTTTCCAAATTTTATTTAATGGTTGGCTTGGGGAAGGAGTGATGGATGTTACGCTTTTTTTTCAGAGCATGCGTGATTCTCTAGAACAAATCAAGGCTACCAAAATAGCTGACGCATAAAGTATCTGCTCTGTATTTGCTATTCAATTTACCCCAAATTGAACAAACTATTTTTTGCCCATAACTGACTATGCTACGCTAAAAGCACGCGCAACGTGTTGGCGCGATTTTTAGAGAGCATAGTTGGTAACATAATCACCTTTGGGGAGGGGCTTATGGGGATTTTGGGGAAAGTAGTGGGTAGTTTTCTATTGGTAGTCTGTTTAAATACTATTTGTTTTTCAGCATCATCGTCGTCGTCTGATCAAAAAAGAGGACGTCCTTCTCATCGCAGGGGTAGTTCTGATGGCAGTGGGGGCTTTCGCGATCGTATGGTGCGCATGGCATCACGGTTATCACCGCGTAGAGATAAATCTGCTGAACTAAATCTTGCCGAATTAATGCAAGAACGAGTAGAGCTTCGAGAACAAGTTGGGCTTGAGGGTAGTGTTGTCAATCACCACGAAGTTGTTGAATCATTAACGCGATGCTTTTCTTCTTTAGCAGAAAATGAAGAAGTGCGTGGATATTCTCATCTCAATAAGTTTGACACATGTATTGAGATGTTATCTTTGATTCAGGCGGTACATATGAACTATGAGAGGCAGGGTGGTCGAGGTGCTGATTTGATCAATCCTGAAAAGATGATAGGTCTTCAAACCATCGTTGATGAGCTTTTGGGCAGAGGAATGCTTAATGTTGTTCCGTACTTTGAAGAATGGCCAACAACGCTTGAAGAATTGCCCGAAAAATCAGGCGTTAGGGAGCTTGAATCATGAAGATTTTGTTGGCAGTATTTTTCTTTTTTTTGCATGCGCAGTGTTTGGGCGTAGCTCTTGATTATCAGCAACTAAAGAAAAAAATTGCCAACGTTAAACTTGATTATTTGATAAAGAAAAACGATTATTATGTGTTCCTTGATAGCGATTATCTGAATCAAGTTCTTACTTTTGTTGACCAAGTTTTGTTGTCTGTTCAGCTTGATCAGTTCGTGCTTTCTTGTGAAGAAAAAGCAACGTTGTCTAATGTGATTTGCTCATCAGTTTTTTCTATTTTTTCTTATTTAACAAATAGTGAGAAACTGGTTGTGCAAAATTTTGGTGAGACAAAAAAAGTATTTGAACGTGCGCTTAGAATTTTTGCAACAGCTCATGTTAATCTTTTAGAAAATCAAAAAATTCTTCCTGTCGAATCGCCTAAACGCAAACGCTCTAACAGCGATATGGGTTGGGCAGCGCCTGACGTTATGGCAACTGTCCAAAAGGTTATAACTGACCTGCTTGCTGGACATACGTTTGAGGTAAAAAGTTTTTTTGATGAGATTGTAATATTGGTTCAAAAAAATTATGAAGGAGAAGGCGATGAAGAAGACTATAAAATTGGTGGTTCTGTTGGGCTTTGGCTTGACAGCGACTGAGGTTTTTGGTGCTGGCAGTGGAGAAGGTGTGTACACTAATATCGAACAGGGTATCACGGTATTGCACGCTCAGTATAATCTTTTGCAGGCACTGCATAGCGATCTTGAAACACTCAAGCATAAACAACAAACACCGGCGGTTAGAGCGCGCATTGAAAGCTTGAGCAAGACATGTGGGGATTTTGAACAAGCAGTTTTTAAAGATGTGCAGGACTGGCAGACAAAAGCTGATGAATATATACAAAAGTTATTGCAAGAAGAAGTTGATGAATCTGACGCTGAGTTGGCGGGCCATTTGAATGAGTTGGATGAAAATTATCGTCAGTTTACTGCTATTATTCAAGGAACAAGTCGTTCAACTGCACTGGATGTTGCCAAAGTTTTGGGTGAAGTTTTTCAGGTTTTAATGATTGTTAAAACAAAAATGGAACAAAATATTGATACCATGAACCAAGCTGCGCCGGGTGTTATTGTTGACCACGTGCGGTTACAATTGTACAAGCGAATATTGATGTGGTCTCTTGGTGGTCTTGGAGCAGCCTTGGGTGTTATGTTGCTTGGTAACTACATGGAATGGTGGGTTATGGTGGTACCAGGTATGAGTCTGCCTGACTTTTTTAAATCGTTGCTTAATATCATTTAAACAATTTTTTCAACATCTCAAACTATGATAACCTTGATTATTTTATTGAATATTGGTAATCATTACGTCTAGTGAGCGTTGTCGTGAAAACAGTCAAGGTAGTTTAAAGAGGATGAGAATGAAAAAATTATTAAGTATTACTTTTGTCTTTATGCTTTTGAGTTGCTCGGTACAAGCAGCAGCCCCTTCTGAGGAAAAGACTGAAGAATTTGATTTTAATTTTGTTGAAGTGACAAGAACCGAGCGAGGGCGTGTTTATACTGGCAAGGTTTTACGTGAAGATTTTGAGAAATATCAAAAGGCAGGTGCAAAAAAACGTTCAATAGAGCGTAGTTGGATTGGCAAGGAATTGCAGTATGTTGCCAATGTTGCGCCATCAACAAAAAAAAATACAAAAAAAACCTCAATACCAGTTCTTGTTGATATTCCTGTTGAAATGCCGGCAGAAGTAACAACAGCAAGTGAGCAAGTATTATTGCAAAGAACAGGTAATAGTTTTGATACGGGTGAAGTTTTTTTTGATGAAAACAATTCTGATATTTTTGGGAAAAGCCCTGAAAGAAGTACCCCGCCTGCTTCGCCAAAAAGAACTGATGTGGTGATATTGAGTACTCCTGAAAGCACTCCTGAACGATTTGCCGGCTCCCCAGATCGGCATGTAGATGCCAATAGTGGTTCCTGTTCAAGCTTTTATAGCGCTGATTTTTCGCAAGGTACTCTTGTGCCTGGTTCTAGTAGCGATGAGGATGAAGAGCTAGTTGGCGGCCTGGAGGATGTTGATGGTGAAGAGAATGAGAATCAAGAAGAGGTTGCGCTAGAAATTCGTCAGTTGTTGGCGCGAGCATTTATTTTGAGTCGCAATTTGGAATCACAAGTTTTTGTTGATAACAAAGATATTTATCAATTGGCTGATGGCTTAGAAAATGCTGCACGTCGTGAGTTACAAACATTGGGGCAAATGGCTGAAGATCAAGCTGAACCATTGGTTGTAGAAGAAGTAAACGACTTACTGGAAGCAGTACAGAGAAGTATAGAATCTCGTCTTGATCCAGCACAAACTGCCAACATGCTTAAAAAAATGCTGAGCATTGCTGTGGCATTGCGGGCAGCTGCGGTGCAACTAAAAAAGGCGCAAGAAGCGCCAGAACAAGCAACTGGTTGGGCAAAAACTGCTTCTCGTTTTGTCCCAGCTTCAAGTCTTGGTAAAGTAACGGCAGGATTGTCGGTATTAGTTGTTCTTGCGGGAGGCACTTTGGCAACGGTTTATGGCGGTTGTCAAATGGAGTGGTGGAGCTTGTGCGAAGGCTTTAGCATAACAGACCTTAGAGTATTTGTAGGTTTGTAGGGGTTAATTTTTTAAGTAAAAACGTTAAAGTCCTTCAATTGTCGCGTGACAGTTGAAGGACTTTTTTTTAAAATGAGAAGGAGTTGATATGAAGTTTACGCGTGTGCGTGCCTTTGCATTAGCGTTGAGCCTTGTGGTGATAAGTCCTTCTTTATTGTGTGGGGCATCGGGCGTTTTTCATTATGCCTATCCGGGTGAGTGGAAACAGGGAACTTTACAGGCGCTTGGTGGTCTTATGCGCGATCAAAAATATGCTGATTTGCTCACGTGGGCGTACTACTACACCGAGGACGAGCCCAAAGAAGCGATGGTGTCGTTGATCTTTGAAGGTGCCAAGCTTCAACATGTGCCTATGATGTACATGCTGGTGCGGCACCATGTGCGCAGATTGCAGAAGGGGTTGATGTTGTCGCCTGATGAATTTTCTTTGATGTTTTTCTACATGCTGCTTTCACTAGTACGTGCCCAAGAAGATTACTTAGCGTGTGTTACTGTTGGTTGCCCGCATGAGGGAGCGCCCAAAGTGTATAACTTGCTCAAGTGGAAATATTGTTACTGGTTGCAGGCCTATTTTGATAAGACGAGTGTAATGTACACGCAGGTATTGCAAAAGGTTCGCGAAGTTTTGGGTAGAACCGACTATGATTGTCTGCCAAATCCTGCATGGATTTTACATTGTTATTTCAGTGGTTTGACGAGTGTCAATTTTGGGTCTCCATCAGAGCTTGAGCAGAGAAAGTTTGTTGATGCGCCAGAAACGGTTAAATCAGCTCGGCAGACAAAGCAGAAAGTTGTTTTGGAAGATTTTGCAAAAAGTTCTTCATGGAAAGAATTTTTTAAAGATGTTTGGCAAACGAGTTGGTCTGAGTGGTTGTGGGGAGTGAGCAAATAGCCCACTCCCGCTCAATTTTTTAGGTGATGGTTAAAAGATTGTTGCCTGTTCTTTGCTGTCCATCAGGATTGGTAACGGTAATGCTTTTTGCACCGGTCGTTGCACCAACGGTAGAAATGTTTGCGGTTATGGTTGTGCCGTTAACAAATGTTGCACTGTTTACCGTAACTCCTGCAATGTTTACGGCCAAACGACAAGAAAAGTTTGCGCCTGGATCATAAAACGCTGCACCACCTGTTTGTTGGCCGGTAACGGTAATGTTGACTGAGCTTTGGTTGCGAGCAAGCGATGAAGGAACTATGCTGATTGGTTGTGCTGGCGGTGGGGCTAATAATTGTTGCACAAAAACGCCCCACGAATTAGTGGCATCACAATATTCTTGAATCGTCCACATGGTCATATCATCGCATGGGTCAAGCGATGTGTAAGAATAATCGCCCCAGCGACGGCCTTCGCGAATGCTACCAGGATCTCCTGGTGGGTTGTAAGCGGTGGTTGCTGCAGTAATTTGCACAACAGTTTCTGTGGTATTAAGTGTGTCTGCAAATAAGCGGCCAACGGTTGCCGCATTGGCATAAAGTCCAGAGCTTGCAACGCTGCAACCAAGAGCCATATGCCCTTGACCTGAAGTCATGAGCGAAGGCATCCAATATGAACGTCCGGTGGTAAGGTTGGTTGTTGTTCTGTCAAAAACAGTACCAACTTGAGCAATTGTTGGTGTTGCTGGTGCAAGGTTAAGGGCATACCAGCGGCAGCCATCGCGTGTTATGCTCTGACGGTTTGAACTGATACCAACATTATTCACGCCAATACCATGCGTTGTCCACAGCTGATTATTTCTAATGTGCGCGCAAATTAAACGGTCATCAAGACCATCTAGTTTTCCGGTAGTGCCTCTGGTATTGCCCAAATGAGGAACGGTAATTGGATATGCTGTTGCGGGCACCGTTATGATAAGATTTGGCGAGAGGCTTGGCGTGCCTGCTGGGTCGTTAACGCGTCGCACAATGAGCGTGCCAAAGGTTGCATTATCAACGCCAACAAAATATCCGCTTGTTGGATTTGCATCAAAATTATCAACGCCTTGCGGAGCAAAAAGTCCGCGACCTGTTTGAGGGCTAATCAAATTGTCAAAGCGCGTGTAAACAATTGGGCCACCGCTGGTGACTGAGCTTTTGCGAACAACAAACATGGAGCCGGTGTTGCTGTTGCTAAAAGCATTGCCGCCAATGTACAAAGCGTTCTGATCAATTCCTAGCGTTGGATAATCGTAAAAAACACCGGTTCCTGCAGGTATTGCATAAAGGCTCCAGATTGTTGAAGGCGTAATAGTGCTGGTGTTACTTACGGCAATTAAAATGCGATTGTTGCTTGGGCGGGTTATGTCGATGCAAAGAATAAACCAGCGATTGGTAAATCGATCGTAGCGTATACGTGGGTCGCTGGTAATATCGCCACTGACACTAGCAAAAAATGCATCCATGTGAATGTTGATATTGCCGTCAATCAATCCGGTTGTTTTATTAAAACTTCTGATCAAGTTGTTAACCGCAACAACAAATTGTGTTGGCCCTACGGTACCCATGCTGTCGGGTGGAAATAGGTTGAGCTCTGGGAGTGCAGTGCCTTTAAAATGAACGCCAAGTTGTTGAGGACTGCGAATTAGTTCTTCACTACTTTCTGGTGTTCTGGTGGGAAACTGTGCTAGTGCTGGAGAATCAGGGTTTTGTGGTAGCGTTGCGCGGGCTTGGTTGATAAATGGTCGGTAGATGCGCGGTGCTCTGTTTGGACTGGCTGCGTGTTGTGCATTATGAAGCATCATTTCGGCAGTTGTTTGAGTTACTGCATGTTCGCCGGTACGCATAACGCCGAGCGTGTAGCCATCGGGCGTGGCCGAAAGTTGATGCGTGATTGCACTTACTATAAAAAAAATTGCAGTGTATTTGTTAAAAAATATCATAGGTAATTCCTCAAAAAGAAAAGAAAAAAAGAAAAGGGGCGCCAGTTACGGTGCCCCTTGAGAGAAGTTATTCTTCAGGACAAATACTTAAAATACTTTGTCCGCGCGTAAACTGCCCGTCAGGGTTGGTAACGGTAACCGTTTTTGAACCAACGGGGGCATTGATGGTAGAAATGTTAAGTAGGAGCGTGTTTTTATCAATAACTTCTACGCTGTTTACCTGAACTCCGCCAGAAATTTCTACCTGAAGTCTGCAATCAAAGCCTTCGCCAGAATCAAAAAATCCGGAACCTCGTTGGTCAAGGCCTTGAATTCTGACGTTAACTGATTCTTGATTAGTTGGGACTCTGACTGGTGAGGTTTCTACTGGTCGTGCTGGAGGGAGTGCGCCAAGGTTTTGCACAATAACGCCCCATGAATTTTCGTCATTGCAATATTCTTGAATAGTCCACAAAGTCATGTCGTCACATGGATCAACTGATGTATAAGAATAAGCTCCCCATGCGCGGCCGTAATAGCTGCCTGGGTCTGCCGGTGGGTTGTAGGCAAATTCTGTTTGGGTGATGCGGCGTAGCTCTTGTGTGGTGCCCAGCGTATCAGTTGCAAGACGGCCAACGGTGGTGGCATCGGCATGGCGGTAGCGCCCAGCAACGTTGCAACCAATTGCCATGTGTCCTTGTCCTGACGTCATGATCGAAGGGGTCCAATATGATTTGTCGGTAGGTTCATTGACTGCTGTTGCATCAAAAAGAGTTCCTGCTTGTATAAGTTCTGGTGTTCCAAAGCCGCTGACATCAAATTCATACCATCTGCTTGCGGTGCGTGTTAGGTCTACAGAATAAGAACTAATACCCTCATTGTTTGTTGCAATATTGTGAATTGTCCACAATCTATTATTTCTAATATGTGCGCAGGTTAAGCGATCGTCGAGGCTGTCGAGTCTTCCAAAATAGCCATTATCATTGCCAAGATGGCGAACAAGGAGAGGATAGGTTGTTGATGGAACACTGATAAGAATATTTCCTGAAATTGTTGGCGTGCCGCCTGGGTTTGAAACACGGCGCATTGCCAGCATGCCAAAGCTTGCGTTATCAACGCCAATAAAATAGCCGTATTCTGGGTTGGCATCAAAATTATCAACACCTTGTGGTACGAATGGTCCGTGGAAGGTTTCAAGATCAATTAAGTCATTAAAGCGTGTGTAAACGATTGATCCTCCGCTGAGCACGGAACTCTTGCGCACAACAAAAGCAACGCCGCTGTTGGTGCTGCTGTAGGTATGTCCGCCAATATAGAGAGCATGGCTGTCGATACCAATAGTTGGGAAAGCAAAGAAGATGCCTGAACCAACGTTAATGGAGTAAAAATACCAGTACGTGTAGGGTGTTATGGTGCTTTCGTTGCTGACTGCTAGTAAAATTTTATTGTTGTCGTACGAATTGTCATAATCTATCGCGAGCAAAATCCATCGTCCGGTTACGCGGTCGTAGCGAATGCGTGGGCCGCTAATTGGGTTTGAGGTAAGATCGCTAAAAAATGCGCTTGGGTTGGTATCAATGCCGCCGTCGGCTTGACCTGTTGATTTGTTAAAACTTTTAATAATGTTGTTACCAAAAATAACAAATTGATCAAGCCCTGCAACGCCGGTACAATCTGGTGGGAAGGTGTTAACTTGATCAAGTGAATCAACGTCAAAATTTAAGCCAAAAAGTTGTGGGCTGCGAAATAACAGATCTTCTTCTTCTGTCACTTGGGTCATGTCTAATGTTTTTAGTTCAGGATAACGGGCAATTGCGGGCGAGTTTGCGTTTGCTGTGCGGGTGATGCGGCCAAGTGAACGGCGTGGTATATTGTTTGATAAGCGTTGCGAAGGTAGGCTTTTATTTTTTGCTAATTCTAGAGTTGTTTTAGAGGTTACTCTGTGTGTTCTTTGTGTGATTCCTTTGAATTCTTCGGATGAAGTTGCGGTCAATGATGACGCTTGCATAAGTAGGATAGCGAAGGCTAGTTGCCTAAAAAAAACCATAAAAACTCCTCGAAATTGGTGAATGAGTTACGAAATTGTGTTGTACTATCAATTGTTAGTCACTACCATAAAATGGATAATTTTCTTAA
>JAIERW010000015.1 GCA_019746485.1 Candidatus Babeliales bacterium | reverse complement strand
TGATCGTCACTATAAATTTGAATATCAACGGGTAGCCCAAAAAGAACATTGTGCTTCAACGTACCACGAATATTAGTTGCTACTTGACCTTGCAAAGCAATCAAGCGACGACGCGCAATATCATCGACTTGATAAATATCAACATTATCAACAAAAATCTTTCCAAACGTTGGACGCAACTGCGCACCAAGCAGCGACAGCAACGTGCTTTTGCCAATGCCTGAAGGCCCAATAACCCCATAAAGTTTATTGGTTTGCTGTGCAGAAACTTCAAGCAGCAGCGTATGTCCTTCAAAAATTTTAGTTGTTGCATCATAATCAAAATAAATATCTTTTGCTTGAAGTGAAAAAAGCTCTTTTGGTGCCAGAGTCATAGTAACTCGACAATGATCTTCAAACTTTTGCAAAACGGGATACGTTTGTTTACCAAACTCACGAATGTAAGAAAACAAATCACTAATTCTTGTGGTGTACGTCAAAATTTTGCGAATTGGTTTTTCAATTTTAACAATTTCATGCGTACCACGCAGGTACATCAGCAGCAACGAAATCGCCATTGATATCTCAAGCTGACCACTTTTTGCCACCCACAGCAACCACGTGCCAATAACAAATATGCTACTCACATAAAGAATCTTTATGAAGGCATAAATGCAGTTGTACATAAACCACAACTTGCCTTCTTTGTGCATTAAACGCTTATCTTTGTCGCGCAAACGATCGTCAACCTCGTTTGAAGCAAAGCAGGTTCTAATAAGATTGTTTTGTGCCAAATTTTCAACACCAACCGACTTTGATTTGTCTGAAGCACGAATCAGTTTTTTTTCGTACGGAATAATCATCAGCTTGGCCGTTACGGCACCCACAATCATAATCATACCAAGTAAAAGTCCCGCGCAAAGGCCCAACAGCCACAGGTAGCAGGAAAGCGAAATAACAACCGTAACAACGCCTACGGCAACTTGTAAAATTTCAGTAATCACCGCATCAAGCAAATCTTCGTAGCCTTTTGATGCACGATCAATTTTACCCAAAATGGTACCGCTTGAGCGACGCGTGTGATAAATAGGATCAACCTGTAAAAAAAATTGATGTGCTCGATAATGCACACTATGAATACAACGCAACTGCAAGACGCTGTTAAACAAGCGTGAGATAAGTTGAACAAGATAAACGCCAATCCACACCAAAAATAAATACGCAAAATAGTCGTAGCGTTGAACTGAAAAAATCCAACCGATCATTAAAATAGCCATCGGCCGAAAAATGGCAGCAATAACTTCACCAAACAAAGCAAGTGCTAAATAACCCTTTTGGTCAATGATAACCTGCCACCAAGGGCTTTCGAAATTGACTTTTAAAAGATTGAGTTTTTGTTTAAAACTATCAATCAAAAAATATGCGTTCACAGGCTCCCTTTCTTTACTTTAAAGCTCATATGCAAGCTTAATAAGCATAAGAAAAAGAGCCTTGAACGCTCAATAATTCTTAAAAAAAGAGACTTCTTGCAGCCCTAGTCACGAGAACGTGCGTAGGTTCCCATCAATTGCCCAGCGCCAATAACTAAACCTTGCATAGCAACTTCAACAACTTTTTTTGTAGCACCAGGAGCTAGATCAAGTTTTTTTGAAAGTGCATACACTTTAAAAAAATAGCGATGCACACCAGATGGTGGACATGGTCCACCATACCCAATTTTACCAAAGTCAGATTTGCCCTGCCGCATGCCGTTGTCAAACTCTTCTTTGCCTTGCTCAATATTTTCTGAAAGTCCGGTCGAGTTGGCAGGAATATTGTAAGCTACCCAGTGCACCCACGTTTTTCCCGGAGCATCCGGGTCATCGCAAAAAAGCACAAAACTTTGCGTTTCTTGTGGCACATTGTCCCACGAAAGCTGTGGGGATCTATTGGCTCCATCACACGAATACTGCTGCGGAATTGGCTCACCAGCCTTAAATGCTGAGCTCGTTACCGTTAAAACCTGTTGCACAACGTTCATAACCTCTCCCTGCGTTGACGGCGCATCATGCGCTGTGTGAGCATAAAAACCTGTCATTAAACAAAAAGTAAAAACTATTCTTCGACTCACTACCATAACCCCTCCCCACTTTTTTAAAACACTGTTGGGATATCGTCTGCTTCATTACAACAATAATGATCCCACAACTTTGATAAGCACTCAGCTGTAATACCTAAACCAAAAGCAGATGAAAGCGCAAACACACAACACAAAACTCTTTCCAACGTTTTCATATCACTTTTAAGCTGCCTATCTTGAGAAAGACCGGTTACATGCTTTGCTAAATAATCTTTTTTCCAGGTATCAAAAATCTCAGCACCTTTCCAAAAGGCAAGCAAAACACACACCATACTCACAAAGCCACTACCAAAAAACGTTGCGCGCATTTTTTGCGGACAACTATGAGCAAGCATAAGCTCATTAAGATGTCCTACAACTTCTTGTTCAGAAATGCCCTTTTGTTCAAGTTGTTTAACAAGTTGAACAAACTCTTGTTCGTCAAGATTTTGCAATACTGGCTGTGCTTCAATTTGAACCGTTACCAAACAAGCAAGTAAAAATACCTTCAATACATTCTTCATTCAAACTCCTACTCAAAAAAACGAACTATCGCAACTCTTCAGGCGCTACTATTTTCCCATGAATTGTGTGATAGGTAAGCGAAACTTTATGTTTTTCATTCAAATCAAGATTATAAACATCGCACTGCTCAAAAGGCAACGCATACAAATGCAAAGATATTGCAGGAATATCAAAAGCATTGCCAACTGCATGAATGCCCGCAGGACCATCAACATAGCCAGCTTCTCCAATGTTGACTGTTAAAGGACTTAAAAGGCGGCGCTCATGAGGAGGTTCTTCTTGGTAATCAGTAAATTCAAGCCTGCCATCAAGCACTTTCATCCAACACTTTTGTCCTTCATGTCCATGCACCGGGCTGTGTTGGCCTGGCCCCCAGCACAACAGCAAAAGATCAAAGTCTGGCGCTTTATGAATTAAATTACGCGTGTAGCGCGCATTAGAAAAAAAGATATAGGGCTCCAACATTGCCAACGTTGGAGCTTCTTTTTGCAAAAGTCTGAGCACTTGATCGATTGGAAAATTTTCATACGACAATTTATTAATTTTCTCAATAAATTCACTGATCTCAAAACTAGGCTCAATGAGATATTGACCCTTGTTTCCACCTTCTCTACTCATCTCCACTCCTTTTTCAGCTCATACTATTTTGCGGCCAATTCGCGATCAAACAAAACTTCGCCAAGACCAGTACCCATGCGCTTGATCGTAGTTATAAAACTCACCAAATCATGTTCTGCACGAATTTGTTCAGTTAAAAAATCTTCTTCCAAATATGCGGTAAAGTGATACTCACCTTCTTTGTCTGAAAGCTCACGCAAAGCGATAAGTTTTTTATGAACATCTTTTTCAAGAACAAGCGCCTTTTCAAATGCTTGAAGCAGGCTTACGTTGGTAATTTTTGGCGCCTGAATATCACTTAAAACAACCTGCCCACCACGCTGATTAAGATAGTCTATTAATTTACCTGCATGCTCTTGCTCTTCAACACTTGAACGTTTAAAAAATGCTGCAACGTTGGGCAGCGCTACATCGTGTCGGCTAAAATAAATAGACAAAGCGTGGTACACATAACCAGCATTAAGCTCAGCATTAATTTGATTATTAGTTGCTTTCACACATTTTTCAGAAAATTTTGTTACTAATGATGTTGACATAAAAACTCCTTATTTGTTTTTCTTTTGTTCCAACCGCTGTTTTTCTTGATAAAGCCAACGAGCAACCGTATCTAAATAGACTGCGTTATTGTCGTCTTCTTCATCAACTGCCTTACCAACCGTTTCTACATAAAATTCCTGTGGCAACGCTGTTTGTACTACCGAATGTTGATAGAGAACATATGGCTGGTTTGAGAGCACCAGACACGAACCTGCTTGCGGGCTCATCACAAGCCAATCATTGATCGTATCAATTGTTGTTGGACGAACCAACGCACCATCAGCACGCTGCCTCATGAGACTGTCAACAAAAGTAACGGGCACTTTTCTCATCAGTTCAGGCATGTCGGCTTGATCATACACACAACGCATCATCTCAATCTCGGTTGTTGGAATAGTTCTCGTAAACTGCCACTCTTTTCTGATTGGCAAATCTGTGTTGCTACGATCCAACAAAGCAGCCTCTCCCTCAAAATTTTTTTCTAAAACACGCTGACCGCCAAGAAGTACCAGCCTATCAAAACGAATCCCCTGATTCCATAAAGTAACAAGATGTCCCAGACGAAGCCGTACTCTAGAGAGCGTTGCTCCCAAAAGTAATGCATAATCATAGCTGTTTTTTGTTGGTTGCAGCTCTGCAATAAAGCCAAGTCGTCTCAGAATAGATAAAAATTCAGTCTGCCCAGTTACAAGCAGCTCAGGCATTTCCCAGCGCTCTTTGCCTGCAGCCCGCAACCACTGAGCTTGTGTTTTTGCCACAACGTCGGCCAACGAACCATCGTGCTTAATATTCATAAACTCAAGCAAAGCAAGTAAATCTTTATTCAGATTTGCTGTCTGGTCAACAGCAACTGTGTAACAACTATCGGTAGCTACAACATCGTGCTTATCGTGCGAAAAAAAAGAACAGGAGGGGAAAAAAGCCAGCAGCAAAAAAACAAGCGATAAAAATCTAGCGGCAAACATGCAAACCTTTCAAAAAAAGCGACACCTATCTACGCTGGCAGCGTACCTCAAATCTTTTAATCGTTAAAGTTATTATTACTCTTCAACCGCAAGCAAAGCTTTACGTATCAGTTTTTGATGCAAACGCTCAACATGAGCACGATCACGTCGTGCAAAAGAATTAAGATAATCTTTCTCAAGCTCTTTACCAATACTCATAACTTCGCTAAAAAAATCATCTACATCGTTATTGGTTAATGTTGGGTTTACCATTGTCAATCTCAATACAATACGCTCTTTAACCCACGAATAGTTGATCATCCAACGCCCACGCTTAACCAAACGTTTGCGCAACTCAGCATTAAAAAAATCTATATCTTTTCTGTCTTGCTCACGGTCGAAAGAAAAACATGAAGGCACATATTGAAAACAAACAGGTAGCCAGTCGGGCATGCAAATCAAATACAAAATAGGCTCTGCTTGAATAATGCGACGCGCATACGCCGCCAAATTAACCAAAGAATCAATTTTTTGCTCATAACCACGGTCACCATGCGCTTGCCAGTCTAACCACAGTTTAAGCGCATCAACACGCCTACCGCACTGCAACGAAAAATGCCCAAGATCAAAAGTGTCGGGCCCTTCGTGAAATATATACTCGGTCCCACTCACTTTATTGATATCGAGCAAAATACCTTCTTTGTTAAACAAAATAGCAGAGCAAATAAGAGGCACCGACAACACTTTGTGAAAGTCCCACGCTACCGAATGCGCTTGCTCAATGCCTGCCAAAAGCACACGCCGCGTTGACGACAAAAGGTTGGCGCCACCAAAGGCCGCATCAACGTGCAGCCACAAGTTATATTGTCGCGCAACAGGAACAATATCAATCAGTGGATCAATGGCGCCAAGAACGGTGGTGCCAATAGTTGCTGCAACAAAAAAGGGAATCTTTCCTTCGTTTAAAGTCTGCTGAAGAGCATCTTCAAGCGCATCAACGCGCATGCGGCCCTGCTCATTGGTAGCAACAGATACAACATTATTTTCTCCAAGCCCCAGCAGGTGCGCTGCCTTTTGAAATGAATAATGCGCTTGGTCAGAAACAAACAGCACGAGCTCATCGCGATTTCGATAAAGCCCTTCTGCTTTAACACGTGGCAAGAAGGCATTACGCGCAGCCAAAAGCGCTACCAAGTTTGCATTGCTGCCACCGGTAACAAACGTGCCCTCACCATTTTCAAAACCAACTAACGAACATAATTTATTTAAGAGCGTTGCTTCAATCAGCGTTGCAACCGGCGCCGCTTCGTACGTATACATCGACGTATTTGAAAGAGCGGTAATAACCTCGCCCAACAAAGCAGCATCAGACGAACCGGAAAACGTTTGGTTACAAAACTTTTTATGATTGGTCCTCACGCTATATTTTAAGTACTTAGTCATTAAGTCGAGCAATTGACTCTCAGATTTTGCTTGTAAACCTATCGCTAGATCAATTTTTTTTTGCAAAATAGCAGGACTCAACGGCACAACCACCGGCATTTCTTTTTTTTCATTACCAATAACATATTCTCGAAAAAGCTCGCACGCTTGCTCAATAAAACCTTCTCTGTCTGCACGCACCGAAACGACTGTTGCCAAATTTATAAGAGCCCAGACCACTAATCGCTTTTTTTTCATCAGCTTCTCCCTCTTTTTATTGCGTTATCAATAAATTTCTTTTTTTTAAAAAAACTACTGCTATCTTAAAAATTGAATCAGTAATCCTTGATTTTGTTTTAAACTGAAAGGTTGTATGAAGCAATATATTATCGTTTTAGCGATATTTTTTCTTTATTCAGAAACTGTTTTAAGTGTTCCAACTTACGATAAAAATATCGATACACTTTTATGCGAAACCTTTAATCTTACAACAAAAGATCAGGGGTATCTTGCACCCGACATAAGCTTTCTTTTTATTGACTTTAAGTTTAATAACGGCAATGTAAAAATATGCGAACTTGGCGCCAGTACGCATGCAGGGCTTACCGATTCACAAGTTTTTGTTCGCGGCAAACAAGAAACTATGGTATCGCCGTACTGGAACGTACTATGGCCTTATCTAAACAAATTTACTATTCCGGTTTGGTTTGTAGGCTGGATCGCCGAAAAACATCGCATGACCTACCACTCATTCAAAGCACTTGACGGCAAGCGCGCACGAAGTTTAAAAGATTTAGAAAAAAAATCACTCTTTCAGGACCAGGCAAAAAAACGATTGCCAAACAATCCTTCAATTCAAGATCATGCAGGGATTATCATTTATCGCCGCCCCAAGGGAGAGTCTTACCGCGACCGCAAAAAATTTCAAAAAAAATATCCGAACTTTTTATTTCTCAACGATGCCTCACGCTCCTACACGGCCAAACATGAAACAGCAAAACTGCTTGAGCAAAATGGCCTACAAGAATTTAAACCAGGCTGGCATGTTTATCCAAAAAAATACTCTCCTGATCTTGCACAAAAAATTTCTTATGACCTGCCTGGCGACATTGTAGTTATTAAACCACTCAAATCTATGCAAAGCCGCGGCGTAAATATTATAAAAAAAGAAGATCTTGATGAACTGCTTAAGCTTATTTTAGAAGATCACCATACTATTCCATTAAGCGCTCATCGCTCTTTGAGTCATTGGAAGCGCGACAAAAGCGATTCATTTATTGTAGAAGAATTTGCTACGTCCCATTTGATTACGCGTGAAAAACGGCGCTATCAACCAACCATGCGTATTGTGTTTGGTCTTACCAACAACACAGGCATTATCTCCCTGACTGTGTTTGGCGGTTTCTGGAAGATACCGCTTAAATCAGTTGATGATCCACATGCTTCGTTAATTGAACAAAACGTTACCATTCCTTTTCAAGGACCTTTTTATGTTGGTATTCCTATCAGCCCTCGCGATATGACACAAGTAAAAAAATCACTCGGTTACCTCTTGCCCCGCATGCATTTAGGTATGCTTAAAGCACGAAAGGAACGGAAGTCATGAAAATAATAAACTTATTATTTTTAATTCTTGTCATAAACATAACCATGTGCACAGCTCAAGAGCTCTTCGACCCGGGCAACAACACTATCAATCCAATATTAGAAAAATTTTACAATACACAATCACAAAACCCTGATAACTATTTTGATGATTATGCTATCGCGTCAATTTTAAAAAGAACATACGCCGTATCAACAAACATTAACTCCGCAAGCAAAGCAAGCCTGGCTTACTTTTGTGCAGATATAAAATACAATAAAGGCGAGCTAAAAATTTGTGAACTTAATCCCGTGCCTGGCGTCTCGCCAAGTGTGTATAACGTACTTGTTGACGGTAAAAAATACAATGCTTACTGTCCATTTTGGAAAGCATTTTGGACCTACACCAAACAATTTAATATTCCTGTTTGGCTTGTTGGACCAACACATAAAACAAACGCTCTAGACTTAGAAAGTTTTTTTGCGCAAGGCTACGCATACTACAAAAGTTTAGATGATCTTATTCAAGATCCCGTTTTTGGAAAAAGCAGCAAAAAATATTTATCCAACCCATCAGCTATCAACAATTATGGCGGTATTATTATCTACAATCCTGGTATTGGAACCACTTTTAAACAAGCCCACTGCATCACCGAAAATTTTAAGCAAAACTATCCCAATTTTTTATGGCTCAATGACATTTCTCAATGGTTTACGGGCGATAAAGATCTTATGTCCCGCGTTTTTTTAAGCCCTGAAACTCAAGAATTTAAACCTCGCTGGAAAATATACAAAAAAATATATACACCAGATTTGGCTTCTGAAATTATTCAAGAATTTGGCCGTGATATGTACGTTATCAAACCAACCGATGGCACCTGGAGCGGCGGCGTTACGGTAGTAATGAAAGAAGACCTTGATACAACATTAAAGCTTATTTTTGAGCCAACACATAAAAACAAAAAAACCGGACAAAACAATATTGATTATTGGCTTACCAACAAAAGCGATTCTTTTATTATTGAAGAATTTGTAGAATCACAAACAATCACGATAAACGACAATGACTATAACCCGACACTACGTTTAGCTTTTTTGATAACTCACGAAAAAGATACTATCTCAGTCACGTTGCTGGGCGGCGGCTGGAAAACGCCTAAAATACCACTAAATCAAGAAGGTGATCTTGTAAAAAAGCATATAACACTAGGACTCCCTGGCGAATTTTGTGGCCAAGAAGTAGACCCAAAAGATTTTGCCATGATGCAAAATATCATGAATACAGCGGGGCCAAAGATTTATGCAGAAATGCTCAAAAATTACGAAGCAACCAAGCAAGACTATTTAGCGCGATAATTTACAAACGATGCTGCAACATTTTTAAATAAACTTCTGGTAACATCTTTTTAAGTAATACTCGTGCATCTTGTATATCAGTTGGCAAGATTTGAATGCCTCTGAGCTTGTTGTTGCTCGTTGGTACCGTCTTATGCTTTTCAGTGAAGGTGCCTTCTTCTTCTAAAGATTTTGGTGGTACCTTCCAAAAACCTGGCAGTATCGTTGTGTAAATCATGCCATTGTCGTAGCGCATAATGCAAAACATACGCATGGTCGGATCATACGGTTGATCGGACACTGATATAGTTTTTGATTCACAAAACTCTTCGGCAATAAAAAACTTATTTTTGTCACCTTTCCAATAGTCATACGTACTTGATTCTTTTGGTCGATGATTAAAAGCATAACGCTTAGTACCAAAAATAGTTTTTAATGTTTCATCTAACTCTTCACGATGAGTAATAATGACCCCATTGCCACGCCCAGAATTAAGCGGTTTTATGACAACATAATCACTTTTTAAGTTTTTTAAAATAGTGCTCGCCAACTCTGCATTATACTGTTTCTTATGCAAGCCCCAACGAGGCCTAAATTGCTCCAACCCTTTACCTTCAAACAACTCTCGCGTTCGTTTTTTACTCGCCGCAAACGGCGTTGAGGCAGCATCAAGAACAAGAAATTGTGGATACTTCTTTTTAAAAGAAGCAATGGCAGCACTATGCTCTGAAAAACGATCATCGCGATAGCCATAAATTATCAAACCTTGATAACCAGCAAATCGATCCTCTTTTATTTCTCGTTGCTCTTGGCTATAAAGAAGGCATTCAAGAAAAACAACATCTTTTTTCAACTCAGTAATACTAGAAGCGTAGCGACCTCCCACGCGTAAAAAATCATCCCAATAAAGTTTTTCCGACAAGGTAGTACTGTGATCACACGTAACATCTTTCTGAGGATCTTTGCCCACATACCAAACAGGAAGATCAAACTGGCTCATGTAATGCCAAAAGAAAATCCAGTAAGGAGCAGTTAAACGCGTAGGCACCCCATCAACCATCGCTTCACTGGTTAACGCAGAGGCGTTTTTCCCTTCAACAAATTCGCATACTTTAAGCGTACCATCGTTATACTTCATATCAAGGCCAAGAAAAGAAATGTCTGCTTTAAGACCATTTCTAACTTTTGCATTAACTTTGGTAACAAGCGTATCATCAAGCAACGCTTGCATGTTGGCAGGCAATGACTGGTGTGTACGCTTAGGAAAACTTGCAAGAAAATTACCCGAAAAAATAAACGACAAAGCGAGCGCGAGAAAAAAAATCATAGCCTGCTCCTTTTTATAATTGACAACTATTACCGTTACATGGTATTAAAAAAATCTTGTCAAAATCAACAATTCTTAAAAGCCCTAAAACTATGATTGAAATAATAATGATTAATCACCGCATGCTTTTAAACAAAGCAAAAGAAGCACAACAAAAAGCTTATGCGCCCTACTCCAAGTTCCATGTTGGTGCCGCACTCTTGGCAAAAAATGGATCTATTTATACCGGCTGCAATGTAGAAAATGCATCGTATGGTGCAGCAATATGTGCCGAGCGCACAGCCTTTGTAAAAGCAATATCAGAAGGACAGACATCTTTTGAAGCAATCGCTATTGTTGCCTCACACAACAAACACACCTATCCATGTGGCATCTGTCGCCAGTTTATGGCAGAATTTGGTCTTGATCTTAAAATTATTACCGAAGATCTTACTACAACAGCCAAGCAAACATTAGCTGAATTTTTGCCAAAAGCATTCACTTCGTTTGAGCCACTCCAAGATACTCCTGCAAAACAGCATAGTAACGCAGAATTACTGTAAGTTTTTGTATAATTTGTTCATCATTTTTAAGCATGGCGCAAACGCTATCAACAATTGGCGTTTGTGCCATAGCACAAATCATGGCAGAACTTAACGCAATGCGCAGAGCAGCGCATTCACTGCCAGCACTAGTCAACTTAACTGGCTGACCTATCAGAAATTTTTTCCGTGCTACACTAACTTCATCATCCGTTGCGCAAGCAAGTAATGCTCTAGAAATATCTTGCGTTAACCAATAATGAACACGTTGCAATGCACTATAATCAAGCGTTGTCCCATCATCCAAAAACATTACTAGCGAAATAACTGAGTTGCTTTGCCCAAGCAAAGGTGCTACGCACGATGTATTATCTGGAATTCTATCTTCAAGTAAACTCATATACTTAGAGCTGCGCGCCAGCGATCTCACACCCGCTACCCACTGCGCTATTGCTTGGTCACGCGCCGCTGTATCAAGTAATGCAAAGCGTTCCATTTCAGCATACACCGCCTCTAAACGTAACCACAAACCATAATTGCTGCGCTTGGCAAAAGCCAGACGCAAAGCTTGTAAATCACCATCAGCATCATAACCAGTAAAATAATCACTCAAGCCTGTTGGTACATATGCAGCATTACTGACGTGCATCAGTTCTTGTGCTTCATCATGAGCAAGCAACACCAAGCCAGAAAATGGCGGGCCCGCAAAAAATTTTGAGCCCGTAATAAAAACATTGAACTGCTCGTCCAAATAAGTACGTATAAGATTATCGTCACAGCGCGATTGTGCCGCATCAACTACAATAATAAGTTTTCTTTCATATAATTTTTTCATGCGTTTAACAAAATCAAATGACGGAACAGAAAGACCCGTTTTAGAAAAATGGACCAGATGCACAACAGCAATCTGATTTTCTTGACTAATCACACGTGCAAGCAACTGTTCAATTTGTTGTTCAACATCAACCAATGAGTTGACGCCCCCATCAACGTGATTACGCGCACCAATTTGCACACCCTGCACGGCCCCTGCAGGTATGCCAGCAAGGCTTGTGCCGGCCTGCACACACCCGCCACTGGGTAAATAGCTTGATAAATGAGAACAAGTAGCACCAAGGTACGACAAACTACCAACCTCGCCGGCAGCAGTTAAAATAGTAGTTACCAAAGGTTGCCCACTCGAAAGTTGACCAGCTCTCCACAACGGATGACGCATTAAAGCCAACAACGTGATAATCATTTCAGCATCGGAACCCGATGGTGTAGTAACCGCACAACTGCTATCAACGCCAAAATAATTTTTAAGCCGCGCACGTAAATTATGCATTGCCAGATCAAAACACTGTTCAAGATTTGACTGCAAAGCATTTTTCAACAACGCACGACGCATCAGCTCAGTGCGCTTATAGGCATACATGGTTGGACAGCTGCTGGTACAACTTGAACGCATTACCACATCAGTTGTAGGTAAGGGAGATGTGTAATATTTGTTCAAACCCGTTTGCGGCGAAACAAACAAACGATCATCACCACCTTGCGTCATAAGCATGTGAGCAGGCACTGCCAAAGGCAGCACATCAATAGCTTGCTGCACGGCAGCACTAATAGGTATCTCAACATCAGGCGCATATTCATAATGTTCAAAAAGATATGCCCCAATCAACTGCGCCTTTTCTGCCGCACTCGCATTGCTGTTAACAAGATTTCTAAAATCCACAATAAGTCGCTTTTCAAGCGAAGATTCATTACCAATAATTTCTTGATATCGCTCTTGCTGTGCGCGCGAAAATGAACTCAAATAACTTAAGGCATAATGTTTAGAAAGTAGCTCATATAAAACATGTCTCTGCACCGTTTTCTCATCATCATTTTCTAACAAAGACGCAAAGTGCAAACTATAAGCAAGATTCACCGCAACAACAACATCAGCAATCTCTGCCTCGCGATATAAAGAAACTACCCCGTGAACACAAGCTGCCTTAACATATTCGGGTGCATCAACTAACGTAACTGACACGCCAGTTTTAACAAAAACATAGAGCTCTGGTCGTACTTTAAAAATAGTTTTAATTGCTGAGACACCGTAACAAAAAAGGTCACCCACGCAGAAAAAAATAAAGCTAATCCATACTACTTTTTTCATTTTCTCCCCTCCCCAAATACTTCTTTAACATTATTCAATTTAGTCAGACAGAAGTATTGTTATAGTAGCAAAAAATGGTTTTTTAAATCAAGACTCTCTAAAAATAACATTCTTCATTTATTATTTTAAGATCATTGACCCTCTTTCATAACATTGCATACCATGTACCTATAAAAAGAGAAAATAAAAATCATTTGTTTTTTAGAAAGGGAAAATGGTATGAAAAAAATGAACTATGGCGCTTTCTTGTTATCGATGTGTTGCATAACTCACCAAGCAATGGCAAGAATAGATTTTTCTCCATTTGAATATTCCGTACACGTTAAAGATATCGTAGGCAAAAGCCCAAAAGAATTAACACAATCACGCCTCTTACCAAACCAATTATTCAATAACGACACCCCGGAAAATTCTATTCCTGCAGACATATCGTTCATGATTATCGATATTAAATATACCGATGACCATCAAGTAAAAATTCTTGAATATGGCGATGGTGGAGTATCAGGATTCAAGGTACTCGACCATACGCTGGGCATAGGAAGAGTGTGGGAAGATTTTTGGTACTATCTCAAGCAATTTAAGCTACCAATGTGGTATGCAGGATATTACAACGGAAGACTGCCCTACATTGGCGCTCGCGTATTACAAAATTTGGGAGGACATTTGTCTCCTTCGCTAAAACACATAAAAAGTAATATTTTTTTCAAAGCAGTTGCAAGACAGCGCTTTAGCAGCGAAAGCAACCAAAAAATATATGGGTACAAAGGAATAATTGTTACACGCGAACGCGACACACAAGCTATTGAAAAGTTCAAAAAAAACTATCCACAATTTTTAGTTGTTAACACAGCGGCCAAAAATTTTGTAACTAATAAAAAAGCAACTGATGATCTTTTTGATGAACCTGAGCTTGGCAATTATCGACCTAAACGCGTTATCTACCCAAAGATATACACCCCTACTCTTGCCGAAAACATTATCAACCAACTCGGCAGCAAATACTATGTCGTTAAGCCTATTAATTCAGGCAAAGGCAACGGCATACTCATGATAAAAGCACGAGATCTTGATGCAACATTAAAATTAATTTTGGAAGAATACAAACCAGAAAAAGTTAGTACTACATATTCTTACAATCCTTATGTTCCTCTCACCACTGGCTACTGGAGACACGACCGCAACCCACACTTTCTTGTTGAAGAATACGTAAAATCAAAGCCTATTACCGTTGGCTACAAACCATACGATGCAACTATGCGTATTATTTTTACCCAGCATTATCATGAAGGTAAAATTTACACTAAATTTATTAATGCTTATTGGAAACGTCCGGTAAAATCGCTTATTGAAAGCGGCACCTTCCGCGAAAAGCATATCTCAAAACACGCCCCAAACCATTACGAATCGCTCGGGCTACAAGTAAACGTAAAAGATTTAAGCGATATCTACACCATCTTAAAACCAGTCTTGCCACACGTTTACTGGAAAATGTTGACCAAGTACTACGGTTCTAAAATGGCTCAGGAAAAAGAAAAAACAATAAGTGATCTAGAAACAGAATATCAAAAAGAAATATTAGCATCAGACGATATAAGCTAAAAAAGAGTGGCCCCATCATGCTCTTACGATGGGGCCTTTTGGCTTAAAACGTTACATCACCATTAATCAAATCAATCATTTTTTTGTACAAGCTTGGCATAAACGCATCAAACTGCTTTTTTACCTGCTCATAATCTTCAGAACTAACTTTGGCAGGGATGGTACCCTTAGATTTGCAACGTTGCGTTAAGCTGCAATTCTCACGATCAAGCGATTTGACCGGAATTTTCCAAAAAGCATCTAGGTAGGTTATGTGCACCTGCCCCTGATCGTAATGCAGCGTAAACACCAGCCGCATGGTTGGGTCATACAAAGAATCTTTAATCGTCATACTATTTGAAGGGCAGTATTCCTCTACTAAAAAATGTTGTTTCTTGCTACGCTGCCAAAAATCAAAAAGTTCTCGATCATTGCTATATATTTTTTTATTTTTTTGTTCCTGCAAACTATTTTTATCCAGCATACACTGCAATACGGTATCCAAATCTTGTTGGTCAGCCATAATAATGCCACGACCTTTAAATTCATAAAGTGGCTTAATAACATAGCGCTCACATTGTAATTTTTTATGAATTTCTGCCGCCAAATTTGAAGAATATTCTTTTTTACATAGAACAAATTTTGGTTTGTATGGCGCATATTTTTCTTCTAAAAATAAAATATTCGTCAAATATTTACTATTAACAAAAGGCGCTACGGCAGCATTTAAAACAAGCAGATCGGGGTTCCTACTCTTGAAATCCAAAATTGAAAAACCAGAAGCATCAATATGTCGAAACATTAAAAGACCTGCATGGTCGGCCAAAGCTAGCGTGTGTTTCTTTTTTCTGTGGTTTCGCAGTGTTGCAACATGCGCAAGCTCTGCTGTCCGATACAAAGTCTTACCGCCCAATGCTGATAACTGTTCGTAGCGAATTTCTTGGCGATCGTCAGCGCTAAAAACGGCTGGTCCAATATAGTACGGCGGCACATTAAACTGCTTAAAATAGTTCCAAAAAAAACGCCACATTGTTCCCTTCCCGTGCATGGCATCGTGCCCTTTGTAGCGAGAACGCGTACCCTCACCAAATTCACAAATTTTGACATTCCCATCTTTAAACTTTAAATCGGCAATAAGCCACGAAATATCGGCTTTTATGCCTGAGCGATAATATGAAAATTTTTTATATAATTTACTCATAAGTGTACTTTGTAATGACGACTCAATCGTAGCAGATGCAGACCCAACAGCAATAACAAGAAATGTTATAGCGGTTATTTTTCTCATCACTTTTTCTCCTTTTTTTTGCACAACAACATACTCTTCTTTGGGTAGTTATAGCACAAAAAAACACGCATGTGACGACACAAAATATTTCTTGATCATAACATTAAAAGACGTTACGCTCCTGAACAACGCACTATTATTTAACCTTTTTTAGGAGAGAGGAAAACGTATGAATGCACGTCTTTTATTGCTAGGCATGTTCTTTTGCATAGCATCAAATGTAGCATTTGCTATCAGTGTTGACGTAACAAACAACACAGCACAAACACCCCACCAAGCAACCTGTTTTATGCTCAAAGAAAACTTCCAAATGGACAACGATCTTTTGGCAACACAGCAAACTTTGAATCTAGAAGCAGCACTGAGCAAAGATATTGTCACACTTCTTAACGATCTAGAATTTAAAGGAAAAGCTGGAGACTTTCATTGCATTTCGGCACCTGTCAATAACGCGCTTCATCATTTTATATTTGCAGGCACCGGCACCGACCAAAACAATGAAGTCGGCATGGAAGAAATACGCCGCGCAACAGGAAAAATTGTTAATGAGCTGAAAGCAAAAAAAATTCCAGCAGCAATGCTACGTATACCAACAAACTCATCGCTACCAGCTGCAGATATTGCAAAACAAACAACTATTGCAGCATTATTAACCGACTATCAATACACCGAATTTAAAAGCGACTACAAACATGTTGACCATACACTTACGCTGGTTACTGCAGACGCAAACGACGATATTGCCGATGCCGTGTGGCAAGGCAATGTTATTGGCTCTATGACCAACACTATTCGCACCTGGTCAGACGGCCCACCAAACGTAGTTACTCCAATCTTTTTGGCAGAACAAGCACAAGCACTCTCAAAACAATATGACTGCATTTGCACCGTGTTTGACCGTGCACAAGCTGAAGAACTGGGCCTAAATGGCGTGGTAGCCGTTGGCAAAGGTTCATCGTCAGAATGTCGCTTTATTATTGTTGAATATCACGCAACAGATCCAGATGCACCAACGATTGCATTGGTAGGTAAAGGCGTTGTATTTGACACCGGCGGTGTTAACCTAAAATCCTTTGAGAATATGTTGGGGATGAAGTATGATATGTGCGGCGCTGCAGCAGTGCTTGGCACGGTGTTCACCATCGCTCAACTTAAACCAAACGTTAATGTGATAGCAATTGCCCCAGCAGTAGAAAACAAAACGGGTAGCGAAGCATACCGCCCACAAGACATTATTACGTTCTTTAACGGCAAGCACGGCGAAATTTTGAATACCGACGCTGAAGGCCGCAATATTTTGGCAGACGGTTTAAGCTACGCAGAAAAAATTTATAAACCAGATGCTATTATTGACGTTGCAACATTAACCGGCGCCTGCATAATTGCCCTTGGACACCATTTTTCTGGTATAATGAGTACTAACCAAAATCTTAAAGATCACCTCTTCAACGCAGCACGAATTTCTGGTGAACGCCTGTGGGAGCTGCCAATGACCAATGACTACAAAAAAGGTATAGAATCAGACCATGCAGACTTCAAACACATTGCTACCGGTGGCTTTGGAGCGGGAGCAAGCATCGCTGCTCATTTCCTTGCAAACTTTGTTGAAAATACGCCATGGGCACATTTAGATATCGCAGGAACAGCAAAAGATGTCGACAACGTCAGCTACTTGAACAAAAAATTCGCAACCGGCGTTGGCGTACGTCTTTTGACCGACCTTGTGTTACATTATCAAAAATAATACTAAAAGGAGCCAGATTATGAAAAATAAGTTGTTCAAAAAATTACTTGCGGTAGGCTTATGTTGTACAACATTATCAAGCTGCAGCAACAAAGGCCCTGAATGCGTTGGCTGCGACAAAGAAAATAAAACACAAAACACAACAGAATCAAACACAAAGGAAAGCCCCGTGGTAAAACTAGACTCAGGACTATCGTACGAAATTATAGAAAAAGCAGCCGATAACGCTCAAAAGCCAACCAGAGGCCAAGAAGTTATTGTTCATTATACCGGCTGGTTGGACAAAAATAACGGAAATGGAACCACGTACGAAAAAGGTACCAAATTTGATAGCAGCGTTGACCGCGGCCAAGAATTCAGATTTGTTGTTGGTATTGGCCAAGTTATTGCTGGCTGGGACCAAACCTTGCTGGATATGAAGGTTGGCGAAAAGCGCCTTGTTTCAATCCCACCTCATTTGGCATACGGCAAAAATGGCGCTGGCAATGTAATCCCGCCAAATGCGACCCTTCTTTTTGAAGTAGAATTGCGCAAAATAGCGTAAAAACGCTTATTAAAGACTAGAAAAAAGGGCTTTGTGGCAACGCAAAGCCCTTTTTTCTATTTGTCCATTATTTAGCCCTTTGACGCTGAAACTGCGACCTGGTAAGATAATTTTAGGATTAATTTTTCAGGGGGACTTTTTAGGGGATATTCTTATGAAATTCAATCGTTTCTTTGCCGTTGTAGCACTCTCAGCAACACTTACTACCAACCACGTTCATAGCGCTTCAAGCACAGCACTTGCAGTTGGCGCCATGATGCTTACTCTGCCATTTGCTCAAGCTTTTTCGTTATACAAATTCTTACAAAATTCCCTTAGCTCAGATAGCAACGATGTTCTTGAAATATGTACGAAACTTCAAGAACATGAATTTGCCTTCGAACTTCTACCGCAAGATGCAAAAGACCTTTGCGCCCTCAAATTCGATCAAAAAACAAATCATGAAGGTATTGTACAAGCGTATGAGCAGGCATATGGAAAAGGAGAAAGACTCCGCAAGACAATGACCTTTCGTGAAGATCAACGTGAAGCATTCCAAGAAGATGCCTATTTAAAAGCAGTGAATCAGCTGAATGATCAGTTATCAATCAAATCATTCTTTCCTGTAAAAAATGAAGAACAGAAGGAATGCACAAGCACTAAAAGCAACAACCAAGAAGCTTTATCTAAATTTTATAAACTTATTGATACAGAAATAAGCCGCATCGAAAAAGGCGAAAAGAACCCAGAAATAGCTGAAGAAAAAAGCGCTGCATTTGCTAAATGGGTAATAGATAAACACGAGCTCTCCAGCTACGATTCTCGCTACCAAGAATGTAAACACACGTTATCAGTCGATCGTCATAGAAACAAAAATCAAGCAATGATGGTTTGTGGTGAATTTTTCAAGACAACAATTCTAGATAGACATAAAAAATGTATGGAAATGGTCTGCCCAGATTTAGGTATGATATGTCCTGAATCTATATGGCTGCCCCTCTCAGACGATTGCAAACGACTTGCTAAAACATGCAAAGACGGAAAAGTTGATCTGCCGCATGAAGAAGACGAAAATTGCATAAGATTATAAGAACTGTTCAACGTAATTTTTGGGGACTTTTTTGGGGATATTTTTATGAAATTTAATAAATTAAATAGATTATTTGCCGTTGTAGCACTTACCGCTACCCTGACTACCAACAATGCCCATTGCAATATACCAGCAATCTGTGCCATTACGACTGCAGCCATTGTTGGCGCACCGCTACAAATGCTTCTCAAAGTTTGGAGGCAAGGCGGTATCTCTAACCCACTAAACGCCAATCCTGCCGATCTTGAATTTGATGGCAACAAAATCACCGAAGTATGCGAAGAACTAAGACAAATAAAGCTTGATGATGTTCGTCATGAAGTTGTTGAGCTCATGCCAAATGTTGCTCGTAAGCTCAAACTTGATGAAGTTGTTATACAAGGTTCGGTTGTTGATGTTATGCCCAAAAATGTACATACACTCTGTGCCCTGGACCTCAAAGAAAAAACTGCCACTCAAGCTGCGCAGGCGTATGCGCAAAGGCTAGAAGCCGAAGCACACTATGCCCAAGCTTTACTCGAATGCGAAAAACTAAATAACAACGATCTAATGGAACCAGAGCACTATGCACCCTGCCAAGAAGAATATGCACGCTGCGTAGACACTCTTAACAAAGAAACACCAGAAGAAATTACAAAGGCCTATGCCCGTCATGCTCACAAGCCAGAATGGGGGAAAATAAAGCCTAGTGAAGCTCTATTCAAAGATGCTTGTGCCTATGCACTTTTTGATGAGGCGGTAAGAGAACTACAAACCGCACAGCTTCGAGTAATAATGGCAAGAACGTTAAGTGAACTGTTTGCGCCTAAAAAACGTTAAGGATACTCTTATGAAACTTGCTAGATTGTTTGCCCTTGTTGCATTCACTGCTGCTCTGGCTACAAACAATGCTCACAGCACTTCAAGCACAACACTTGCTGTTGGCGCCATGATTCTTTCTCTGCCGTTTGCTCAGGCTCTTACATGGTACAACCAATTCATAAAAGATACTTTTCATGCAAACAGCAACGAAGTACTTTCCATGTGTAGCGACCTTAAAGAACGCGAGTTTGCTTCTGACCTGCTCCCTGAAGAAGCAAAAGATCTCTGCGCGCTCAATCTTGATAAAAATATGAATCATAATGATCTGGTACAGGCATATGAGCAGACATACAGAAAAGGTCTCAAAAAATATAACAATGCGGTAAAGCAACATGAGAAAGCGCTAAAAAAAGGAAAAGTACAAGAAACATCACCACAACAACGCTTTGAAGACTTCTGCCAAGATACCTACAACAAAGCGGTAAACCAGCTACACAATTACCATGCAATCAGCCAATTTTTCCCGGCAAAAAACACAACTAAAACCGAGACTACAAACACTGAAAGCACCACTCAAGAAGCTTTTCCCAAGTTTTATACCTTTATCAACACAGAAATAAGCCGCATTAATAAAGGCAAAAAGAACGCTGAAATCTCTAAAGAAAAAAGTGCAGCGTTTGATAAGTGGGTAAAAAATCAATACAAACTAAACCGCGAAAAACATGATTACGAGCAATGCAAAGAAATACTCTCATTCGATCCGAACAAAAACACTCATCCTGTTATACTGTGCGGCGCCGACAAAAAAGTAATTCAAGATGTACAAAAAGATTGTATACAACGAGTATGCCCAAACTTAGATACACACTGCCCACCATCAGACTTGAATTGGTCAAATGACTGCAAGAGACTTGCTAAAACATGCAAAAAAGGAAAAATTGATCTGCGATACGAAGACGACAATTGCGTAGGATTATAAGAACTATTCTAAATTATTAGTGGAGGTATTTATTATGAAACTTACTAGATTATTTGCCGTTGTAGCACTTACTGCTACCTTGGCTACAAACAATGCTCATTGCAATCTAATAACAACACTCAGTTGTGGCGTTCTTACGTTTGCTGTTTTTACCAGCGCACCGTTTGAAATGCTTAAAAAGCTTTGGAACTACGAAGTAAAAAACAACTCTGCTGACCTTGAATTGGATGGCAACAAGATCAGTGAAATGTGCAAAGAACTACAACAGCACGAATACGCTCTTGATATTTTACCACGCAGAGCCAAGGTCCTTTGCTACCTTAAACTTGAGGGAAAAACTCCAACTGAAGCGGCGCAGGCCTATGAACAAATGCTAGACCTTGAAACACAATGCTCAAAAGCTCTTCTCTCAAAAACATGCGTTTACGAAAATTTTAATAACGCAGCAAGCAAGCTACAAAAAGGCTTAGCAAACAACCCTCTCTTGCCAGTAAAAGATTATCGTACTGGAGACCTGTGCTATCCAGACAAATACCATGAAGGAATGCCTTCTGACTGTGCTTATGGTCTTGACGCAACAAAGGTGTCTTTTGCAGAATTCATTGGACAAGAAATGGGCCGCATAAGCAAAGGCGAAAAACACCCAGAAATGACCGCTGAAAAAAGCGCAGAATTTGATGCGTGGGTAAGTGATCAAGCAGCACAACGTACCCATTATGCAGATTATAAACTCTGTGTAGAAAAATTATCATCAGGTACCAAAAGCCCTATGGGAATACAGCAAGAAAATGATCAAAAATATGCGGCAGCTAAAGAACAATTGGACAAAGATTATGCACGGGTTCTCAGCAATAAAGAAGAATTAGATCAAGCATATGAGCAACTTAAAGAAGAAAAACCTGAAGAGGCAGAGCAACTGCGTGCAGATTTTACAAAATTCAGACAACGCATAGACCAGGGATTATATGAAGAATATCAACAACGAGCAGCATCTCTAGAAATAGAGTACAATCGCAGATACCGATTCAGTGAACAAGCTCAACAACGCTACAAACACTGCAAAGCACTTGTGTGTCCTGTGTTTAATAACCAAGAACAAACATTACATGAAGATATTGCTTTGAATAACCATTTGGACAAACAAGCACGCGCCTTTGACAACATCAAGCAAGCATGTGAGCCAACAACCGAAAAAACCGCATAATTACGGTATTTTTACGACTTATTTCTGAATATTACTTTTCTCTAAAAGAGGCTGTACCAGCACGTATGGCCTCTTTTTTTATTAACAGGGCCGAGCTTGGACCCAAGAAAGCCCTTGCGTTTACCTGAAAGTATGCTATAATTACAATATGCAAACTAAAATAGGTGTTTTGACCACCACACTCTGTCAAAAAAATTCCACGGGGGCCCTAGACGGGGTTCTATCTTTTTGCTGCGCATCTTTTACGTCCTCATATTGCTATCGTTTTTATACAAACGCTGGGGACCTATTGTATGCGTACTAATTACTGATTAGCACTCATAAATTTTGATACGTAATCCCCAGCCCAAAAAGCTGGGGATTTTTTTTGCCGTCTTTTTATTATTTTTACTCAAGGACTTATCATGAATATTCGAAAAATGACCGTTTTAATTACCGGAGTGCTTGCACTGTGCGCTCTCGTAATTGCGCTTAAAAGCGTGCGGCACAAAACCAAACATCGCTTTACCGTTGGCATTATACAAACCGCCTCGCATCCGGCCCTTGATGCCGTGCGCGAAGGCTTTAAAACACAAGCGCTTGCAACACTTGGCGATGTTGGGTTTATTGAACAAAATGCACAAGGCTCAACCAGCACCGCACATTTGATTGCGCAAAGTTTTAATCAAAATCAATCAATTGATCTGGTGTTGGCAATTGCAACGCCAGCAGCACAAGCAATGACGGCAATCAACACACCAAAGCCGGTGATATTTGCCGCAGTCACAGACCCGCACGCGGCAGGACTTTGTGATGCCCAGCAAAAAAATATCTGTGGAGTGACCGACAGCATTGACGTGGCAAAGCAATGTGCACTCGTGCGCCAACTAACGCCAGCGGCACAAAAAGTGGCACTCATTTTTAACAAGGGCGAGATTAATGCAACGAGCATGGTTGCAAAAATGGAACACGAGTTGAGCAAGCTGGGACTTACGCCAGTCATGTGCTGCGTCACCAACGAATCAGAAATTCCTGCAGCAACGGCTTCAGCGTGCAGCAAGGCAGACGTTCTGCTTGCGCCAATCGACAACACCGTTGCAAGCACCATCGACTTTATTGCGCAGATGGCGCGTGCCAAAAAAATACCGTTGTTTGTCAGCGACAACTTGCTAGTCAAGCGTGGAGCACTGGCTGCACGAGGCGTTAATTATCACACCAGCGGCATGGTGGCAGGCGACCTTGCGCACAAAATTTTAGTTGAACATCAAACGCCTTCACAAACCTCTGCCATTACGCCAGCGTGCAAAACAATTTTTATTAACAAAAGTACTGCTCAAGCATGCACCATAACAATCCCACAAGAGCTGACACAAATTATCGAGGTGTGCGATGAATGAATTAACGTTATTACTGACCAGCGTTGAGTGCGGCCTTATTTTTTCATTGCCGGTACTTGGCATGTTTTTAAGCTCGCGCGTGCTGAAAGTTGACGACATGACACTTGAAGGAAGCTTTGGACTGGGCGGGGCACTAACCGCGCTGCTCTTGAGCAACGGCGTAAGCCCACTGGTTGCCATGCCGCTGGCAATGCTTGCTGCCGGTATTGCCGGCCTTATGACTGCACTGCTGCACACACAACTGCGCCTTCAAGTTTTGATGAGCGGCATTATTGTTACCACCGCACTGTTTTCGGTCAACCTTTTGTTGGCAGGCGCTAATATTTCACTTGCAGCGCATCAAACTATTTTTAAACTGTGTGCATTTATTACCGACTATAAGCTCCTGCTTTTAACGCTCTTCGCACTGTGCTGCGTATTGATTATCAGATGGCTTTTGACAACACAAGTAGGTTTTTTGTTGCAGGCAACAGGACACAACCCACGCGTGGTGCAAGCATTTGCCAAAAGCCCCGCCGTTTTTCTTACCGTCGGCTTGGTACTTGCCAACATGCTGACCGGCCTTGCCGGCTCGCTGCTGGTACAATATGTTGGTTTTTTCTCAATCTGGTCCAGCGTGGGCACCATTATTGTCACGCTCGCAGGGCTCATGCTGGCCGACATGTTAAGCACACGCGTTAACGCAGCACTGATTGCAGGAGCAATTATGTACCAGCTGGTTATCGCACTCACGTTTGAACTACAACTCAACCCAAACTGGAACAAACTGATTACCGCACTGTTTATTGTTGCATTGTTAACGGGAAAAAAAATGATGACAGAAAAGAACTAACATGATCACATTAAAAAATATCAGTAAAAAACATGGCACAAAAACAGTGCTAGCAAACGTAAATACCACCATTGAACAAGGCGATTTTATTGTGATTGTGGGCACCAATGGTTCCGGCAAAACAACATTGTTCGATCTGATTGCTGGTGCACAAGCGCCAACTGATGGCACTATCACGCTTGATAACACCAACATTACCGCAACTGATGCAAAAGCACGCGGACGCTGGATGGGCCGGCTTTTGCAAAACCCTGAACACAATACCGTTGGCACCATGACGGTTGCACAAAACCTTGCGCTCGCACTTTTTGCAAAACAGTCGGCAACGTTGGCAGATGCACTTAAAATAGTAACGCCAGACATTATTAATGACATACAAAAAGATTATGATGTTGATCTGAAACCACTGTTGCACACGCTCATGAAATCACTTTCTGGTGGTCAGCGCCAACTGATTGCATTTATTATGGCAACGCTCACACAGCCACGCCTGCTGCTTTTGGACGAACCAACAGCGGCACTTGACCCACAAAGCGCTACAACATTGTTGGCGTGCGCACATCGTTTTATACACCAGCACCACATGACTGCCTTGTTGATTACGCACGACCCACAGATTGCTTTAACGCTGGGCAATAAACTGTGGTTGGTAAAAGATGGAACGGTTACCATATTTGATCAAGAAGCAAAGAAAGCTCTTGAGCCACACGATTTGATTGGCAGCATTGATTATGCAAAAATAACTGCATAAAAATTTTTGCGTTCAAAGCAAGAAGGGGCTGCATATTTTATGCAGCCCCTTCTTTGATTTTGTTATCCTTATTTTTCCGTCAACCATTCATATGCAGCATTGATAGTGTTAAAGCGCGCTGCAGCATCAGGCGCGTTGTTGCCCTTTGGATTCCATTGACGAGCTAAATTATCGTATGCGTCCTTAATTTGATCATCAGTTGCGCCTTCTTGTAGTCCCAACGTTTCAAGGCTTTCTCGGCGCACATTCACAACACGACCAGTCTTGATATTATACCAATGCGACCTGTTGATATCTTGCGCAATCTTGGCAAAATCTCCGCCGAGACAATAAGTATTTACCATGGCAGCAAGCGCAAAAAGCACTGGCTTGATCGAATTTTTATCTGCAGCAAAAAATTCGGTACCACAGCGCGAAAGAGAAGCTAAACCTCTAAACAATTCGCTCTGAAGCCGATCTTCTTTATTACCATGCTCAAACCCAACAACGGTAGCAAGCACAAAGAAAGTTTCTGCTATGGTCGTTAAATAAGCAACTTTATGAATATTCATAGTATCTTCAGTATCAATAACCGCAGAAATATCGCTCTCAAGTACAGCTTCTAATTCCTTCTGCTTGTCATTATCATTGCCACCCATTAAAAAATTAATCGATTCTGCCACCGTGAAAATATCATAGACAGCCCACGGATACGTATAGAGACAAGGCTCATTATTTCTATTGCTGTACAAATCTAAAGCGCCATTAACCAAAGCAAGAACACTGGCAACAATCTTACTTTTGTTGGCAGCAACTGGATTATTTTGAATATTATAGTGAGCAGCAAGCGCAAAGGGAACCCGCAGCAACAGAGCTGCTACTTGCGCTTGACGCGCGGGTGTTAAAGGTGCTACTTTTTGACGAGTGCCACCAGCGGCATGCACATCTCCAACCACAAAAGAACCAACCAAAACAATAATTAACCATAATTTTTTGGTGAAAAACATAAGATGCTACTTTCTTAAAAAAATTTATCTATAAACAAAAAACGCTTGCCGAGTGTAGCAAAAAAAGACGAAATGTCAAATAACAACAATGTAAGTTAACAATAACAATGCGTTTATTTACGAAGAAAAAAGAAGGGGCTGCATAAAATATGCAGCCCCTTCTTGCTTACATTGTATCTTTATTTATTCGTATCTTTGTTCTTGTTTTGGCGGTGGTACAAGGCGATCATACACAGCTTTCATTTCTTTAAACTGCTCTGCAGCCTCCGGCGCTTTATTTCTGTCGGGATGAAGCTTCACCGCCCGCACTCGATATGCTTTCTTAATTTGTGCTTCTGTCGCACTTGCATCCAGACCTAATGCATTAAGGTCTTGGAGACGCTCTTTTTCTGTGTAGGGCTCTGGAGCATTAAAACCACCATGGCCATAATTATGACCATAATCATAATTATAGTACTCATAATTATAATCGTAATTCCTGTTCCGAGGATTTTTTTTAAAAGCTTGGTCAGCTGCCACTGCAAACTTGGTAAAATCATTACCAACAGAATAAAAGTTTACTACAGCAGCAAGAGCAAATAAAATAGGCTTAATAGATTTTTTATCAGCAACAAAAAACTCAGTCCCACAACGAGAAAGAGAAGAAACCCCTCTAAACCACTCACTTAATAATCGACCATCTGTTTTGTCATGCTCAGCACCAATCGCGCCCAAACCACAAATCACTTCTGCTATCGTGGTTAAATAAGCAATTTTACTTATACTCTTGGTATCTTCTTGATCAATAACCGCTGCAATGTCTTGAACAAGTAAATCATCTTGCTCTACTTGCTTTTCCTGCTCACCCTTGATTAATGAATAGAGCGAATCGACCAGAGTATAAGCATCGTAAGCCGCCCAAGGGTAGGTATAAAGACAACGCTCATGCTTTTTGTTGTTATACAAATCAAGAAAAGCATTTGCCAAGCCAAGCGCACTGGCAATGGCCTTACTTTTTTGCACGGTAACAGGATCTTTGTCTGCATGATAAAGAGCTGCCATAGCAAAAGGAAAGCGCAACAATAATGCCACTACTTGTCCCTGCTGCTCAGGCGTTAATGGCCTAATTTTTTCGTGTGATCTACCCACAGCTGCTACATTGCCAACGGCAAGTACGCCAACTAAAATAAAGAAAAACCATATTTTTTTAAAACTCTGAAGAATAATCACAAGGAGCCACTTTCTTAAAAAGCCTTTATCTACAACAAAAACGTATCAAGGAGTGTAGCAAAAAAGGCTTTAACGTCAAATGGCTCTCGAATATCAAAAAATGCAGTCAACTACCTACCCGCTTGACCTGCAACCGCAGGAACACGCAAATATTCTTTAAGTTCGGGATTAATTAAAACCTCGTCAATAACATAGATCCTGCCATTAACCAACTCAACAGAATAAAGCGGCTTAGGAATGTCTTTGAGCAAAAGATTTTTTTTAGTCAGGGTATTTAAATAACGACGAGGGCCTTCTTTTAACGCTCGTCGAGAAACGTTGTCTGGCACAATATGGTAATTCACAAATTTTTCGAGCAGATTTTTTTTTACTGCATCATCGGTCCTGAGCAACCCAAGCATACCAAAGCGAATCAAGGCGTCATCGGTTGGCAAAAACATAGTATACTTGCCTTCATTTCCACCAATCAAATTATTTTTCCCCAGCTTTATATCAAGCTTCAACTCATCCAAAAGCGCATACATTTGCTTAAAAGTTCCTGGCCGCTCAACAAAGCCCATAATCGTTACTTCACGATTTGGAATAGGTTTTTCAAAAAGAGGGTTTATATCACGCGGATCACGTGGAGCTGCTTGAATATCTGAAAAAACAAAAAGTATCAGAAATAAATATCGCTTCATAGTACTCATCCTTTTTTTGAGTTCTTACAAAGAATTACTCATCATTTGAACACTTTGAGAAATATTTTTTCGTATAAAATAATCTTGCAAACGCTTAATACCCTCAACTACTACTTCAGGATCGCGCGCGTAACAAAACCGTACAAACGGTTTTGCCGTTTGCCCAAAGTCACAACCTGGCGCCATAGCAATTTTTGCTTCTTGCAAAATGTTCATTACCAACTCAAAACTATCTTCTTGTTGGGTTTTGAAAAATAAGTAAAAACCCGCCGTTGGCTTAACGTAACTCACAATGCCTTGCTCTTGCAGTAAATCAAAAAAAGCACAGGCAAGATCGCGACTTTTTTTTACCTGATCAAATGAGCGTGGAATAATATCATTTTTGTGCTCAAGGCCATAAAGCGCGGCATATTGCCCAATAACACTGGGACAATTGAATGCACAACCTTGCATCACAGAAATTGACTTAATTAAACGAAATGGCGCTACAAGAAAACCAACACGCCAACCACTCATACCAAGACTTTTTGAAAAAGAACCAACACGCAAAACACGATCAGACTGTGGAATAAGCGGTGTGCTTGAATAAAATTGTCCTTCAAAAATAAAGTCATCGTACACTTCGTCAACAACTAAATAAATATTATGAAGCTCGGCAATTCTTCTCAACTGCTCAAGCTCTTCACGAGACAACACCGTACCACAGGGATTTGATGGGTTTGAAAGTATCAACATTTTGGTGTGTGGTGTAATGGCCTGTTCAATAACGCTCACATCAAGCACCCATTGCTGCTCACCTTGAATCTTTTTCATTTCAAACGCAGGCACAAATACCGGCACTGCTTTGGAAAATTTTACAATGCTTTCATAAACGGGATAGGACGGTTCAAGTAAAATAACTTCGTCACCAGCACTTAAAAGTGTCAATGCTAAACACGTCAAAGCACCACTACCCCCATGAGTAATCATCACATTATCAATGCCAATTGGGCTTTGATACTCACTTGCCAACATTTCCGCAATTTTTTTGCGTAATGGCAAAATACCCAAAGCATCTTGATAATAATCAGCTTTGTCAGTCTGCAAAATTTGTTGAGCATATTCTTTTATAGATGCATCAATACCACCACGCAAACGTAAGGCTCCTTGAGCAAAAGACAAGTATCCTTCATTATTGCGCACAACAGATTCAATTCTTTTCAACTCAGGCATACTTAACTCAATCATATGGCTCCTTTAAAGACGCTACAGCTCAAAATGAGCAAAATGGTGAATGCTACCACGAGGTAATTAAAATAGTCATCAATAAATCTCTTAATTGCTACCCCCCACTTACGAATGGCACCCGCAACTAAAAAGAATCGTGCCCCGCGCGCAAGAATAGAATACCCCACAAAGGGCATAAACGGTAATTTACAAAAACCAGCAGAAATTGTCACTGCTTTGTAAGGAATGGGGGTAAAGCCGGCTATAAATACAGCCCATGACTCATACAAGGAATATTGTGCAACAACATGATTAAATGTTGCTTCAGAAATAATCCACGAAACTAATTTAAAACCAATACTATCCCACAATGTTGAGCCAATTAAATAACCAAACATGCCACCCAGCACCGAAGCAACAGTTGCAACGCTTGCGTAAAAAAATGAACGCTTGCGATTATGCACACAAAAAAGAATGAGTAATGGGTCTACAGGAATAAAGAAAAATGAAGATTCAATAAAAAAGAGACCAAACAACCACCAGTTGGCATGAGGATGTTCAACTTTACTACCCATCCAATCATAAATTCGTTTGATCCACTTCATTACTACTACTCTCCTTTTGTTTCAAATATGTCTGACAAGCATGCTTTATGAAGCGCTATCCCTTTAATTTTTGATCAAGATACTCTTGCAGCTTATCAATAGCTATACGCTCTTGTTGCAGTGTATCGCGATCACGCGCGGTAACTTTACCATCTTCAAGACTATCAAAGTCAAAAGTAAAACAAACCGGCGTTCCAATTTCGTCTTGACGGCGATAACGCTTACCAATAGAACCTGATTCATCAAGCTGTACGCGATAGCCGTTCTTTTTCAAATCAAGGTAGATTTTGCTTGTCTGCTCTTTTAATTTGTTGGTCAACGGCAAAATTGCAGCCGTAACTGGTGCCACAGCGGGATGAAAGCGTAACACAGTACGCACTTCGCCGTCAACTTCATCTTCATGATACGCGTCAAACAACAACGTTAAGAAAAGACGGTCAACACCAACTGAGCACTCAACAACGTGCGGAACATATGATGTTTTTGTTTCTTCATCAAATACCGCCAGCTCTTTGCCAGAAAATTGTGAATGGCGCGAAAGGTCAAAGTCAGTGCGGTTTGCAATACCTTCAAGCTCTTTCCAGCCGAATGGGAAGTTGTATTCAACATCGGTACAACATTTAGAATAATGTGAGAGTTCGTCTGCTGCATGCGGACGCAAACGAATTTTGTCTTTGTTCAAGCCAATTTGCTCATAAAAAGCTTTACGGCGCTCAAGCCAGGTTTCAAAAAACGCATCAGCTTGCTCACCCTTGCAAAAAAATTCGATCTCCATTTGCTCAAACTCACGCATGCGGAACAAAAATTGTTTTGGGGTAATTTCATTACGAAACGCTTTACCAATTTGCGCAATACCAAAAGGTATTTTGACGCGATTACTGGTAAAAACATTTTTGAAATTGATAAAGATTGCTTGAGCAGTTTCTGGGCGCAAATAAGCTTTGCTTGCCGCAACCGCACCAAGATTAGTTTCGAACATTAATTGGAATTGTCGAACGTCAGTCCAGTTTTTAACGCCACAGGAAGGACAAGGACGCGCAATATCAAAGCCCTCTTCGTCTGACCGAAAGCGCTTTTTGCAGTTCAAGCAGTCAACCATTGGGTCGCTGAAATTTTCAAGATGTCCCGATGCCTGCCACACAGATTCAGGCCCCAAAATGGAACCATCAAGCAACAGTACTTCTTCTGGCCAGCTTGTCATGTTTTTAAGCCAGGCAGCCTTGATATTCTGTTTAAGTTGAACGCCTAAAGGACCAAAATCATACACACCGTTCAAGCCAGAATAAATTTCAGCAGCTTGAAACACAAACCCTCTTCGTTTACACAAGGCGGTGATTTTGTCTAGGGTAACCGGCGCGCTCGACATAGAAAATATCCTTCTTAAAATCGATGATTTTGATTTTTGTTTTCAGATAAACAAAGGTACCGTTATTTCAATTTTCTGGCAAGTGCATTAAAAAAGCCGGGCTTTCACCCGGCTTTTTTAAAATCATGCTAATATTTTATTGAATTAAACGCGCAAACCTGCTGCGCGTCGTGCTGCTTCTGCGCGAGCTGCTGCATCAGCACGAACACGCTCTACTCGTTCAGCTTCTGCATTAATTGCACCAATCACCGCGTCAATGCGCCTATTCATAACAACGTAAAGAAGCTCGATAGACCTTTTTAAATCAACACAAGCCGCAACTTCTTCATCGTTGCTCGCTTTTTTAAGCGCTTGCTTAACAATAACCAATGCATCTTCTAACTCTTTGGCTTGTCGAGTAAAGGTATTTTGGGCTTCGATAATTGGTTGTGGTGCGGTTCTAAATTTTGCTTGTGCTTGAGCGGTAACCGTATCTTCGTGATCAAAGCGACGCTCTGCAAGATTATCACTTGCAACCGTATCAGCAACGCCAGCAAAAAGAGCATGTGCGCGCTCATACAAACCAAGCACGGTGCGTTTATAAATAGCTTTCTCAATATATTTAAAAACAGGCAATGCCATAATTCCTGGCGTATATGGACCATAATTCACCGCCAACTCTTTGGCACTTGTTAATTTCTTACCAGCCCAATCCATAGGTCTGAATTTGCTGCAGGAAATAGTTTTTGTAATATCCTTAGGATCTTTGCAAATTCCTGACATATCGTACCAGTCATTCCACTTCTGCATAACATCGTTACCAGCCCACCATACACCATTCAAGCTCAAGGTTGTAACAACGAGTGCTGTAAGAACAGCAACCGGTTTGGCAACTGAAGCAGGAAGAGCGAGTTGTTCAAGAACTCCGTCAGTATCAAGAGCGCGGTCCGGATGCGGGCGCGAAACGCCATCAACTTCAACAACCTGTGGAACATATGATGCCGCCTGAACAGCAAAACCAAGAGAAAGCATGGTTACCAATGCCAGAGCTGAAAAGAATTTTTTGTGCTTCATGGAAATCCCCCCATAAAAAAGAGCACAGACTAAAGAGACTATTACTACCAATACAAAAGGCTTTTCTGCCCTTTATATATTGATAAGAATACTCTTTTTATTTGTTGGTGTAAAAGGCCTGTCTGGGTTCAGTACATATGAGACTAAAACATGATTAAAAGGCCCCCATTTGTATATAGTATTCCATAGGCGC
>JAIERW010000037.1 GCA_019746485.1 Candidatus Babeliales bacterium | reverse complement strand
ACCCAAAAACTGACCAAGTGACCTTGCTCAACAAGCGCTTCATGATTACCAGCGATATGCACGCCATTAAGCTTTTGCAAGCCTTGCACTAGCTGGTGCGTGAGTGCTGCCTCGTGTGCGGCTAGCGCATCAAAGTTTATCTGATTTAAAAAATCGATTGCCGCGCCAAGCCCAATAACTTCGGCAATTGCTGGCGTACCAGCTTCAAACTTTTGTGGGGCTGCTGCCCAGGTTGCTTGTTCAAAAGAAACTGAGTAGACCATTGAACCGCCTACTTGGTACGGCTCTACGTGGTCGTGCAGTTCTTTTTTGATGTACAAAGCGCCAATGCCAGTAGGGCCAGCCATCTTATGGCCAGAAAAAGAAACGAAGTCGGCATTTAGTTTTTGTACGTTAATTTTTTCATGAATCATTGCCTGGGTTGTGTCCAGCATAACGCGCGCGCCAACGGCGTGTGCGCTTGCAATAATATCTTCAAGTATGCCTTCTGGCCAGATTGGCCCCAGCACGTTTGAATCATATGTTACGCTGACTAACTTAGTTTTTGGTGTAATTAAATCTGGCGTGAAATCGCACATAAAAGTTTTCAGATTGATGGGTACAAAGCGCAGCTTGGCACCGGTCTTTTGTGCAACGCGCTGCCACGGCACTAAGTTTGCATGGTGCTCGGCCTGCGTGAGTAAAATTTCGTCCCCAGCTTGTAAGTTTTGTTCTGCCCAGCTTTGGGCAATAAAGTTAAAGCCTTCGGTTGCGCCCTTGGTAAAAACAATTTCTTCAGCGTGTGCGGCATTAATGAAAGCTGCAACTTTGCCGCGCACTGCTTCGTACTGTTCAGTTGCCTGTTCACCAAGTTCATAGAGTCCGCGGTGTACGCTGGCGTACGACGTGGTATAAAAAGCGTTCATGGCATCGATTACTGCTTGCGGTTTTTGGTAGGTTGCCGCGCTGTCGACGTAAACCAGGTTTTTATTCTGGTTTTGCAGGTTGCTGAAGATAGGAAATTGTTTTTTTATGTCTTGGGCATTCATTAATAAACTCGTGATTTAAGTTAGGAGCGCCTGCCATACGAAGCTACAAGTGCAAGGCACGAAGAGCGTAGTATGGGCTTTTCTTGCTTAGTTTAAAGTGATTTGCGTACTCTGTCTAAAAAAGTAGTATTTTGAGCAAAACTGACTGAATTTTAAAAATAAAGATTTCTTGCTGTCAAAAAAGGGGAAAGCATGAAGCGTTTATTAGTAATCTTGTTGCTGTTGCCGGCATCTTTGCAGGGAGCTGCTTCTTCCAGCGATCCTGAGCCATCAATTAATGAGCAGCACCTGAGAATTTTTAAGAACATTATGTTTGGCGGTGTGGGCGGGGGCGTGGTGAGTGCCACCATCGAACAACCGTGGCTGCATTGGCAAAACAGGCGTTGGTGTGGGCTTGAGCCTTCTCGCAAGCCATTGATGTGGTACAAAGGCTCTGGGCTCAATGTTGTCTCTCGCTTTCCTATTATGAGCATTCAGTATCTTGCGTATGATGCTTATGCCCGTTATTTGCTGCAGGAAGCAGCGCCCGGAGCGTTGTTGTCTGATTCGCAACGTGTTATTGCTGCGGTAGCCGGAGGCGCTCTTTCAGCCCCGGCGGCAACAACGACTGAAATGCTTTTTATGTATCGCAATAATTTGGCTATGCAGGCAGCGGTTGAGCGGCGTGCGGTGAGTATTTATAACGCCGTTAACTTTTTAATACAAAATCATGGTGTAAAAAGCTTAGGTCGAGCGTTTTGCCCAGTTCTCTTTCGCAATATGTTGATTACTGCTGCGTGGGTGCCAGAGTGGGGTGGCCGGATTACAAAAGCTTATGAGCTTGAGGGTAGTGATTATGAATGGACGGCAAATATTGCTGGTGCTACTGCGGTGGGAATTGTGGTAGCAATGCTTACGCTGCCGTTTCATAAAGCGCGGGCTTTGATGCAAAAAGACATTGATGCCAAAGTGTATCCAACCATGGCTTCTGTTTTTAAGGATTTATATAAGCAGGGAGGGTTTAGAAACATTTTTTGGGAGGGCTTGGGTTTGCGCACTGGCCAAGTGGTGACTAGTGTTATGTTTGTGCGGTTGTATTTTGAGGCGCTTAAAAAACTTGGTTTGTATCAAGAAGAATCAAAGGAGCGGTTATGAAAAGATTTAATGGGCTTGTTTTTGGTGCGTTATTAGTTTTCAGTACGTCACTTTTTTCGGCCAGTCGTGCATCAAAAGGGCCAAAAACGTATGGTAATGCGGTTGTTTCAAAGCTGGTTAAAGTTTATGACGGCGATACGTTTACGGTTCAGGTTGATGGTTGGCCAGAGATTATTCGCGAGGTAAGCGTACGTGTTTTTGGTATTGATACGCCTGAAATGAAAGATAAAGATCCGGTTGTTAAGCAAAAGGCTCAGGAAGCAAAAGAGTTTTCCAAGGGCGTGCTTGAGGCTGCCAAAGTTATTGAATTACGGGAGCTGCAACGGGACAAATACTTCAGAATTTTAGCAAAAGTGTACGTTGACGGGCAAAATTTGGCAGAAATGCTTATTGCCGCTAATCTTGCTGTATCGTATGATGGTGGGACCAAGCAAAATTGGTCTGATGTATTAGGGGATGCTGATAGTACGGCACTTGCACTGCTTGCTGATGTTGCTAGTGAAGAAGATGAAATAAAAACAGAAAAGCCTACTCTCAAGACGACAACGACAACAAGAAAGTCGGCGCGTATTGCAGCAAAAAAGAACACATCTGCTCAGCTTTAATGTTGTATGGGCATGGCGTGAGACCACCAAATTTATAATGCTAACATTTAGCTTCGTAGGAAAACATGAAAAAATTTATTAAAACATCAATGATTCTTTTTAGTTTGTTGGTAAGTGGTTCGTGTGCTATGCCCACTTCTGTTGACTCGCTCACCCCGCCGCGCCCGTCGGAGCCACGTCAGAATGTAGTCGGGAGTGCTTCACCAAGTGGAGCGTATCGAGGGGAAAAATTCTCTTATGCTCATCACACAGAAATGGCTTTTGGTCACGATCAAGCGGTAGAGGTTCCCACTTCGTTGAGCGCCTTTGCGCGTATGCATAATCGGCATTTAAACAAATCTATGTTTTTTGATACTTCGTTTATTGCTGATGCAAAAAAGGTGCGTGCGCACCATCGCAAAAAAAAGCCTGACCAAGCAAATGTTGGTAAAACAATCAACGTAAAAACGTCAGACGGTGTGGAGCTTGGTTGTACTTACTTTGATCGTGGTAGTGATACGTTGTTGATTGTTGGCGAAGGGTTTACCAACCCGCGTGAGTATATGACGCCGTTTGTTGATATGTTTGATTGTGACGTAGTTCTCTTCGATTTTCGTGGTCAAGGTATTAAAGAATTTGACCTGTTCGATGTGGGTACGTGGAATATTAACTTGGCACAAAGCACGTTTGGTATGGATTCTTCGTTGGCCAGCTTGGGTCAAAAAGAAGATATCGACGTGGTAACGGTAGTTAATCATTTCAAAACACAAAAGAACTATGAAAAAGTTTGTGGTCTTGGTATTTGTTATGGTGCCTTTATTTTGTTAAAGACAGCGGCATTGCACCCAGGCCTTTTTGATCGTTTGATTCTTGATGGCTGTTGGCTTTCGTTGCCGTTGGTTATTGAAAAACTCAAGCGTGATCCAAAAATGATCTGTTCGCCGCAAACGGGTGGCTGGTCGCAAACATGGCCGTGGACAACGTCGTGGGCTGGTGATCTGTTGCACTGGCTGACCGAAAATATTTGGTGCTTGCAGTTGAACGATATTTCTATTGAGCCCTATTTAAAACAAGTTAAAGATACGTCGGTGCTATTTATTTATGGCAAAGATGATTTAATGATTGCGCGTGAAGAGTGGGAAACTATTTGGAACGGCTTAGAATTGGAAAATAAAGCTGCCCTGATTACGTCAAATCCTCATGTGCGTAATCATTTCAAACAAAAAGAGCTGTATAAGTTGGTGAGCGACTTGTTTATTAATTTTGAATTTGACGAGTTCAAAGAGCATATGTTGGATGTTGAAAAAACGGCTCATCATCATGCTGAACAAGTTCGTAGTTTTGTTGGAGCTGAAGCCTAAGAACTGTTGACAAACATAAAAGCTGATTTAAGCTGCTTTACCAAGTGAATTACTGAACCTGTCTACAAAAAAAGGGACATCATGGTCAAGAAAGCGTTTGTCAGATTTTTCTTTGTGTTTGTTTGTGCAGCAACTTTTTCAAAAGCTTTTGCAGCCGCGCCCACTCCTGCGCCTACTCCTGCGACACTGCCTTTTTTTGCAACGTTTAAAGAACGTGTGTCAAACGGGCTAAGCGATCCAAAGAAGTTTGTTACCCAAAATTCTGCCCTTTTTGGGTTGCTGCGTTGTGCTGCACACGTTCCTTACATTGTTTGTGTTGATCATGAAGATACCAATGTGGTGCGAGCAACAACAGCTGTTGCTAATGTTGCAACTGATGCAAAAATTTTGTGTGAGTTGTTGACCACGCGTGAAACAACACTGTTGAAAGATTTGGTTTATCCAAACCGTTTGCCAAAAGTGAGTGCTTACATGCTTGCGCTTTTGTACGAGGCAATTCGCATTGTTGATGCTGAAAATGTTGCGTTTAAAAATAAATATGGAAACGCGAAAAAGAAGCTGCGCATGTTTAAAGTTGCGCAATCGTTGCAAGTGGCAATTGAGGCAAGCTTGCGCTTGTTGTCGTACGCAAGTTCGGTGCGCACCCCCCATGATACGAGCTTTGCTTTTTGGCTTTTAGAATTGGCAGATTTTGTTGAAGTATGGCGTCTTTTGGCTCGTTACAAAACTTTTTTTGATATTTCTGGCGTTCAAGCCAACATTAATTTCTTTGCACAGATTTCTGCTGAAGAAGAGGAAGAGTGCCTAGAAGATAGTGCAGATCAAGAAGCTAGCAATGAAAAAGATAGTGACAAATCTGATACTTTCGACGAAATTGATTGTTGCGATCCCTTTGAAGAACCGGTGGGAATCAGCATTGAAGAACTTTTGAATGACACTTCGTTTGAAAAGTAGCTCGAATAAAAAAATTCTTATAGCTAACCGTTCCGAAATTGCATTGCGCATTCAGGCAACCTGCCGTGCCCTTGGCATAGCAGTCGTTGCCGTGTACGCACCAGAAGATGCTTCGTTGCGTTTTGTGCGCACAGCCGACCAGGCTTTTGCTTTGCCGGGGAGTGGGCGTGCGGCCTACATGGACCAGGAGGCATTGCTGGCCATTGCGCTCCGCTCGGGGGCCGACGCTGTGCACCCTGGCTATGGTTTTTTGGCAGAGAACGCCACCTTTGCCCGCCGCGTGCACGAGGCAGGGTTGACGTGGGTTGGTCCGCGCCATGACCTTATCGCGTTGATGGGTGACAAAATTGGCGCGCGTTGCACGATTGAGCAAGCTGGTGTTCCGGTAGTGCCCGGATTTTTTGCCGACGTTACAAAGCCTCAGGCGTGCCTTGGCGCAAAAGAACGGGCGGCTGTCTTGGGCTACCCGCTCATGATCAAAGATCCGCTGGGCGGTGGTGGCAAGGGGATGGTCCGCGTAGCCAACGAAAGTACTTTTGAACATTCTTGGGACATGGCGGTGCGCCAAGCGGCAAAGCTGACCGGCTCTACACAACTTTTAATCGAGCGCTGTCTAGAAAATACGCGCCATCTTGAAGTTCAAGTTGCCGGTGACGGCACCCGTGCTGTTCACTTTTTTGAGCGCGAATGTTCTATTCAGCGCCGACACCAAAAAATTGTTGAAGAGTCGCCGTGTTTGTTTGTGAGTGAAGTAACGCGTGCTCGTTTGCATGAGCTTGGTGTTAAAGCAGCGCAGATGATTGGCTATGACAGTGTGGGCACCGTTGAGTTTTTAGTAACGGCTGACCAGCAGTGCTATTTTTTGGAAATGAATACGCGCTTGCAAGTTGAGCATTCGGTTACTGAGCTGACCACCGGCGTTGATTTGGTGGCATTGCAAATTGCGTTGGCCCAAGGCCAGCCGTTGCCGTATCAGCAGGCAGAAATTGTGCAGCGCGGCCATGCAGTTGAGTGTCGCATTTATGCCGAAGACCCAGAGCAAAATTTTTTCCCTTCTACCGGCCTTATTCATTATTTTCAGCCCCCAAGCGTGCCGTTTATGCGTCATGATCATGATCTTTTTGAAGGCGTTGAAATAACGTCGTGCTTTGACCCCATGATTGCAAAAGTTACCACGTACGGCGTTTCGCGCACGCAGGCTATCCAATTTATGGCTGAAGCGTTGCGGCAGTACGGTATTGAAGGTATAACCACTAATCGTGCTTTTTTGCGCAGCATTTTGGAAACACATGAGTTTGTTGCTGGTGCTTTTGATACTGCCACGCAGTTTGTTGTGGCGCAGCAAGAAACTGCCAACCAGCAGGCTGCGCGTGAAGCTGCGGTAATTATTGCTGCGGTCATGCAACAAGTTTTGGTTGAGCGTGTAACAGCGCCACAAAAAGAAGTAAGCGGGGGCTGGCACAACGACAGTTGGAAGGGGCAGCAGTGGCGGTAACAACCTGGAGCGTTGGGCAGCGTGCGTACACGATCGATATAAAAAAAATTGACCAGTCTGCGTTTGAAGGCACGCTGACATGCGACGGCGTGCTGCGTAATTTTTCAGTAAAAACAATCAATTATGACCAACACAAAAAAATGCTGACGTGCACCATCGACGGCCAGTTCTTTTCAGCGTTTATTGCCGCTGGCGCCGGGCAGTATAACGTTTATCTTGAGCAGGTGTTGCAATCATTTTTGGTGTCTGCAGTTCGAGCTGGTGAAAAACAGGTTGCCGAGCACAAAAAATCATTTACGCCGCATTTGACCAGTCCGTTGGCCGGACGCGTGATAAAGATATTGGTAGGGCACGGGCATGTGGTGCAAGCGCGTCAGCCGCTGGTAATTATTGAATCTATGAAAATGGAAAATGAAATTTGCGCGCCGCATGCGGCCATAGTTTCTTCACTCAGCGTTGCTGAGGGGCACGTGGTCAGTTCCAATCAACAGCTCATGACCTTTGATGCAATTTAGAATCAAGGCAAAACGGGCATCTTGCATAAAACTCTTTTCATGAAATGACGCATTATGCTACACATGAAGCAATGATCTTTTTACAATAAAAAAAGAAGGGGGATGCTATGCAACATCAAAAAATGAGCATGAAAAAGAGACAATTTCGCATCGGGGATCTTGCTCGGGAACTGAGCGTAAAAAAATATGTTATTCGTTTCTGGGAAAAAGAGTTTGAGCTCAAGTCGGACCGCTCTGATGGTGGGCAACGTTTTTATACCGAAGAAGACTTAGATCTTTTTCTTCAAATCAAAAATCTGCTGTATCTTGAAGGCTTTACCATTGCTGGTGCCAAAAAGCAGCTGATGTCTGATGTCAAAGTGGCAACTCCTGCTTCTGCAGCTCCGCGTGAGGTGGCGGCGGTTCAGCTACAGGCCGACGAAGTTATGGCCGCGCATCGCGAAGAAGAGCCGGTTGAAGAGAAGACCATTTTGGCCGCAACGGTTGAGCTTGAGCCGTGCACTGAAGAGCGTGCGGCCTTTTTTAGCGCTTTGCAGGCTTTTAAAGAAGAGCTTTTGGCGTTCAAAGATGCTTTAGAGAGATAATAGCCCTTTTTTAGATCTTTACTTCTGTTTTTTCAATAAATTGCGAGATTTTCTGTTTTCGCGATCAGGGCAGTAATTTTGTCCTAATTTTCAAATAAAACGTTAAAAGTGCCACTTTCTAAGGTTTTTTGACAATCTAATTTATATAAAATATACTATTAGTAATATTTATAAAAATGTGAGGTTATTCTCTTTTTCAGGAGGTTATTATGAAGAATTTACGTAAAATTATTTTAGGCGCAGCAGTTGCTGCGAGTATCGCTCATGTCGGTGTTTTTGCCGCTGCATCATCATCATCAGATGGTTGGGGAATACCTGAAGACAGTTTGTTTGCGCAGCTTGACCAAGCTTACAATGCGCAGAGAACAGCTATGCCTTGTTTTGATGATCATTCAGAACCCAGCTCAAGCTCATCTTCATCGATTTCAAGTTCAGCCGAACCAAGCTCAAGCTCGTCGACAATTGAAGAGCTTAGAAGTAAACGGCTCAGAGAAGGAAGAAACAGAAGGCAGGCTCTTTTTTTTGGTGGTTCTGACTATGGCTCAGGTTCTCAATCTGAAGACGAAGACGACGAGTATTTAGCTCAACGACAAAAAACCACTGATGGCAAGGCGTTTGTTAAACACGTGAGTGAATCAGTTGTTGGTTTGGCGCATGGTGCTGTTAGTTTCGCTCAAAGTGTTAGTAGCTCAGCGCAAACAGTTGTGTCATATGTGCCGGGTTGTTCCGTGAGTGAGCAAGAAAAGCAAGAGTTTGATACCAAAATTGAAGTGCTTAATAAGTGCTTAGATTTTATTAAAGCAGAAGATTATGATTATCTTAGATCTTTTTTAAACGCAACTCCGGCGTATCGATCATTTTTTGAAAGAGACTTGTATAGTCCATATGTTATGGAAAGAGCAAGAAAAAATTCACTAAATTATCAAAATGCTGTTGATGGATATATGTTGAGCATGGCTATCGAAATAATAGAGCTTTGTGCGCAAGATTTGCGTGGCCAAATTATGAATTTTGGATGGGCGAAAAGTTTTGCAGAAAAAGGCTTTGTTGACTATGCTTTGGCAAACATTGAAGCATTGACAACGGAATGTGGTAAAGAGCGCAACAAAGCTACAGAAAAAATTTTGGAATTTGAACGTAAGGCCCTTGGTTCTCGTTCATCTGAAACGGCTCTGTCGGTTTCTGCTTGGCATTCTGCTGATTTAGTTAGCAAAGACGATAGACCAGGTTATGTAGTATGGAATGAACACTGTAAAACATGCAAATGTTATTGGGAATGGTACCAATAGTAAGATTGTTAAATAAATTTAGTTAAAAAAAAGGGCCCCGGCAGGAGCCCTTTTTTTATTGCCTACCCTTTTGATCTTTTTCCTCATGCCCGCTAAACTAACGAAATACAAAACATTTTTTGTAATAACTTCAGAGTCTCCTTTAACTTTTACTTTAACTTTGGCTGGGTCATGCAAAACGAAACTATCCACGGCTTTCTTGTTTTAAACAAACCAAAAGGTGCTATCTCTTTTGACTGCATTCGTGTGCTCAAAAAATTCTTTCCCAAAAAAACAAAGATTGGGCATACCGGTACGCTGGACGACGTTGCCCAGGGCTTGCTGATCATCTGTATTGGCAAAGAGGCTACGCGTTGTTCTGGGGCCATTATGAATGTACGGAAAGAGTATGAAGTGACTGCCAAGCTTGGTGAGTTGACAGACTCGCTGGATGCCATGGGCAAAGTTTTGGAAACGCATGAGGCTGGGCATGTAACGCGCGCCGACCTTGAAGGGGCGTTGGCTCAACTGGGCAGCAGTTACTTGCAAACCCCACCTATTTATTCCGCGCTCAAGCACGAAGGTAAACCACTTTACAAGCTGGCGCGCCGTGAGCTGATGGCTCAAGAGGCTCTTGAAGCGATTATTCAAACTAAAAAGCGTGTAGTGCAGTTGTACGAAACGCAACTTCTTGATTTTAATAAACCCTATTTTTCCTTGCGTGCCTGCGTTTCTAAGGGAACGTATGTGCGTTCGTTGGCGCACGATCTTGCCGGCAAGCTTGGGCTGCCCGCAACAACGTATGAATTAATTCGTACTGCTATTGGCGGCATTACGCTGCGCGATGCGGTTGAGCTGAGTGCATTACAATCGCATGAAGATGTTGTTAACAGTTTGTTAACGATTGAAGAAATGACAGGAAAATTGGGATTTGAAAATTAAAGGGCGTTTTTTTGGGGATATCATCGCCCGCCTTCGTTTCCCGCCTTCGTTAGAACTACGGCGCGGCAAGAACTACGGCGTGGCATCCGCCTTCTAATTTAATTAGTGACGTTTTCTTACTATTAATGTCTTATTTGGGATATTATCGCGTCGTAGTTCGTAAGAACGAAGACGGATGGTTGCGGGGGCTGGATTTGAACCAGCGACCTTTGGGTTATGAGCCCAACGAGCTACCAGGCTGCTCTACCCCGCGACGATTTCAGATTTTCTAAAGATCAACTTTAGAACCTCATTATAAGGTCCGCCAACTAATTGTCAACGAATATTAATTTTTTGTTTGTCCATACAAAGCTCTGAGCAGGTTGGCAATATCGGCTGGCACGGTCTGCTGGTAGAAATAATCTTTGCCTTTGTACGTAAAAGCTATTCTCCAGGCATGTAAAGCCTGCCGTTTGATCAATTTGCTTGTGGTGCCATAAGTACTGTCTCCAATCAGTCCGTGACCAATAGCGGCCAAATGGACGCGAATTTGATGGGTGCGACCGGTAACGGGTGAGGCAGCAACCAGGCTGGTTTCTTTGTAAAAAGCCAAAACCTGGTAGTGTGTGAGCGCATCGCGGTTGGCAATACCCTGGTGCGACATTTTATGGCGATGAATCGGGTGGCGGCCAATATCATAGTCAATAGATCCGCTTTTTGCTGGGTGTTTAGTAACAACGGCCAGGTAGGTTTTTTTTACCTGCCGGTCTTTAAACAGTTTTGAAAGTGCTATTTGTGCCTTATGATTGCGGGCAATCAAAATAAGCCCTGAGGTGTCTTTGTCCAAGCGGTGGATAATGCCGGGTCGTTCGGTATCATCAAATTCATGAAATTCTTTAAAACGGTGCAGTAGGCCGCGCACCAGTGAAGGTTCATCAGTGTTGGTGGGGGCGTTGTGTACTACCAGTCCTGCAGGCTTGTTGACCACCAAAAAGTCCTCTTGCATGTCCACAATTTCAAACGGTACATCCAGAGGCTCGAGGTTAAACTCGTGGGCCGGGGCAAAAGAAATGCTAATAATGTCGCCATTTTTGAGTTTTTGGCTACTCTTGGCTGCAGGGCTTTCGTTGATCAGAATATGCCCGTCATCGATCAATTTTTGGAAATATGACCGAGAATAGTCTGGATACGCGCTGAATAAGAACTTATCCAGGCGTTCTGTGGTATCTTGTTGAAAAATGATGGTGGCGTGTTCTGACATAACAAAAAGTCCTTTTTAAATAAGATATATCTCATAAAGTTTAACAAAAAGAGAGCAATAGACAAAAAGCGTTTTTTTAACTGGATATTTTGTGCTAAAATAAACTCTAATAGAATTGGGGTTCATTTTCTTGAGGGTACTACTATGCTTGAAGTCCGTAAAATTCTCTTTCAAATCGAGAACAATATTGACGTGGTTTTGTCTGAAGAAACACCTCTGGGAAGTGATTTATACAGAATCTTAACCGAACAACATCCGGCAGACATTGCCATGCTGATAGCACGCATTGGGAGTGATTATCAGGTTCCTATGCTTACTAAGCTGCCCCAGACGTTGGCTCTTAATGTATTTCGTAAGCTGCCAGAAAACGTTCAGGCTGGCCTTTTGGTTCAGTTTGATACTGATTATGCAACGACCATGCTCAATGGTATGCACGTTGACGAGTTGACGGATATTTTTGATAATCTTTCGGATGAAGATTTAGAAAAATATCTTAAATTGCTCCAAAAAAAGCAGCGCAGCCAAATTATTTCTATGCTCAATTTTGGTCACGATTCGGCCGGTGGGCGTATGAATAGCGACGTAGTAACGTTACAAAAAGATTTTACGATTAAAAAAAGTATTGAGTTGTTGCAGCGACTGAGTCCAGAAAAAGAGCTGTTGCGCCGCATTTATGTGACCAACCGTGATAACGTTTTGGTGGGGCACATAACGCTTGATACGTTGGTTTTTAATAAGCCAGAAATGCCGCTTTCAAAAGTTTTAGAAAAGAATGAAATTCACATTTATGCCGACGAAGACCAGGAAGACGTGGCGCGTCAAATCTTGCACTATGACATTTCGGCTGCTCCGGTGGTTGACCGTCAAAACCACTTTTTGGGCGTAATTACCAGCAAAGACGTTATCGCCATTATTAAAGAAGAGGAAAGTGAAGACGTGTACAAACGGTTTGGTTTGTCTACCGTTGAGTACAGTTACTTTGCCACGCCGGCTTGGAAGTTGATTACCCAGCGCGGTATCTGGCTTGTTGGTCTTTTGCTATTTCAAAGTGTTTCAAGCTTAGTGCTGGGGCATTATGACGAAATGATAAAGCAGTATGCCGTGTTGACCGTCTTTTTGGGCATGCTAATTGGAACGGGTGGCAATGCTGGTAATCAGTCTGCAACGCTGGTTATTCGAGGGCTTACCACCAAAGAAATCTCTCGGCGCAATGTGTTTAAAGTTTTGCTTCGTGAGTTTTGGATTTCTATCGTTATTGCTTCAATGCTCTTTGTGGTGGGCTTTGGCCGCATGTACTTCTCACATTATTATGAATTTTCAGCTGCATTAGCCGTAAATCTTTCGCTTTTTTGTATTGTTATTCTTTCTATGTTGACCGGCTCTATTATTCCCATTTTGCTTGAATTTTTTAATGTTGACCCGGCACACTCCGCGGCTCCCTTTTTAACGACCTTTATGGATATTTTGGGTGTTATTATCTACTGTGCCATCTTTGGCAGCATTATGGGCTAGGCCCAATCTGCAGAGTAAAAAAAGGGTTATTTGTGGGGGTTATTTTTAAAGAATGGCGTGGGCTACGCTTTTTTTTAATAAAAGTACTTATTTTTTCTTGACAGAAAGCGCATTGTTTTGTACATTTCAACCATGCAATGCAACAAGGTTGATTGCGAGAGCCGCTAGCTCAGTTGGTAGAGCAACAGCCTTTTAAGCTGTGGGTCGCAGGTTCGATCCCTGCGCGGCTCACTTCTTTAACTTTGATATACGCGTCCCCATCGTCTAGCCCGGTTAGGACCCAAGATTTTCATTCTTGTAACAGGGGTTCAAATCCCCTTGGGGACGCTCAATTTTGCTCTCGCAAAATTTCGCTATTCAGCCTATGCCCTTCGTGGCTATGGCGGACAGGCGCCTTTCTTAAATGATCTATTCAAAATTTATAGTCTTAAAACTTTAAAGCTTTGTAAAAAATTTTTAACCATGAACATATCACTTGCACCATACACATTAGAACACGAGCTTGAGCGCGAATTAACTTATAGAAAAATTAATTTTGAAAAGCGAGACAGGCTCTATTTTTTTGATGCCGATTATAAACCATTGTTTGCGCAAGTTACGTGGCTTAATTGCAAAAAATTGCCAATAGTTTCAATTAATGACGGCATTAAGCAGCTCCGTGCACTCGGCAAAAACTGGGCGCTTTTTTCTGTTGATCATCATCGTCGAGCGCAATTAATTCAAGACGGTTTGGCAAAAGTAAAAGAGGAACCGATTCTTTTTTTGGCTAATTTGCCGAATCATCCGATGGGCGGTTGGACGCTGTATGATAAAAATACCATCATATGTTCACAAGAAACAACTTCATTATACCCGCTTGGCAAATGCGAATTTATCGAAAATAAAACGATACCGCCTTCGCGTGCTTATCTTAAATTGTGGGAATTCTTTACCTTGCATCATAGGCCTCCAGCAAGCGGAACTCATGTGCTTGATATGGGTGCTTGTCCCGGTGGATGGAGTTGGGTGATGGCTACTTTAGGTTTAAAAGTAACTGCAGTAGACAAGGCGCCGTTGGATGAGAAGATTGGAAAACTTGCACAGATTACTTTCTTGCAAGAGAGTGCTTTTGGTTTATCGCCGGAACAGGTGCCTCAAGTGGATTGGTTTTTTTCCGATATTATCTGTTATCCGGAGCGGCTTTTAAATCTTGTTAAAACATGGATGGCCAAAGGGCAGGTAAAGAACTTTGTCTGTACCATAAAGTTTCAAGGTGAGGCAAACTTTAGTGTTATCGACCAGTTTTTGGCCATACCGAACAGTAAGATTGTGCATCTCTATCATAACAAGCATGAGCTCACTTGGTGGGTGAATAAGTAGGTCATTTTATCAATGTCATTTGCGCTTTTGGCTTCAGCCTTCGCCAAGGCTACGACGGACAGGATGGCTGACGGGTCGGCGGACAGACGCCCTTCTTAAATGATTTATTTAAAACTTAATTTCTTTAAAAGAATTCAAACTGCTTGATCTCTTGGCACCAAATACTATGTAATATTGATTATTTTTTTCAGGTAAACTATGTTGTTCATAAGTAAGTTCGATAACGAGGATTTTTTATGAGTCCAACGGTTTTTAGATATAAGAATTATAGATTTTTTTTCTTTTCTCGGGAAGAATCTCGTATGCATGTGCATATATCATCCCCAGGTGGAGAAGCAAAATTTTGGATTAAACCTGTGGTTGCGTTAGCTGATTATAGTGGTTTTTCTGAGCGACAACTGAAAGATCTCGGAAGGATTGTTGAGGAACATGCCAAAGAAATTGAAAAAGTCTGGAAAAAGCACTTCAGTTGCTGAAGTTCAAAATATATCTAATCATGGAATTTGGATCTTAATTGGCGACAAAGAATTTTTCTTATCGTTTACTCAGTATCCTTGGTTTCAAAAGGCAACAGTCGATCAAATTTATGATATGGAATATCACCATCAGAAACATTTGCATTGGCCATCATTGGATGTTGATCTTGAAGTTGAATCATTAGAACATCCTGAAGCATACCCATTAATTTATAAATAGAACTCATGACTTATTCCATCAAAAATACCGTGCGCGTTCTTTTGTTAAACGACAACGACCAACTCTTGCTCATGCGCGTTGAAGACTTTGATATCGCCACGCTTGAAGGCAAGAAAAACAAACGTTTTTGGTGCACAATTGGCGGCAAAATTGAAGCTGGTGAATCACTTGAAGAAGCGGCCGTGCGAGAAATTTACGAAGAAACGGGCATTGAAAAAGATGAGGTTGAGCTGGGGCCACTGGTTTGGTTGTCTGAGTTTGACATGATTTTGCAGGGTAACGTTAGGCATTTTTATGAGCAGTTTGTTGTTGCACGCACTAAACAGCACAACGTTTCTCTTGATAACTTAACGCCTGATGAGCGGGAAGCGGTCAAAGAATTACGCTGGTTTTTATTGGATGATTTACGTGCAAGTACTGCGATTATTTTTCCCGTTTTTTTGCTAAACTACCTGCCAGATATTATTGCAGGAAAGTATCCGGCAGAGCCGTTAAAATTTTTTGAAAAGAGTTAAAGCGGGAACAATTTATGACAGCAAACATGAGCAACACCGTTTATTACACGCCAGAAGTAAAGGGATCTGAGCAAGCAGCTGCCTACTCAAAGACACAAGGTTCAGTAATGCGCTACATCGCTTTTCGCGATGTTCCCGCGTTTGTTGCGCAGTATGTTCGTGGCACCAAAGCACTCGATTATGGTTCAGGCACCGGTTGTTCAGCAAAACTTTTGCTTGAGTTGGGCTTGGACGTGGTAGGTGTTGATATTAGCGAAGAGATGCTTGCGCAAGCACGCTTGCTGTGCCCAGAAACAGAATTTCGTTTGAGCAATAATGGTATTGTTCCAGCCTCTGACCAAAGCTTTGATTTGGTACTTTCTGGCTTTGTGATGTTTTGTATTGCCACGCAAGCTGAAGTTGTAGCGTACTTGAAAGAAGCAAAGCGCGTTATGAAACCTGATGGGGTTTTTATTGCGGTGACGGGCAGCCAAGATTTGTTTAGTAAAGAGTGGCTTACGCTTAATGTCGATTTTCCAGAAAACAAAAATCTGACGAGTGGCGCACCGGCAAAAGCGTATCATTACGAAAGTAACATTGAATTTACTGATTATTTCTGGACCGAACAAGATTATCGCAACTTCTTTGCACAAGCCGGATTTGAGTTGCTTGAAGTGCATTATCCGCTAGGCAAAGTGAATGAGCCGTACGCGTGGAAAGATGAAAAGACGCATTCGCCGTTTGTTGTTTTTGTAGCGCGGGCGATCTAAGATTTTTTAGATTCTTCTTTTGTCTTTTATTATTTTCTTCTCAGCTTCCCATCTTTTTAAGTAGCTTTAAAAAAGTGATTTTTTATTGCGTTAGAAAAATGGGAGAAGAGACATGAACCTTAAAAAACTTGTGCGTTGTTTAGCGCTGGCAGTAGTATGTTGTGCGGGGATTGGTTTTGTTCAAGCCAAGTCTGCCTGGCATAGATTTGAGAAAAAACCTAAGCAGCAACGCGTTTTATTAACTGTCGATGATCTCTTTTCTAAATGGCTGACTGTTTCTAATTTTAATGCGAAGCGTGCGTATACAGAATATTTTTCTGGCGCAAATTATGCAAAAATTCAACGTTTTTTCACTAAACTTGAAAAAGCACTGCCCACATTAACACAAACACAGATTGATAACATTACGCAGCGCTTGTTTACCAATGTTTTCGTTAAAAATCGATGCCTGGCAACTCCTCCTGGTACGTTTATGTTTGCGGGTACGCAGTATAACGCAGACAAGCTTGTTGACGCAATTACTACAGTACTTGCAAATGCTGAGGTAGTGTCAGATGATCGCTTAACTACTATTACGCGCTTTCTTGATGATCAACGTAAAGCTGGGCTACAAAAGGTTATAGACGATGCACAGGCTGTTGTCGCCCAAAAAGAGGCTGCTTTGGCCGCCTTGCAAGAAACTGACGATCAAGAGGCGCAAGAAGCAGCGCTGCATGATCGCGACGATGCACGGCAGGCATTGGCAGATGCGCAGCGAGTGCGTGATGTTTTTGGGATTTGGTTGCTTTTTAAGCAAACAGGTTTTAATACTTTTCAATCGCCGGCAGGTCTTGTTTATGGGCCTGATATGAATTTTGGTAATCGTATTTATCACGTACTTAATCATACAAAAGCGATTTCTAATAAACCAAAACATAATCTGTTTAGTTTTTCAAATGATAAGCTCTTTGCCATGATTGACCGTGCTTGGTTAAATAAAGAAAAGGCTTTGGTTGCCGATCGCGGCGAGTATATTATTGAGATGAACGAGCTGCTTGGCACAAACGATGAAACGGCAATTAAGATTGTGGTTAAGCCCGATACGGCGGACCTTATTACCGCCTTTCCAATTGGCAAAGAAGATGTTGTGGCCGAGCAAGAGCGTAACAGGCAAAAAAATGAGAACGCTCAAGAAGTTGAACAAGTCAATGCTGCATGGCCGCTCTTGAAATTGATTGGGAAAGACACGTGGGAATCGCCAGCGGGGCTTGTTTACCGGTCGAGTTGTATTAAAGAAATAATTGATCGTACTGTTGCAGACCCCGAAAATACTAAGCGCTCGGTGTTTAGTGTGCCACAGGATCGTTTATTTGAGATAATTGATCGTGCTTGGGCCAGCAAGCAAACGGCCGTTGCGCCAGGGCGTAGAGAATATGCTATTGATATGAAAGAGCCGGTTGGTACCAAGGGCGAGACCGCAATAAAAATAATGGTAAAACCTGGAACGGTTGAAGTGAGTATCGCTTTTCCGGTAAAATTATAAAAAAGGAAACATCATGGCGTGTCCACGATGCAATGATCAGGGTTTAATTTATAAAGCGAGAATAGTTAACTTGGGAATAGAACTCATGATTTGCGATGAGTGCGAAGCTTGCTGGTTGCCAACGCAGGAAATAACAAGAGACAATTTTGAAGATTTATCAACGTTTTTAGAAAAGCACGGAACAAATTATAACGAAGCAAAAATAGAAAAATTGGGCCATTTTTAATAACTAGTTTGATTTTTAACCATAGATGGTTGAAAGCACGGTAACCATGCTGTTACCGTTTTACAAGTGATTTTGCCTGTGGAATACTGTATTAACGTGAGGGGGCTCACGAATAGCACTCGTTTTATGACAGGGAGAAAACTATCATGTTCAAAACAATGGCACTCATAGCCTGCATTCTTGCTTCGCAGTTGCATGGTGTTAGTAACGCCGAATGCCCTGTTCTTGCTATTCATGGCCTTGGTATGCCAAAAGCTTATGGCGAGTATCATAAGAACTATGTTGCCCAGCAATTGGGCATATCGGGCAAGACCATTGTTTATGTTGATGGGCCTGTACAAGCTGATGCGGATTTGGGTCAAGAACGTTGTCAGGAGCATTTCAAAGAAAGTTATGAAAGTATTGATACGCGTAATGGTTATATCATTCATGCAACATCGCAAGGTACGGCAACAGTTTTAAATTTTCTTGCCAACAATCCAGCGGCACAAGAAAACCTTAAAGCAATTATTTTTGAAGCGCCCATGGCAAGCGGCAACAGCGCTATTGCTCATTACGTTGGTATACCGCTAGTAGAAGATTTTCCGTTGGTTCCTTATCTTGCAAAATTGATACATTTCCCTTGCTACAGCCCATCAGGAATGCAACCCATAAAATCAATAGATCAGTTAATTAATAAAAATATTGTTATGATTTTTGCTCATTCAACGTGGGATCGAGTATTGCCGTATTCTGGTGCTTGTGCCCTGTATTACGGGCTTAAAGAGCTTGGGCATAACAATGTTTATTTTATAACTATGCACGGGTGGGATCACACTGATGTGCTGGATGGAAGTTCTGTGGTTAAATCCATTTTGGCCAAGCACGATCTTGCGTTAGCAGATGCATCTGAAATCATTGACGTGAGTGCTTACCAGCCCGATCATAGGGGTTTTGGGTACCGCCGTGCCTATAACGTGATTCGTTTTATAGAAGGTATGCACACCGTGATTGGTAAAACAGGTAATTTGTGTTCTTGCCGAGAGGCATAAAAAAGCCTTTAGATTTCGGCAAAAAATAACCAAAAAGTCACCAAAAACGCTGTTTTTTGGTCTATTCTTTTACCCTGAAAAATAATTAATAGTTTCAATACGTCCATTGGCTGGGCGTATTGGCCTGTTTTTGTGACAAATACCTTATTCCGCTGTAGTATTTTTTGTCAAAGTAAGGTAAAATGAGCTAATGGTACCCCTATCTTTATGAATATATCTGATGTGTCGAGTGAGCTTTTCGCATTATTCGCAGCTTCTGATATTGGAAGAATCACTAATTTAAACCGAAGGAAACTGTGAATAATACATTCGATAACCTTTTACTTATTCCCCAGATTCAAGATTCATTAAAAAATCTTGGATTCACTCAACCGACCGCGGTACAATCTGAGATTATACCTCTTCTTCTCGAAAATTTTAAACAAGACGTTCATGTGCAAGCTCAAACCGGAACCGGTAAGACCTTAGCGTTTGGTATCCCTCTTTTGCAAGCAATAGACCCAACGGTCAAAGCGGTGCAAGGTTTGGTTATGGCGCCAACACGCGAACTTGTTTTGCAAATTTATGAAAGTCTTCGCGACGTTTCAAAAGGCAGCGGCATTGTTATTGAACACATTTGTGGTGGCATGCCAATCAACGCGCAAATTTCTGCGCTGAGACGTGGCGTACATATTATTATTGGTACGCCTGGCCGTATTAATGATCACTTGGAACGCAAGACGCTCAAGCTTGATACACTTAAAGTTTTAGTGTTGGACGAAGCAGACATTATGCTCGACATGGGCTTTATGCTTGAGATCGACGCCATTTTGAAGTTCGTTCCTGAAGAACGCAATATCTGGTTGTTCTCTGCAACAGTTATGTCTGGTATTCAAAAGTTGATTCGATCACACATGAAGAATGTTGTTTCGATCAAATCTTCGCAAGGTGCGCCATCAAATGCTTCCATCAAGCAATATTATTGCATGGTCCCTCAAAGAAAGCGTCTTGAAGCAACTATTCGCTTTATTGAAGCTGCGCCAAGTTTTTATGGTATTATCTTTTGTCGCACAAAAACTTTGACAACTGAAGTGACCGAAGAATTGGCAAGCAAAGGCTTTAAAGTTAACTGTCTGCATGGTGACATGAAGCAAACATTGCGTAACCATGTAATTAAGGGCTTTAAAAAGAGAGACTTTTCTATCTTGGTAGCAACCGACGTTGCTGGCCGTGGTATTGACGTTTCAGACCTGACGCACGTTATCAACTATTCCATTCCTGATGAATCGGAAAGTTATGTGCATCGTATTGGTCGTACGGGCCGTGCCGGTAAAGAAGGTATTGCCATTATGTTTATTGCAGGATCTGAAAAATATCGCCTTAAGCGTATTGAAGCAGTAGTAAAATCTACGCTTTCAGAAATTACCGTTCCGCCAATGGATGCAATTATTACCGCTAAAATGAGTGGCATTGCAGACTTTATTGAACTTGCAAAACAAACTGAAATTAAAGATACTGGCGTAGACAAAGCGCTTACTGAACTTATCAGTTCATTTACTGATCAAGAAATTCGTTATTCATTTGCGGTTGCTTTGAAAGAAAAATTCTTAAAAGGTGTTCGCGATGGCGCGCATGATTCTGAATTTACCGATTCATCGTCATCATCTCATTCTTATTCTCGTTCTCAGTCGAGCAATACGGTTATTCCTCAAGAAATCTGTATTGAACTTGGGCAAGACGATGGACTAGACGAACAGCTGGTAAGTGATTATATTCTAGCAGTGTGCGGTATTGAACCACAGGAAGTTACTAAGCTTCGTGTTTTAAGAAACAAGACGTTTATTGCCGTTCCAGACAACAAATTGAAAACAAGTATTAGCCAAATGCAAAGTACGCCAATCCTTGACCGCGCTCATCGTGTTCATGTGGTGCAAGACGTTTACCGTGAACAACAGTCAAGCGGTAGACCGCGTCGCTTAAGCCCGCGTAGAGATGGCGGCAGAAGCAACGATAGTAGAGATAGTCGAGGCGGCGATAGAAGAGACAGCAGAAGTGGCGATAGCAGAGGCCGTGATAACAGATCACGTGATAATGCTAGTAATAGTAATAACAGAGATAATAGAAGCAGAAGAAGTGCATAGTAATGCTTAATGCAGTTTCATTTTTTATTATTCTGCAGATAATTTTATTGGGTTTTATGGCGTTACATGATTGGGTTCATGTACCGCCGTTAACCAATATTCCCGACCTCAAAAAATCACATTCTTTTAAAGATCGCTTGCTTACGGCATTAGTCAATGCAGGCTTTGTTCTTATTCCCTTAATCTTAACGGTTCAATACCGTTCTCACTTTCCACGGCAAGTTCTGCTTATTATCACTATTTTTTATAGCATACTTACGCTTGGCACTCTCTGTGCTTGGTGGGTTCCGTATATTTTTGGCAGCTCTCAAAAGCATAAACAGGCGTTTATAGAATATCGCAACACTCATCACTTTTTGCCTGCTCGTGGCGACAATGTTGTGCCAAACACGCTACATGTTATACTACATTTGCAGGTGTGGGCCTGCCTTGCGCTGACTATTTATTTTTGGTTGTAGTGATCAAATAGTGAAAAAAGGGATCTTTGTTATGCTTGAAGCAAAGCAATTTATTGTTGGTATAATCTTGGTTGTTGTAGGTCTTTTTATCGTCTTGCCCTTTCTTACTGCGGGCGCAATACGTATTATGATTATCATTTTTGGTATTTATTTATTGCTTTCAGGCTTGCGCCTTATTCGTGAGTCGTCATCTACAACTGCAAAAAAACGCTCTAATGTTTATGATGTTCATGAAGAAAAGAAACAGCCATAGTGCTGCATTTTAATTATCTTGTTTTTAATGTTCTTGTTTTGTTCTAGATTTTTTAAGAATCTTGCGTCTTTCGATGGCTTCTTGCTATACTAAATTTACTGCTAATAATATTTTCTAATATAAAATATTTACAAAGTAGTCATTGTTAATCGGTGATTTGTTTATTGAGGGAAGTGTGAAGGGGAGTAATAATGGATAATATGAATATGCCAAATTTGGGCGTGGTCAAGGGCTTGTTGGCAGTTATTGGTGGCGTGGTTCTTGTCTTTTTTGCGTTTAAGATGATTTTTCAGATTGCCTGTTTTGTGACCGGCTTTTTATTAATTTACTACGGCCTTGCGCTATTGAATATTAAACAAGCGACCGATTACATTGATTTTTTCTTAGTAAAAATTAGAAAGCTATTTGGCAAATAATTTTTTATAAAATTTAGCTATAAAAAAAGAGCGGCAGTTTTTCTGCCGCTCTTTTTTAGTTTTTATAACCCTCGTTGATTGAGTTCAGTTTCATAAAGCTTATCGCCATGTCGTTCTCCGCGGACGCCTTTGTTGGCGCGTGGGCTACGGCGAGGTTGTGGCTTGTTTGCTGCTTTACGTGCGCGTACTATTTTACGTTTTCCAGCTTGTATTGTGCGACGATCTTTAGGATTTTCTTGTGGTTGTTGCGTAGCTGTTACTCTGTTGTTGTTGTGCTCATTGTTTTCTTCATTGTTTTGAAGTTGTCTTTGTTCATGAGCGCGTTGTGCTTCTTTTTGGTAGCGTTGCGCTAAGCGATCTTCAAAAGTAAGTAATTCTTGAGGTTGTCTAAATACTAAGTGCGCAATGTTGTTATCATTTTGTGGCTTAGTAGGTTGCTCAGTATTCTCTATTTGATCATTTGCATGTGAATTATCAAAATCTGAATCTTCAAAACCACCTGAGAAATCGAAATCAAAGTTATCAATAATATCGTCAAATTCGTTATTTATTGATGGCTTTTCAACAAAAGTAAGAAGAAGAGGTTGTTTTGTTTTAACTTGTTCTTGTTCTAAAGAAGCAAGAAGTTGTTGTTGTCTATTTCTTTCTTGCTCAAAAGCGCGACGATTTTCGATCAAATAACGTTGTCCCAAACGATCTTCAAGAGTACCTTTGCGTTCTGCTGGTTGCATAGGCAATGGAAGGCTTGGTGGAGTTGGCTTGCTTAACGTTTTTTGTGTAGAGCTGCTTGCTGTGTCGCTCTCTTTTCCAAATATGGATTCTTCAAAATCATCAATGATTAAATCATCTGCAAAAGAGGATGAGTTTTCAATAAAAGTAAGAAGAAGTTTTTGAGCATAATCTTGGTTTGTTAAAGATAATGCTCTATTTGTGTTAGTGTTGCTTAGATTGTTATTGCTCTTCGCGGTACCACCACAAAAAGTTGCTGGTTCGATATCATCTTCAATGTCATCTTCAGACGGCAAAGAATGATCAGAAGAACTGTCGCTTGAAAACGAATCTTTTAGTGCGGAACGTTTAAGGTCTTTTTCATCTTCGATATCGTTATCTAAAGAATCGTTATCTTCTAATTCGCTCAGTTCTTCGTTTATATCGTTGTTTTTGTTTGTATCTGAGTCTGAATCAGAACTTGAATCTGAGTCTGGTTTTTTATCTTTGTCTTTCTTATCTTTTTCGATAGGTGTTGGTTCTTGGAATTCTTTCCAAATAGCCCACGCATTAAGACCCAGCAAAGCAAGTTTTAATTTTGCTTCAAGCGAGCTTGGCTTGCTTGTTAAATACAAAGAAGTCATGCGAACAAATGAGGTTAGTACGTCTGCTTTTGCTTGTTGTTCTGGTTTGTCTGTTGCAAGTGCTGAAAAAGTAGTAGTTGCTGTTTCGGCCAATGGTAAAAGAATATATTTAATGCTGATCAAGAGCTTATCAATATTTTTATGTAATTCTTTGTCGCGCTTTGGTTCTTTAGATTCACCAAAAGCGGTAACAAGGTTTACCAAGTTTGCTGACAATGCGTATGTGTCGTAACTAAGCCATGCAAGGTTGTAGCCTTGGTTATTAGTGGTAGCATTGTGCAATGCAAGAATACTGTTACTGATGCGCAGGGCATCAACCAAAAGGGCTGTTGCGACTGCTGTTTTAACATTACCTTTTTTTTCATGATAAATACTTGCCAATACTGCAGGACCTCTCAGAGCTGCCGTGGCAATTTGTGCCATTTCTGCTTTGGTGTACGTGTCTTGTGTTTTGAGCGGCGTGTCTTTTTTGTTGCCCTCTTTTTCACTAGCTGCTTGTAAATTTAGTGAGCAAAAGCCTGCAATAAGCAAGGCTGCTATGCCTGAGCGTAGCGTGGTGTTTTTACTGTGTTGATACATAAGGAAAGGTCTCCTAAAAAAATGTTATGAAAAATGGTTGCTTGTGTTCTTTTTTGCTTTTTGTAGTTGGAATTTATAATTTATAATTTTTTGGTCCTGTCTTTGTTCATGTGCTTCTGCGAGTAGGTTGAGTTTGAGGGCGTTCTGATTTTCTGCTTCTTGTTTTAGTTTGATCAGTTGGCTGTGTTGGTGCTGGCTCAGTAAGACGCTTTAATTCAGCTTGAGCTTCTTTCAGAGCTTCGCGCTTTTTTAAGATTTTAATGCGTGATTGAACCTTTGCGTATTCAGCTTCATCTTTTAGCGCATCAGCTTGCCATTGTTTATCTGCTGCTTCTTCTTCTTCTTCTTCTTTGGTTTTTAACTGAGCTTGGCGCTCTTCTTCTGTTTGTTCTTTATCTTCAGACGATTTTGATCTGCTTGAGCCGGGTTTTTTATCGCCGGGCTTTTTATCATCTGGCGATGTTGAATCATCTTTGAGTTGAGCATTTTTTGGCTGACTTAATTCATTCCAAGCAGCCCATGCACTAAGACCCAGCAAGGCAAGTTTTAACTTTGCTTCAAGTGATTTTGGTTTGCTTGCCAAGTACAAAGAGCTCATGCGGGCACATGAAGTAAGTGCATCTGCTTTTGCTTGTAGTCCTGGATTATCTGTTTTAAGGGCTGAAAAAGTAGCGGATGTCCATTCGGTTAACGGTGCAATAATGTATCTAATGCTGATCAAAAGCTTATCAACTTTTTGATGAAGCTCTTTGTGGGGTTGTGGTTTTTTAGGCTCATCAAATGAAGTAATAAGATTTACCAAGTCTGTTGAGAGTGCGTACGCATCGTAACCAAGCCATGCTAGGTTGTAGCTCTGATTATTTGTTGTGGTATTGAGTAGGGCAAGAACACCGTTGCTAATACGCAGTGCATCAACTAAAAGTGTGGTTACTGCTGCGGCTTTAACATTGCCCTTTTTTTCGTGATAAATATTTGCCAGCAAGGCTGGGCCTCTTAATGCTGCTGTAGCAATTTGTGCTAACTCCGTGCGAGAATAACGGTCTTTCTTTTTAGGCTGGTCTGTTTTTTCTTCGCCTGACACCTTTTCTTTTGTGGTATCTGGTTTCTTTGTCGCAGTATCTGGTTTTTCGGTTGGGGTATTGTCTGTTACTACGTCTGGTTTTTCTGCCGCAGCGTCTAGATTAAGCGAGCAAAAGCCTGCAATAAGCATGGCTGCAATTCCCGAGCGTAGTACGTTGTTTTTGTACAATTTATACATAAAAAAATATCTCCTAAAACTACGTTTTACTAATTTTTCTTTTGGGTCAGTTTTTTCTTTAATAAGAGTGACTATTCAATAACTGTCTTACACAATGAGCATGCTGGCTTCACTTCTTCTCGTTCGCATTTGGCAATCCATTCCTGTATACAGGTTTGATGATAATAATGGTTGCATTGTGTTTGTGTTATCGTTGTATTGGCTTCAAAATCTTCACAGCAATAATTGCTACATTCTCTTACTTCGCCATTAATCAATCCATCTGTTGGAACCGTAATGTTTTGTAGAGTATTATATACCGTTGGAGGCATATTGTTGTGTGGTTTTGGCGGTGATTGATTTCCATTGTTATGAGTGGGCGCTTGATCTTCGTTGTCATCGCTATTGTTATCAGTATCAGTATCTGTGTCAGTATCTGTATTGCTGCCATCATTTTCTGGCCATGCTTCCCACTCATTATTATTATCGCCCGCCTCATTATCGCCTTGAGGAGTTTGTCTTGGTGTGCGCCGCGTTGGGCGTGGTCCGTTTGGTTTTCTCGGTCCTTTATTTTGCTTCTTCCAAGCTTCCAACGTGTCGTAGGCAGCCGAAATGCCGTTAATAATTACAAGAGTTGCAATGAGCTTTTCTTTTATAGAGCCGTTTTTGCTTTCAATAAGTTTTTCAAGTATGCGGGCTAAGGAGCCATAAGCGTTTACCGCTTCTTTTATTTGCCTATTTTTTCGATGAGCTCTGTCCGCGGCTGTTTCTTTTGGTGGTATTTTAGGTGCCAAAGCAGGAAGTTTAGGCGGTATGTTAAGTGCTGCGTGTACAGCTGCACCGCTTTCAATAAGCGGAAGCACTATCTTTCTTGCCGTAGACCAACGTGATTCTTCAATAATTTCTTGGTTACCTGGTTCTTCTTCAAAAACAAAATCAGCTTCTTTGCCGGGGCCGTTTTTTATATAATCGTATAATGCGTATGTGTCATGCGCTGCCCAAAGAAAGGTGTATTTATCACCAACGTCATTAAAAATAGCACAGATGGCATTAATCAAGCGTACGGCGTTGGCCGCTGCCATACGGTTACTTTTTTGCTCTTTTGTGTGTCCAAAATTGGCATACATCGCTAAGGGCGCGCGGGCGAGCGCTGTAATGAGTTGTTGGTATTTGTGAGGGGCATTGTTTGGAGTTTTAGGAGTGTGGTTGTGGGGTGGCCTTGTGCCTGAGCCGGTCAGTTCCGCTGACGTTAAAAAACATAAAATGAGAGTGAGTAGATAGCCTGCTATTTTTTTTAACATAATCGTCTTTCTGTTATTAAAATTTTATTACCTCAAGCAGTGTGCTGCTTTTGGAAATGGTGTTGCATTATAGCACAAAGTTTATGAAAGTTAAGCCTTCTCTAGAAGCATTTTTACTCTTTTCTTGCAACTTGAAAGTATTGCTTAAAAAAATTACCTAAAGCGTGTCATTTGGTGATAAAAAACAGACGTAGGTGCGTTTTTTATTTTGAATTTTGTGTTATACTGACTCGTTATTTAATCATTATTTTTACTATCATAAAGGCAGGGCCATGGATAAGCGGTACGATCATTTGACGTGTGAAAAGGAAGCGCGTGCATTGTGGGAGCAAGAGAATATTTATGCTTTTAATCCTGACGTCAATGCGCCTGTCTATAGCATAGATACGCCGCCACCAACGGTCTCTGGTACCTTGCATATTGGCCATGTCTTTTCTTATACACATGCTGATTTGGTTGCTCGTTACAAGCGTATGCAGGGCTACAATGTTTTCTATCCCATGGGTTTTGACGACAATGGCCTGCCTACTGAACGCTTTGTAGAAAAGAAAAATAAAACTAAAGCGCATTTAATGAAGCGCTCTGAATTTATTGCATTGTGTTTAAAAGAAACTGCTGACGTAGAAAAATTGTTTGAAGGTTTGTGGCGAGCCATGGGCTTGTCGGTTGATTGGACTAAAGTCTATTCAACTATTTCTGACGATGTTCGTAAAGTGTCACAATATTCTTTTATTGATTTGTACAACAAAAATTTAGTGTATCGTCGTCAAGAGCCGTCGCTGTACTGCACCACCTGCCAAACATCAGTGGCGCAGGCAGAAATAGACAACGCCGAAGTTTCAACAACGTTTAATGACATTGCATTTGAAGCTGAAGATGGGCAAGTTTTAACCATTGCTACCACGCGGCCTGAATTATTGCCGGCGTGCGTTGCGGTATTTTACCATCCAGCTGACGTGCGGTATCAAAAATTGGCGGGCACGCATGCCATTACACCAATCTTTGGCAAACGAGTGCCAATTATTGCTGACGACCAAGTAGATCCAGAAAAGGGTTCTGGCTTGGTAATGTGCTGTACGTTTGGTGATCAAATGGATATTGCCTGGTTTAAAAAACATTCGCTACCAATTATTGAAACAATTGGGCGTGATGGCAAATGGGCTGCATTGTCGGGCGAGCTTGCTGGCCTGCGTGTGCACGAAGCGCGTAAAAAGGTACTTGAGTTGCTTGAGCAAGCGGGCAAGCTGATTACAAAAAAAGCCATAACTCATAACGTAAATATGCACGAGCGTTGCAAGCAAGAAATTGAATATCAAATTCTTGAGCAATGGTTTGTTAAAATTCTTGAAAACAAAGATAAATTTATTGAACTGGCAGACAAAATTAATTGGCGCCCTGCTTATATGAAAGCGCGCTATAAAGATTGGGTACAGAATTTAAATTGGGACTGGTGCATTTCGCGGCAGCGCTTTTTTGGTATTCCATTTCCATTGTGGCATTGTTTAGATTGTAAGCAGGTGTTGGTAGCAGATCTTAAAGATTTACCTATCGACCCGCAAGAGCAGGCATTCCCTGGTGGGGCGTGTACTCAATGTGGTTCGCAAGCAATTACGCCAGAAACTGACGTGATGGATACTTGGAACACTTCGTCGCTGACGCCGCAGGTTAATGCATTGTGGCCAGATGGCAAGGCACCTTTTGCGTTGCCAATGTCTATGCGTCCACAAGCGCACGACATTATTCGTACGTGGGCTTTTTATACGATTATAAAATCGTACTACCACCACAACGATATTCCCTGGAACGACATTATGATTTCTGGTCATGTGTTGGCAGGAAAAGGTGAAAAAATTTCTAAGTCCAAAGAAAATGAAAAGATGACGCCAGAAGGTTTGCTAAAAGATTACCCAGCTGACGTTATACGCTTTTGGGCGGCAAGCGGCAAGTTGGGGACCGACACGGCGTTTAGTGACAATCAACTTAAAATTGGCCACAAGTTGGTAACAAAATTGTGGAATGCTTTTAGATTTTGTAAAGATTTTCTTGCTGACTATCGCACGCCTGCAACCAAGCCGCAGCTCAATGAGTTGAACGAATGGCTGTTTGATGGGCTTGGCAAAGCCATGGACCAGTACAAACGTGCTTTTGAAGAGTATGAATACAGTCAAGCGCTTGATGCAGTTGAACGTTTCTTTTGGCATGATTTTTGTGATAATTATCTTGAGCTGATTAAAGATCAATTGTTCAACCCAGCCAATTATGATCAAGAAGTAATTCAAGGAACTCAGCGCACACTTTATGAAGTTGGCTTTGGTATTTTGCAGCTTTACGCGCCGTTTGTACCACACATTACAGAAAGTATTTATCAGTTGATGTTTAAAGAGCAAGAGCAGGTGGTTAGTTTGCAGATAACTAAGCTTGACTACGCTCGTTTTGCTGGTTCTTATAGTGTTAGTGCGCAGGTGATTGAGCATGTGCTTTCTATTGTTGCTCAGGTGCGCAGGCTTAAGAGTGAGCAACAAGTTTCACTTAAAACTTCGTTGCAGGGCTTAACTATTTGCAGTAAAGATCAAGATTTATTGAATTCTTTGCATAAACAAGCAACTTTGTTAAAAGGTATAACGAAAGCAGAAGAAATTTCATTTGTGGTGCAAGAAGGTACTACCAGTATTGTTCAAGAAGGTGAAGTGCTTACTGCCACCGTTTTGTTAGTTGCCGACCAGAAAGATGCGCATGATAACGATAATTAATAAGCAGCGTACTATTGTAGTTAATGAGACAGCAATAAAAAAAACAGCGCATAAAATGTTAATGGTACTTGGTTATGAAAAATTTGATCTTGGTATTTATTTGACAACAAACGCAACGGTAAGAAAGTATAACCGTGAGTTTCGTAAAAAAGATAAGCCGACTGACATTTTGTCATTTCCTTTTCATCCAGATTTGGCAGCAGGTCAACGTATTGTGGTAACGTGCCCAGAAGATGAAAATCTTGGTGATATTATTATTTCGCTTGAATATGTAAAAAAAGAGGCTCCAAATTGGGGTCGGTCATTTGAAGAGCATCTGACAGCGTTGCTGGCTCATGGCATTGCGCATCTTTTAAATTATGATCACATTACCGACGAAGAATATCGTGTAATGAGTAAAGTTGAACGTAAGCTTTTAAAAACAGTTGAATAGTTTGTAAGGAAACTTTATGAAGAAGATAAGAGTAATCAGCGTCTTGGCCTTGGTACTAGTGCCTGTCTTGCTGTCAGCAAAGCAGTTAACAAGTCCTGAAATGCATTTTTTAAATATGTCATTTCAAACAATGCCCTACGTTGCTGCTCGCATTAAATTGTCTAAGCAAAAAAGTAAGGCAATTCTTGCTGATCTTCGCCAAGAACGTGATGTGGCTTTAGTCGCTGTTCACGATCAGATAAAAAATAAAGTTGTACATGATAAGAAAAGTGTAAAAAATGAGCATGAAGAGAAAGCTGTTATTCTAACACGCTTGCAGCACATGATTCATCCAATTCAAGAATTTTTTAATGAAGTACGTAATTATAGTGGCATTGTTCTTTCTTTAATTAAAGAAAGCTTTCCTGAAAATAAGAGCAAAGATTTGTATATTACCAAGTTTTTGAATGGTCAAGACAAAGATATTGCTGTTTACTTTGCGCGTGAAATTACCACCAAAAAGCAGCTTGCGTCGTTGGCTAAAGAATTTACTATTCTTTTTACCAATATTGAAGATAGTATGTCTCAAGAAGCGCAAGAAGCATATCAACAATTTGTCACACAACTCAAATCAAAGAAAACGGTTAATACTCAAGTTGTTCCGGCTACTGCATAAATAATTATTCCAGAAGCGATTGGTATGTGGGTTTCTGGTATAAGGATTTTTAGGCGCCATAACACTGCGTAAAAAGGTCTGTTTTTGGTCAAACAAATGCAATCTTCTTGGTGGGCACATGGTATGAATCAGGTGCCCTATTTTCTTATAAAAATCTTCTTTTTCAAATGATGCAATATTGTTTTTGATCGTTTGATAGTATTCTGTGTCGTCGATATAGTGACGTATAATGCGCTTGAGGTCGTTCAAGTTTTTAATTTCATCACCCAATTTATTGTCGGTGACCAGCTTAATATTAATGTTTTCCCAAAATGGATGTACGGTGGTGTGGTCGATCAGCATGGGCAGGTTCATGTACATTGCTTCGGTAATAATACTTGGACCTGGTTTGGTAATGAGCAAGTTTGAAGCGGCCATAAGGTCTGAAACGCGGTCGGTAAACTCAACAACGCGCAGGGTAACTTTTTCTGAGCAGCGTATTTTTTTTAAGCGTGCACCAAGGTATTCGTTTTTACCAACCAAGACCATGAGGTGGATATCGCGGTCCAATTTGGCTATTTGGCGGGCATAGCGGTACATCAAATTAGAGCCGGCTCCACCCATAACCAAGGTAATCACAAACTTGTTATCAGGTATTTGCCAGTCGGTTTTTATGGCTGGAATATTCTTTTGTTCAAGAAAGTCTTTGCGAACCGGAAAGCCTGAAGCAGTGATTTTTGTATCAGGGATACCAACATCATGAAGCATTGGGCGGGTAAGTGGCGTTTCAAAGCCAATGGTGGTAGCAAATTTTTGATGTGTTAGTTTTTTAAGGCCTGGCACCCATGCTGTCAAATCGTTGTCCAGTGTAACGAGCAAAAATGGGATATTGAGATTTTTTGCTGCGTTGCTGGCAGGCAAGCTAATGACGGGGATTACTGAAATAAGCATATCCGGCTTCAGTTGTGCCAAATAGTTGGTAAGTAACTTTTCTACTTTGTTTGCTTGCCGTTTGGCTGTTGGCAGGCCAATGTTACGCAGGCAAAAGTTGAGTAGTCTGGTCCAGCCTGAGCGAAGCATTGAGTTGTAAGCTTCTTCGGCGTCGTAACTGTTGAAGGTTAATGTTTTTACAATATCAAGTGAGGCAAGAACTGTTTCAAAGGGATTTACGATTACAATTTCATATTCTTGGCCAAAAAAGGTATCGAGTGCTTTGGCAACTGCCATGTGTGTGTAGCCGCCTTTGCTGGTTAAAATTACAATCTTTTTTGGGGTTGGTCTGTTAAAAATGTTTGAGTGTGCTGATTGTTGGTTTGAGAATAACATAACAAAAAATAACGATAAAAAGCGAATGCATGTCTTCATGGATTTTCTCTTACTTAAAAATTAAAGGCAATATATCCCTTGATCTGCTTATAATTCTACCACAAAAGTGACTATTTGAAAAATGGGTATTTGCTATAAAACAAGGCTAAAAATAGATAAAAGCATTGAGTTTTATGGCCGGTTCTTTTGTAATATTTTCTCTGAGTAAATTATTCCAATCTGAAACTTAATTGTGAATTAATCTTTATTAGTTGATATAAATTATTTCTATTTTTGATATCATATAAAAATGATGTCTTTTTTAGTTCTTTATTAAAAACAAGGTTTATTATGATTAGTAGGTTTATTGGTTTGGTTTTTTGTATTATTTTTGCATCAACAGTGTGTGTTAGGCCTGCAGCATCGTCATCAGGAAATGGTAATTACTATGCGCATTCTCCTGCAGGTTATCCGGCAATACAGGGCTATCCCTCTGTATCTTACTTGCGTGTTTTTCCAAATGGGCGTGATATTTTGCCTGACGATAAGTTGTGTAAGATTTTGAGCTATGCTGAGTGCGGTGATGTTCATGCACTTAACAAAATTTTATACGATAATTTAAATATGGATCCAAATCAAGCTTTGTTCGGTATTCGTCCAATAGATGTTGCTATTCAAAATGGTCATATAGAGTGTGTGCATCTATTTTGTTATTATTTTTTAATAAATGATTATTATCAAGGATCAGTTGAACCACCTCTTTTTAAAGCTATTGCGTGTCATCAAAATGA
>JAIERW010000033.1 GCA_019746485.1 Candidatus Babeliales bacterium | reverse complement strand
ACAAGCATAATATTCATAACGCCAATACCGCCGACCAGTAACGAAATTGAAGCAACGATCAAGAGAAAAATATTAAAGATATTAGACGATGCTTTGGCTGCTTTGAGCATAGAATCTTGGTCGATTAATGAAAAGTCGTTGGGCTCGTCAATTTCTAAATTGTGCCGTGCGCGCATAACTTTTTTAATTTGCCGGACTATTGTGGGCATTTCTTCAAGGCTTTTGCCAGCAATCACAATGCCGTGGATGGTGCTGCTATTGTTGTTACGCAGGTATTTTTTAGCAGCGGTAAAGGGAACAATAACGTCTAAATTAGGGTCGCGGTGGCCAGGTGCATTGTCTATTTTTTTGATAACGCCAATAACCGTAAATAAAATATTTTTTATTTTTATGGTGCGGCCAACGGGATTAAGTGATTTAAAAAGATCTTTGGCGGTGCGGTCGCCAACGAGTGCAACGCGTGCACCTTTTTGAACGTGGTGTTGAGTGATGGGAGTACCATTGACAAGCGAGCGGCCCATAACGTCTAACAATTCATCGCTGCCGCCTTTAATATCGCACATAACGGCAGAGCCGTGGTATTCAATAATGCCGCGGTCAAAGATGACGGGTGATATTTTTTTAATTCCCGGACATTGTGAGTGCAAGCTGGTAACGTCGGCCAAGGTAAGTTTTTTTGGTTCTTTTTGCTTGGTTGATTTGGTGGCACCTTCTAAAGCAAAGTTGCCGCGCCACAGTTCAATGTAGTTATTACCAATTGCTAAAATTGACTTGCGCATTTTTTCTTCAGCGCCATAGCCAATTGCAAGCGTGGCAATAATGGCGGCAATCCCAACAATAATGCCCAAGATAGTCAAGAAAGAGCGCCCTTTGTGGTGGTTTAGAGCGCGCAGAGAGCTTTTTATTAAAATGCGTGAGTTCATTATTTATAAGCTACCTTTATACCAACTTTTATAGAGCTTTTCCATGTCATCTTTTTCAGCAATGTCGGTTATTACCTGGTCGTTTTCGCTTAAACCTTCTTTAACCTCAAAATAGTTATCATCAGTAATGCCCAGCAAAATGCCTTTTTCAATAAATGTTTTGTTGGCTACGGTCCATATAAATTTGACGCGTTTGTTGGTATGTGTTTTTTTGAATTCTTTGTGGCCTTTTTTGCCGAGCGGCTTAAATTCATAGTTCAATTTCTTTGCAATTGATTTGAGTACTTTGGGATTAGTTTGAAAGCAGATGCCTTTAAGGCACAGTGCTTTCTTTGTTTTTGATGCTTTAATTTTTGCATTGAGTGTCATGCCGGGCCGGAAGAGGCGGTCGTGGTTGTTGATATCAATGGTTGCTTTGTAGAAGAGGCTGCCGCTTGAACCACCTTCTTTGTTTGATTTTGGCGAAAAGCCGACAGTTTTTATCGTTGTTTTTATTTCAAGATCTGGATAGGTAGTAACCGCCATGGTAACGATTTGACCGGGCTTTATTGAACCAATATCACTTTCATCGATATCAAGCTTTGCTTCCATTTCAGTAATGTCGGGTGCTATTTCAAATAAAGGTGCTGATGAGAAATTAGTCCCTGTAACGCCGCTTCCTTTATAAACGTTTACCGCGGTTACAAAGCCGTTGCCGGCTGCCAATATTTTACGGTTTCGCAGCGAGAGCCGCTCTTTTTCTAGTTTTGTTTTGGCTAATTTGAGATCAGCTTTTTTTGTTTGGTAGTCGCGTTCAAGCATTTCGAATGTATCTTTTGCTAGCTGGCCAGCTTGAAAGAGTTCCTTTTTCCGCAAATAATTTTTTTCTTGATACTCAAGCTCGGCTTCTGTTCGCACAACGCGTAGGTAGGCATCTTGAAAATCAGTGTCGCCGGTCCCTGGGTCAATTTCTGCCAGTAGCTCTCCCTTTTTAACTTGCTGATCTTCTTTGACATAAAGTTCTTTAACGGTACCTGAAACAACGCTACCTATTTTTACTAAATCTTTAATTTCCAAAATGCCCGAAGCTGCGATGATTTGGCTGATGGTTCTATGTTGAGGTTTTTCGGTTTTATAAAGTTGAAGAGCTGGTTTTTTTACATAGCGCTGATAAACAAACCAAGCGCTACCAGCGATGATTGCTATAATTGATACGTAAGTAAATAACTTTTGGTACTTCATTAGTTTTCCCCTGACATGAGGTGGTATGTTTTGGCAAGATTAGTTTAGTACATTGAGTTGGCTTAGGGAAGGAGAAAGTAAATTGATTAAAAGATTGCCTTACTTACGCAACTTTTTTTAGAACCTTACTGTCCGTTGAGTCGTGCGAGAAGCTCGTTTGAAAATTGGGTCTCGATCATTGGTCAAAGCTTTCGTTATGTAGCTAGTATATAAAATTTCTTGACAAAAGGGATTCCCTTAAGAAAAAGTAAAGCGTAACTTGTGAAAGTAAATTTCATATCATAGTAACCGAATTAAAGAAAAGTTTTGATAATGCTTTTTTATTAGGCGATTATAAACTATGAAATATGTATTAGGTATATCATATACATTTTTGTGTTTTTTTGCATGCTATGGGTTGGATAGTGATCACACGAATAAGCATTTGGCACTGCAACAGTTGCTTGATGAGGTGGCAGAGCGAAATCCGGACCTCGCTGCGGCAAATGCACGGGTTCAAGCAGCAACTTTTGTTATAGACCGAGTTTCCACGCCCAGCGATCCATTATTTACTTGGATGACAGACTATAATGCTTTCAGCCCTCCCAAAGATGATTTGTTTCCTGATTCTAGTTATCAGCTAGCTCAGACATTTCCATTCCCTGGAAAACTTCATTTAAAAGGAAAAATTGCTCAACAACAGCTTACCTTTACTCGCTATGAAAAAATTACAACACTAAGAGAACTTATTCTTAAAACCAAAAAATTATATTATCAGCTTTCTTTCAATTATGTTGCCCAAAGTATCAATAAAAATAATCGTGAAATTGTTTCAAGTATTATTAAGGGCGCTCTTGCTTTGTACAAAACAGGAAAAGCTCGGCAGGAAGAAGTTTTCAAAGCAAAAATTGAATATGCAATACTCAAAAACGAACTTTTAGTATTGCATAGCGAATTAATTAGCATTAAGGCAATTCTAAATGCCTTTTTAAATCGGCCTCCAACCGAACACATCGCTGAGCCCAATAACTTTTTTCACCCTAAATTCAATCTTTCTTATGACGCATTAGAAATTATAGCAATGCGTGAGCGTTCAGAATTACACGGTGTTCAAGCTATGATTGAGGAACAAAAAATAACGAGTAGGCTGGCCAGATTGGAATTTTTCCCAGATGTAACCGTGGCGGGTACGCTCCATGATATGAAAGATTCGCATAACCATGGATGGGGTATTAATATCAGCTTTAATATTCCTCTTTTTTATAGCAGAAGACAACGTAGAGAATCTCAAGAGGCTAATGCAAGGGCTCTCGCTTACCATAACACCCTTGAAGGTATGCGTGCCATGATTCGCGGTCAAATTAAAGAATTCTTAGCCAAAATTGAAGCATCTGAAAAACTCATAATGCGTTATGAAAAAAAGATACTTCCAACAACACTTCAAACGCTTTCCGCTTCCCAAGAAAAGTACCGCGTTGGGAAAGGGGAGTTTCTTTTCCTTCTCGACACACGACGACAATTGCAAAATTTTCAACTTGCTTATGAGCAAGCACGTACAGACCGTGAATTATTGCTTGCAGATCTTGAACGGGTAATTGGAATGCCGTTAGAAAAACTCCAAAGTTCGATATGAAGGAGGATTATGTACAATCGTAAACTAGCTGCCATCATTATCATTTTATTGATGGCTTTATTATCTTTAACTGTTTATGTTCATTTTTTTAAAAAAACGTCTTTATCTCACAAAGAACATATGGACATGGCAATGTCGATGCATGAAGCAAAAAATTTGCCCCCTGGTTATGCCATGGTTCATGTTGATCCAGCTCGTATCCAGCTTCTAGGGGTTTCAACAGAAAAAGTGTTGATACGAGATCTACAAAAAACAATCCGTACCGTTGGTATTGTTGAAGTTGATGAGACACGCCAGGCGGTTATACAAACTAAGTTTAGCGGATGGATAGAAAAGCTCTTTGTCAATTTTATCGGCATGCCTGTTAAACAAGATGAACCCCTGTTCAGCGTGTATAGCCCCGATTTACTGGCAACACAAGAGGAATACTTGATTGCTTTAAAAGATGGCTCAAAAGATCTTATAAAAGCTACTCGACAGCGATTAGAATTGTGGGATGTGCCCTCGGAACAAATTGTACAGCTTGAACAAGGAAAAAAAACAACAAAAACACTTACTATAAAATCACCGTTAACGGGTGTTGTGCTTGACAAAAAGGCATTCATTGGTATGAATGTCGAACCAGGGATGCCAGTTTTTACCCTCGCGGATCTTTCTCATGTTTGGGTTTTGGCTGATGTTTATGAAAATGATATTGCTGCTTTTAAAATTGGGCAGAGGGCAAAACTTGCTATTACTTCGCTTCCAGGTGAGTCATTTGATGGCATCATTACCTTCATTAGTTATGTCGTCCAGGCAAGCACAAGAACAGCCAAAGTGCGATTTGAATGTGACAACACGGATCAACGTCTCAAGCCTGGCATGTATGCTACAGTACAGATTATTCTTGATATGGGCAAAAATCTTGCTTTGCCGGAAGAAGCAATAATTGATACCGGTAAAAGAAAAATTGTTTTTATTGATCAAGGAAAAGGGCGCTATCACCCACGGACGGTTGAGGTTGGTTTTAAGGCTGATCCATATTATCAAGCAATATCAGGAATAGAACAAGGGGATGCAGTTGTAACCAGTACGCAATTTCTTTTTGATTCTGAAAGCCGTATCAAAGCGCAGGAAGGCGGCAGTATGAAAGCACATGGGATGTAACTATGATAGAAAATATAATTGATTTTTGTGCAAGGAATAAATTTTTCGTATTTATTTGTACGGGATTTCTTTTGGCTTGGTCGATTTGGGCAATCAAGAAAACGCCCGTTGATGCCTTGCCAGACCTTTCAGATACTCAGGTCATTATCTTTACTGAATGGATGGGAAGAAGCCCCAACCTGGTTGAAGACCAGATTACCTATCCACTTGCGACAACGTTTCTTAATGCCCCAAAGGTTAAGACCGTCCGTGGTTTTACGATGTTTGGCATGTCGTTTTTATACGTCATTTTTGAGGACGGAACAGATATTTATTGGGCTCGCAGCCGCGTGCTTGAATATTTATCTAAGCTACAAGGCAAACTTCCAGAAGGGGTTACGCCGCAGTTAGGTCCAGATGCTACCGGGGTTGGGTGGGTTTATCAATATGCGCTGGTTGATGAAACAAAAAAACACAATCTGCAAGAGCTGCGTGCCTTTCAAGATTGGTATCTCCGTTATTGGCTTTCGTCGGTGCCTGGTGTTGCAGAGGTAGCAAGCGTTGGTGGTTATGAAAAAGAGTATCAAGTCGAGATTGATCCAGTAAAGTTGCAGGCTTATCATCTCTCACTCTCCACAATAAAAGAATCAATTCGCATGTCAAATGGTGACGTTGGCGGCCGGGTCATTGAAATGGCCGAACATGAATATGCTGTCCGTGGTCGTGGTTACATTACTGATAAAAATATGCTTGAGCAGGTTGTTGTTGGTACTGATGGTAAGGGAACACCAATTCTTATAAAAGATATTGGACGTGTGCAAATTGGTGGAAACATTCGACGAGGCCTTGCAGAGTTAAATGGTGAAGGTGAGGCGGTTGGCGGTATTGTTGTTATGCGTTATGGAGAAAATGCGCTTTCCGTTATAAATAGAGTAAAAGAAAAATTACATGAGATGCAGCCGGCCTTTCCTGAAGGCGTTAAAGTTGTTCCTGTTTATGACCGTTCAGAGCTCATTAAAGATTCGATTAAAACAATATCTGACGCTGTTTTTGAAGAAATTCTTCTCGTCATGCTATTTATTTTACTTTTTCTTTTTCATTTCAGATCATCATTAGTTTCTATTATAACACTCCCAATCGCAGTAGGGATGTCTTTTATTCCTATGTATTACATGGGTATTACCTCAAATATTATGTCTCTTGCTGGCATTATCATCGGTATAGGAGACGTTGTGGATGCAGGTGTTACCTTAACCGAAAATGCACATAAAAAACTAGAGGCTGATCAAGGAAAACGCCCACGTGCGGAGGTTGTTATTGAAGCAGCTAAAGAACTTGGGCCTGATATTTTTTCAGGTTTATTGGTAACTGTCATTGCTTTTCTTCCTATCTTCGTTCTTCAAGCCCAAGAGGGTCGCCTTTTTTCACCATTAGCTTACACAAAAACATTCTCTGTACTTTTTGGAGCAATTTTAGGGATTACACTTGTGCCTGCTCTTATGGTTATATTCATTCGAGGCAAAATAAGACCTGAAATGCAAAATCCAGTAAATCGATTTTGTATTGCTGTCTATAAACCGGTATTAAGCTTTTGTTTACGCAATCGATATTATTTAATTGCTGGATGTTTAGGTTTAACTTTGGCAACGGTACCCATCTTTATGAATCTTGGATCAGAGTTTATGCCGCCCCTGGATGAAGAAGCACTCTTCTTTATGCCCATTACAACCCCAGGTATTTCCATAGAAGCAGCAAAAAAACTTCTTCAAACACAAAATAAAATTTTGCGAAGCTTTCCCGAGGTTAAATCAGTATTTGGTAAAGCTGGGCGAGCAGAAACGCCAACAGATCCAGCACCCCTTTCTATGATTGAGACAATTGTATTATTTAAGCCAAACTCAGAATGGCGTCCAGGAATGACTAAGGCACGTCTATTTAAAGAGATCGAACAAGCACTACTCATAGAAGGCGTTCAAAATGCATTTACTATGCCTATCAAATCGCGTATTGATATGCTTACAACAGGGATCAGGACACCAATAGGCCTTAAAGTCTTTGGGAAAGATCTAGCTAAAATTGCTGAAATTGGCGAAGAGTTAGAAGGTATTTTAAGAAAGATACCAGACACGCGCAGTGTTTATGCTGAACGAGAAATGGGTGGATTTTTTATTGATTTCATACCAGATCGCGAAGCAATTGCACGTTATGGATTACGGGTTATGGATGTTATGGATGTAATAGAATCATCAATTGGTGGCCTTGATGTAGCAACTACCATTGAAGGTCGTGAGCGTTATAAAATCAACGTTCGCTATCCCCGCGACCTGCGTAATGACTTGGAACAGCTGCGTCGTGTTCTTGTTCCAATCAAAAACCAAAATGGATCTGCCCAGGACATGGGTAATGGAAATATGGCTGATGCTCAAAACCGCATGGCGCATGTACCTTTAGGGTTGCTTGGCAAAATTGAAGCAACAATGGGCGCTCCTATGATAAAAAATGAGATGGGGTCGCTTAATGGATGGGTTTACATTGATACCAGCAGAAGTGATATTGGTGGCTATGTAAAAGATGCAAAAGCAGCTGTGGAAAAAAATATTAAGCTTCCACCTGGTTACTACCTCAAATGGACTGGTCAATATGAAAACCTGGAGCGTATGCAAGCACTTATGCGCGTTGTTGTACCTCTTGTTCTTTTTCTTATTCTCTTCATTCTTTTTTTGAATTTTGGTGGAATTCCTCAAGTGCTTATTATTTTTCTTTCCGTTCCATTTGCAGCATTGGGCGCTATCTGGACTTTATATTTCGCTCAGTACAATACTTCCGTTCCTGTGTGGGTGGGTATGATTGCTCTACTTGGTATTTCCAATCAAACTGCAGCGATTATGATGACTTATCTTGAGGAAGGATTTAGGGAATGGACAAAAAATGGACTCCTGAAAAGTAAAGATGATTTAATTTCTATGGTCATTGAGCATGGCGCGGTCCGCGTAAGGCCCTTGCTTATGGCAGTTGGCATTAATATTGTTGGGCTCATTCCCGTCATGTGGAGTAGTGGAGCTGGTTCTGATATTGCCAAAAGTATTTCAGCTCCTCTTTGGGGAGGGCTTATTACCATGACAATGCTCATATTATTCATTATTCCAGCAATCTATGTAGTTTGGCGAGGTTATGAGTTAGAAAAAGTAAATAAAAAAAGGAGTGAGCTTTAATGAAGACAGATATTAGTAAAGAAGCATGGTTATCCACAACCGAAGAAATATGTCGTAGCCTTAAAACTGACCCAAAAAATGGTTTATCGGCACATGAAGCACAAAAGCGCTTACAAATATTCGGTTTTAACGAGATTCAGGAACAAGAGAAGACCTCTATTCTTAAGCTTTTTATTAACCAGTTAAATAACCCACCCTTGCTGATACTCATGGGAGCATTATTTATTGCAGGCTTTTTGGGAGACACTGGCGATGCACTTTCTATAGGCGTTATTGTGCTTTTCACTATTTTTATAGGTTTTATTCAAGAATATCGTGCAGAAATGGCTATTGCCGCTTTGCGTAAATTAATCAAACCAATGGCAAAGATTATTCGAGAAGGGGCTTTGCAAACAATTCCAGTCCGACTAATTGTTCCAGGGGACCTTGTTGTACTTGAGGCAGGAGACGCGGTTCCTGCTGACGGTAGAATAATTCAAGTAACAGGACTTACTACACAGGAAGCGGCACTTACCGGCGAATCATCATCTATTGTAAAGATTACTAACGCTTTTCAAAATGACAAGTTGGCTCTTGGCGATAGAAAAAACATGGCTTTTATGGGAACTATAGTTGCCAGTGGTAAGGGGCTTATGATTGTTACCCAAACAGCTGCTTGTACTGAACTTGGTCGCATTGCAACTATGCTTCAAACAGCGCCAGAGGAAGAAACTCCTTTAAAAATTAAGCTTGAACAATTAGTGGAACGATTAGTGTGGTTTTGTCTTATTATCGTTAGCATTATTTTTGTTTTAGGGTTTTTAAGGGGGCGTGGTCTTATTGATATGACTTTAATTGCTTTGAGCCTTGCCGTTGCAGCTGTTCCCGAAGGGTTGCCTGTTTTTACCACCATTATTCTTGCTCTTAGCATGCGAAAAATGACTAAACACAATGCCATTATTCGACATCTCCAATCTGTTGAAACTTTGGGATGTGCCACGGTTATATGTACCGATAAAACGGGAACTCTTACGCAAAATAAAATGGTTGTAAGAAGTATATGGACCAATAATCAAAGCTTCACCGTTGCGGGTGAGGGATATGCACCGCAGGGAACCTTTTCCCTTGATAGTACCATCATAAATCCAAAAGATTGTTCAGAACTTATTACCACCTTGCGCGTTGGTACATTATGCAACAATGCAGTTCTCAGAAAAACAAATAATCTATGGGAAATAGTAGGTGATCCAACAGAAGGAGCTCTTCTGGTTGCTGCTGAAAAAGCGGGTTTAAAAAAAGAAATATTAGAAACTGAATGCACTCCTGTTAAGGAAAATCCGTTTGATTCTGATCGTAAGCGCATGAGTATGCTTCGCTCCTGCCCGCAAGGTTCTACATTATTTGTTAAGGGGGCAACTGATATTATTTTGAATCTTTCAGCCAAAATCTTATTAAATGGACAAGAAGTTGCACTAACCGAAGAACATAAAAAACAGATAATCAAAGCGGATAACAATTTTGCTCAACAAGCTTTACGTGTTCTAGCTGTTGCGTATCGGCCAGTAGATCAAGAAACACAAAACATACTAGAAGAAAAATTGGTTTTTACAGGTCTATTGGCAATGATCGATCCACCAAGGCCAGAAGTAAAACCTGCTTTGGAAAAATGCAGAACGGCAGGAATTCGCGTCGTCATGATTACTGGAGATCATCAAGAAACAGCCATTGCCATAGCAAGAGAATTGGGAATTATACAAAACAATCTTTTGGCAATAACTGGTATGGAACTTGATCAAATGAGCGATAGTCAACTTGCAAGCAAGATACAAGATATTGCAGTATATGCACGTGTTTCTGCTGGGCATAAACTACGCATTGTGCGTGCCTTCAAAGCTGCAGGTGAAGTTGTTGCGGTAACAGGAGATGGCATTAATGATGCACCTGCGATTAAATCGGCAGATCTTGGGATTGCCATGGGAATTTCGGGTACAGAGGTAACTAAGCAAGCATCTGACATGATTATCACTGATGATAATTTTGCTTCCATAGTGAATGCTGTGGAAGAAGGTAGAGGCATTTACGATAATATTGTTAAATTTGCAACCTATCTTCTCCCCATGAATACTGCTGAGCTTCTTATTATTTTTATAGGAACATTGTTTGGATTTGTTGGCCCAGAAGGTCATCCTTTTGTTTCACTCATCCCTATCCAATTATTGTGGCTTAACGTTGTTGTAGAAAGTATGCCTTCTCTGGCTCTCAGTGTTGACCCCTTGGACCCCCGTGCTATGGAACGGCCTCCAAGAAATCCAAAGGCTCCCATTTTATCAACAAGTCTTTTTATACAGCTATTTTTTTTAAGTATATTACTTGCCGTTGCTGCAGTGTCGGCCTGTCATTTTGGTCTTATAAAACTTGAAAGCGCTGAACTGGCCCGCACCATGGCATTTACGTTCTTAGTTATTTTTCAGCCAATTAGAATACAATTTGTACGCTCTCAATATCATATTGGTTTTTTCTCAAATCCATGGTTGATACTAGCATTAATCGGCTCATTCAGTATGCAGCTTATGATAATTTATTTTGCCCCGTTACAAAGAATTTTTAAAACGGCACCTCTTGGGCTTATTGAATGGGTAGTAATTTTAGGAATAAGTTTATTAGTTTTGTTAATAAGCATAGTAATGCAACGACTCAAAAAAAGTACAGAAGAGGCATAGGATGTTATTAAGACGACTCAGAGAATATGCCCGATTTTTGAAAAGTTTTCTTAAGACTGGGATTCGATTACTTTGGGGTATGTGGAAATTGACCAAACTACCACAGCCAGCAATTACTATTTTTGGCAGCGCCAAGGTACTTTCTTCGAATGAAATCTGTCAGCAAGCAAGGCGACTCGCCAAGGCCTTGGCAGGTGCTGATTTCTCGATAATTACCGGCGGCGGTCCAGGCATCATGAATGCTGCAAATCAAGGCGCAATTGATCATTTGAAAGAAAAGCACCTAGAAGAGTTTCTTCAAGGCAAAGAAATCATTACTGCAGGCGTAGGGCTAATTCGGTTGACCAAAGAAACTGAAAACCCCTTCGTTCAAGAACATATCGAAATGGAACATTTTTTTGCTCGCAAGTGGTTATTAATACGCTATTCTGTTGGATTTGTTATTTTTCCTGGTGGATTTGGAACCATGGATGAGCTTTTTGAAATTATAACACTGGTTCAATGCAACCGTATGGCTCGTGTGCCGATAATTTTAATTGGTAAAAGCTATTGGGGTCCCTTTATTGAATGGATTGAGCACTATACACTCAAAGAAGGATTTATTATGCCTCATGATTTATCCATTATTACTATAGTTGATCAGATTGAACAAGCTGTTGAAATTATTATGAAAGAGTGCAAAGGGCTCACGCAATCGACCTTGCACAATGAGTCAGGATCACATGAATAACAATCAACACAAAATGCATTGCCCTGAAGTTAAAAAATCATTGCATCACCAGCATGATCAAGTAATGCTGCATGATTTGATCATACGACTTTGGGTCTGTATTCTTTTAACCATCCCAATTCTTTTTCTTTCGCCAATGGTCCAACCAATGGTTGGTATGTTAATCCACTTTCACGGTCAGAATATTGTAACCTTACTCCTGTCAACAATCATTTTTTTATACGGCGGAAAGCCATTCTTGCGTGGAATGAAAGATGAACTGATGCAGCTCCGACCTGGCATGATGACCTTAGTTGCTTTTTCTATTACCATCGCCTACATCTACAGTTCATTAACCACCTTAGGATTTAGCGGTGAGCTTTTCTTTTTAGAGCTAGCAACACTTATTGATATTATGCTACTTGGACATTGGGTTGAAATGCGCGCAATTAGAGGGACTTCGCAAACATTAGAGCGCTTAGCATTACTATTACCAGCAATGGCTCATAAAAAATATCCTGATGGTTCAATACGCGATGTTGAAACTGCTCAACTTGCGATAGGCGATCTTGTTGTTGTACGCCCAGGCGAAAAAATTTCTGCTGATGGAATAATTATAGAAGGCGAGTCTGAAATCAATGAAGCAGCATTAACTGGAGAGATGGTATCTGTTTTTAAAAACAAGGGAAAATCAGTAATTGCAGGTGCTGTGAATGGCAATGGCGCACTCATTATTGAAGTCAATAAGAGCCAGGAAGATGCCTATATTTCACGTGTTATAAAACTTGTTGCACAGGTTATGGAAAGTAAATCAAGCGTTCAAAATCTAGCTAATAAAGCAGCATTATATTTAACGATTATTGCATTATCGGCAGGAATCACAACGTTTTTTTCATGGTTATATGCAGGAACCTTAGTAATGGCATTTCAACATAGTGTCGCTGTAATGGTTACCGCATGCCCGCATGCATTGGGATTGGCTATACCCCTTGTTTTAACGGTCATTACGTCATTGTGCGCAAAAAATGGCCTGTTCATTCGCAACAGAATTGCCTTTGAACAAGCCAAAGATATAAATGTTGTTATGTTCGACAAAACAGGAACATTAACTGAAGGAAACTTTGAAGTAACTGACGTTATCACTTGTGGCGAGCTTGACAGTAATACTCTACTTGCTTACGCTGCAGCGGTCGAGCAATATGCAAAACATGCCATTGCAGATGCAATAGTTTCTCATGTGCGGGAAAAAAAACTTGTACTGCCTGAAGCAACCAAGAGTAAGATTTTCCCAGGAAAAGGTGCCTGTAGTATTATACAAAACAAAGAGATTTTTGTTGGTAATGACTACATTTTAGGTTTTATTACCTTTGCTAATGATAAAGCACAGGCAGCATCACGAGCAATCGCACAAGGCAAATTGGATCAATTTGTTGCTCAAGGAAAAACAGCAGTTTTTATAGCAACAAGCAATGGAATTCAAGGGATCATTGCGCTGGCTGATGCGATACGACCTGAATCATACCAAGCTTGTACAGCATTAAAAAATAGGGGTATTCGGGTGGTGTTGATAACGGGAGATAATAAAATTACCGCTCAGGTTGTTGCCAGAAAACTTGAAATTGAAACAGTTTTAGCTGAAATTCTTCCCGATCAAAAAGCAACAGAAATTCAAAAAATTCAAAAGACAGGGCAGATTGTTGCTATGGTTGGTGATGGTATTAATGATGCCCCTGCAATAGCAGTGGCTGATGTTGGCATAGCAATTGGGGCGGGTACAGACATTGCACTTGAAACAGCAGGAATTATTTTAGTCAAAAATGACCCAAGGACTATTATTGATGTTATAGAACTCTCTGAGCTTACCAGAAGAAAAATGCTACAAAATCTCTTTTGGGCAACAGGATATAACATAGTGATGATACCAATTGCTACAGGTTTTTTTACACGCTATGGCATTACAATGAATCCGGCCATAGGGGCACTTCTCATGTCATTGAGTACTATTATAGTTGCGTTCAATGCTCGTTTTATTTCTTACAAAAGATAAGTCCACTTTTTTAAAAAAAATACTACCCATTGAGTCGTTCAATGAGAGCATCGGACAGTTGGATCTCAATGAGATTTGTAGCAAGCGGATAAGCGTATGAGGCCACATTTCTAAAATAGGGAAGGCTGTATTTTTTAAAATAGGGCAGATTTTCTTCGATAAGTTTCTTGTCAATCCGAGCGTGTTCTAGGGTAATGCAATCGCAGTTGAATGTTTCTGCGTTAAATGATTGCTCTATTTTTGCATGCTCGGCTTCAATATCTTTTGGTGTTTTGCCAGCATGATTTTTTATTAAAGCAAGATCGGGTTTGCTGTGGAAGAGTGGAAGCATAACCTTGGCGTATTCATCAGATTTTAAATGGCGCCAGAGGGTATAAAAATGGAGTGGGGTGTTGCCTGTACATTCTTGAGCGTTCATGTCTGCTTCTGCCATAAGCAGCGTCAAAACTGTTTCGGTGCTTTTGTGCTTTGGTAAGAAAAAGATAGCGTAGTGGAGTGCTGTCCAACCATACTTATTGGTTGTGGTGTTAATGTCATAATTGCCGCTTTTTAGTAATTCTTTTATGCGGATAGTGTTACCGTTGGCTGCCGCGATAAAGAGCTTATTGCGCTCTTGGTTGCGTATTATCTCTTCTGGCTCAATATCTTCATCATCGTCGCATACGGTTTGGGTATCTGGTTCTGCGGCGCTAAAAAGTGCTGTGTGAGAAAAAAAAGCGCCCCAAAAAAGCAGGAGCGCCATTTTTTTTATTTGCATAGGCATTTTTTTTTGCAAGCACATGCTTTGCCGTTGCATGGACATTTGCAGCTTTTGGTACATTTGCAGGAACTTGGGCAGGCTTTTTTGCAAGAGCAGTTACAGGCACTTTTTTTGACAGCAGCACAAATATAACTCATGGCATTTTCCCTTCATAAAAAAACCCTGGAACTAAAACTAGTCCCAGGGTAAAAATTTTTATTTTTGAATGCAAGAGATTCGATACAAAATGTTGGATAGTGCTCTCTGTTACTTTATTGGCGAGAGAGAGTTTTGACCAGTTTTGCATGTCTCACGCTGATCGGTATGATCTTTTGTGGTAGGAAGATCTATTGCTATTGGCATTAGATCTTTGCTTCGTGACAGGCGTTTGCCTGTGCGTGTTGCAAATGGGGATTCCTTGGGCATTGATTGTTCACGTTCGTCATGGGCTGATTGCGAAAAGAATTGTGAAGCTTCATCATCTGGTGCCAATGGTTGGCTTGAAAAAACTTGTGAGCTTTGTGTTCTTTGGCGTTTAGGCGAGCAATACACTTTTTCAGATAACCCATCAGGTACTTGGCTTGAAAACATTTGTGAAGCTGGTTTTTCTTTGTTTGTATTGTGTTGAGATGTAGACGATGGGCTTGCTGGTAGTAAGGGCGGAAGATCATCATCATCATCGCTATCGCTTGATATGCTAAAAGTTTCTGAAAGATCATTCTGACTATTGTCTGAAAAATCTTCAATTGGGTCTTCAATTGGATCTGAGTTTATCTTTGTTCTGTCCGAAAAATCTAATGTGCGAGCAGTACTTTTTTGAGCATGCGGATATTTTTCGAGGTGTTCTTGGTATGCTGCTTCAACATCATGCAAAAGACGAAGGTATGGACTGAAGTTTCTTTCTTCTGCAAGATCGTATGGTGTTCTTCCCATCATGTCGACTTGGTGTTTTTCAACTCCTCGGTCTAATAAAAGTTGTATAATGTGCAGATTTTCTTCTTGATTGTGATAGTCAATATCGGCGTTTAGGCCAAAAATAAAGTGGTGTAGTGCGTTGCCGCCGATGATACGTGGGTCGTTGAAATCGCTTGTGGCTTTTGGGTTAGCCTTTGCATCAAGAAGAATTTGCATCATTTCAAGATTTCCTGGCAGAGCGGCGTGCATTAAAGGAGTTCTATTCAGAAGATCTGAAATATTAACGATATCTGCGTCTTCTGCAATAAGTTCGCGTACCGCCGCATGATATCCGTGCGATGCAGCATAATGAATGAGTTGTATACCATGTCTGCTATTTCGCACACGTTCGTTTGCACAAAAATCGTTAAAACATGTTTCGATTGCTGTGTGATCACTTGCCGCTGCATATAAAGCAGGCGAAAGAACAGGAATGAGAAGTAAGAAGGCTATAATATTCTTTTTCATAAGTTTCCTTCGTTATTATTTTGTTGTTTTGGTCCAAGTGGGCATGTACCATCTGCACATTTTGGACATTTATCAGCATAATGTTGCTTGGTTGAAAAGTTTAGAGTTCTTTGTATTTTTCGTTTTCTTGGCGAGCGTTCGTGTACGCGCTGTATAACGGGTGAGGGAGAAGCTAAATGACTTGTTATCGATGAGCAAGGCGAGCTTGGTGATGCTTCATCTGAAGAAAAATTTTGACTTGGGGTGCGGTCTCGCTTACTTCTTGCTGATGGAGTAGGGCTTTGACTTGGTGATGAGCTGCTTGATGGCTTACTGTCTTCTGATTGAGAGCCAAGCACTTGTGCCAAAGAGCTATCGTCGTCTTTGTTGTGTTGACTATTTGGTATCAACGGTGGAAGGTCATCATCATCATTACGATCGAATTGACTACTTGATGCCTTTTGCGTCGATGGTGGGAGAATATCGTCTTCGATTAAATTGTATTTCTCTGGTTGGTTAAAATCTGAGAAAAAAAATGTTGAGACAGGAGGTACTGTTAGTTTTGGAAGTGGACTATTTGGTTCCAGCGGGGGCATATCATCATCATCATCAAATGGAGCGGGGCTGTGACTTGGTGATGAGCTGCTTGGTAGCTTATCGTTGTTTTTGTCTTCGCTTCTGTTTCGAGCGAGAAGAGGAAGGTAAGCAAGAAATCTTTTTTGATAGGTAAGGTCGTAAGGAGTTAGATTTTCGTGATTCTTTTCATTTAAATCGGCTTCATAATGATCTATAAATTGTGTCAGCATTGCGATGTTAGACTCTTTATCGTGTTTCTCATGATCATTGGGTAATGATTCAAGGAAAAAATGAAGCACGTTTCCATTTTTTTCTGAAGGAGAAAGTTGTTCGTAATATCTGTAGCATGCATCACAAGCATCTTCATCATAATACGGATAATCGAGTTCTTGGGATGATCTTTCGTCATTGTCGCTTGATGATGATTGAATTGGTTCAAGAATCAAGAGGTAGGGAAATCTTTTTTGATAGGCAAGTTCGTAAGGAGTTAGATTTTCGCGATTCTTTTCATTTAGATCGGCATCGTGATAATGTATGAAGCGTCGAAGAGCGTTGATGACTTTGTCTTTATCATGGTCTTGAGGATTTTGGGGTAACGATTCAAGGAAGCAATGAAGAACATTTCCGTTTCTTTCTAAAGGATTATCTTCCATGTATTTTTCGTATTCTTCGTAGAATCTATCATCTGTTTCGTTATCGCTGACTTCTTCGTAGTAAAAGAGGCCTTCGTAAAGATATGGCGTAAAATTTCTTTCAATGGCAATGTCGAAAGGTGTTTTGCCATCAGCATCTTGCTGTTCAGGGTTTGCGCCGAGCTCTATGAAGCGATTAATAAATCTTATGTTCTTTCTAATATTGTGCTCGTAGATATTTTCGGGCAAGTTACCTAGAAAGTGGTGGAGTATGTTGCCGCCAAGGACTGGTGATGGAGAGTAAGCGTTGAAATATAGATTGGCAGCTTGAATGTCTTGCTCGGTTTCGTCGATTCCGTTATCAAGAATGTCGAGATAGGGAGTAAAGCCTCTGTTATATGCAAGGTCGCCGGCCCTCAAGGCACAGTGGTTTCTTTGATAGATCATTTCTCTTCCTGCTGGATGAACAGTTAATGTTAGAAGAATAGATCGATTGGTATCGATGTAGTGAAACAATAGATCGTCTGGTAATTGCTCAATAAAATGGTGTAACGTGTTGCCATCAGGCAATTTGTTGCTTGAGCTTGCTGCTTGCACGTTGTTACTTATGCATAAAAAAAGAAAATAGATAAAAAGTAGGTTTTTTTTGGTATTCATAAGTTTTCTCCGGAATGAATTTTTAATAAAAATTAGATACCATTCATTATATGATCAGTATTCCATTTTTATTTCAATCTGGCAAGTTTGGTTAAAAAGATGCAAAAATAACTCAAAATGAATAAAGGCGGGCATAAAACCCGCCTTTATTGCGAAAAATTGATTATTAGAGAAAAGCTTATTTTTCTTCAAAATCCGCGTCAATTGGACCTTGTTGGCCAGTTGACTGGTCGGCAGAACCTGAAGCGTCTTGTTGGCCAGCTTGTCCGGCGTTTTTATCTTTATAGATAATCTCGGCAATATTATGTGAAGCCTTCATGAGAGCGTCGGTTGCTGCTTGCAACGCATCGCCATCATTTTCTTGTTCTTTAAGAACCTTCTTGGCATCTTCAAGCGCCTTTTCAACAATATTAACTTCGGCAATTGGAAGCTTTTCTTTGTTTTCTTTAACGGTCTTTTCAATTTGCATGATCATATTGTCCAGCGCATTACGCTTTTCAATGACCTCTTTTAATTTCTTATCTTCAGCTTCGTGCTGTTGAGCTTCTTGAACCAAGCGTTCAATGTCACTCTTGCTCAAGCCTGAAGAGTCGGTAATGGTAATGCTTTGTTCTTTGCCGGTTCCCAAATCTTTAGCAGAAACATGCACAATACCGTTAGCGTCTAAGTTGAAGGCAACTTCAACTTGTGGTACGCCGCGCGGAGCAGCTGGGATACCGTCGAGTTTAAAGCGACCAAGTGTTTTATTGTCGCGTGCAAATTCGCGCTCGCCTTGAACTACGTGAATTTCAACAGCTGTTTGATTATCTTCTGCAGTTGAGAACACTTGTGACTTTTTGGCAGGGATGGTGGTGTTGCGCTCGATCAGTTTTGTTGCAACGCCGCCGTAGGTTTCAATACCCAAGGAGAGTGGGGTTACGTCCAAAAGCAGAACGTCGGTAACGTCGCCAGCCAACACGCCGCCTTGAATTGCTGCGCCAAGAGAAACAACTTCGTCAGGATTTACTGAGCGGTTTGGTTCTTTACCGAAGAATTCTTTAACCATTTCTTGAATCTTTGGAATGCGGGTTGAACCGCCAACCAAGATAACTTCGTCGATCTTGCTTGCGCTCATTTCAGCATCTTTAAGTGCTTGCTTACATGGTTCGAACAGGCGTTTGAACACGCTGTCACACAAGTTTTCAAGCTTTGCGCGAGAAACCTTGGTTACCAAATGCTTTGGACCGGTTGCGTCTGCGGTAATGTATGGCAAGTTAATTTCAGTTTCTGTTGCGGCAGAAAGCTCAATCTTTGCCTTTTCTGCAGCTTCTTTGAGGCGTTGGATAGCCATTTTGTCGTTCTTAAGATCAATACCTTGTTCTTTTTTGAATTCATTCATGAGGTATTCAATCAAAAGTTCATCAACGTTATCGCCGCCCAACATAGTGTCGCCGTTGGTTGATTTAACTTCAACAACGCCGTCGCCAACTTCTAAGATGGAAATATCAAACGTACCGCCACCAAAGTCGAATACCGCGATTGTTTCGTTATTCTTTTTATCAAGGCCATAAGCAAGCGCTGCTGCGGTAGGCTCGTTGATAATACGTTTAACGTCCAGCCCTGCAATCTTACCAGCAGTTTTGGTTGCTTGTCTTTGCGCGTCGTTAAAATAAGCAGGAACAGTAATAACCGCTTCGGTTACCTTTTCGCCCAAATAATCTTCAGCTGCTTGTTTTAGTTTTTGCAAAACTGCTGCGGAAATTTCTTCTGGAGCAAGTTGCTTGCCTTGAACTTCAATAGCCACGTCGCCGTTGCTTGTTTGAACAATGTGGTAAGGAACCAAATGCTTGTCGCGGTCATTTAAGACTTCAAACTTTTTACCAATGAAGCGCTTTGCCGAGAAAACAGTGTTTTCAGGATTGGTCACCGCTTGTCGTTTTGCAACTGCGCCAACCAAGCGTTGGCCGTCTTTGGTAATAGCCACAATGGACGGGGTGGTGTTAGCACCTTCTTGGTTAGGGATAACCTTTGGGCTACCACCCTCCATGAAGGATACTACTGAATTTGTTGTACCGAGATCGATACCGATAATTTTTCCCATAATTTTCCTTTATTCTTTTATAAAACGTTGCTAGATTGTAATGTTTTTCTCTCTTTTGGCCTAACCTCTATTCTGTAGATTATCTTAGTCTACTTATGAAGATATGTCAATATTTTTTCACAAAGTTTTAGTCTAGTTCACTCAACTTTATAATTGGCTTTGCCAGTTATGTGTCGCATAATTTTGAATATTCTGGCACTTTTTCGATATTTTTCAGAATTCAAGCGGCTTTTTTCTATTTTTTTATTCCATTTTTGTGGCCTTCATTTTAGGGCCGGGCAGGGCGCCGATCGCGGCCTTCACTCCGTCCTGCCGCCCCCAGCCTCTTGATTCTAAGCTTGAGAGCTCGTGGGCCCGGGGGTTTAAAACGTGGGTGGGAAAACGAAAGTATGAAAAACGGGGGTGTGGGAAACGGGCTGGGGGCTTTGGACTCCGTGGAACTCCAGCCGCTCTGGGGGTTCAGAGTATAATGAACAGTATTATGATTAAGATAGGGTAGAGGGGTGCGCCCTCCATTGAGCACCTACCGCACACGCGCGCAATCAAGAGCTACCACCCGAACTATTACCCGTGTCTAACGCTAATGCTAGAGAAGCACATATGAGTATTAAAAGAGAGATACGTAATAAGAAGAATTAGGAAGAATTAGAGGGAAGGGGGCTTACGCGAGAGTTAAGAGTGTAGGGAAAACGGAAACAGGAGGGCGCTTAATTAAGAAAGAGTAACGAGAAGGGTGAGGGCATTAAGAAATTAATAAGAATAAGAAGAGGTAGTAGAAAAATATGTTGCACAAAGAGTAAAAGCTAAACTCGCGCTAAAAAGCTCTAAGAACCAATTGAACGAAAAATTAGTTGTGTAACCAGCACCACCAAAGTACGTATTTAATTAATCAAACCAGTCAAATTTAGTCGAGTAAAAAACAAATTTCACAAGTTCTTTAAAAACAAACAACATGATAAATGGTGTTGAAAATCGTACTTAGCCATAACTTTCTCATAAAAACTCCTATTTTTTACCACATTTCTTTTTTCCAAAAAGGGGATAAAGTGGCCTGCCCGGCCCTGTAGCTACACTATTTCCTACGAAAGGCTTGATTGTACTAATTTCAAAGTTAACTTTGCAAAATGAGCAAATTCACACTACGCTTTCTGGCATTATATAAAAATAACAATGTTATTGGTTTTGTTGACTTTGTTGAATGAAATTTTCTACTATTAAATATGATTATTGTGCTGTCGTGCCGCTACTTTAACAAGCTACAAGAGGATGAGGACGAGTATTATGAATAAATGTAATAAAATAGTTAAGCAAGTCTTATTTGTTGTCGCCCTCTTCTGGAGTAATCTTGTGCTGCTTTCAACGTTGCATGGTGCTGCTATTAACCACAATGATTTTAAAATTCACGAATATTGTTGGGATTCATCAAAAGATCTCGGCTTTATTAAGGCTTATGTTGAAAGCTTAAGTCTTTCTAATAATGACTTGGCTGACTATTTAAATAAACGTGACTTTCGACGCTATAGCGCTCTCGATTATGCAATTATGCGCGTGCGTGAATATCCTACGGAAGCTAAGAACGCAGATCTTGACGTGGTATTGTTTCTGATTAGTCGAGGAGCTGACCCCTTGCCTTGTTTTATTACCGCTTTGACGCCGTGGTTTAGAAAAGAAGTTGCCGAGCTTTTAAGTCCTATGTGTTTTTTCTCGGCGTATCTTTATACTGATTATCAGGGGATCAGTTTAATTCATCGCATAGCGCAGTTTAATCGTGATGGAGATTCACTTCGTTTTATCGTTAAAGAACTAGAAAAGTATGGAATTTCTTCCTATGTGTCGTTTAACATGGCTTGCAGAGGAAGCGAATTAACGCCGCTTCATTTTGCAGCTTCTCAAGGGATGCTTTGTAATGTTTTTACTTTGATAGAAAACGGTGCTGAAGTTAATGCAAGGGATTCTCAAGGCAATACGCCCCTGCATTTGGCAGCAAAAAATGGTCTTGCTTATATTGTGCGGCCACTCATCATGAAAGGCGCTCTTACTTTTGCGGTAAACGATTTTGGCCAAACACCAATGAGTCTTGCTAAAATTAATGACCATCAAAAGGTTGTAGATATTTTGGATAAACAATCATCAAGTAATACGTGCCAAGACAACAGTGTTTTTGATGGGGACGCCAACGCAACGCCACAAAAACCAAAAAGACCTCGAGCCAACGGCTTTACAACGAGCTCTTCTAATTTAGAAAGCCTTTTGCAGTCTCTTGAAGCCGAAAAAATGGGAAGTCAGCCAGAACAAAGTGAACAACCAAAAACAGATGAGCGCGACGCAATGCTTGCAGCACTTCTTGGGGGGTTAAGTATTTAGTTTTGCTCTGCTGATAAGGCCAAATCCTTGCCTTTATAACCTGCAATTTGCTATAAAAAAATCTTACGTTAAAGCTGTTTAAACGCAAGGGGTGGGAAAATGGTTTGGGGAGTCTTTGTTTTAGTGTTATTTTTTGCTTATTCGGCTGCTTTTACTTGCGCAGAATCAGAACTTTTTCCAGAATTTTTTGACGACAATGATACCATTATTATTCCTGAGGGTACCCCGTTGTTGCCAAGCTCAAATAGTAGCGATAGCTTTCTTGATAGTTTTTCTGATTGCGACAGTGACTATGATGATAGTGATGATACTTTTGTTTCTTATAAACAAATTCGCTACCCACTGCATTGCAAAATTATGAATTATGATATTGGGCAAGTTTCCGTGATGCTACTTATGGGACACGACTGTAATCGTCAAGATGAACTTGGCAAAACTCCCTTGCATTATGCGTGCATTACCGGCTGTCGAGAAATTGCCGCAGAGCTATTGTCTTATGGCGCAAAAATTGGTGCGCGTGATAATCGGGACGCGCCTCCCCTTTTTTATGCAGTGCAAAATAATTATTGGGATGTTATAGAACTGTTTCCTCTTGAAGTTATCAATAGTAACAAGCTGTTTCCCGATAAGCATGCTTTTGAAGACTATACATTATTGGAGTACGTAGTTTTTTATAATCGTTTAGAGCGAGTTGAATTCTTACTTAAGCTTGGCGTTGATTTGGGTTTGGATGCAATTGAGATAGCAATCAAGAAAAAGTATGATTCTATAATTGCTATTTTGTGCGCACATGCAATTGCTCGGCAAGACTTTTCTTTTCTTGTTCGCTTGCTTCATGATTACGGCATTGGTTTTGCGATCATTGATTGTGAGCAATCAATGCTGGCATCTATGAAAGAAGGCAAAAAAATATCTCTGCTCAACCTTGCCGTACTTCAAAGAAATATATCTCTTGTCAAAAGACTTTTGCAGTTGGGGGTAAGAACTGATATCATTGACTCCCACGAGTTTATTCCTTTATTTTATGCTATTGAGAGGGATGATATTGTGTTAGTAAAATTACTTGTTGCAACAACACCAAGATCTTTTTTTGGCACAGCCTTACATTGGGCAGTTAAGTGTGACGCTGTTAGATCTGTTGAATGGTTATTGATGCTTGGTGCAGATATTGATGCAATTGAGGAATATTGCCTAACCCCGCTGCGTCGTGCTGAACTTTTGAAAAATGAGGGAAGTAATAATGATGCCATAATTGCGATGCTTAGAATCGCTAATGAGGGAAGTAATAATGATGCCATAATTGCGATGCTTAGAATCGCTAAAGAGCAGAAGCGGCGTGGCCAATATCCCTCAGTATGATAGTGCGATGATGATAGTAATAACAAAATAGCTGCGAAAGTATCATATGAAAAAAAAAATTAGATTATTAGCAGGTTTTTCGTTTTTGGTGATTTACTGTGCTGAATATTCTTATGCAGCATCGTCATCATCTTCTTTACCAACCTCATCGCGAGAAAGGCGTAGTTCTATTTCTACGTTAGCCTCAGATGACTCGGTGGTGCCGTTAACATTTTCTTTGAGTATGTTATCATTGGTTGAGTCTGATGAGGCTGGCAGCAAACCAAAAACGAGCCCTCGAAAACTTAAAAAAATCTATCCAGCAACATTTTCGCCACGAAGATCACCTCGCCCCACGGATTTAAGCTCGAGTGGTGAGGGTTCTTTTCTGGTTCCATCTCCACGATCTGATTTTGAAAGTTATAGTCCAAGGTCTGAAGGCGAAAGCCCTCGCGGTACTGAATTAATGATTCCCCCATTGTCGACGAAGAAGCTTTTTTTGGCCGCACCATCCTCTCATAATAATGCTGATTTAAGTTCTAGTAGCCAGAGTAGCCCCCGCTCAGAAGATTCACCTCGACTGAAAACCGGTAGCTCGTCGGCGGGTAGCAGCCCACGAGGCAAGAGTTCTCCACGATCTCTTAAACAATTTGGTCAGCAATTGTCTCAAAAATTTAGCCGCACTAAGCGTGTTTCCCCTCGATCTCAAACAACATCAAGTTCTTCTTCTAACGATCAACAAGAACCCTTTGTTGATGATGATTTTGACTGGGAACGCTTTTTTTTACTGCACAATAATCGTTGGGAGATTGTTGAAGATCGTGCCTTGAACTACCCACTTCACTGGGCAGTTCGAGGGAATAATATTGACTTGGTTAAAAAGATCATAAAAAAAGCTCATAAAAACGAAGATATTAATATTAATGCTGGCGATGAGCATGGTCTTACTCCTTTGCATTATGCAGCAATTTACGGAAATGCCGATATGTTTAAGTTGTTATTACATGCAGGGGCCAATCCTAATTGCTGCAATGAAGACGGCTTTACTCCGCTTCATGGTGCTGTTTATAACGAAGTAAATTGGAGAATTATTAACGAATTTTTTAAAGCAGCTGAAGAGCTCTTTCAAAAAGCTTTGCATGAATATCATGATGAAGAAACGGTACGTAAGTTTCTATTAAATGTTGATGCTGTTTCTAAAAACGGTACCACAGCGTTGCACTTAGCTGTTCGATCGCAGGATATGCAAATTATACAGCTCTTGCTTTCCATCAGAAAGGCAAACATTAATTTGAAAGATTATCGGGGCAAGACTGCTTTGCATCGAGCAATTTATTATCGCAATCATTCCGCAGCTATGGAGCTTTTGAGTCATTTTGACACCAAAGCAAAACAACTTGCTGCTGATGTTAATTGCTTTGATGAAAAAGGTTTTTCGCCACTTGATTATGCTCAGAGCGAAAATATGCTTGGTGTTGTTGTGCGACTTAAAGAACTAAAGGCCGAGCATAGTGCCAAATGGCTAGTACTTGGAAGTTGCGATGAGTAGAAATAATAAAATTTCTATGGCTGTTATAGCTTTTGCGTCGTTTACAAGCTTGCTGGTGGGGGCGGCTAGTGATCAACGAGTTCGTTTTTCATTAGATCTTGAACGGATTAAAGAAGGCCAAGATTCACGCTCAAGTTCGCCCGCTAAGAAAAAAAACAGAGCAAGTGTCAGTTATAAAGATGTGGCTAGTGGCTTGATTGGTGGCGATGCGGCTTACATCTTTAAAGCAATGGTTTCGGGAAGTAACGACGCTGTAAAAAGATTGTTAACCCTTTTCCCAGATCTTATTCAGTATCGAGACGATCAAGAAAGAACAATGTTGTTATACGCAAGTTCTTTAAATAAACCTGAAGTCGTTGATATTATTCTTGCACACGGTGCAAATGTTTTGGTGTTTGATGCCTATCAAAGAAGCTGTTTGCACTATGCTGCTATGAACGGTGATGTTGTAACATTATGTAAACTAATTGCTGCAATTCGAGAAAAACTAACGGTGTCAAAATTTTACGATTTTTGTAATTATGGTGATCAGCAAAAAGAAACGGCTCTGCACAAAGCATGCCTGAACGGTCATTTGGCGGTAGCAAAGGTACTCTTAAAATATAACCCAAGCCTTGAGAGAAGAAATTCTATGGGCATGACCGCACTTACCTGTGCAGCCTTAAAAGGCCATGGTGATATTGTAGAAGCTTTACTTAAGGCTGGTGCTGATGTTAACACCAACAAAGATATCGAGCTTAACACGCCCCTGCACCATGCCGCATTCAATAATGATTTAGCTATGGTTAAGCTCTTGGTGCAAAATTATGCAATGACATGGTATGAAAACAAAGCAGGGAAAATTCCATGGGATCTGGCAACTTCGCACGAAGTACAAGATTTTCTTGGAAAAGTTAGATAAAAAGTGAAGCAAGAAGAGAAATGCCTACCGAGCTACTAAGAAAACGCAGAGTGAGCTTGAAGTTTGGCTTAATACCCCAGCGGTAAAAAGCATTGAGCGATACCATTAAGAAGCTTAAGGCGCGAATACTTACAATACTCAAAAGTATTACAACAGGACTTGAAGTATCATTTGCTACCACAAACGTGTAGAAAAAGATTATTTCCAGCAGTTTGAATGAAAAAAGCGAGCTTGCTGCTTCTTCCAAAATATAAAACTGTTCATACAAAATGAAGAATAGTTCTGAAAAGGTAATGAGTAAGTACATGATTGAAAAGGTAATAATCATACTGGTTGGCTGATTTATGAAACTAAGTTTTAGTAGTTTGCCATAATTCAAAACCAGAAAGATAATAATCGGTACAACAATAATAACCAGCTTTGCGCTTAAAACTTCAAAAGCCGATTTCTTTTGTTCCTTGCTGCCATTCTCTTTTAATGTTGCCAACAATGCGTTGCCTGGATGTCCAACGGTAGATTTTATAATATCGTGCAGTGAGCGGGCTATAGTGCTGGCAAAATAAAATAAGCCTGCCTGCTTGAGTCCAAATTTAACGGCAAAGAGCGGTGTTACCATGTTGCTGGTAAATAGCTGGCGGTTGAGGTGCAGTAAATAATTAAAAAGCCGTGTTGTGGCCATGCGCTTAAACAAATTTTCAGGAACTGGTACGTGTTCGTTTGGCAAAGCTTGGTACAAGCGCCACATCAAAAACATAAAAAAGCTTAGTGCAATTAATGAATCTGCACAGTATGGTACAAAAATTAAATTGGACGAGAGTACGCTGCCTGCGTAAGCGTAACTGCCCCAAACAAGAGCTAGATAGCCCACAAAAATAAACAATTCAATTAAAATTGTAGGTTTACTTTTGAAAGCGATATGTAAAAATTGGCGAAAGATGCAGCGGATTGTTTCGGTAAAAATTAACAGCGGCACTACCAAAAGATACGGAACATGCTCAAGGCCAGTGCAATTTTGATAGGTCCAGTAGGTAGCCAGTGCTGTCACTGTTGCTGCAATTGGTAAGACAGGCATAAGGTATTGGCGCAAAAATATCGCTTTAAACGTTTGTTTACTTTTGGTAAAAAAATAGAAAAATGGTGCAAGTGTGTAAGCGCTGCCAAAGTCTGCCAAGCGTGAAGCTAAGTAAATAGTAGCAAAAAGCATACCTACAAGGCCGTAGGTAGAGCCGTCTAAAAACCTGATAAGAAAAATATTGTGCATAATTTTGAGCGATTCAAATATGGTACTTCCCCAAAGGTTCCAGGTGAACCCGTGGTTAAACTGATCGATGGGCGATAATTTTTTAGTACTCAAATCTTTATTCATTCTTTTTTCTCAGCAAGGCTATCAGAGCCGTATCAAACCGCGATTATGCTAAGAGATCAGTATACAATATATTTTCAAAAAGATAAAAATGTGCCCCTATTCTGGCGCTATGGCAAAAATCTTTGTATTGCGACCAATTCTTATTGCAATTTGAAAACAAATAGAAGCATAAAAGCGCATACCGTGCAGAAAGCGAGGTAGCGTTTTGAAGTACTCAGGCTTGGCGTAATCTGCCAGAGTGAATAGGCATTGATGGTTATAACAGCAAAACTAATGAGCCTGATAACAATAATACTAACCAAAGTCGCTAACATTGTTTGTTGATCGCTGGCAATAATCAACCAATAAAAGGTGGCGAATTCAAAAAGCTTAAAGATAAAGAGATTTCGAGAAGCTTCTTCTATAATATAAAACTGCTCATAAGCCATAAAAAAGAATTCAGTAAAAATAATAATCAAGAGCAATAACAAAAGCGCTATGGTAAGGCAGGTATTGTTATGTGTCATACCCAGTTTTATAATGCTTTTATGGTTGATAACCAGAATAATAATGAGTGGCGCAATACAGCGCATCAGTTTTTCGTTAATAATACGAAAAGCCTGCTTTTTTGCTTCTTGGCTTTTTTCTTTTAAGTTTGCAAATAGCGCATTGCCTGAATAACCAATTGATACTTTAACAATTGACTGAATGGCCGTTGCAATAATGCTAGCAAAGTAAAAAAGGCCTGCTTGCTTAAAACCAAATTTGATTGCAAAAAAAGGTGTTAAAAAGTGGCTGGTAAAAAATTCGCGACTTATGCGGATAAAGTAATTGAAAACACGGGCGTTTAAAATACGGCGCCCCAGGCCAACTGGTTGGCTAGCAACTTGGTCAGTTGGCAGCTTTTGATAGTATTGGTAGGTCATAACTAAAAAGACGCCGGTTACAAAAGCCGAGTCAAAAATGTGGGGAATAAAGATAACATTTAAAGAAAGCGGAAAGCGTAGTCCCAAAAGAGCCAGCCAAATTGAAGACAGGTAGAAAATAAATGTTATGATCTCAAATAAAACAACCGTTTTGCTTTGAAAAGCCATGTGTAAAACATAGCGCAAAAACGAACGGATTGTCTCCAAAAATACAATAGCTGGAATAATAAAGAGATATGGCGCTGTGTGTCCGAGTAAAAATTTCCCCTTAAAAAAGATCATTGCCGTAAAGCCGGCTGTCATAATAATGGGCAGTTGAGGGCCAAGGTAATATGATAAAAGTATCTTTTTGAAACTTTTTTTATTTTTGGTTATCTGACAAAAAAATGGTGCCAAAGCATGGCTCATGCCAAAGTCTGCCAGTTTGGTGGTCATATAAATTACCGCAAACATACTACCGATAAGGCCGTAGTCGGTAACGTTTACAAACTTAAGCAGGAAAAAATGATGAACTATTTTTGCTGCTTCATAAAAAATACTGCCCCAAAAATTCCACCTAAAGCCGTGATGAAATTTTTGCTCTATGGTTTGGCAGATAGTGTTTTTTTGAATTTGCATGGTACCTCTACGTTAAGATTTTGATCTAAAAAGTATACTGGGTACCCAAAAAAAGGCAAAAAATTACCGTCAAATAAAAGCGAAAAACATCGTAAAAAAAAGGTTTGTTTGAGTAAAAAATATAAAATCTTACAAAGCGTTATCATCTTCGAGTAGCCTTGTATTTAAGGGTTTGGGGGGCGACAATATTTTACGGTGGTTGCATGATACATCAGGCAACGTGCTCTGCAACTCCCGTAAAGCCCGTATTCTTTTTAAGCAATAAAACTTTTTCTTTAATATCGTTCAGATAAGGATAATCAATAACATTGGCTACGTTAAGTTTTTGTGCCCGATGGCAAATATCATCAATCTCTTTGAGCAATTTTTCAAAGCTTTCGTTGTTAAGAGGTTCATTTTTTTGCAACTTAAAAGCAACGAGCTCAATTGACGCATTAATTTTTTCTATCGCTGCCAAAAGGTCATGGGCATGATACGATTGTTCTTTTTTTACAATGTTTTTAGATTGTTTTTTGTTGATAACACACAGCATGTGTAGCGCTAATGCTATTGCAACAAAGCCTATAATAGAGAATAATAGTTTAATTAGTTTCATATATGATCAATACGCGCTTGGTAAAAAATTTTATATCTTCGTCTGATAATCAGCGTAATAAGCCAATGATAATTGTCAAATGCATTGAATGTTTAAAAAAAGACTATAAAAAAGATAAAAACCTGATATTTTTTTCATTTTTTGATTTTGAGATCGCTTTTCTGTTATCATGTACAACACCTGGCGTTTCGTTGGGTAATTCTGTGGGGTAAAAATTATTGCCTACGTCTACTCGTGAAAGGGTTGCGATGGGTTTGTGCGACGTATCATTTTCCTGGGTCCATATGGTTTTTGAAGGGGGTGCTACTGTAATAAACATATTCTCTTGTTATCAAGGTCAAGCTGTGACGAGGAACGGGTGTTTAAGAATCCGTCTTTAGAATAAATGATTATTCCCTAAAGGAATCTCTATGGTGTTT
>JAIERW010000027.1 GCA_019746485.1 Candidatus Babeliales bacterium | reverse complement strand
ATTGGAGGCCTTTATTCTATTTTAATAGAATTCAAAAATTCAAGATTTTAGTCTCATATGTATCTGAACCCAGTCAAGGCCTAAAAAGCCTTGTTTTTGAGGGTCTTCTGGGCATTAAAATGCCGCCAGAGAGGGGATTTTAAAAAACCGGACAAGCTATTTTCTATTTGAATTTTCTAGAAAAAAGAAGAGCCTTTCATGGCTGCTGGAGCGGGCATAATCAAGCGCCGTCTTACCCTGCTGGTCTAAAAGCTGCCCAGAGGCGCCCAATAAGCATAAATGAGCAACAATGGTACTGTGTTCACGCAACGCACGTTCATACTGCCGGCCATAGGCCCGCATTTGAGCGCGATAGCGCACATGTGGAAAATATTGGCGAGGTTTAAAGCGCAGTGTATCTTTTCCGGCAGCATAATGCAGCGGCGTTGCCGCATCGTTATCACAACAATCAAGAAAAGCGCCCTGCATGGTTAATAAAGAAACAACGCCCGAAGCACCCGACGCAGCAGCGTAATGTAACGGAACCTTACCACTTTTATCTGTTTTTTCTAGTTGCGCACCAGCTCTGAGCAACACATCAACAACCTTATCATAATCTTTTGAAACTGAACGGTACCCCGTTACCGCCCCCGCGGCATAGTGCAAGGGCGTTCTGCCAAATTTATCTTGGCAATCAACCTGCGCATCTTTTACCAACAACTGCGCAACTAAAAGATCTTGACCATGCATGGCCGCATAGTGCAAAGGCGTACGTTTTTTTAAATCGTACAAAGCACACGAAGAACTTTTAGTTAAATAATCAACAATTTTTGCGTACTGCGCTTGCGGTACCCAGGCAGCGCGCCCTTTGCCAGCAGCACAGTGCAATGGCGAATAACCCTTGTTGTCTTGGCACCACGCAGTAGCACCATGCGCACACAACAACTCAACGCCCGCAACAAAACCAAGCGAGGCAGCATAATGCAAAGCGGTACGGCCCTGCGCATCGCGTTCGTTAACATCCACACCTTTTTTAAGCAAAAATTTAAGCATAGAGCTGTTTTTAAGATACAGTGCTCGCTGTAGTGAAGACCACCGTGCTGAAGGAGCAACCGCTGCCAGACTCACCTGCTCAGAGCTGCTCACACCATCAAGAAACCTTTGTGCACAGTAAAACGATGCACCAAGGCTTGCCAACATAACAAATGCGCAATACAAAACGATACTATTGATCTTCATCTTCATTCCCCCCGAATGCTATTATTATTTTGATTATACTTTTTTTGAAATTCAATAAGCAACAATTGTTACAAATGGCAACAACACAACCTGCCGACCAACACCTCACATTTACTCGCCCAAAAAATCGTGATAGAATGGGCGTTATCTCGCATTTAAAGACCTGGTTTTTAAGAAGAATGAGGCGCTATTATGAATTCCCTGCAAATCCGTAAAAAATTTTTCGACTTTTTTCAAAAACACAACCATACCGTTGTTGCCAGTTCATCACTCATTCCGGCCGAAGACCCAACGCTGCTCTTTACCAATGCGGGTATGAACCAATTTAAAGATGTATTTTTGGGCAAAGAAAAACGTTCATACAAACGCGCCACCAGCATTCAAAAATGCGTACGCGCGGGCGGCAAGCACAACGACTTAGATCAAGTTGGCTTTACCACACGCCATCTGACCTTTTTTGAAATGATGGGTAACTTTTCATTTGGTGACTACTTCAAAAAAGAAGCTATGGAATTTGCCTGGAACTTTTTGACCGTCGAGATGGGCTTGCCAAAAGAAAAATTGCATGTCTCGGTATATGAAAAAGATGATGAGTCATACAACATTTGGAATAAAATACTTAACATTCCAGAAGACCATTTGGTCAGACTTGGCATGAAAGACAACTTTTGGGCAATGGGCGATACCGGCCCGTGCGGCCCCTGCACCGAAATTTATTTAGACCGTGGTGCCGACGAAGGTTGCCGTACTGCAACCTGCCGACCAAGCTGCGACTGTTCACGTTTCATTGAGATCTGGAACAATGTATTCATGCAATACAACCGGCAAGAAGACGGTAGTCTAAAAGAACTGGCTCAAACGGGTGTAGACACCGGCATGGGCCTTGAACGGCTGTGCATGGTAGCGCAAGGCGTTAACAGCGTTTTTGAAACCGATCAATTTGTACTTTTAACCGCCAGTATTGAAAAGCGCACCGGCGTTTCATATCAAAAATCTAACGAAAAAATGCGCGCCAACTTTCATGTGATCGCCGACCACATTCGCTCATCATCACTTTTAATTGCTGACGGATGCGCACCTTCAAACGATGGGCGCGGCTATGTTTTGCGTAAAATTATTCGTCGCGCTGCCTTGTTTGCACAAAAGATTTCTGACGACAAAAACTTGTTTTCAAACTTGGCGTTAGACTTTATTGCAACCATGAAAGATATTTATCCAGAACTTGAAGTAAATAAAAAACTAATTTGCTCAGTGCTGGACAGCGAAATTGAACGCTTTGCCCAAAACTTAATTAACGGCCAAGGCATTTTGCAAAAATATATCGAAGTTAATAAGCAGCAGGGCGTGAGCGTTATTTCTGGCGATCAAACATTTAAGTTGTACGACACGTACGGCTTCCCGCCCGAGCTCACCATGCTCATGGGCCAAGAAGATGGCTTTACCGTTGACTTTGAAGGCTTTGAACAAGAAATGGCAAAACAAAAAGAACTTTCAGGTAAAAAGATGAAAGCAAGCGGAACTGAAGAAGTTTCTCTTGATAACATGCCAACCAAATTTGTTGGTTATGAAGTTCTTGAAAATGAAAGCCCCGTACAATTTGTCAGCGCTGCCGACGACCACATTTGGCTCAGCACCAAAGAATCACCATTTTATGTTGAATGCGGCGGCCAGGTAAATGACCATGGTCGCATCACTATCAACAAACAAACTTTTAACGTTGTTGATTTAAAAAAATCTGGCGAAACATTTAATCCTGCCATTTTGGTTAAGATCCCCGCAACAACCGTTGACGGCAAACCAGCACAAGCAATTAATGTTGGCGATACAGCACATTCGATTGTTGAAGCAGCAATCCGCGAAAAAACCGTTAAAAACCACACGGCAACACACATGCTGCAAGCCGCATTGCAAAGCATTTTGGGCGGACATGTTAAACAAGCTGGCTCGGTAGTTAATGATAAGCACTTGCGCTTTGACTATGCCCACCACCAAGCAATGACCAAACAAGAAATTAAACAAGTCGAAGACTTAATTAACCAAAAGATCCAAGCCGACATCAAAACAAACATCATGTGGACGTCGCTTAAAGACGCACAAAGCAAGGGCGTTATTTCATTCTTTGGGGAAAAATATAATCCTGAAAAAGTGCGCATTGTTGAAATCCCCGGCTTTTCAGCCGAGTTGTGCGGCGGCACACACGCAAGCTCTACCGGCATTATTGGCTGCTTTAAAATTGTCAGTGATACTGCTCTGGCAACCGGCACACGCCGCATTGTGGCTATTACCGGCCCCGGCGCTGTTGAAATGTTCCAACAAAATTTTGATTTTGTTAAACAACTGAGCGAGCTGTTTAAAGTTAAGCAAGAAGATGTTCTTGATGCCGTACAAAAACAACAAGCTACGTTGCAAGCTACACAAACACAGGTTAAGCAGCTCAAAAAACAACTGTACAAAGCATTTATACCAGTATGGCACAACGACATTGAACAAGTTGGCAAGGTACCATTTTTGTATCTTGAACTGGACGATGCTTCGGCTGATGATATGCGACAAATTTGCAACGATTTAAGTAAAGACAAACCAGGCTTTTACTTCTTGGTCTCAAAGGCTACTGGTCGCTTTACCTTCTTTGGTTTTGTAAGCAAAGAGAGTCCGCATAAAGTTGATCTCAAGCAATTTGCACAGTTTCTGCAAACTACCTTTAATCTTAAAGGCGGCGGAAGCGATAGCTTCTTGCAAGGTGGCGGTACCGAGGTACCAAAAGTATTGAAGCAAGAGCTGATCAACTGGCTTGAAGGGCAATAATTGTTGTTATGAAATTTTTTAATACCGTTGGCGTTACCGACCCAGCAAGACATTATTTTCTACCACGCCGTCTTGATTGGGAACAACTTGTTGGCTTTATCGAAAAGCAGTATTACTTTGTTTTACATGCCCCACGACAAAGCGGCAAGACAACGGCAATTATAGAATTTGTAAAATACCTCAATAAAGAAGGCAAATACGCCGCGTTGTATTTGTCTACAGAATCTGCGCGCATTGCAGTGAATGATGTAAATCGTGCTTTGCGCGCAATTATTGTTCAGCTAAAAAATCAAATACCTCTTTTTTTGGATAACCAAGAATATGCCATTGAATATCTTGAAAATCTCTTGAAGCAAGAAATTCAAGAAAGTAGCATTTATGACTTTCTACGCTTTTGGTCAGAAAAGAGCACCAAACCTCTTACGATTTTTTTTGATGAGTTTGATGTTCTTGCCGGCGATTCTTTAATAACATTACTTACACAGCTTCGCACAGGCTATACCAACCGCCCACAATATTTTCCACAATCAATCTGCTTGATCGGCGTTCGCGATCTGCGTGACTACAAAGTAAAAACAACACAAGAAGAAGAGCTACGCGTTTTGTACAGCCCCTTCAACATAAAAGCAGAGTCGTTACTCCTGCCAAACTTTTCTCAAGAAGATGTTAAAACACTGTATCTTCAACACACGGCAGAAACGGGACAACAGTTTACCGACGAAGCACTGGCGTATGCTTTTCAACAAACGCAGGGCCAACCTTGGCTTGTTAACGCACTTGCTTACCAAGCATGTTTTCGCGATGTTCAAGATCGCACACAAACTATTACCAAAGAGGTTATTGAGCGCGCACAAGAAGCATTAATTGCACGGCGCGACACGCACCTTGATGCACTCGTAGACCGGCTCAAAGAGCCACGCGTGAGAAAAATTATGGACGTAATTGTGAGTAGCTCTGGGCAGCTGGAAGTGTTTAATCAAGACGATGTTCAGTACGTTCGCGATTTGGGCTTAATCCGTCAAAAAGACTATGTTATCGCCAATCCAATTTACCAAGAAATCATTCCACGCACGTTATTAACGGGCACGCAACAAGGAATTATTCAAGAATCTTCGTGGTATCAAAACCCAGATGGTTCATTAAATATGAAAAAATTATTACAAGCATTTACCCAATTTTTTCGAGAAAATTCTGAAGTTTGGCTCGAGCGATTTGATTACAAAGAATCAGGACCGCACTTGCTTTTAATGGCTTTTTTACAACGCGTTATCAACGGCGGCGGAAGAATTCACCGAGAATATGCTCTGGGCAGAAAGCGTGTTGATCTTCTTGTTTCATGGCAAAAGCAACGCGTTGTTATTGAACTCAAAATTTTACGTGGTAAAGATACACTCCCAGACGGTCTAAGGCAAACCGCCGAGTACATGGACAAGTCACGAACAACAGAAGGACATCTGGTAATTTTTGACCGAAGCCCAGAGAAAACGTGGGATGAAAAAATTTATCACCAAAAAGAATTCGTTGATCAAAGATCTATTGATGTCTGGGGAATGTAATAGTTTCTCATCTAACCTTTTCAAAAGCTAGCTGCAGCTGAAAGCGCAACTCCGCCCAATCACTCTTTGATGCTTTAAAATGATCTCGTATTTTTTTGAGAGCGCTTAATGAAAATGAATAAGAAGATGCTCGTTTCTTGTGCGCACAATCAAAGCACGAAAACAAAGCCTGGTCAGCTGTACTAGAAATATTAAGCGCAACATCATGACCATGCTCACATTGAGACAAAGCTTGCAGCAACAGCGGCGTAAACACAACCACCGGCAACGGATCAAAAAATGTTTCTTTCTTTTCCCAATCGGCATACCAAAAATCTGCATGAGTTGGGTCGTACGGATACGCCGACAAAAGACTACCTCCACGCAAAGCAGCCCAAATATTAAAGTTTTTAGTAGAAAAAACCGGCTTGGCATGAGCATCTCGCTCAACCATAATGCGCGCCTGCATTATCTTATTTTTTAAGCTTTCTAAACGAGGCTCCATAATGCGCTGCCTGCTTCTGCGCCCTTTGGTTGAAACAAAATCTGCCGCTTGAATAGTATCGTTTTCAGAATAAAAGTTAAAGACTTTACCAAAAAATGATGAAAAGAAAAACGGCTCGGTCTCATCTTGAATTGGCGTTCCGTAAATGATTAACTCCTCAACATGCAGGTTTTTATTCGTTGGTCGCTTGTACAGCTTTTTATTCTTTTTTTCTTTTTTTACACTTTCCAAATTGTCTAACAACTCAACACACTCTCTCAGTACTTCGTACTGAGCACTCGCTTTTTTATTGCGCAAAACGGTATAAATTGCAGCTAAGTTTGCACACACGTTACCACCATGACTATGAGCAATAAGACGAATTTTGGGATTAACGCCGCGAGCTTGATAGCTCTTTACCAAGCCACTCAGCTCATTATAAAAGCGCACTGCTTCAAGCCGCCGCTCAGCCTGACTCAGCAAGCCATTCCAACCAAAGGTATAAAATGTTTCGTGCCGTGCCGCATTTACCTGCTGCGCAAAAGCTCGATACGCACTCACAATGGGCACCACAATTGATTTATTATCTTCAAGATTTATTGAGCAATCAACGGCGCGCAAACCACGCTGTGCCATAAAACGGCCCGAATAAAGCACTTCGCTTGCACGCAATTGTTTTTGAAGCCGGCGATACAAAGAATTTTTGGTGTCATCATTTAACAAACGAAAAAAACTAACCAAGCTCAGTGCAGAGCCGTAAGTCCCATGCACAAAAATGGTAATCCACTGTTCTTGATTTTCTTTAGCAACCAGCTGTTTCTGCATAAAAAATGATTGTTGAATATCAGCAAAGGGCACTGCCGCACTTTTTAGATCTAAAAAGCACAACGTACACAAAACCAACATAAGATTAAATAATTTAAGCATTGCGTTCATGATTTTTCTTTGATGTTAAAAAAATGCTAAAAAGCCGTATTTCTAAAGCGTTATTTATAGTGCGGCCAGATTATAGCACATGCTTTGCATTGATACAAACACAAATGTTCAGCGCTCAATGTTATTGCAAAATAGTTACCATTGCTGGGTCATGTTCAGACGTTTGACGACCAGTGAGCCAGTTAATTGTTACCGGGTTAAGCTCAGGATCATAATAAAAATTTTTCTTGGTGCACGGCAACTGCTTGGCAAAATTAAGCCAAATCGGAAATGCTGTTGAACTGGCGTACACATACTTACCCATGGGCTTGTTGTCGTCACGTCCAACATAAATTGCAGTGGTATATTCAGGCGTTGAACCCACAAACCACGTTGTCATTGCTTCGTTGGTTGAACCAGATTTACCAATCGCTTCACTTTGTAGCCACCCTTTTTTTTCGTAAAATTGCTTACTAAAAATTAACCGACACGTTAATGCTTTAACCATTTTTGAATTGGTTTTGGTATCCAGTACACGCTGCTCTACCGGCTCATAATCCCACCCTTTGCGGCCCCACTCATCTTTAACCCACTCAACCAGATGCGGCTTAACGTACACGCCGTTGTTGGCAAAAACATTAAATGCGGCAACGTTTTCTTCAACCGATGCATGCGCAGTACCCAGTGCCAGCGATGGATACGGCGTTAAATCACGCACAATACCAAAATGCCGCGCCCACGCAGCCACTTTTGGCGCACCAATTTGCATCAGCAATTTGACCGCAATAATGTTGTTGGAAAAAGCAAGCGCACGCACCAACGTCATAGAACCTTCAAATTTGCGATTCCAATTGCGCGGCTTCCAAATTTTTCCCTGATCTGAAACAAGCTCAATTGGCTCATCAATAAACACATTGTCCATCTCAAACCCCGACGTCATGGCTAAAGAATATAAAATTGGTTTAAACGAAGAGCCGGTTTGCCGATACGCTTGAAAGGCGCGATTAAATTGTGACTTTTTAAAATCATACCCACCAACAAATGCTTTGATCGCACCTGTTGGGGCATGCACACACACCATGCCGCCATTTAAAATTTCGCCCATTTCTTCACGCATTTTTTTTATTTTTGGCGCAAAAGCATCTTCTGCTGCTTGCTGCATGGCAACATTAATGGTCGTTTTTATCCGCAAGCCTTTGGAATAGAGCGCTTCTTTGCCCCACTTGTTTTCAGCCCACGCCCGCACCCATTCTTGAATATACAAACGAATTGGGTTTCCCGGAATGTAGTCTTCAATTTCGAGCGGCGTTTCACGCGCCTCTTCAAACTCATGCTTACCAATAAACCCGAGTGTGCACATGCTACGCAGTACTACATTGCGGCGCCTGCGCGCAGTAAGTGGTGCGTTGAGTGGCGAGTAAAAACGTGCCGACTTTGCAACAGCTGCCAACATTGCCGCTTCGTGCAGCACTACCTGATCAACCGATTTGTTCCAAAAGCGTTTGCACGCAGCCTGCACACCATAAATGCCACGCCCAAAATACATATTGTTTAAATATAGTTCTAAAATTTGCTCTTTACTCAGCTGCCGCTCAAGTTGCAACGCCACAAATAGTTCTTTGATTTTGCGCCACCACGTGCGCTCGTGCGAAAGGTACAGCAAACGCGCTACCTGCTGCGTAATAGTGCTGGCACCCTGTACCACGCGGCCGTTATATAAATTTACCAGCGCAGATCTAATAATACCTTTGATTGAAAAACCAGTATGATTAAAAAATTGGTGATCTTCTGCTGCCACAAAAGCTTTAACAACAACATCGGGGATTTGTGGGTACGAAATTAACTCACGCCGGTCTAGCTCAAAACGCGCCAGCTCATTGCCTTGATCGTCCAAAACAACCGACGGGCAAGCCTTTGCCTCTTGCTCAAGCAGTGAGCAGTCAACCCAGTGATTTTCAAGAAAGAAAAAACCGGCGCCCAGCACTAAACAAAAGCTTAAAAAAAATGTTGTAAAAAGAGAACGTAAAATCATGCACATAATCCGTAAAAAAAGGCCACGCTGTAACCAGCAGGATACCTTTTTTTATGTTGATTGCGAACTGGAAGTTGATGCACTTGATTCGCGTGACACCGTTTCTACGCGACCATCTGAAAAAATATAATAATCAAAAGGAACAATGTTATACTGCGGCCTGTAGCGCCCCATCTCTTCACGCTGCCGCAGGCCACGCAAAAGACCGGTTGGTAAAAAGGTAAGGGTTACCAATTCATAGCAACCTTCAAAAACTGCCAAAAAAGTTAGCATCTTACACATTTTATAATCTTCAAAATTCCAACAAAATTCTCCGCTAAAAACCATCCCTTCTGGCAAATGAACGGTAACGGCTTTATTTGGCGTCTCACTTGAAGCAATAGAAAGATATGAACTACGCGGTTTTCCAGAATCATAACAGGCAGCAATTATCACATTCGGCTCGTTAAAAAAATCCATAAAAAATATCAAGCCTTCGTGATTTTGAAGCCGATCAATGGTGTAAGTCTCTGGCCCGGCAAGTTTTACCAAACTTACTGAACCATGAAGCAAGCAGTATAAAAGCCGGTCATGCCTTGTTGACAAAACACATGGTACTCGATCACTTGAAAGACAAGGAACCAACCCTACAAATTTTTCTTTGAGAGCACTACTACGAGGCTGTCCAACTTCCCAGTCAAAAGAACGTACACACGCATACTCTGCTGAAGCACAACACGCCGTAACAAACGACACACAAGACAACGACTTTTGAAATGAAAAGTGGCGCAAGCCACTATCGCGGCAAATAAAAATCGCTCTGCCTTCATGCACCAGATTAGTAAATTGAGGCGGATTTAAACAGGTAATTTCTTTGTTTTCAAATGCCTGCATATCCCATAAAAAAACTGAAGAATTTGGATAAGCTAAACCAACGCATCTGCTGTCAGCTGAAAAATCAATACACGCCGCAACATCATCATTGTAATCAAAATGATGAGAAATTTGGTACGTTCCAGAACCATCATCAAACTTATAAATAGTCACTGAATATTTAAACGATGAAGAAGAAAATTCTAAACTCAAATCTTCCATCGCTTCTTCTAGCTCAGCATCTTCAGGACTTACAAAACGAGCCCGATCATGAACACAAGCAAGATAACGGCCATTTGGTGAAAATTTGAGTTTATAAACGCCACAACCAGGTGGTAACGCTGGCGCCAAAAGCCTGCATAGTTTACCCGTTTTCGCGTTAAAAAAACGCAATTCTTCACTTTGCCGCGTACCTACCACAAAAAGATTATTCGCGGGCGAAAAGGCAGCACAAGAAATACCTGAAAAGCGATCTCTGCTGCCAAGCGATACCCGCTCCATTTTGACAGAAAATGAATAGACAGATGTATAAGAAAAAAAGCAAAAAATGACCAGAACAACGCGAACAAGTTTTTTTAAAATCATGGTGTCACTCGCTGGTTATTATTCGTTAACGCGCACTCCCCAATCGCCCGGCACAACCCAGGCGCCAGAAGCGCTATCACGAACTATAATGCCAACGTTAAAATTTTTCTCAATATCAATATCAAGAGCGCTTGTAATCGAATTATCATTAGCAACACTGTCTTGCGTTGTGGTAGCAGAAATTGACGTAACACGCACAAAGTCGGTAGCTACTAAATCTTTTGGATTGGTGTTAAACAGCAGCGCACCATCAGTTGCAAAGTTACTACGCAAGTCATCGTACTGCACCAACGGCCCACTAACTTGCTTGGTCACATTAGCGCCACGCTTGTCGATCATGCCTACCGATATAACACCAGCTGCCTCAGTGACCGCAAAACGATAAATCTGCGTTACAATATCAGTTGATGGTACTATTTCATCAGCTTCATTTTGTTCAACTACCAAAGGATCTAAAACGCGCTGGCCGCGCGCAATAACATATAAATTGCCCGGCACGCTTGGCACGCCATTGCGATTGCCCGAAAGATACTGCAATTGAATTTCTTGATTCCCAGCACCAGCAACTGCTTGCAAAGGCCCAAGATCAATCGATTTAAAAAGACCCAGTGACGTTGCAATAAAAATAATATCGCGATTGGTGCTATCGCGCGCCACCACTAAATCTGCCGCACGGGTAATTGACAGGCTGCCGTTGGCAGTACCATTAAGATTTCTGCGATACAGTGTTGTATTGGTCAGCACGTACAGCGCACCGTTGCGCACTCTGCGCACACCAAAACCATCAACATAAATTTGGTCAGGCAGTGTAGCAAAACGTATCACCGGTCCTTTGATATCGGTAAGATTTGTTTGATCAAAATTGGCGTTAGAAACATCGAGCAACCCAGCATTTTCATCTGCTGCGTCAGTTGCTACCGCTCTTACCACGCCGTTATAGCCACCAACAAACAAGAGCGACTGACCAGTGGCAGGATTCATGTCGGGCTGGTCAGCATTTGGCGGGGCCATGCGATTAAACTGCTGCGTTATGGCAGCGCAACTCAGCGGCGCTATAGAACTTAAAAACTGATTGCCCACCACATAAACATTCGTATTTTTTTGAAACGCTACCGTTGGCGCAAATTGACCATCAACAAAAGAACCTGTTTCAATCAGCCCAATTTCACGCGAACCAATGGCAACCATCATTGAAAAACGCCCACGATAAAAGCTTGGCGTGTTTTCGTCAAAATTGAAAAGTTGATGCACCCCGCCGCTGCCTGAAGAAAAACTTTCACCCAAAACGGTGCTGAGCAAGCCTGCCTCGCTCCCGCCGTGCAACGCAACATCACCCTTGCCCCAGGTAGTTATTTGGCCGGTGTTGGGAATCATTGCCACCGTTGGGTCAGCATCGTTGTGCGTGCCTAAAAAGTAAAACTGCCCGGTGGTTGTGTCTAACCCCGCGCCATACGCCTTTTGTGCCGAGCCCATCACGCGCTTTGCCGGCGTCCAGTCAACAATAAAACCAAGTTCGTTTAAAATAGCAGTCGACTGAAACATGCCAATACTTTTATTATTAAAGCCGGCCATAGCCATAAATACCGACTCGCCCTGCACAAAAATATCTTCAATAAAAGCACCAGGTACCGGCTCTTGCCCACCAACAGTCACCGCGCTGTGCGTTTTGAGCGGCATTTCATTAATGTTGGCCGGTACATCGTACATACCATTTGTGTAATCAGTCACGCCCTGCGCGTTAACTTTGGCCACCGAACCTTTAGTTTCTGGTTGCTCATTAACAATATCACCAATCAACGGAATGGCGTATACACGGTCTTGAATGCTACCGCCAAACAAAAGCCCGCCAACGGCAAAAGGATCGTTCCCCACAACGCCGTTAAAAATTAAATACGGCTTGCCAGCGCTCGTGTGCATGGTTCTAATTGAACCAACCGAAAGCGTAATTTCGTCGTCACTATTATTTTGCGCCGTGCGCACGCCACGGCTCGAAGTTCGCGGTGTTTTGGCGTCAAAATAAAAACCAAGTGGCACATCAAGCGTATTAACGCTTTCTGCTTTTACCGCAGTCTTTGCCGCCGTTCTATTGCTGGTTACTTCTTGAGCAACTTTGTTATTAATAGCAAGATTCGCATCAGCTGCAGTGCCGCCAACAGCAGCAGCAACAACAGCATCAATAGACGTTTTTAATGCCGGAAATTTGTTAGGGCCAAGATCAGCATACTTCAGCACGGTACCATCAGTATCGTGCACTACAAAAGTTCCCGTACCCACACCAACAGGCGTTACCGCCTTTTTTACATCAGCAGCGGTAGTCGCTACAGCATTTGCTGCTGCACGCTGCGCAATAACATTGTACGCTGCAGCATCGTTATCGTGCGCTAAATTTAAATTCTGATAAAAATGATCTTTGGTTGGTTCAAAAACAATTGAGTTCAACGTAAACGCGCTGCCCTTGCCGCCATTTGCCGTTGCGTCTACCAGGCCCATCACCACGCCCATCACGCCACCTTCTTTGTTATCGTCATTGCGGCTCATGTCAGAAAAACCAACATACAAACGCTCGAGCGTATCGTCCCACCAGACCGAAACATCATCACCAACCAGCGCTGCATCAATAAACGTATCACCACCGCCTTCGGCGAGTGCAACCAAGCCTTCTGCAGACGTTAGCGTGATAAAAGCAGCCGCAGGTACATCCGTTGTATTTTTAAAATTTAACGGATTAAGTTGCTGAAAAAATGAAACGGTACCAGACTCCTGCTTTTCAGACAACTGCTGGGTCACCGCAACCCCGCGATTAACGCCAGCAACCGCGCCAAAACTGGCCGCCGTAGCATCTGGCACCACAGCAAAAACAAAATCTTGCCCCCCGGCAACACCCGCCAGTGCTGTAGCAACATCTTTGCCTGCAGCATCTTTGAGTGTTGCACTATCTTTCATCGTCAATATTTTGTTGCCATGTACAACGTCAGTCACCACAAAAAATTGGTTACTTGTAGCCGGCGCTGTGCCCTCTTGCGTTTCTGGCACCACAATTGGATACGCGTTGTTGTACAATGCAAGATGCTTAATTTTTTTTGCCAACAAAGGATTAGGTTGCTCTTTTACACTATTCAATGTTACTAGAGCAGGCGCTAAAGGCTCTATCTTTGCCGTTGCATCAGCATGTTCTACCAACCTGGCCAGCGCAAAATTAGTTTCGTTTTGTGCAGCTGTTGTGCTGGACGCAGTTAACGGCGCACCAGAACCTAAAAAAAGCATCGCTTGGTCATCAACAAATGCGTATTCTGTTTTATCAAAATAAACAGTTGTCAGTGGCACGTCTGAAACGGTGGGAACATCTTTAATAACCGCACTTGCAAACGAGTAGGCAAAAAAAGTTAGTACAAAAAACAATTTCTTCATCATGCTCATCCTTATTCATTCACGCGCACACCAAACTCGCCCGGCACATACATCGCGCCCGAAGCGGTGTTTTGTACCAACCGCGCTTGCTGCAACGGCAAGCTTAAGCTGAGATCAAAGTCAATTTCTGTAAATTCACCAGTTATTGGATCTTTTATAAACTTGCTCGCTTCTGGGCGCACCGGTATTGAATTAACAAAATTATCTCCGCCAAAATGTTTAGTCCGCGCATACAAATCCAGCGGCCCCAAAAACTCTGCATCGGTCACCGGCTCTTCAAATGAACCAACTTTAAAGAAATAATCGGTTTGAAAACCAGCACTATCTACGTACGGCTCTGCAATTTGCTTGATAGCACCATCGTTCACATTAAAGCGATAGCGCGCCAAAAACTCTTTATTTTTGTCCAACGCAAACGTGTACAAATTGCCTTCGGCAGTAAACACATTAACTTTTTTAGTCGCATCAGGCTGATTAACATCTTGCACCATACGGCTGCCACTCGACTTTGCATAAAACTCAAACAGCAGTGTTGGGCCAAGGTCTTTTTGCAACGCCCACGCAATATTGCCAATAGTTTTTACAGGCGTATTTTTATATCCATCAGTCAATGAATTAGCAGGATTCGTGTTATCATTTGCATACAAACCTTTGGTTGTTGCCAACAACAACGTTGTTTGACGATCATCTGCATTAACAGCTGTTAAATCACGCTTAAGCACCATAACATCAAAAAATTCATCAAGTTCAGGATCAAAGAGTTTTGTCCCTGCGCCATCGGTCGAATCAGCAATGCTGGCAACTTTAACCAAATTGGTTTCTTTGATCTGCGCTTGCGATCTGGTTACCGCATCTTGTTCAAAAATACTGCGACCACTTGTTTCTATTTTGGTCATATCAATGCGATACAACGTATCACGCGTCAAAATATACAAAAACTTATTTTGATCAGAAACAATGCGCCGCACATTCTTAAAAATATTGGTAGCCTTGCCATCAACACCCAAACTCAGCAATTGCAAAAAGCGCCAATTTTTACCACGTGGAAACGTTGCCACGCCCGCGCTATTTGAAAATTTGCTTAAACCAAGTCCGGCGCGCGTATCCCAACCTTTGCCGGTAAAACCTTGCGTAAACACCGCAACACCATTTTGACCACCAACAAACAAGCGTCCAGTGTTTGGTGCCGCATCACTCAACGGCAGTTGCGCTACTTCAGCACACGTTATAGCACCAAGCTGACCAAGCGCTACACTCGCACCATCAGCATCGCTGGCACTAAAAATTCTTACCGAAACTTCGCCAGTTGGACTTTCAACAAACGGCGCCGTTGCTGCAAAAACATCGTTTGCAAAACGACCAGTTTCAATGAGCGCTACGCGACCGTGCCCCGTGGCAACCATCATGCCAAATTGTTCGTAGCGTAAATTTTGGGTTGCTGACTTGGGATCGCGCTCTTTAAAGCCGTACGTGTCGGGAGAAAAATCATGTAGACCCAGCACCCCGCCAACATCGGCAAAAGCAGCGTCAAGCACCGAAGAAAGTGGTGCGTTCATGGTTTGTGTGTCAGTATGTAAGGCATTGTCGCCCTTGCCCCACTCAGTAACGCGCACCGTGTTTATTTTTTTATCAAGATCTTCGGTCACAAACCAAAAGTTGCTGGACGTGTCGTCAAAGTCAAATCCGTACACTTTGTCTGGACGGCCCATTACGCGCTGCCATGGAGTCCAGGCACGAATCATGCCGGTATCATCAAACAGTGCCTTGCTGGCAAAAATGCCTGCCTCGCCAAGATGCTGGGCATCGCGGTCGCCAGCAACAGAAACATAAATGGTATCGCCGTGAACCTGAATGTCGGTAAGCGTTAGTTTTAAATCAAACGAAAGCAATTGTGGGTCAGCACCAACAATAGTTTGTTCTTGCGAATTTAAATGCATGGTTTTAACTTCTTGCAACAACTTGTCCCTAAAGTCGCCTTCATACGCTTCGTGCAACGCCCAGCCAGCACCAGCATGAATTGCACCGGCAGCACCACCTTTTTTTGTATGACTAATGCCGTCAATAGCTTTAGTTGCTGCTTCTACAACAGTTGTTTTTGCAGAAACTTCACGAATTCTATTTGGCAGAAGAGCTCCAGCAATACTCGACGGACTACCTCCAAATGCCTGGGCAGCTGCAACGGTAACAGGATTGGTAAGACCAGCATCATCCACACGGGCTTGCACCGCATTTGCTGCTTTGTTCTGATCATCTTGCTTATAAACTTCTTGTAAAACTGTCGACGCAATTGCATTGGCGGTAAGTGGTGGGTTTTGAGCAATTATCGCTGTCGTTGCCATTTTACGATTGCTACCTGCTGGTAATAACCCATCAGCTTGCGTAATTGCAGCTTCAACATTAGTTCGAACCGTTTCAAATGTTGGCGCAAAATCAATTGGTTTAACCGCACTGCTGGTTTTGTCAAAAGCCCCAACCCAACCATCATCTGCCAGCGGCACCGCATAAACTTGTGTGCTCACATTGCGCGGATTGTTAGCGCGTGAACCAACACCACCATTCACAATCAAATAACTTTTGCCAGTACTTGTGTGCATGGTACGCACCGCACGCGCGCTGGCAAACAAATCGTTAGCCTTACTGTTTTTTTCGTAAAAACCGAGTATGTATTTGTTAAAGTTGCCGATATCTGCCGGCGTTCCTGGAGCATGATCGGGGTCACGATCATCAGCAAAAAGATATGAGCTTGGGTTTTTAATCACCGGATAAAGCGTAATTTTTTGGTTGGCATCATCAACGTGACCAACCAGCACTGAGCAGACGCCGCCAGATTTGTCAGTTACCGCGCCAATATCATGTCCGCGCGTTACGTCAGACAAGCCAACGTACAAGCGCTGCAGCGGCTCGTCCCAAAACATATCAACATCAGCACCAATCAGCGCGCGCGTTATTGGCTCTGGGTCGCCCGGCGCATAAAACGCAAGCGTTTGCGCAGGGTCGTCGTTAACACCCATTTTTCGAAATAAGCCATCACTTTCAGCATCAACGCGCAGCTTGCGTGCACTGCTTGGTTTTGTAGCATCGTGCGTAACAACGGTCAACGCATCACCGGCGCGCTTGAGCACCGCAATGCCACGATTGGTGCCATCGACACTAAAAACTTCGGTATTGCCATCGTAAACCAAAGAGGGAATGCCCATTGCAGCACCGGTGTCGGTAACCGTGTCTGATGCCCAATTTTTAACAGAGCCCTTTTCTGCAAGAATAATCGCACTCGTTGCTGTATCTTTTAGAACCGGATCAACCAAAGCTCCATCAGCAACTGCTGCAAAAATTAATGCTTTATCAAGCTGGGTTGGCTGTGAGGCAGCAAGCGCAACAATTTGTTGGTTAATCGAAACACCAGCAGCATCTTTGATAAAAGCACTATCAGAACCAGCCAAATCACTATGCGTAACAACTTGAAAACCATCGTCCAACGGTAACAAATAAACTGAGGCACCATGCTGTTTTTTTGCAACGGCAAGAGCATCAAGCGCTGCCATTGGATCAAAAATTTCAGGATTACCAAGCGGCACCACTACTAATTTTTTATCACTGCCTGCAAGTGCCAAGTGCGCAGTACCCGCATCTTTGAGCGGATTACTTGCAACATCAACACCAAAACCGTTAAATGAAAACACCCCAACGTCTGGCACCATTGGCGATGTTTGCACAATCTTTTGGCCCTCAGTTGAAGTACCAAGCGACGCACGAACCAGCGTGCTCCCGTCACTCGCAAAACCTAAAAAGAAGCGGTCAGTTCCACCAAAAGCGGTTGGACCAACATCAACAGCAGCTACTGCCATTGGCGTTGAAGCAGCACGCTCTGTTGACGCTTGCACAAAGTGCATTGGCTCATAATCAAAATCTTGCGGAGTAAACATTTCAGTCGCACGCTGTTGTGCTGCAGCAGTTTGCTGCATAAGCGCTGGTTTGAAAACTAAACGCGTTCCATCACTTGTGTGCTCGCCCAAGCTTGCCAGCGCTTGTTGTAAAAACTCTTGCAGTACCACACGAATCTCTTCACGCAACTGATCGCGATTGATGGTAATCGTTTGCATACTTTCAGCATTTGGTTTTGCAGCAACAACCGATTGTGCAGGCTTAGTTTTTGGTCGCTCTTGTTTTGGTTTTGGCTTACTTACTTGTTGCTGATCAGCAGGTCTGCTGATATCAAAGAAATCATAAAAAATAGCTTCTGGAATAGCAATTTGATTATCAATAATTGAAAACTCAAATGCTTGATCACCAACACTTGCCTGCCCACCAACAACATTCCCTTCATAATCAACCGACAAATCATTAACTACCACTTCAGGCATAGCAACTTCATATTCAACCGCTCCAGCCGCAACGACTACCGCTGGCTTTTCACGCGGGCTGGCTAACTCGCCCACCACAACGTGTGAAGCTTCTTCAAACTCATTCACGCCAACAGAAATCGATGGCAGCGGTTTGTACACAACAGGCTTTGCTGGTTTAACACTTGGTTTAGCAATTGGTTTTACCACCGGCTTGGCAACAGGCTTTGGCGCTTGTGTTGCTGAAGGTTTATGACTTGGTGGTTTTGGTGGCGCTACTGGCTCAGGTTTTGGCAATTGTAAGCTCGTTACTACCGAGCTTGGTAACTCTTGCTCTTGCTCAGCAAGTACCGCAACTGTTGGTACACTTATTTTATTAACAACTGGTTTTGGTTTTGCAATGAGAACTGTTGGTGTGGGCAGTTGCATGTTGTCAACAACCGTCCCTGGCATTTCTTGTTCTTGCTCTGCTGGTGCTTGAACCACCACAACAGGCTTACTTATTTTGTTATTCGCAACTGGTTTTGGTTTAGGCGCCGGAACAGGAAGTTGAACGCTGTCAAACACCGCACTCGGCATTTCTTGTTCTAGCTCAACAGGTATTTCATCAATCACCACTTCTGGCATGACAGGCTTTGGACGCGGGGTTGGTGCTGGTAATTGAACACTATCAAAAACAGCGCTGGGCACTTCTTGCTCTTGCTCACCAAAAGCTTGGACAACAACGTGCGTCACGGCAGGCTTTGGTTTGACTACGGCCGCTGGCAACTGAATATCACTAAACACGGCACTGGGAACTTCTTGCTCTTGCTCAGCGGGAATGTCGGCCACAATAACTTCGGGCATGGTTACTTTTGGACGCGGCGTTGACACTGGCAACTGAACGTTAGCAAAAACGGCACTAGGCACTTCCTGCTCTTGCTCCACAAACGCATTGTGTAAGATTACTTCAGGAAGTTTAATTTTTTTAGTATGAGCTTGAGCGGGAAAGCATAGAACCAACACCAGTGACCATGGCAAAAGACTCAGCCAAATCGTACGATTCTTCATTTTCCTCATCCTTTCTCCAAGCTTTTATTCAGATCATGAACCAAAGTTTAACCAGGGTGATTCTCAATTGTGAAGAACATGCTAAAAGCCCACGCCCAACATACCTCCAACAGTATTGTTGTCGATAATGCCTTGGCCGCCAACTCCAAATTTATAAAAAATTCCGATGTAGGGCGTTAGCCATGTTTGATCAAATTCTTTTGAAAAATCGTAGGTACCTTGCAACATAAGATTGTGCATGGTCCAGTCTTTTAAGCTGTTGGCAGTATTGATAATATCATTAGAAAAAGCTGCATCTTTGGTAAACAATTTATCATCATCGTGATGAACATACTGCCAAGCAAGCTTGGCTGAAAATCCTCGCCACAATTTAAATGCTTCGGCATACGCTTCAAAGATCCATGTTGAACCAAAATTTTTAGTTGCGTTGCCACGATTGAGCAGCAAAGGCTCTGTTTGGGTTACCGCAGTTTTTAAGCGTCGCTCGTGCGTATGATCAAAAAGATACAAAACTTCGGCATACACGCCGGCACGCAAGTGCCCAGCAAACTCAAAATCAAAACCTGCAGCAAGCGGTAGGCCCACCGGCCCTCCATTGCCAAGCGGCATGCTCAGCATTTTGTTGATATCAACCGATTCGCCCGTTGGCATGCTCACACCAAACCGCAAGTACGGCGTAATAACTCTTAATTTACCATACGAAGGCATTATTTTGGTTGACCATTCCAACAACAACACTACATCGCCAAGGCCAGCCTCATGCCAATTGTCAAGGCTCAAGCCACCAAGTTGCTGCGCTTGATTGGCAAGATCACGGATAAACGCTTGCATAGCAAGCTCTGACATAAAATTAGACTGCGTCAGATCTTGAAACATAAAATCGCTCACGCGCATATCTTTTATGGGCAGGTAAAGATTGAGCGTAAAGTAGCCAGGCAGGCCGGAAATATTAAATGTGTAGCCACCATTTAAATTAATATTAGTTTCTTTAAACGTTGCAAACATGCGCACGTTACCACGCGTACCGTCGTCGGTAAAGGGCCCACCAGCAGTCATAAAACCCATCAAAATTGCAGAGGCTCCTGCTGAAGCAACACTGCCCTGGGGGTTTTCGAGCATGGGAATAATTGACTGAGTTGGGTTGTACACACCAAGCAATGTTTGCCGATTACCTTTGATATCACTACTCGAGCCTTTGCTGCCAGATTCAATACCAAGACTGAAATCAAAACCACACACATGCGTATGGTACGGCTGCCACAACGGATCGTAGGGCGACAAAAAATTGACGGGCGCAAATGCCTTGATAGTTGAAAAGCTGATAAGAAAAAACGCTAACAGACTATACTTCTTCATGGTCTCCCTTTCAAGTCACAAACGTTACGCAAACCAGTCTAACCCAAAGATTATGAAGAAGTGAAGAAGAGTTGAAAAATTCATTAGAACCTAGAAAAAAACAAAAAAACATATACCTTGATAATGAATAATCTAGTAATCACTCAGCTACAACAGAGACTAGTTAATCAAGAACTGTTAAAATAATTCACCAAATACGGGTAACAATATGATACCACTAAGTACTATTGATGAAGCTATAAAACGCCTTGTAAAAGCGTATGATCCTTTGGAAATCTACCTCTATGGTGACTACGCGTGGGGCACACCCACCGAAGATAGTCACCTTGATTTGCTCATTGTTATTAAATCATCTGACGAAGAGGCTTATAAAAGAGGATACCTCGCTTTTGAAGCCTTGTTAGGGTTAAAAATTCCAAAGAATATCATAGTTTTTACTCAAGAAGAATTTGAAAAATATTCACAAGATAAACTTTCAGATTTTTACAAAATAAAAACTAAAGGCAAGATCGCTTATGCCAGGGCTTAACGATTGGATAAAAAAAGCATCAAGTGATCTGTTAGCATCCATCAAATTGTCAGACGATCACATAGTTTTTGATTGTTCTATTTTTCATACGCATCAATCAGCAGAAAAAGCCTTTAAGGCATTTCTCGTTTTTGTTCATCAACAAATTCCAAAAACACATGACTTGGGCGTACTTTTAGATAATTGTGCCGAAAGTGATCCAGCATTTTTGCTCCTTCAGTATGAGAGTAAAATTTTGAATCCCTACTCTTCTGAGTCACGCTATCCAAATGATAAATTTCGCATTGATCAACAAAAAGTAGAGGAAGCAATTAGAATGGCAAAAAAAATCTTAGACTTTGTTCAAAAGAAGGTACAACAGCCTGAAAAAACTCAAGGGCAACGCTCAACGTGAGCATTGCCCTTGCTAGACTCTCGCTTAAAATAGCAGAGAAAATTGGCCGCCAACCGAGTGGTTGTCGATAATATTTTTTCCATCAACCGGTAGTTTATAGAAAAAACTTAATTGAGAATTAACGGCACAGTCTTTGCAATCATGAAAGAAATCATAATTAGCAGTAAAAATAAGATTATGCACGTTCCATTCTTTCAAATTGTTAGCAGTGTTAACTACTGAAAAATCGAATACATTATTATGCGGAATTAAGCGATCGTCATCATGCTTTACAAATTGGTAAGCACCCTTGACCGACAACCCTTCCCAAATGCGCAAGCCTTGAATAAACAAATGAAACTGCCAGGTAAAGCCGTATTCTTTAGTTGCCAAGCCCTTGTTGAGCAGTAAAAAATCAGTCTGGTTTTTATCAGTTTTCATACGATATTCTTTTTTGGTATCAAACAACAGTAAAAAATCGACATCAATACCAACACGCACTTTGTGCACAAAGCCAAGTTCCATAGCAATGCCAAGCGGCACACCCCAGGCACCGTCATTGCCAAGCGGCATGCTAAACGCTTGGTCTTGGTCACGCTCACGCGCGGTAGGAAAGCTCAAGCCAAGTTTGGCATACAGCATAACCAATTTTAGATATTCTTTTTCTTGCTTGTAGCGATTGCTCCATTCAAGCAAAATATCCAAATCACCAATCCCACTTTTGTCCCAGGTGGCAAGATTCAAGCCACCAAATTTTTTAACATTATTAACTAAATCGTCAGTCAAATAAGTCTTGATATTAGCACCTTGTGGCGTTAATGGACCAACTTGTGTCAAATCGGTAATAAGCGTTTTTTTTGCCACAATTTCTCGCCACACAATAGGCAGGTGGGCGGTAATTGCCAAAACCCCATCAGCAGGCTTGAGCGGGAATACATAACTTGCAAATAACGTAAAATCAAGACCACGAAATTTACCACGCAGTTGTTGGTGCCCTTGCACGTCAACATCGTCAAACGTATCATACAAACCCTTTAGCGGCACGCCCATGGCCATTTCGACTGAAGAAGTAGGGTTGCGGGTCATGCTGATAGCCGATTCGGTATCATTATGAATTGCCAAAACGTTGCGGCGGTCATCGTCATTGTTCAAACCAGTACAGCGCGCGCCATATTCAACATTAGAAACACCAAAACTGGCAGTTCTATTTTTGATGTAGGGAAAGCGCAGTGCATAATCATACGGCCGGAAAAAGTTTACCGGCGCAAAGGCCTGTGCTTTGTGCACGCTTAACACCGCGATGAAAAGCCCGAGAGCATATATTCTTCTTTTCATGTGCAATAATCCTCTTTTTGATTATCAATTATTCGTTAACGCGCACACCAAATTGGCCAGGTACCACAAAACCACCCGATGCTGTATCGCGCACCGGCTTGCCAATGTAGGTATTGGTTTTTGCATCAATACCAAGCACGCTGGTGAGTGACGCACTTGCTTGATCGCGCGTGCCAAAGCGTATTAAATCAGATTGGTTTACATCGCGCTGTTGTTGATTAAAGAAAAAAGCGCCATCAGTGGTAAAACTTTCTCTAAAAGCGCGCAAGTCAACCGCCGTATTTTTTACTAACATCACATCAGCGCCATCCACATTAAACAAGTGCAGCACACCGCTATCGTCATCACGGTCAACCGCCAAGACGTACAGATTTCCTATATCCGAAGGCTTACTCTTCTCATCAGGAATATAAAAAAGACCAATTGGCAACGTTGTAACTTCAGAAATTTGTGTAATGGTCGTGCCATTCTCAGTTTTGAAAAGCCCCTGCGTTGTTGCAAAAATATGAAGATTTTGCGTTACTACCAGATCGGTACCAAACAGTTGCTCAATAACACTGGCACCCACTAAATCTTGATCCAAAAAAGAGCGTAAAGATTCAAGCATTAACACCGCAACCTTGTCATTTCCATCACCATTCGTACCAATCGAAACAACATTTTCAAAATCACCAAGTTCAGTAAACGAAAACCCTGTCCCAGGAAATGCTCCTGCATCAAGTGTGGCAAGCCCGGCATCACTATCAAAGCCGTTACCACCACCATCTTGCAAACGAGCAACGCCATGATAACCACCAACGTACACATAACCTTTGTCCGCAACAGTGCTGCGCAACAAATCAGCAGTAACGATTGGCGCAATGTCTTTAAGCGCTTGGTCATTAAAGATAAAAACATTTTTGTCTTTAATAAATTCTGAAGTCGGCGTGAATGCACCACCATCTATTTTTCCAGTTTCAATCAGCGCAACTCTGTCCGCACCAACGGCAACCATCATAGAAAACTCGCCATCAACAAAGCCTGGTGTACGCTCGTCAAAGTTAAAAACTTGGTATACACCATCTGGAAAGCCTTTTTCTAAAACATCGGTTAACTTACGGCTCTTGGCATCAGTCACTTGAGCACTGGTACCCCACGCCGTTCCTTTGATTGTTGTTTTATCATTTGCAGGATCACCATCAGCAGAGGTCAAATATTGAAAGTTGCCGTTTGTACTGTTGATATCAAAACCAAAAACAGCATCAGTGGTTCCTGCAACACGCTGCCACTCAGTCCAATTTCTAATGTTACCATCGTTATCAAACAAAGCGGTACTTTGAAAAATACCACGTTCTTCACCAATAGATCGATCAGTGCCCGCAACAGCAACAAAAACACTGTCACCAACAACCGTCATTTCGTTAATCGCAACGTCAGTGTCAACCCCACCGATTGCTGTTGGCTCTTGACCAACCGTTGCCGCATCATCACCAGAGTTTATTTGCAGCGCTTCAACAGCTGTTTCTGCCATATTCAGCCCTGCGCGCGTGTAGGCATCTGCACCATTTACTCGTGCCAACTGACCAGCATAATCATGAGTAGCAGGCAAAACCGGAAGCGCGTGCACCAGTGTTTTTAAGTTGTCGGTATCCCCGTCTAACGCAACACCGCCATTAATAATAACATAATCTTTACCGGTGCTGGTGTGCATGGTGCGTACACGCGGAACACTCACGGCGTAATCGTCAGCTTGCACATCAGAACGATGAAAACCAACAATCTGCTGATCGTCAGTAAACATGCCCGAGCGTGGGTTTGGTACCAGCGGCTTTACAAAAGCTTTGTTGGTGTCATCAAAACCACCAACCAAAATACCAACTATACCGCCGTCTTTATTGGTAGCATTGCGCTTAGATTTATCAACAGCAACATACAAACGTTGCAGCTGCTGGTCCCAATGCAGATCGTACTTTGTTGGCTCTGTTGCATTGGCCATTTTGTTGGCAGCATTAGCATCAGCATAAAATGATAAGCCCGCAACTTTGTTAACGCCATTGCCATCAACCACATCGCTTTCTGGGGCCAACGCAATTGGCTGGGCTTTAATTACCGTGTCTTTTTGCGGATCAACTTGTGCCAACACACTATCTTTAACTTGAAACAACGCAATGCCGGGGTCTTTACCCGCAGTCTTTGCCTTTACCGCAGCAAAGAAATAACGATCAGAAAGACTCAAGGCATCAGTACCTTCAACTGCCAACGGCGTTTTATCAATATTTTCTAAATTTGTGTCTACAATTGGCACAACGGTTGGCATAGCATTACTCACCACACGCAAGCCATCGCGCGGGCTGGTCATTACATAAACGTTTGGGTTAGCATCATCGTCGTTAACTACTGCCAGCATTTGGTTATTTGAAGGCCCCACCAACTTCATTTGTGCAATTACTTGATCTTTGAAAGGACTGTCTACCGTTTTTCCAGTAGCATCATAAACAAGGCCGGCCAACGGCGTAACAACAATACTTGAAGTTCCATCACTGTTTTTTACCACACTGGTGCTAATTATGGCACTATCTTCTTTGCCTGCTTGATCAGTACCCAAAAAGAAATTACCAAAGCCATCACCAGACGTTTTGGCAAACGTAATTTCAGTCATCGTCTTATCTTCTTGCGTGCCAGAAACCGAGCGCGTTGGCGTTGCAGAAAAAAATTTGGCAATTGATGAACGCTCAGTATTACTATCATGAACCGAAGAAAATACCGAAACACTACCTAACGAAAAGGTAATAAAAACACTCAGTAAACGTTTAGTTTTCACAAAAAGTCTCCTCTCCCAAGAAGTTACTCTAATTCCTTAAAACTCACTCCAGAAGCTTATCTTTGAGATCAAAAAAAAGCAATGAATAGCTATTTAGGTTACTTGCCAAGAAAATAAATTTTCAAACCAAACAAGCGCTTGGTAGTCATCATGAACAAAAACAATAACCCAGCCAAAGAAAGCGACAAAAACCAAAAGCCCACACGTGAAGCAAAAAAGGTAATGCCGGCAGCACTAGCTAGTGCTAAAACGCCATGAAAGCCAATCAGAAACAAGCCAGTGGCACAGGCAACTTGTCCACACAGTGAGACTAAAAACATGCCGAAAGAACCTGCGTAAAACTTGATATTATGTTTGGCAACCAACAAATAAATACAGCCAACTGTCATAACCAAACCAGCAACCGAAGCCGCAGCTGCAATGCCGTGTACACCAAAAAAATACATGCCAATCAAATCACCCACCACATTAACACCGGCACCAAGGCCCGTAACCACCATGGTTGAGCGCGTGTCTTTGAGCGAATACAACATGCTCATCAGTATTTTATTGATACAAAAAAACAAGAGCCCGCCAAGATAAATAACTAAGATATGTGCAGCAATCTGAAGTTGTGCAGGATCAGCACTTTTGCGCAGCAAAAAGAGGGTATCGAACAAATTATAGGAAACGAAAGCAAAAAAGAGTGTTACCGGCACAATAACCCACGAAACAAATTTAAGAACTTCCAAAAGATAAAAACTCATGCGTTTGGGCGCAAAAAGCACCACGCGTGAAAAGTGAGGCAATAAGATATTGGAAAGAGCAACGGCAAAAACGCCCAACGGGATATTCATAAATCGACTGCCGTAGTACAGCAACGAAACTGAGCCGGTTGGTAAAAATGAAGCAATGCTGCCACCAACAAACAGATTAATTTCTACAATGCTCACGCCCATTAAGTACGGAATAAATTTCAAAATAATTTGTTTAAAATGATACCAAGAATCAGCAGTTATTTTACCAAACTTAAAGTTATGCATGAAATAAGCGACAGCAGTCATGGCCAGTTGCAAAGTACCAGCAATAATAACGCCTGCGCACAAATAGAGCGGGCTGAGTTGGTAGAGCAAGCACAGGCCAAGCGTCATGACATAAAACACATTCCAGAGCGCAGGACCAAAGGCCGGCACGGCAAAGTGATTAACGGCATTAAGCGCGCCGCCAAACAACGCACTGGCCGAAACTAAAAAAATGAAGGGAAACATAATGCGTAAAAACTTAACGGCATAGGCCGTTTGAAACGAAGAAAAGCCGGGCGCAATTACCGCCATAACCGCATCAGTCTTAAAAAAAATAAACAGATATAAAACCAGTAAAATGCCCTGCAAAAAAAGAAAGCATAAACTCATGAGGCCGTCGGCATGCTCACGCTTCTCTTTGACCACACGCACAAAAATTGGCACAAACGAAGCGTTCAAAGCGCCCTCAGCAAACATGTGCCTAAAAAAATTGGGAATTCTAAACGCGGTTATAAACGCATCTGAAATACCGCCAATGCCCAGAAAACTCACTTGTAAAAACTCGCGAAAAATTGCCAAGAAGCGGCTAATTAATGTCGCAATGCCCACTTGCACCGTTTTGTTTACAATTGCACGTTTATTGAGATGAAGATTCACTTTGTACCTTTTTATCGTTGAATTAAAACACCGTCATGCATAAACAAGACAGTTTCCATTTTTTCATACACCGCTTCGTCATGCGAGCACAGTACCAAACCCATGCCCCAGCTGCGGACAGCATCGTGCAGCAGCTCAACTAAACGTTGAGCACTTTGGGCATCCAAATTACCGGTTGGTTCGTCGGCCAATAAAAATGCCGGCTTGTTAAACAGCGCACGCGCCACCGCAACTCGTTGCTGCTGCCCACCAGAAAGTTGCTCGGGATAGCTCGCTATTTTGTCGGTCAAATCAACCGCTTCAAGCAGCTCATGCGCACGGCTTTTACATTCCTGTTGGCTACTGCCCTTGATCATGCCCATCAGCATAATATTTTCTAAAACGGTAAGTTCTTTAATTAAATAATGAAATTGAAAAACAAAGCCAAGATGCTGGTTATGAAATTGATCTTTATTGGCAAGTCTAAAAATATCTTGGTTATCAAAAAATATGTTTCCGTCATCAGGAGTGTCCAGACCTCCCAAAATATGCAATAAAGTAGATTTGCCACTGCCCGAAGCACCAACCAGTGCATAGGTTTTGCCTTGCTCAAATTGATACGAAACGCCACGCAAAACGTGCAAAACCTTACCGCCCTGCCAAAAATCTTTTTTGATATCCTGCATTCTTAAGATGGCCATACAACCAACCTCCACGTTAAAAAAGAGCTCAAGTGTCTCAAAGAGAGACACATAATTATTTTTTTCAAAAAACGAACTGAGTCGTAAACCACAGGCTTGTTTGTCATATTACCAAGACTCTTGTTTTGCTGAAAGAAAATCTTTTATTCTT
>JAIERW010000008.1 GCA_019746485.1 Candidatus Babeliales bacterium | reverse complement strand
AAGCTAAAGAAGCTTGAAAAGATATGAGCGGCAAAAAAGATAATAACAAACTTGATTGGTGAAAACTGTGCAAAGCTCAATTTATCAAGCAAAATAAACTTGCCAAGAGGCAACACAATGATGCTGAGTATCGAAGCTTTACAAACATAACTTACCGAGCGTTGTACAAAAACCAGCCATGAAGGCATTGGCAATGTGAGTGGAAACGAGATTGTCTGGTTTCCTTCCAAATCACCAACAAAGGCCGTTGCTGCGGCAAATGCTTGAAAAAGACTTACCGACGCAATTGATGCCACCGCAATAAAGGTACCAAAGTCTTTAGCGATGCCGAGCAATGGCAATGCATAAGCAGTTACCAAGATCGTTGGCACAACCCACGCTGCTGTATTAATAAGCTGTTCAACAACAATGCCGCGATAGATTGTCATGTCGGTTTTTACCAACTGCCATACCAAGCGAGCGTATGAAAGCCAGCGATGTTCTTGTTTTGTAATCATAATAGTTCCTAATAATTTAAAATAATTAGCGTGTTTCTTCATGCATTAATTGCAAGAATACCTCTTCCAAATTGCTCTTTTGATACACAGATTTCAAGTTTTCCGGTGTATCGATCAATTTGATATTTCCTTTGTCCAAAACGCAAATGCGGTCAGAAAGTACTTCTGCTTCATCCAAATAATGCGTTGTCAAAATAACGGCAACACCTTCATTTTTCAGATCGCGAATACTTTCCCACAGTTGGTGGCGAATGTGTGGGTCCAGGCCCACGGTCGGTTCGTCCAAAATAACCAAGAGTGGATTGTGCATGAGCGCGCGCGCAATCATGGCGCGTTGTTTATAACCGCCCGACAATATTGAACATGAAGAATCGGCATATTGTACCAACTCATATTTTTTCATGAGTTCGTTTTTGCGTTTTTCAATTGCGTCTTCCGACATGCCGTAGTAGCGGCCAGCAAAGACCAAATTTTGCTCAATCGTTAATGCCGGATCGAGATTTGGTTTTTGTGGGCAGTAGCCAATGATGCGTCGGTAGTTGGCAATGTCTGCGTAAATTGACTTTCCTTCAAACAATATTTCGCCCGAAGTTGCCGGGTGGCGGGTTGCCAAGATTGAAGAAAGAGTTGTTTTGCCGGCGCCATTTACACCCAAAAGACCTATGATTTCGCCTTTTTGAATATCAAGGCTAATGCCTTTGAGAGCTTTAATAGTGCGTTTTTTGTCGGGGTATTCTTTTGTTACATTGAGAATACGGACCAGGACGTTAGACGACATAATCGTTCCTTATGTTGATAAAGTGTGTGCAAACTACGATGCGCATAAAAAATGAGCATAGCTGTTGCACTAACGTTGTTTTATTACAAAATAATTAAAATAAAATGAAAAATAAGCGAAGCAGTATAAAAATATATGCATATCTTGTTGTAAAACAAGAGCAACTGCTTGATAAAGAATGTGCCTTGCGGCTAGCGAGTGAAAATGGTTATCACCGCTCGGTCGCAGGCGGTAAAGACTGTTGTTACCATGATCTTTTCCTCCCACTTGTAGTGGTTTTGATAGTAAAACTCTATTCTTTTACTTCTATCAAAAAAATTGCTGCACGTCAAAGAAATGTAATTTATTGTAAAAAACTTTGTTTTTTTGCATACTTTCCTTGGTAATAACAAAAGAAAATATGGCTTCATAATCAAAAGAATTCATAAGGAGTATTTTCAATGAAAATGTTAGTAGTTTTTGCAGTAAGTTTTGGTTTGATTTTACCTGATGCCTGGGCGGCGGCAGGACACAAGATACAGCCCCCGCGCAGAATGATTCATGGCATTGCTGATCGAAATCCTTCTGATGCCGACAAGTTGAGCAACTACATTGCATGGTGTACTGACACGGCCAATGCAGGCAAGCATATGCCGCAAGAGTTTGTCGATTTGCGTGAGCGTATCTCCAAGATAGCTACTGATGATAAAGTTGTTAAGTATCTGGATGATCTTGCTGCTGGGCGCGTTGGAGCAAACACACCGAAACCAGATGATGATGAGTTGGCCCAGCTCTGTGAGCAAATAGACAGACTCTTGCTCGCTTATGAAGAAACTGCTGAAGAGAGTTACGCCGATCGATACTATAAGCAAAGAATAAAAGAATTAGAAGAGGAGCATGGTGTTGTTTGGGATGAAATAGATACGAGTAAAGAAGCATATCGAGATCGTTATGGCCGAATAGAAGATGACCCAGAGCCACAGCCGTGGCCAGATGATGAGTTTGTAGAATTTGTACCCAAAAAACAGTACACAAAGACAGCGCTTGAGCTTGCAGAAGAAGCGCAGAGAAAAGCGCAGCAAGATGTTGAAGATGTGCGACGAGCTTTGAAAGAGGCTGAAGAAGAAGATGTAGAGGCAACGGCGCGAGCAATGGTTGCTCAGCAGCAAAAAGAACGCGCGGAGAAACAAAAACAAAGAGAGTTGGCAGAGACGAAAAAAGCTTTGGAGCAGGCAAAAAAAGAAAAAGAAGCTACTGAAAAAGAAAATAAACGATTGAAAGAAGATTGGCGCATAGCCAAGGATGCATTGGAAAAGGAAGACCCTTCTTTCTTTAAAAAAGTTGATAAACAAGAAGCAAAGCGTGACTTCTTTGCAGCTCTTAAAGCGGGGAGCGCGCAGTGTGCAAGCGGAGCCTGGCATTATACAAAAATTGGATTAAGTACGGGCGGTGTTGTTGCAGGGGCGTTGTATGCGCTAGAAATCGGTTGGGAACTTCGTACAGGTCAATCAAAATCGCTAACAGAAGCGATTAAATCTGTTACAGCAGGTATCACAAATCATCTCCTTGCTGGAGGTATTTTTGGAGCTCTTGGTGCGGTGAGTCAAGCAACCAAAGATGCTCTCAATGCTCTGTATCGATACGTCTGTCCTGAACCTACAATATGGGGCCGTGAGGATAAAAAAGAAGGTGGGCACTACATAAAAATGGCTATTGGCACACCACTTCTGGCATATCTGGGCAAGGAGCTTGTGAACATTTGGAGCAGGATAAACGGAAGAAGGGGTATTTCTATAAAGGCAACTGCACTAGGGTGGACGTTTGTTGGTTCTTTCTTGGCTTTGGTAGGTGTAGTTGGAGAGGCGTTTGGCGTATATTTCAGATCGCATGAACCGTCTGATCAAAGATAAAAAGTGAGTAAAAACCCCCGGTTTTGTGCCGGGGGTTTTGTATAAACTAGGTTGTTAATGTAAAAAAACGTTGGTTTTTTCTATACAATTGGACAATTAGTTTATGTTGATTTAAACTGAAAATAGTTTGAAGTAATTTTTTGTTTTTTCCGAAAGGGTATGATTATGTCTTTTTCTACAGGATATGAACCAGTCATTCCTGCATCCATTCACTTTGGCCACTCTGACGCCAAAACATTCCCACGCGTGGAATTTTACAAGAAATCTTCCAAACGAAAATCTAAAGCAGCAGTTAAGTAGAAAACTGTTGCATCTCCCCTTTTCCTACACTTTTTAATTTTTTGCGCTCAGGCGCACTGTGCAGCTTTTGTGCTGCAAACATGTTTAATTCGTTCAAGACGTAGTGTGTATTTTAACTAATGCATAGTGCTGCTTTGACGTAATTTTTAAGGATAGCTATGTTTTTAAATCATAGAAGGCCGGCATTTTGCCTGCTTACCAATGTTATGTTTATATTTTGTTTAGTGTTTTTTTCTTCATGCAACCGAACTCAAAATGATAATCAAAAAACTAAAAATGAATTGGTGGTTGGCATGTTGCCAGCCGATGCGCCGTTTATGTCGGTCAACGAGCAGGGCGCTTATGAAGGCTTTGACGTTGATGTTGCTGCCGGCATCGCCCAGCATTTGGGCCGTACGTTGGTAATTAAAGAAATGGCCGTGCCAGAACTGTGCATGGCATTGGACCGTGGCAGAATTGATATGCTCATGTGCGGGTTTAGCATCACACAAGAGCGTTTACAGCGCTTTGCCATGGTGCATTATCAAGGCGTTGGCGTAAATACCTTCCCACTTGTTTTTTGGCGAATAGTACCGCAGGGCATTGCAAGCATGCAAGATTTGCGTGGTAAAAATGCAACCGTTGGTGTGCTCGCTGGTACGTTGCAAGAAAACTTTGCGCGTCAGTTCGATTTTATCAACGTTAAGTTATTAAACGGCTATGCCGATATTGTTTTAGAATTGCAGTACGGCAAAATTACTGCTGCTCTTTTTGATGAAGCGTTTGAAGGCTTTGCAAGAAAGTTTAGCGACTTGCTGGCAGTTAATGTACCGCTTGGCACTTTTGAATCAAAAGGGCATGGCATTGCCATCAAAAAAAACAATACTGAACTGACAAATCTTGTTGAGCAAGCGGTGCAGCAGTTAAAAAATAATGGCACCATTGGTCAACTTGAACAAAAATGGCAATTTGCTGGGGAGGCATCATGAATAGTCACAGCATAGATATTTTGTGGCGCTATGCGCCGCAGCTGATAGATGGCTTTTTGGCAACTATTGAACTTTCGTGTTACGCGATTAGCTTTGCATTTGTGCTGGGCAGCTTGTGCGGCATAGCGCTGAGCAGGCATTTGCGTGTGCCATTTTTGGCACCGATTTTGTCTACCTACATTTTTGTGGTGCGCGGAGTTCCCTTTTTTGTGCAACTGCTCATGGCATATTTTGTGATTCCTGATTTGTTTGGCATAGATATCTCGCCGTTTTGTGCAGCAGCGCTGGCGTTGATTTTATGTTTGGCAGGCTACATTGCAGAAATTGTGCGTGCGGGCATTAACTCAATTCCGCGCGGGCAGTGGGAAGCGTGCTACGTGCTTGGTTATACCAAAAGGCAGGCGTTGCGCTTTGTCATTGTGCCACAAATGTTGGCCAATGTTTGGCCGGCACTTTCTAACGAAATTACTTCAGGAGTGCTTACATCGTCAGTTGTTTCGCACATTGGCGTTCTTGAGTTGACTAAAGTTGGCAGCAACATTATTGCGCGGGAAATGAACCCGATGCTCATTTATTCTGCCATTGCCGGTTTGTATCTGCTTTTGACAACAACTCTTATTTTTGCTTCGCGCATGATTGAAAGGAGGCTGCGTTATGATCACGGGGAATAATATTTCTTTATCATACCAATCGGGCCGTAAGTTAATTCTTGATAATGTTTCGTTTACTATTCGACCACAAACAATTACTGCTTTTTTTGGCAGAAGTGGTGCTGGCAAGACGTCGCTATTGCGTTGTATGGCCGGTTTAGTAAAAAAATATGAGGGCACTATTTTAGTTGATAAAATGGACATCAACAAAATGCCCGCCTCCGTGCGTGTGCATCATGTTGGTTTTGTTTTTCAACATTTTAATTTGTTCCCGCACATGACCGTTTTGCAAAATTGCATGCAGCCATTAAGGTTGGTTGCAACGGTATTTGATGATGAAGCGTACACGCGAGCTCATGCTGCTCTTGAGCAAGTAGGTATGCTGGACTATGCCGATCGTTACCCAGCGCAACTTTCTGGTGGGCAGCAGCAGCGCGTGGCAATTGCGCGTGCGTTGTGCTTAAACCCCAGCGTGTTGTTGTTGGACGAGCCAACGGCATCGTTAGATCCACACACAACAACTGAGTTGCGTGATCTTTTGATTACGCTGCGCAATGTGGGTAAGGCAATTGTGGTGGTAAGTCATGATACCAATTTTTTGCATGATCTTTTTGATGTGGGCTATTTGCTTGATCATGGCAAAATTGTTGAATCATATGACAAAGTTGCCCAGATCCAGCACGAGCATAAATCATTGATTAGGAACTTTTTGCAGGGATAGAAACGGAACTTTGTTCCTGCAATTTTTTTAATAAGACTGAAGCTTCGTGAGGGCTGTGCAAGACAATAATGGTCTTGCCGGCCCTTTTTTGTTCTTCAAGATTACGTAAAACAATGGGCCGCCACGTAGTTTTAAAGTTTAAAATGTACGTAATAAAGTGGCGGTTGAGCGAATCGCGACAGCCAGGAGCCAGATCGGGCCGTTGTTTATTGCGAAAAGCAAACCAGCGTGTTACAACGCGCCACCAATAAATGTGGCGTGAAAAATCTAAAAAAATAATGACATCAGCATGTTTGCAGCGCTCCGGCTGTGTTAATGTTTGATTGCCGTCAATGATCCAGCGTGGTTCAATGCACAGTTTTTGATGCACATTTTTGAACATTTGATGGTCAGACGCCTGCCAGCCTGGTTGCCAGTAGTAGCGGTCTAAATGGTGCACGGGCAGGTTGAGTAGGGTGCCAAGGTTGCGTGCAAGCGTGGTTTTACCAGTTCCGCTGCAGCCCAAAATTGCAATGCGTTGTGCATGCAAAATACTTTGAACGTGTTCAATTATCAAGAGCGTTACGCCACAAATATTTTAAGGTGATGATAGTTTGAAACGCCGTAGGTCTCGTCTGGGTGGCGGTGCACTGGTGCGCTGATACGTAAGAGTGAGCGTGTATTTGCCAGATTTTTAATTTTATTTTTTATGGGGTCGGGAGTTGTTATTTCTTTATTTTCTGTGGTGCTTTTCCAAAAAATTAAGCGCTGCCACCATTTCTTTTTGGCAGGTGCGGTTGTTTCTTGTTCGGCGGTTAATGGCTCGAGTAGATAAATTTTATCGTTGGTGCCATCAATATTAAAATAGTAGCCAAAATCATTATGCTTGATTGAGCCAACAGCTTCAAGATTGGTGATGCCAACAAATTTATAGCCTGCATTGTCAATGGTTGATTCATAGAGCGTTTCAAGGTCTGTCAGTTTTAATGCGTTGCCGCCATTGAGCTGCAATCTGAGTTGCTTTTGTTCAAGGTCAATATTTTTGCTTTCAATACTTTTGAGATCTTTATTTTTTAATTGAGCAAATGCTTTTTGCAGTGATGTTATGCAGTAGGAACAAGTTACCTTATCAACTTTGATTGTTGTTTTGGTAATTTCTGCAGATAAAAAATTTGTTGATGCGCTAACAAAAAAGAGTGCTAAATACATTTTTTTGAACATAGTGAACCTAGTATCTCCATAAAACAATGTAATTCTTTTCCCTGAAAAGTTATAACACGTTAATGCCTTTTTGCAAGGTTGTTTTTGAGCAGTTTTCATTTGACATATCAACACATCTACGGTATTGCTTTTCAAGCATTTATTATTGTTGCTAAAAAAAGAAGCTACAAAGAATTTGCCAAAGGAGATTTCTATGTACATTCAAGGTGCTTATGTTTATGAAGGCATAACGGTAGAACTTTACGATTTGTGGTTTGGTTCAGAGCCGCATGAAGACCAAGCGTTTTACGAACATTTTATTCGCCATGGAGATGGGCTTGCTTTAGAGATTGGCTCGGGAACCGGGCGTTTATTGCTGCCGTACCTGCGTAGTAATCTTGAAGTGCACGGGGTTGAGCCTTCCGCGCAAATGATGGGCGTTTGCCAAGAGAAAGCAGAGCAGTTTGGTCTGCAGCCAACCATTTATCAGCAATATATGCAATCGCTCAAAATTCCTCATTCATATAAAACAATTTTTATTCCGTTGTGTACCTTTCAGTTGTTGGTGAGCCGGCAAGAGGTGTTGGAAGCATTGCGCCGCTTTTATGTTCATTTGGAACAAGATGGGCGTTTGATGATCTCGCTGTTTATGCCAACATTGCAAATGCTTACGGCAGAACAAGGCGTGTGGTCGGTACGACGTGCAACAACCCGTGTTGAAGATAACGCACACGTAGTGCTTTCTGAAGCGATTCAACGTAATCACTTCGAGCAGATAGAAACAAAATGGTTAAAGTACGAAGTTTATAAAAACAGTCAATTAGCAGCCAGTTACGTAAAGACAATGCAGCTACGCTGGTACAGTTGGCATGAATTTAAGATGATAATAGAAAAGGTGGGCTTTCGTAACGTATTTATGTACGGTAACTACACCCACCATGAAGCTTGTGAAAAAAACGAAGTTATCGTTTTTTCAATGCAAAAATAGCTTAAATATTTTCGATTCGAACAACCGTAATTGGTTGACGATGGCCTTTTCTTACGCGGCCTTTAGTACGTCTTTTGAATTTGAAAATAACAATTTTCGGACCTTGGGTTTGTTTAACGATGCTTGCCTTGATGGTTGCACCTTCAACAAATGGTTGACCGAATTCAAATTTGTCGGCACCTTGTTTTCTGAACAAAACTTCAGAAAAACTTAATGCTGTTCCAGCTTCGCCTTCAATTTTTTCAATAGCGACGGTTTGTCCTGGAATTGCTTGGTATTGTTTGCCGCCTGTTTGAAAAATTGCGTATTTTTCGAAAACTGGCTTTGCTAATGCTTCACTCATGGTTTTTATGCCTTTCAGACTCGCAGCATATAAAAATAGCGCTTACTTATCGTACGATCAAAAATTTGCTTGTTTATGACTACTAATTCTAGCAAAGATGCTTGTTTTGTCCAGTCTAAGCTCACAAATTACCTCTTTAACTAAGAAAGGCTCTCTGAGCGAGAGCCCAAAGAGCCTTTCTTCCTAGGTCTAATTTCAGGTTTTATGCGCCAGCAAGCATCTTGAGTGGTGCAAGCTCAGGCATTTCCTTAATCAACATGTCGATAGCAATTCCTCTATTTTTGATGATGAGGTTGAATGTTTCATGTTGAAAGAACTCTATTAATTCGTTGATTTCGTGTGCTGTTAGGCTTGTTGCCAAAACTTCAATGGTAGTTTCATGAACGATATCTGCAGCTTTTTCTGGGTCAAGTGTTACGCCGTACGCTTCCAAAAGGTTCTGATATTGCAGTGATGCAAAGAAAAGACCTGTTTTAATCAAGGATTTTACGGTTTCATAGTTGGCTACAATGAGAAGCTTTTCAACAAGTTCTCTTTGAGCAACGCTGACATTTTCATGAGCTGGTTTAACCGTTGGGATCAAGTGGCTGTATTCTTGTTTCAATTGGTTTAAGTCTTGAGATACTGCTTCTGGCATTGTTTTGGACAATTTTTCAAATGTTTGTGTTCCAATTTTGCTTGCAACTGCTGGTAGCTTGGCAAGCAATGCTTGGTTTCTATTTCTGAAAGCCAAGCAGTAGCCAAGACTTGCTGGTTTATATTCTATCAAGCCTGCAAGTTGACATGCAGCTTGTATATTAACGCCAGTAAACTTACTACGCACTTTAGTGCTTGCTTCTTTTACAAAGTTTTTAATCTTTGAAGTAAGACTTTCATTAATTGCGTCTGATGCATGTGCCATGTTGCCACCAAGGACCAATGACATACATACGCCTAAGAAAACTAGTTTTAATTTTTTCATAATATTCACCATGATAAATACCTCCACTTATCATTTACACTGTTCTATTTCCACATTTCACGAGTATTACGAGAGCCAGGTGCTAAAAATCTTCCCTATTTCGTTCTCTAATTTGCAGCTTTTAAGTACAAATTCCTTACCATGTTCTGAATTCAAAAATTCTTGAAGCTTGTTGGCATCAAGTTTAAGATCGTTAACCAGCGTATGAACGTCTGGTGTTAAGCGCTTAACAAGGCCACTGGTGTTGATCCATTTAAGGATTGTGTGTAAGTCAGCCATAATTTCAAAGGCTGTTTTCAATAGATTTTGCGTAACGGCATGTTCAGGCAAAAGCTCTGGCTCCGGGCTTAATAAGTTAGCCATGGCTCCCATAGCCTTAGTTTGCATTTCTTGCTTAAATTTTATTACTTTTGTGGCTTCGCAGTTTTCTTGACTGAAGAAATTGCTTGCGTGCGCCAAAGATTCTTGTGAGTAGTTTTTCAAAAACTCTGCATAGCAATTTTTAAGTGATGCAAGTTTCTCTTGATCAATTGATGGTAGATCTTGAGACTTTTGTTTTGTCTGTAAAGCTTTTTGCGCAAGTTCTTCAAATTTGATTGCCTGAAAAAATTGGTTGTCGGCGACAACTGGTGACCACATGCTGGTCATAAAACTTACAAAAAACGCATATGCGTAGAGGTAAAAGCGTTTCATAAAGAATACCCCACCTACTATGAATAGTTACATTTACTTTAATAACAACACAGTTAACTATAAGTAGAAAAGCCCCCCACGACCCGAGCTCTAAAACTCTATAATCATAGAACTAGTATAGATTTTGGCGCTAGGACCGTCAAACGCCTAATCTCTATTCAAATATGCAAATATTGGGTCTAAAAAGTGACACAATTAACTGCTTTTTTAAAAAGGGGTTAAAATTCTTACCAAGCTGAAATATTTCTTAGGGTTATATTCATGATTTCAGGTTCGGGAAGGGGTACTTCAATGATTTTAGGGATATCGCTAAAAGCGGGGTTTTTGATGAGCGATTGCAGCACGGGCGCCCCAATAAGGCCCTCTCCGGGAATTGCATGGCGATCTTTTTGGCTGCCCATTGGTTCTAAAGAGTCATTAAAATGAATGAGCTTTAGATTGGTCAAACCAATGGTTTTTTCAAGAATATCGGTAAATTCGGCCTCTTTTTCAAGATTATAGCCAAATGAGAAGGCATGCGAAAAATCTAAACAAAAGGCCACTTTTTCAGGATAATCGAGAAATTCTTTAATTAAGACAAAGTCTTGGAAGTCACTGCCCAGGCATAGGTTGCCGTGAGCAGTATTTTCCAGCAAAATTTGAACGTTGGTTGTGTCCTTTAAAACAGCATTGAGTGTTGAGCAGAGCGTTTTTATACCTAAAAGCTTGTTTTCCTCTGGGCTTAACTCTGGTTGGTGCCAGGTTGCCGAGCCGGAATGTAAAACAATGTAAGGAATCTCAAGACGCTCTGCCAGGTTAATTTCCTGTTTTAAGAGCTTGCGTGAAACTTCTTGTGTTGATTTTTTGCCCGAAGCAGGGTTAATCCAGTATGAGCTGTGAACAAAAATGCCCGAAAAAAGCTCGCGTTTACGTTGAATAAACAGCTCCTGCTCTTCTTTGCTAAATTTTATATATTTTGAATCGCGGTGTGTTTGGGTAAGGAAAAATTGCGCATAAGCAACGTTGTAGAGCAAAGCATCATCCAATACCTGGTTAATGCTGTCTTTGGTGCGAATGTGTAAGCCCAGCTTGTGGTTATAAATCAATTCCTTCCTTTAACTTCTTCTTTTCAAAATAAGGCACGAGTGCCTCAAAAAAGTCCTGTTTAACCTTTTTTAGGCCGTCCTTGGTTTCTGATTCAAAGCGTAAGCAAATAACATTTTGGGTATTGGATGCTCGAACTAAGCCCCACCCGTAAGCCATTTGGGCACGAATACCGTCTATAGTTATTATAGCCGCATCAGTGCGCGCTGCAAAAATATTTTTTACATGCTCAACAATTATGCCTTTATCTTCTTCGCAAATGCAGGGGATACGAAATTCTGGAGAGCTGACTTTTACCGGAAACGAGGCAATAAGTGTTTCGAGTGTTTCTTTGCTTTCTTCCATAATTTCGAACAGGCGCATGGCAGCGTAAATGCCATCATCGTAGCCAAAATAGCGGTCGGCAAAGAAGAAATGGCAGCTCAGCTCACCGGCCAACAGTGCCTTGTGCTTGATCATTTGTTCTTTAATAATCGAATGTCCAGACGGCGACATGACAGGGTTGGCGCCTAGTTTGGTCAAAACTTCGGTCAGGCTGCCGGAGCTTTTGATATCAAAAACAACCGTTGCCTTGGGGTTATTCTGTAATACCTTTTGTGCATAGAGCGCCAAGAGCTGGTCGCCGGGTACCAAAAAGCCACTGCGCGTCATGGGCGCCATGCGGTCGCAATCGCCATCAAGGCCGAGCCCAAATTTAAACCACGAGCTGCGGTCGAGTTCACCTTTTACCGAGAGCATATTTTTTTTAACGGTCGGGTCGGCTTCGTGGTGAGGGAAGGTGCCGTCAACTTCAGTAAACAGCAGCTTCACGTTGCCCCAGTTCATTTTTTCAACAAGTTCAGGGAACACGGTGCCGGCAGTACCATTGCCGCAATCAATAACTACATCAAGCTTGGCATTTTTTAAATGCGCAAACTTTTCAGTCAAATAATTAATGTAATCAGTGATAACGGCATAATCTTTGATAGAGCCTTTTTTATCGCTCGTGTCTCGAAATGCCTTTTCGTGATAAATCTTTTTTATTTCTTGAATCTCTTTACCCCACACCGCCCACATTTTAACGCCGTTATATTCTTTGGGATTGTGCGACGCAGTAATGCAAACGCCGCCCGGTGTATTAAAAAAATGAACGGCAAAATAAACGACTGGTGTTGGGACAATGCCAATATCAATAACATCCAGACCGTGGTCAATAAATGCCTTCATTAAATGCTTGGTTATGGGCAGGGAATGAGTGCGGCCGTCCCGCCCCACCACCATGGTGGTCAGGTGCGGGTGCTTTTTCTTGAGAAAGGTAACTATCGCTTGGCCCAGGTCGTACGCTTGGTCAATGGGCAATTCATCGCCAACAATGCCTCTGATGTCATATTCGCGAAAAATATTGTCGTTCATTATTTCTCCTTTTTTCTTGCAAAACGGGGCTTTGGCAGTACCTGGGGGCAATTGATGCAGGTACTATAGTACAATTTTGGGATAATTAGAAGTGTGTGATTTATTGATATTTATGACAAAAATGGAGTGGCTGTTTTTTAGCCACTCCCTACATACAAAATTGTTATTGAGCGTCTTTAAAGACTTTCAGTCTCCGCTTTTTTTGTTTCCATCTCAGCTATCTTTTCTTGCACGTCCTGCGTAAAGCGGCGCACTGTGCCAGCAAGAAAGTAGTTGTACGCTTTGAGAGTTAAATTTTTACCAACCTCTGCAGTCATTGCAGTTAAATCTAAAAATTTTTCAAAAATGTGTTCGGCCATGCGGCGCCAGTATAGCTTTTCTTCAGGTTTTTTCTCATCTTCAGTCAACAACAAATACGCTTGAATAACCGGTACTGAGTCAAACCGTGCGCGCAGTTCTTTAATTAAGTCTTTTAATTCTTTGTACATTGTGCTGTACGTAAGAATTTTTTTATCCAATTCTTCAATCGATTTATTAAGCCAAGCAATATCTTTGTTGACTTGATCGCTTACCGGACCTGTTAGGGCCCCATTTTTGCCTTTTCCTTCGGCATTAGATTTTTTTTTTTGCTCCTCGAGCGCGGAAGGCGAAAGCGTCCAGTTTTTAATTTGTTTGAGTGAGCTGACCAGCCAGGCGGTAAACTTGGTTATAGTTGTGGCAACGGCGCCAGACTCTTTGGATTTTGCTTTTTCTGGTTCTACTGGCTGTTCTTTGGCAAGCTCGCCCAATGAAACGTTTGGATACTGCGTTTGAAGTGTTTTGATTGTTTGGTCAATAAGCGCAATTTGAACCTTTATGGCCGTAATGTTGTCGTGAAATGTTTGTGCAAACGAGCTATCAACAAACTCTCTGATTGTTTTAATATCAGCAATCAGTTGTTTAATTTTGGCTAAATCTTCTTGAGCGCCCTTTTCTGAATCTTTTTGCAACACATTAAAACCAATATCTTTTGCTTCAGCCGCTTTTGCTTGTGCCTCGCCAAGTTTTGCATCAAGCTCACGCAATTGCTTTTTGAGCGCGTCTTTGTTGGTTTGTATAGTTTTCATGCTGGTATCAATTTGGTTAAGCTCTTCTTTGTGAAATTTAAGTGCTTCTTTTACCGTTGATGGTTTTGCTGGCTCAGTTTTTGCGGGTCCCATACCAGTTGCTTCTGTTTGCTCTTCTTTTTTAGGTTCTTCTGCCGACTTAGGCTCTTCTGTTTTTGTTTGCATGCCAAGGTCTGCTGGGGCATCGCTTGACGTTTCTGCCGGTTGTTCTTCGCTTGCATCTGTGGGTTGAGTTGTTTCTTCTGATGCGTCTGGCATTGTTGTTGATTGGTCTGTAGTTTCTGTTTCTGGTGTTGTTTCGGTTGATTTTTCTTCTGGCGTTGGTTGTTCGGTAGCTTCTGGAGTTCCCATTGTTGGTGCTGTTTCTTCTGCTGCTTCTTGAGCGGGTGCTGCTTCTGGAGTTTCTGGCGCGGTAGTTTCAGGTGCTTGGTCAGAAGCTGGGGGCATGCTGGTAAGCCAATGTGGTGTAATCATGATTAAGTGGGCAAAGATTATATAACTGAGGAAGCGTTTCATTTCTTTTCTCCTTTTTTTACTTCTTTGGTAGGGTGTTGAGCAATCACTGGCACAAGTGTTTTTAAAGCGTTCTCCTCAACTTGCCCGGCAATAAAGCCATAACGCTGGAACAGATCATCTAATTTGTCGGTAAGTTCTTGAAACATTTTTTTATATTCTTCGGTTCGTTTATTGAGCGCTTGTGTGGTTTCGTCAATTTGAGAGGTAAGCAATTCGGCTTCTTCCATAATTTTGTTTTTCGCACCCGACTCGTCGCTGGGAAGTTGCTTTGCTTGTTCAAGGTCAATAGTGTCGGGCCATGTTAATTGTGTTGTTTCAATTTCTGTTCCCTTTTCTTCAGTTTTTTCGCTCGATTCTTTCTCATCGCTTTTTTCTTTTTTATCTTCAGATTTTTCTTTGTCTGTAGTTTTTGATTCTTCTTTATCTTCGTCGTCTTCTTTTTTTTCTTTCTTTTTCTCTTCTTTTTTCTTTGAGGGCGCTGCCTTTTTTTGAGCGGGTTTAGGTTTGGGCGAGGTGCTTTTGGGTGGTTTTGGTGTGCTCTTAGTTGGTTTGGATACGCTTTTTGATGGCTTTGTTGTGCTGTGGCTTTTTGTTGTGGGGCTGTCTTTTTTTGTTTTCTTACTGTCTGTTTTTGAGTCTTCGCTGTCGTCGGTTGCTGGTGGCATACTTGCTAAAGGACCTTGAGTGTCTAAACACGCTATGACGAGAATGATGAGAATCGTTTTGATTATGTTCATTCTTTGCCCTTAATTCAGTTATGAAATTTTTTTAAATCAATAGTGTTGCTAAAATACTGTTTGGTTTTTAAGTTTTTTGTAGTACTTGAAGGTAAAAAGCCTATCCAAAAGACTATCAGGCTTGCAGGTACAAAATCAATTGTTTTATAGGATAATCGACCAGATCGTTGTTGTAGGGCTCTTTAGCAAATGCATGATTATGGTTTGTGTGGGCGGGAAGCAGGGCGTTTTTGGCTAGGCAGGTTGGGTTGAATGTGAAGGGGGTTGAAAAAAATATTTTTGATCAAAAAATGATTGCTTTTTTTCATGCTGTGATATAAAATTAACTCATAGCTTAGATAACCTCCATTTCCCCTGTCCATGACGTCCGTCTGGATGGGGGTTTTTTATTTAAAAGAAACAAATCAAATAACTTTCTAATTGTAAATTTATTCTGTTCCAATGAGTACAATTCATGCAAAAATTTAAAATTGTAGTAGCGTACGACGGCACTGACTTTCATGGTTGGCAAGTGCAGCCAAAAGATGTAACAGTTGTTTCATGTTTGCAAGATGTTTTTGCGCGTATTTTTAATAAAGAAATAAGTGTGTTGGGCACTTCGCGCACCGACGCTGGGGTGCATGCGCTTGGGCAGGTAGCAACTTTTTATACTGATCTTCCTATTTCTGAAGCGCAAATGTTGAAGGCGTGGAATGGGGGTTTGCCAAAAACTATTCATATTCGATCGCTTGTCAAAGTGAGTGACGACTTTAATCCCTTTGCCAACGTTAAGCAAAAAATCTATTATTATCACCTATTTTTAAAACGACCATTGCCGCACGTAGCCCGCTTTGGTTGGTTGTATGAATTTATGGACAGCGTTGATATTCAAAAGTTTGAGCAATGCCTCAAGATTTATCAGGGCACGCATGACTTTGCTTCATTTTGCAAACTTGAAGAAGAAAAATCGACGGTGCGCACGATTGACGAAATACGACTTGAAAAACTTGCTCATTGGTCCATGCTGCGTGTTGTAGTAAAGTCGCAAGGCTTTTTACGCTTTCAAATTAGACGAATGGTTGGATATGCCTTAGATGTTGCGCGACGGCCTCATTTGTCGGTAGACTATTTGCAAGAGGTGTTGGAGAGTAAAAACCCTCAACAAACGTTAGTCAAAGCGAGTGGGGCGGGTCTTTGTTTGCGAAAAGTGATATATCATGATGATAAGCACAGTCAGTGAATTTATTAAGCGATTGTTTACGTCGGTTGTTTTAGTTGGTTGTTTGGGAGGTGCTTACCTCCATTCGTTCTGGCTCTATACCTTTGCGTTAGCAGCTATTTTGTTACTCATTCTTTTTTTCGAATGGCCGCGGCTTATTGATGCCGATACATTTTGGTTCTGGCCGTTGACCGTTTTGTATCCCATTATGCCTTTTGTTTTATTGATTGCGCTTGCTTATGCCTACCGCGAGGCAGAGCCGCTGTTACCTCTTGTGCCAATTGCTCTTGCGTGGACAGCCGATACTTTTGGTTACTTGGTTGGTAAATGTGTGGGCAGCCACAAAGTGTGTCCTGCAATAAGTCCTGGAAAATCGTGGGAAGGCTTGCTGGGAAGTTTTGTGGGCGTGTGGGCGCTGTTGTTTATTATGGTGCCCAACGTAAAAACGCTTGCTGGTTGGTTTGCAACGCTTCATTGGGTAGTTATGCCTGGTTTTGCGTTGGCAACAACATTGGTAGCATTTTTTGGCGGTATCTTTATTTCTTATTTTAAGCGTCGTAAAAATTTAAAAGATGCCGGTTCACTGCTGCCGGGGCATGGCGGTTTACTGGATCGCTTTGATTCAGTTCTTTTTGTTACGTTCATGCTTTCAGTGTTGCTTATATTTTTGCGTTATTCTCAAGGAACGCTCGGCTCAATTTTTGACCACCTGCCTGAGCATATTTCACAACAAGTGCAACAGTTAAGCTCGTCGCAAGTGAGTCGTGTCGCAACAATGCCGGTTGAAGTTGATACCGAAAAGAATCAGGTTGTGCGTCATGCGCTTGACGATGAGTTTGATGATTGGCCAGGACTGCGTAGCGCTGCTTTTGCGCAACGCTATGAAAGTGAGTCAGGCGACGAATAATCGCTTAATTGTGGCGGTAAGAAAGCTTGGGCATATTCTTTGCGTGTTTTGCATGAAGGGTGGGTGCCGCCGTCTTCTTTGAGTGCTTGGTCGCGTGTTATTTTGGCCAAGGCAAAATCGCTCTGTGCGCGGGATTGGTAAAGCCATGCGTGCCAGCTGCTGGTTGGCTCAATTTTTTCAATTTCTTTGAGGACATAAGCATATTCTTGCTCAAACTTGCTGAATTCTTTATCAACATAATTTTCAATTTTGCCAATCATGTTGATAAAACCCTGTGGGTCGTTGGTTACTTTTATGGCATCGGTATCTGCTTCTTCTTCGCAGGTTCGAGAAAATTTGAGCATTAAAATTTGAGCCGCAATAAAAGATCCTACAATGGCCAGTTTAATGACGATATCACTAGATTTTCTTTCTTGTGAAACATAAGCTTTAATTGAATCGGTTACCGACTCATCTTCCTTGCAACAAAAATAGCGCCACGCAACTATTGTGCCAATCAAAATGCCTAGAGAGCAGCATAGTTGCTTGGGAATATGATTATTTTTAACGTGTGCCAGTTCGTGTGCAAGAACGCTTTGCAATTCAGATTCAGATAAAGTATTCAATAATTTTTCACCAATAATCATGAGTGAGGCATTTGGTGCCAGTGATGAAGCGCATGCGTTAAAAAGTTTTTTATCGCGTGCAATAAAGATTGCTGGCTTGGCAATATTCATTGCTTGAGCAAGGTTTTCAATCATATAATGAAGCTTGGGTGCTTGTGTGGCGCTTACAAAAACAAGGCCTTTGGGAAAAGCTGCGCTAATGAGTGGGCCTGGGAATATTTTAAAGAACGTGTAATTTGCTATCTGGTCAACCAGGTCTGGCATGGTGTCAATAAATGCCATGGTACGTATGTCGAGGAGCAATGATTGCAAAGAGCTGTTTTTAAGTTTGTACTCGTTTTTAAAATCTTCATTGTTTTTTTTAAGGTTGGCAAGCTCTTGAGCAATGGGATTATTGGCAACGCTTACGCTAGCGCCAATAAATGACGATCCGAAAAAAATAATAAGAGAAAAAAGGCTGTAAGTAAGTTGTTTTCTCATGAGCGTTGGTTCCCTTTTGCCTTGTTAAAAAAGTTTGCGGTAGCTTTGCACGGTGGTTATAAAATGTCAATGTGGCTGCAAATTGTGGGAAGTAGCTATTATTTTTAAAAGTTATATTCTAAAAATGTTTCAGCTTTTAAGAAGTTTTTTATAGTAAAAAGGACAGCGCAATGTATCCATGTTTAGTGCATGTTTATGGGCCTCTTTGGGTTCGTAGTTATGGTTTAATGATAGCCATTGGCTTTTTAGTTTTTTTATTTCTTACCTATCGTCATCAGTTGCGCAAAAAAAACATTGATGGGGACACGTATCTTAACGCTGTTTTTATAGGCCTGGTGAGTGGTGTTGCTGGTGGCCGGCTTCTTTTTGTGTGGACGGCGTGGGAGCAATTTTCTCATAATTGGATAGAAATTTTATATCCGTGGGTTGGCGGCTTTGTAGTTTTGGGAAGTATTTTAGGCGTGCTATTAGTAGCCCCCTTGTACTTACTTGCTCATCGTGTACGCATTTTGCCAGTGCTTGATTTGGCGGGATTGTATGCTGCGTTAATGCAAGCAATTGCGCGCTTTGGTTGTTTCTTTGCAGGCTGTTGTTATGGCATGCCAGTTAAAACGGCGGTGCCATGGGCCGTTACGTTTACCAACCCAGAAGGTTTTGCACCGTTGTTAGTGCCGCTGCATCCAACGCAGCTTTATATGAGTGCTGCGTCGTTTGCCATTTTTATTTTTATGCGGTTTGTTTTATATAATCCAAAGCTTAAAACCGGTGTGTTGTTTTTTAGTTATCTGTGTTTAGACAGTATAGCGCGCTTTGCCGTTGACTTTTGGCGCGGCGATCGTGACACGCTGGTTGAAGTTATTGAAGTGCAGGGAAAATTACTGCAACTTTCTCAAGTACAAATCTATGTTTTATATTTTTTTATGATATCCTTGGTTGGCTTAATTTTGGTCAGTTTACAAAGAACCTCAAAAGAATAATTGTGAGTCTATGGCGCTTTTCAACTTCATCAAAAATTCATTGCCAATCATTGATGTTGTGGGCGACTATGTCCAGCTAAGACCGGCGGGAAGTTATTGGAAAGGCTCGTGTCCCTTTCACAGCGAGACTGATGCTTCGTTTACCGTGAGCCCGGCTAAACAAATTTTTTATTGTTTTGGCTGTCAGGCAACGGGAGATGTTATTGCGTTTATGGCGCGCCTGGAAAACATTTCTCAATTTGAAGCAGCAAAATATTTAGTTGACCGTCATAAGATAACCATTCCTGCCGAAGTGTTAGCTGCAAGTAGCACTACGCAAGAAACACAGGTTGTTGATTCCTACTTTCATTTGTGTGCCAGCATTGCCGAGTGGGCGCATCAACGGTTGGTAAACAATAAAACATCGCAAGAATATTTGCTCAACCGTGGTATAACCATAGAACAGATTAATTCTTTTACGTTGGGTTATTTTCCCAGTGGTGTTGCTGCTATTAATCAATTTACCAAAGATATGGCATCACAAAATATTTTGGTTAAAGATTTATTGGAATATGGTTTTTTGGGCGAGGGTAGAACCTGTTTGTATTCGCCTTTTGAAGAGCGCATTATTTTCCCCATCAAAGATCATATTGGCCGTTTTTGTGGTTTTGGTGGGCGCATTTTTAAGCCAAACGATGAACGACCAAAATATTACAACAGCCGCGAATCTGAAGGTTTTGCCAAAGGCAAGTTGCTCTTTGGTTTAGATCTGGCTAAAAAAGATATGCAAAAACAGGAGAGTGCCTTTCTTGTTGAAGGCTACATGGACTGTATTACCATGGTTGGGCATGGGTATGTCAATACCGTTGCCACGCTGGGTACTGCATGTACCTTGGATCACCTAAAACTTCTAGCGCGCTATGTAACGCGTATCTACTTTTTGTACGATGGCGATAAAGCTGGTAAAAAGGCCATGTTGCGTACTGCCCAGTTTTGTTGGGAAGCCAACCTAGACCTGCACGTTATTTTATTACCCGCCAACCAAGATCCCGCTTCATATTTAAGCGAGGGGGGTGATTTGGGAGTCCTGGTAAGCCAGGCTCAAGATATTTTTACCTTTTTTGTAAAAAGTGTGAGTGAAGACTTTGCCGCCCAGCCTCTGGCCACCAAGTTGAAGGTTGCTCACAGAATTACCGAGGTTATAGCGACTATTAACGACCCGTTTAAGCAAGATTTGCTCTTGCAGCAGGCCTCTCAGGCCATGTTCATGCCCTTTCAGTCTTTGCGTGATCTGATGAAGCAAAGGGGTGAAAAAGCGGCAATAAATGCAGAATTTAGGCATCATGAGGCAAAAAAGCAGGTAGTGGTAGTTGAGCAGCCCCAAGATTTGGACCAGCGGGAGATTTCTTTGCTGGAAGAAAAAATATTTAGTGGTATACTAAACAGTATTGGCAAAAACCCGCCATTGACGATAGATCCGCTCTTGTTGCCTTATTTTTCTCCTCGTATTAAACGTGTTTTAGAAAAATTTGAGCATTTTTCCAGTCAAAACGATGGAGCTGGCGACAAGGCATTTCTTGCATTTGTTGACACGCTTGATCCAAGTGATGTTGACTGGGTTACGCGCATCAGTATTTTATTTGATAAAGATATAGCGCGAGAGGTTTTTGACCAATTATTACTACGATTTTGTAAATACCATTGGAAGCAAATTGTACGAGATATTAAGCTGAATATTGTGATTGCAAAAGAACGTCAAGATTCTATAAAATTGAATGAGCTGCTCAATAAATTTCTTGTCTTAAAGCAGGGGATTAATGATAGGGGGTTGGTATAATGGCCAATAAAAATAAGCGTGGTACTGTGAAAAGCACAAAGAAAAAAGTTGTTTCTGGTAAAAAAGTTGTTGCAACAAAAAAGAAGCCTGAGAAAAAAAAGGTAGCCAAGGCGGTTGTTGGTAAATCTGCTGGCAAAAAAAAGTCAGTAAAAAAAATTGTTGTCAAGAAAACGGCACCTGCAAAAAAAGCTGTTTCGACAAAAAAAGCTCCTGCTATTATTAAGAAAACGGTTAAGGTTGTAGCATCAGCAAAAACCAAAGCTCCGGTAAAAAAAACCGTAGCAAAACCAGAGCCTAAACCTGTAACAAAAAAGCCTGTAGCGGTTAAATCAGTAGTAAAGCCGGAGCCAAAGCCGGTAGCTGCAAAAAAAACAAAAGCTGAACCAAAACCAGTGGCGCCTGTTGTTTCTAAAGTTCAGGCATTTAAAGAAGCGGCTAAAAATACGTTAAAAAAGATTTTTTCTACCCATAAAGCCAAACAAGATGTCAAGGCAAAGCAAGAGCTTGTTTCGCCTAAAAAAGCTCAGCCTGCTGTTGTATCAGCGGTTCCATCTGAACCAACGTTGGGTCTTAAAGGTGTAGAAAAGCAAGTTGAAGTGCTTATTGAAAAAGGCAGCAGCGAAGGTGTTTTGACCTATGAAGAGCTGATTGCATTCAGTAAAAAATATCATTTACAAGAAGAAGACGTTAACGAATTGTTGCGTGTTCTTGATAAAGAAAACATCGATTTAATTGCGCAAGAAGAGCTTGACGCTGATGGTGGTGACTTTGCTGGCCTGAATGGCGAAGAAGAGCGAGTTCCGTTTAAAGGCATGAAACCTGATATCGAATCGTCGCTTGATACTGTTGATGAAGACGAAGATATTGACGAAGATGAAGAAGATCTTGATATTCGCGAAATTGAAAAGCTCAAAGAACTTGTTGAGCCAAGTCAGCTTAATGATCCGGTCAAGCTGTATTTGAAAGAGATTGGTAAAATTCCTCTTTTGAATAAAAAAACTGAAAAAGTTATTGCTGAAAAAATTGCAAAAGGTAAGCGCGATTCTATTGATACCGTTTCACAATTTCCTTTTGTTTCCAAAGAAATTATTCATATGGAAGAGCGGATTACCAAAGATCCAATCTTTCTCAAAGACCTTATTCAGTTTTCAGATTTTGATGAAGATAACTCTCCAAAGTTTGAAGAAGAAAAGAATAAGCTCTTAAAAACTATTGCACAATTGCGCGCAATTGAAGACAACGAGCAAAAAATTTACCGTTCATATCGCGGCATGCTGGAAGATGAAGCAAAGAAAAAAGAGATGCTTGCAGCTGTTGAAGAAAACAAAAAGAAGATCATTGATGTTGTCAAAAGCATTAAGCTTTCCAACAAACAGATTCGTAAGTTTGGTAAGCGCGTAGAAAAGATTGTTGCTAAAATTCAAGAGCGTGTAATCGAAATTAAAGGTTGCGACGAAAAGCTTAAGTTTTACAATAGCATCAAAGATAAAAACGAAGCTGATATTGCTCAAATTGTTGAATTTGAAAACAGAATTAGAGCTGCCAATAAAGTTATCAAAAAAACTGAAGCAGAAGCTGGTTTGCCTAAAGAAAGAGTTGAAAAACTCTACAAGCAATTTGTGGTTGCTCAGCGTAGTGACAAATATGCCAAAGACGACTTGGCTCGTGCCAACTTGCGTTTGGTTGTTAACATTGCTAAAAAATACATCAACCGTGGTTTGCACTTCCTTGATTTGATTCAAGAAGGGAACATTGGTTTGCTCAAGGCGGTAGAAAAGTTTGAGTTTGAACGTGGTTTCAAATTCTCAACGTATGCAACGTGGTGGATCCGTCAGGCTATTACCCGTGCTATTGCCGACCAATCACGAACCATTCGTGTTCCTGTTCACATGGTTGAAACATTGAGCAAGATTAACAAGATTACCCGCTCATATGTTCAAGAAGAAGGTCGTGAGCCATCATATGCTGAGCTGGCAAAAGAGTTGAACCTTGATGAAAAGAAGATCAAGAACATTATCAAGATCTCCAAAGAGCCTGTTTCGTTGGAAACACCGGTTGGTGATAGTGATGATACGTACTTGAAAGATTTCATTGAAGACGAAAACGAATACACACCAGTTGATGCGGTGGTAAACGACGATCTTAAAGAACGTGTGCGTGAAATTCTTAAAACGCTGACTCCTCGTGAAGAGAAGGTTCTAAAGATGCGTTTTGGTATTGACGTTGCTTCTGAACACACGCTTGAAGAAGTTGGTAAAGACTTTTCTGTCACGCGTGAGCGTATTCGTCAGATTGAGGTTAAGGCATTGCGTAAGCTTCGCCACCCGTCACGTAGCAAGAAATTGCAAAGCTTTTTTGACAAAGAGTTTGATCTTGCCAATACCGATTCACTTGAATAAAAATTGTATCTAATTTTGAATAATTAAGAGCAGAGCCGTGAATGTCTTGACCTTCACGGCTCTTTTTTTGTAATCTCCGCCAGTGGTTGAATTTTATCACATGGTACCTGGGGAGGTCTTCTTTATGTTCAAAAAACTTACGGGAGTTTTTATTGCCTGTTTCTTTGCTTCTGCAATTGGAGCGAATGGTAATTTGGTTATGGATAACCATGAATCTATTAATCAGCAATTACGAAGTGCAGCTATCAAAGGCAATTTGAGAGAAGTACGTCGATGCATTGCTGCTCATGCCGATATTAATACAACTACGGTTGCAGGTTTTACCACAGCCGAACGTGCCCTTTTTAAAGGTAAGCTTCCCAATGGCTGGACGCCCTTGCACCATGCCGCTGCGTTTGGGCATCCAGAAGTTATAGCAGAATTAAGAGATGCCGGTGCTAATGTGAGTGCTCAAAATGCGGAGGGAGAAACTCCTGCTCATATGGTTTGTTTTTTAGGCGGGGATAGCGCGATTTTTTGTCTGCGAGAGTTGAGTTTTTATGCTGAGGCAAACATTATCAATGTGCCAGACTTTGACGGCCTTGTTCCGCTGCATCTTGCAGCGTGCGAAGGTAACTACAAAGCTGCTGAATATTTTATCAATAGCGGAGTTCCTGTTAATATCAAAGATAAAGAGGGCATGACGCCGCTTCACTGGGCAGCAATTTGTAATCAGTATTATTTGGTTGAGCTTCTGCTTGAGCGCGGCGCAGACAAAAGTATTAAAACAGTTATGCATAAAACTCCGTTTGATATGGCAAAAAAATTAGAAATTCGTACGCTTCTTGAGTTGGAAGAGGTTGACGAGATGGATGTTGTTGGTTTTGCTGTTTGGGGTGGGTTGGCCGACGACTAGCGAATTAAAAAAACAAAAGAAGAGGGCCTGTTGTTTTGTGCAACTTCGGCCCTCTTCTTTTTTAACACTTTTTTCTGACGTTTTGTTAAACTTGGCGCACGTGAGTAAACGAAAAAATTTTGAGAAAGGTTTATAATGCACAAAAAGTTTATACGAATTTTTTTGATGGCATTAGCAATGATAGTCAACGTTGCATTCGCAGCTTTACATAATGATGCGCTTATAAATCAAGAATTGCAGGCTGCGGCAATTGCGGGGGATCTTGCAGGAACGCGTCATTGTATTGAAGCTGGCGCAGATATACAAACAACAACAATTCAGGGGCTGTATCGGCATATGGTACATAAACGACGAGGCTGGACTCCTTTGCACTGGGCGGCAAAAGGAGGGCATGCTCATGTCATTAGAGAATTGGTGGTCAGAGGAGCCAATGTCTTTGCACGAGATAGCGTTGGCAATATGCCTGTGCATATTGTCGTTTCTGTTCCTTGTTTTGAGCACAACGAGAAGCGATTTATTGAGTGTTTACAGGAACTTAATTACGTGACAAAAAATAAAAATAATCGGCATCGTGAAGTGTTTGTGCAGAATAAAATTCGTGGCCTTGTTATTAATTCCCAAGGTACGGACAATGTCACACCTTTGCATCTAGTAGCTGCTGATGGAAAGGTTGGAATGATGCGTTATCTTTTGCAAGAGGGGGCAGGTGTGCACGCGTACGATAGCAACGGGTGGACACCCTTGCATTCGGCGGCCATGGCTCTTAAAAAAGGTAAAGAAATTATAGAGCTGCTCTTGGCGCATGGTGCTGATAAAACAAAGCAATCTTATACCGGCAGTACCCCCGCACAGATTGCTATCAAAGCAGGAGCGAGCGATTTGGTGCCATTGCTGGTACGGTCTTCAGTGCGGGTTGCCGAGCAAGTTGCGAAGCGACAGCGTTCACGTTAATGGTTGTTGGATAAGTATGAAAATTTTACACATAATCACGAGCTTAAAATTGGGTGGCGGAGAAACGATGCTCTATCGTTTTCTTGCACAATCAACCAAAGATAAACGCTATCAGCATGTAGTTGCCTATTTTCATCCCGGGCCTTTTGTGCAAGCAATTAAAAATCTTGGTATTCCGGTTGTACAAATCTCAGGGGTTCTTTCTTGCTACGATCCGCTTGCCTTGTGGCGCTTGCGTAAATTTATTAAGCAGTGCAGGCCAGATGTGATTCATTCTTCTCTCTGGTCGGCCAATGTGATTGCTCGTTTGTTTGCATCCTGGTACAACATTCCTTTGATTTGCGACCTGCACGGCAATGCAGCGCATGAAGGTAGCATGCGCAATCTGCTTGACCGCTTGACAGTAGCGTTGCCTAAAAAGATTGTTGCGGTGGCCGATGGGGTAAAAAAAGGATACGAAAAAACCATAGTTAGTTTTTTGCGCAATCCACAAGCGCGAGCTTGTGTTGCTGCATCACTGACGGTTATAAAAAATGGCATCGATACAAAAATGCTTTATGCCGATGCCTATAAAGAGCCACTCAAGCGTGCTGATTTTGGCCTGCAGGAGAATGATTTTGTTATAGGTTCAGTTGGTAGGCTTGATCCAATAAAATCATATAATGTCCTTGTGGGAGCTTTCTTTCTTGCCTTGCGAAAGGCCAGTGGGGAAGGGCGCCCTCTTAAGCTGATGCTTGTTGGTGGTGGCCAAGATGAAGGAAAAATTAAAAAACTAGTTGAACGGCTTGGTATTACCAATCAGGTTGTGCTGGTTGGTGCACGTAATGATGGTGCTCGGTTTTATCGTTTGTTCGACTGCTTTGCTCTTTCTTCTCAGAGTGAAGGCTTATCAATTGCCCTGCTTGAGGCGATGGCTTTTGGCTTGCCAATTGTATCAACGTGTGTGGGGCGGCATGAGGTTTTGGTAGAGGGAGAAAATGGCTTACTGGTGCCAGTAAATAATGAACTGCCACTCGCACAAGCGCTTCTGCATGTTTACCAAAATCCTGCGCATGCTCAAGCCATGGGGTTGGCAAATAAAGATTTAGTGAAAAAAACTTACACATTGGACGCAATGATTGCGCGTTATCACGAGCTGTATGATGAAGTTATGCAGGTTCGTTAGCGCTTGGCATGCCCATGCCGGCAGGCTCTTGGGATGCGTTGTCTGTTGCTGGTTCAGATGAATCTGTCTCTGCTTGAGCATCTTGGCTTGGTGAGCTTTCGGTTTCTGATTCTTCGGGAATGTCTGTGGTTGTTGTTTCTAGGTTTGGCCCTTCGAGATGTTCTGCGGAATCCTCAGGGAGAACCGGTGAGTTGGTAGATTCTTGGTTTTTACTTTCTTTGGATTTAGGCTTGTCGCTGGCTTTTGTTTCTGACTTATCCTGCTTGTCCGGCGTAGCCTTGGCGGAGTCGGAAGCTTGTCGAAGGGCGGGCTTTTCTTCCGTCCCAAATAGTGTTTCAAGTGGGTGGGTAATCAGGTAATAAAAGCGCGCAGACTTTGCAACAAACCAGTCATAGGCTCTGCCGTACCAGGTTGATTTTGGCTTACGTTTGATACGTTCTTTCTTGGTACCAGCGGCTTCTGTTTCTTGTGCCATTTTAACGGCCAACAGTTCATCAACTTTAATCTTTTCAATACGACTGGTGCGATCTTTAACAATAAATCCTTCTTTTTCTAGCTCTTCAATGCCGGTTTTTGTTTTTTGCATTTGTGTTCTGATAGCGTTGGAAACTTTGTCAAAATCTTGCAAAAGTTGGCTGCTCAGATAATTTTTAATGGTATTGAGGCGCTCAAAAATATCATTTTTTATTTTATAATAATGTGCTTCAGCTTTTTTGTGATCAATGAAGGTCCAGAGATCTTCCATCATTTTGCGTGTTTGTGAGGCAATTTCTATGGAGTTTTTTATTTCGTCATCAACTTTTTTTAAGCGCTGTGTAATTGATTTGTCTAAATCTTCAATTGATTGCATATCAAGTTTGAGTTGTTTAAGTTGCTTTTTTTGCCGTGCGATATCTTCTTCAAGAAGCTGGATTTTTATTAATGAATACCGTTCTCTTGTGCGTTCTTCGCCCTTGGCCTCTTCAAACTTTGCAAGTTCTTGTTTTTTCTTTTTCTTAAGATATTTTTCAAGGCTTGCAAAAAGCTCATTGAGCTTGCCTTGGTCGGTGCTGATTGAGCGATAAAAAGTATCAAGCTCATTATCTATGACATTATATTTTTCGTTGAA
>JAIERW010000012.1 GCA_019746485.1 Candidatus Babeliales bacterium | reverse complement strand
CCGTTGGAACCTTTTTGTATTTAAACAAGAAAAAATAAATTTATGACAAAACAACAAACCATTCCTTTTTGGATAGCTGTTATTATCAATATTAACATTGTTATTGGTGCGGCATTCTTTTTGGGTGCGCAATCAATTACGGTAAAAAGTGGCATACTCAGTCCGTTTGCCTGGCTTTTTTGTGGTTTTCTTTTGCTGCCGCTGGTGGCAGTGTTTGCGTGGTTTGCCAAGCGACATCCCGAAGCTGGAGGCTTGTATGTGTACAGTCAAAGATCACTAGGTAGCTTTTGGGGTTTTTTGAGTGGTTGGGGCTATTTTGTGGGCACAACTGCGGGCAATGCGGCGGTGATTCATGCCTTTTCAAGCTATTTGCAAAACGTTGCGCCAGTGCACCGTGTGCTTGCGCCGTGCGGTCTTCTGGGTTTGAAATTTGATTTATTGCTGGTGCTCTTTTTTACCGGTCTTAATGCGATCAATATTCAATTTATGGAACGCGCGCAAATCTTTTTTGTTGTTATGAAAACAATACCAATGCTCGTTTTGATTGTTGGCGCATTTAGTGCGATGTTTGTGGGTACAAGTGTGTCATATGTCCCGCAAGCTTGGGATTTTTCGAGTTTTTTTGAAACGATTCCCATGGTCTTTTTTGCGTACGTTGGCTTTGAAGCCTGTTGTGCAGTAGCCGACAAAATTGGCGACAGTCAGCGCAAAGCTTCTGCAGTGATTTGGTCGTCATTTGGTATTATTATGCTGGTTTATGTAGTGCTGCAGTTTTGTGCATTGCGTGTTCAGGGCAGCTTTGATGTTAATCCATTTTTGCATGCGATTGGCTTGTTTATCAGCGATCCAGTTGTTGCTGAGTTGTTGAGTAACATTGTTTACGCAACAATCATGCTTTCGTTTTTAGGCGGCTTTTACGGCATGTACTTTTACAACAGTTGGAATTTGTATGCCATTGCGCAGAACAAAAATATTATTGGCGGTTCTTATTTGACCAAGTTGACCAAAAACCAGATCCCCTGGGTTTGTTTGATAGTTCAATGCTCGTTGCTCAGCGTATTTTTGCTTCTTACCACCGCAGACAGCTACTTGGTAGTGATTGGTGATTTTGGCGTTACCATTGGCTACTTGCTCACAACCATCGCCTTTTTTGTGGCTAGCAAAAATAAAATTGTCGCTTTGGCAGCGCTTTTGAGTTGCTCATTTTTATTGTATTTATGTTCTAAATCGTTGGTTGATGCGGGCATGTACAATCTTATTCCGTTGTTAATTGTTTTGGGAATAGGCATTGTTGCTTACAAAGGCAAGCAGTTGTTGAACCAGCAGCATGTGCGATAAACTTAATCGAGTCCATCAGAAAGGGTAACGTCCCACTCTTCAATCTCTTCGAGCATTTCTTTCCATACTTGCGGATCTTGCTGTAGAGCAGCATACTGATCGTTGGCCTTTTTTAAAATTTGTTCATATGCGTAGAGCTTTGCTGCTTTGTCTTCAATAAGTTTTGGCATGGTACTTTTTACGACTTTCTTTTTAACTACATTTTCTCTAATGATAGAATTATATCATTTTTGCCAAAGACAACAACATTAAAATATTAGGCATTATTGGTGATTGACTTTATTTTATTATATATTATACTTAATTTATATTAATAAACGAGGTGAAAATTATGGATGCATTAGATTTTAAATGTTTGGGATTACTTTTGCAAGACGGCCGCACTACGCGGACTGAGTTAGCGGCCCAGTTAAGCCTTTCTATTCCTGCCGTGACTGAGCGGATTAAAAAGCTTGAAGAGCAGGGGCTTATAAAAGGCTATTCTGTTATTTTAGATTATGAAAAGTTGGGCTTTTCTATCATTGCTATGATTTTTGTAACACTAACGCATCCGCAATATCGGGGTGCATTTATTAAAAAAATTCAGAGTGCTCCGGAAGTTTTGGAGTGTTTGCATGTTACGGGCGACGATGATTACATGCTCAAAGTTGTGTGTGTTGATCGCAGTCATTTGGAAATATTTCTCAGTGATTATGTGAAGGCGATTCCTGGAATCTGGAAAACCAGAACAATTATTGCCTTGTCTGAGCCAAAAGAACGGTCGTTAGAGCTTCTTGAATCGGTTAAAAAATTGGCAAAAAAATCATAAAAAGAATAAAAACATGAAAAACTTGTTGGTATTGTTTTTTAAATCTTTGGTTATTGGATTTTCAATAGCCGCTCCCGTTGGGCCAATTGGTATGTTGTGTATTCGCAGAACTTTGAGCCAAGGTTTGCAAGCTGGCATCTTTTCTGGGCTTGGAGCCGCAGTTGCCGATGCATTGTACGGTTTGGTTGCAGCATTGGGGTTGGCATCAGTAAGCAGCTTTTTGCTTGGCTACCAAAACTTTTTGGCATCGTTTGGTGGGTTATTTTTACTCTTTTTGGGGGCGAAAACTTTTTGTGCTCAGCCGGCGGCGGCTAACGCTGCAACTTCTGCAAAGCCTGGCTTGTTGAGTGCTTTTGTAACCACCTTTTTTTTGACTATCACCAATCCCATGACCATTCTTTCTTTTGTCGCAATTATTGCTAGTTTTGGAATTCCCACCACTGCCAATAGTTACTTGCCCGCGCTGATACTGGTAGTCGGCGTGTTTTTTGGTTCTGTTGCTTGGTGGCTTTTTTTGTGCTCGGCAGCGGCATTAGCTCGTACAAAGGTAGATGCTGCTCGCTTGCAGGTTATTAACAAAATTTCAGGTATTATTATTATTGGCTTTGGGTCGTATATCTTGCTTGAAGCATTGCTCAAAATGCTTAATCAGCAGACCTAGGCTCAAATATGTTGGTAAAAAATAAGTACTAATCGAGCAAAAACTGGTACACTAGAAAAATGGTTTTTTACCAGTGCTCTGCCCTGAGCAATCAAGAAATCTTACAAAAAGGATCTATTATGCTGTTTGGCTATTCAGTTAAAGAATTGAGCGAAAGTTTATTACTTATTCCCCTGCTTTGCCTATTTTTTGGCAGCATATTTTTGTCATTCAAGACGGGCTTTGTGCAGCTGCGCATGCTGCCGCATATGGTTCGTTTACTTTTTAAAAGTCTTTTCAGACAAAAAAAAGAAGGCGAACATACCGTGTTGGCACACAAAGCGCTGTTTACTGCCATGTCCACAACTATTGGCATTGGCAACATTGTTTCGCCGGCCGTGGTAATCCGTCTTGGCGGGCCAGGCGCCCTGCTAGGTTTTTTGATTGCAATATTTTTTGGTGCGGCAACCAACTTTGTTGAAGTTACTTTGGCAATGCACTACCGCACTAAACGTGAAGATGGTTCATACAGCGGCGGGCCTATGGAATATTTGCGCCAGGAATTTCATCCAAAATTGGCAGCAATTTATGCTTTTCTGGCAGCGATCTTGCTCATGGTTTGGTCAAGCAACCAAGCAAATACGCTGGCCGATATTTTGCAAACATATGGCATGCCAACCGGCATTACTGGCTTGTTAATGGCAGGCCTGGTCACTTTTTACTTGATGGGTGGTATCAAAAAAATTGGCAACTTGTCCAGCAAGTTGGTACCATTTATGTTTGTGCTTTATTGTGGCGCGGCGCTGTGGATTATTGCATTGAATATTGAACGCGTACCGGCCATGTTTGGTTTAATGTTTGAATCATTCTTTACCGCGCATGGTGCTACCGGTGTTTTGCTTGGTTATGGTTGGCAAAAAATGTTGCGTTGGGGTATTGCCAATGGTATTTATGCCAGTGAAGCAGGCATTGGTACTGCTACTATTCCGCATTCAGAATCAGGCGCGCAAAATGCTTTTGATCAAGGTGTTCTTTCCATGGTCAGCGCTTACTCAATCGGCTTTATTTGCTTGTTGAGTGGCTTGGTTATTTTGTTGACCGGCACCTGGCAAGACCCGAATGTGAGTTTGGGCATCAACATGGTGGCTGTTGCCTTTGCGCAATACTTTCCTGCAAGCTCGGTCATTTTGGTTGCTAGTGTCTTCTTGTTTGCGTTTGGTACCATTTTAGGCAACTCGTTTAATGGCAGCCAGTGCTATTTGTATCTGACAAAAAATCGTGGCATGGGCTTTTATTATATCTTGGTTGCGGCAATAGTTTATATTGGCTCAATTTTTGATGTTGAGCTTTTGTGGACAATTAAAGATTTCTTTGTTGTGCCCGTGGCGCTTATCAACTTGATTGGTATTATCGTTTTGGCGTGCAAGCGCAAAGATATTTTTAAGTTGAACAAGTAATAAAAAAAGCGCGCCACAACTTAAAAGCCGTGGCGCGCGCAAATTTTTGGCTCAGTGTCTTATTCCCGAACTTAGATCTTTCTTGGTTTTCTTGGTAACAGGTCTTGTAGCTCACCTGCCAATTGTGCCAATTTGTTTTTAAGAGCCATAAGGCTGCGTTGCAGTTGCTGTAGTGTGTTGGACGCTTGTTGTGGTTGTTGTTGTAGTTTTTTCTTGATCCGTGCAACGGCAGCATTTTTAGTTCCTTGAGGAAATTCATTTTTAGTTGTTTTGTAAGCTTGGCGCAGTGCATTGATCCAGGCTATGAAGGTTGTGTTGGTATTTTCGAGGCCTGAGACGAATGTATCAATTATCATATTCATTTTGAATATTTCTTTTAGCTTTTGGCAGGCATCGATATTTTTGAAAAAATTTACAAAATTTGTAAAGGCTTGTGCGTTGATCTGATCTAGAGATATGAGTTTTCCTGCAGCTGGTTTAAAATATGTTGTACGAAAATCGTCTTCTTTATTTTTGTTGTTTTTAAAAAATTCAGATGCCGTGGTATCAAATTTTTCTTTTTGAGTTGTGATTTTTTCGAAATTTGGCTGCTTTTTATCATAAAAATTTTGAGTGGTTAAAAACTCAGCAATTTTTTCTGCTGTCAATTGAGGCTGTCCTTGTGGAGCTTCTGGTTGCGCTGGTTGTTGTTCTTGTGGAGCTTCTGGTTCTGGAGCAGCTTCTTGGGTTTTTGGTTTGATAAGCGTAATAGCTGCAGCTTTGATGCCTTCAGAAAATACATTATTGGCATCAAGAAAAGCTTGGCGCAGTGCATTGACCCAGACTATGAGAGTTGTTTTGGTATCTTTAAGGGCAGGGATATGTTCATCAACTGTTGTATTGACTGGAAATATTGTTTGTAGCTTTGGGCAAACATCAATATTTTTGAAAAACTTTATTGCATGAAGAAAGTCAGTTTGGTTGATTTGTTGAAAGGATATGAGTTTTGCTTTGTATGGATCAAAAAAGTTCCTCTGAAAAGTATACTCGCGGTTAGAACCTTCTTTAAGAAACTTGGCAGCACTGTTATCGAAATCTTCTTTATCTATGCCCATTGATTGAAGGGTTTTGATGTTCTGCGCTGTTTGATCATAAAGGTTGTATTGGGTTAAAGTATCCGCGATGTCCTTGATAGCGCTTATATCAACTGCCGCACACCCCCCCCCCTACCACAAACAACAACCCCGTCAATAAAATTTCAAAATATTTTTTCTTCATCACCAGCTCCTAATCTTTCAAACAAATGGCCTAAAATAATACTTGTTGCGAGCTTAGAAAAATTCGCTTGTGTATGTCAAGCGACCAAGAAAAACAGAAAAAGGTTAATTAATACATGTTCCGAGTGCCAAAAACTTAAAATCTGATGCATTAATCAAGCTTGCCATGCGCATAGCGCACACTTCGTGCTTGCCAACAGGCTCGTGCAATTGTTTAACAAATAATGTTAAGTCTTGAGAAAATTTATGTGGCTCAATGCCCCAGCCGTTTAAACAATCTGGTAGCGCAATAAAGTAAAGCTCGTTAAAAGAAATAACCAAAGCCTTTGCTTTGTGCGCTATAAAATCTGCTTGTTCTGCAAAGCGGCGTTCAAGTGAGTAAGTACCAAGTTTATTGTTTTGCTCGTCAAAAATGTCCCACGTGGTAAAGCTTTTTTCAAGAGCTATAACTTGGCCATCGGCCAAGCGTGCTTTAAAAAATGAGCCCAAAGGTTTATACAAAGATCGGCACAAAGTAAGCTTTTGCTCGCCTGAATTTACCGTTAAACAATCGCCAATGCCGCCATCAGCGTCCTCGCCCTTAATCAGCCATTCCCATTCGTTGGTATAATATTTTGGCTGAGAAGGCAGTTGCGGGTCGATAACCGTAAGGTTATAAACGCCGTGTTTAAGCAGCTGCAAAACATCGCTTCCGCCGGCAATATAAACAATCTTTTTGCCTTGATCAGCCTGCTCTTTAATATTTTTTAACGCTTGCGCGCTCCAGTTTTTCCAGCCTGTGCCTGCTAAGTGGTACCACATTGTTGCGTAAAAAAGGCGTGCAATGGGAAGATTTCTTTCGTTGTTGAGCATGTTTTGAAATAGTGAAAACGTTTCAAGAGAAAAGCAAAAGCGGAAAAAGCGATTTGCTATTTCAAATTGAAGTTCGGTTCCCAATGGTACATTATTGATAGCGTAAGGGAAAAATACGTTGAGTAGTGCCGTGTAGGAATCAATTGTTTGGTTCCAATTTTCATGAGACCTTTGTTTTGCCAAGGTAGTTTCTGATGTAAAATTATGATCTTGCAAAAATTGAGTAAAAGCAAAAATGTCATGTTCCAGCAAATCATAGAGGTTTACCATGTTTTTTTTGAATGTTGGATCTAAGAATGGATGAAATTGGTGTCCATATTCGTTAACAGTGCCATTGGTTAAACTGGTTAAAAAGGGACGTAGGTGGCGCAATGTGTACACATTCTCTTCGTATGCCTTTTTGAATGATAGTGAAAAAAAAGTGTCTAACAAATTTTTTGCTTCTTGAAGATTGTGCTGAGCAAAAACGCCTTGCCATTCATGCCATTTTTTAAAAACTTCAGCTTCAGTTTTTGTGGTGATAGCGCTTGCTTGAGTCCATGCAAACAATACAGAAAGGGAGAGTAGATAGGTACCGCGCATGTTCATGGTGTTTCCTTTTTAGTTTGGGTTTGAAGCAAGATTAATAAATTTAAGATCAACAAAATTACTCAGTGATGCAATGCGCAAGTTGCACATATGCTCTTTGCTGACAGGCTTGCGTAGCTGTTTTACCAGCAAAGAGAAATCATTTGAAAACTTGCTTGGCTCAATGCCCCAGCCATCCAGCATTTCTGGCATGGCGGCATAAATCATTTCGTCATACGACATCAGCAACGTTTGTTGTGGTTTTATGTCAAAATCTTCTTGTTTGGTAAAGCGGCGGTGAATGGTAATGGTTCCCAGATTTTCTAGCGTTTGGGCATCGAGCACCAACCAGGTGGTAATACTTTTTTGTAAAGGAACAAGCGTGTTGTTGGCCAATTTATTGTAAAACGTATCACCTTGTTCAAATGTACTGCGTTTAAGCACAATGTTTTTGGTGTCAAAATCACACGAAATGGTATCGCCAATGCCATTACTTTTTCCTTGTCCAACAACAAACCATTGCCAATTTTTTGCATAATAAGCGTTTTGTGATGGCAAAAATGGGTCGATAATGTCGATGGTATAAATGCCGCGCTTGAGGAGTTGGTAGATGTCGTTGCCGCCGGCAATATAAACAATTTTGTGCCCTTGCGCTGCTCTTTCTTGCAATGCGTCGAGTGTATTTTTGTGCCAGTGTTTCCAGCCGCTGCCAACTAAATAGTTCCATAAAACGCCGTGTAAAAAACGGGCAAGGGGATAAAATTCTGCGTTCATGAGCAATTGTTGGTATTCTGGAAATGTTTGAGTGCTAAAACAATATTCAAAGAAGCGATTGGCAAGAGCGTAGCCCAGTTCTTCTTGGACCTGATGACTTGCATGCGTACACAAAAGGTTGACCAGTGCTTTGTATTTATTGATTGTAACATCATAGGTGTCAAAACCTTCAGTTTGGTTGGTTATTGCTGTTGAAAACTGATTATTTTTTAAAAAAGCAATAAATGCTGCCGGGTCAGATTCAAGTGCTGAGTATAAAAAATAAAAAATTTCATACATTTCTGGCGAGATGGTTTCTTCAAATTGGTAACCATGATCATTCATCAGATTGCCAGTAAGTGCGGGAAGAAAAGCGTCAAATTTTTTAAGAAGTGAATATGTTTTTTCAAAATTTTTTCTAAATTTTTTTAAAAAAATATCTTTTGAAAGATTATTGGTTAGTTCAGTAAAATTGCGGTCTTCAAAAACTTTTTGAACGCGAATCCATGTTTTAAAAACATTATAACTTGTTTGGTGAGTGTGGGCTGCGATAGGGTTTAAATAAATAAGACTAAGTGCCATCAAGGGCATAAAAAATCTGGTAGTAAGCATGGCTAACGAAATCCTTTCAGTACTAATTTCCTGAGTTACCCAAAGAAATAAATTGTAAATCGCTCAAATTAAGTAGTGTTGCAACGCGTATGTTAAGCATCATATCTTTTGTTGCTGGAGCGCGTAGTTGCTTAATCATTATAAAAAATTCTGGAGCTAAACTTTTAACATCAACGCCATAGCCGCCTAAAAAGTCTGGAATTACCGTATGAAAAAAGTCGCTAAATGACATGAGAATTAAGGTGTTTTTTTTGTAGTCAAAGTCTGAGCTGCATAAAGGCCGACGAATAAATTTGATAAGGCCCAGCTCTTTTTGTGCGGCATTTTTTACCGTCCAGGTGGTGATGCTTGCTGGTATTTCTAGTATGTTGGTTTGAGATTGTTGCAAAGAAAAGGTATTGGTAATGTTAAATGATTTTCGTTCAAGAATAATGATTTCATTGTCCCATTCAAAAGTTAGTGTATCGCCAATTCCATTGCCTACTTCTTCGCTTTCTAGTAACCATGTGGCATTTGCAGGATACGTTTTATTGTGAGGAGAAGTAAAAGAATCAATAATCGAAAAACTATAAATGCCTGAACGTAGAAGTTGGTAGATATCATAACCGCCGCCAATATAAACAATTTTTTTGTTTTCTTGTGCTGCTTGTTTAAGTTGATTGAGACAATCAAGGTGCCAGCTTTCCCAGCTTTCAAGTGCGAAATGCTTCCACATGGCAACATACAAAAAGCGTGCAATTGAATAATTAATTGCGTCAAGATGTAAGTGGTAGCACGCATTAAAAGTTTCCGGGTTAAAGCATAATTCAAAAATACGATTTGCAGCAGCAAGAGAATAAGCAAAGCGTTCTTGTGGTAGTTCTTGTGCAAAAAGCATATCTAAAAGGATAGAATATTTTTCTACTGCCAATCCCGCTCCGTGTCCGCCATATTCAAGTGATAATGATTCTGGTGTAGACATATCTAGATTGCTTAACAAGCTAATAAGTGCAGGATTTTTTTGTTCAAGATAAGTGTAAAGAGTGCATAAATTATTATAAAAAGCTGGTTTGATAGGACGGTCAAAAGGTACGCCTTCTTGGTCGGAGAGTGTAGTAATAAATGGGTAGGCTGAGTTTAATGTGACGGCGTGACACTCGCATTGATGTTCAAACGCATGTACAAATGCATTGTCAAGCAATGTTGCCATTGTTTCAAGATTGCGATCGGCATAGCTGTGCTGTGTTGCAAACAAATCGCCAAATACTTCAGATTCTGTTTTTTGAATGCCAACAAGGGTTGCAAAAAAAGTGAGCGTGAGCATGACGCTCACCAACGATAGCTTTATGTTCTTCACTACATTCTCCGTTTTTTTTGAGGGTCAATAACAGAGAAAAGCGTATCGAATGTGGCTGTTTAATGCAACTCAAATTTTAAAGTTAGTTATTTTGTTTTTGTTATTTATTCAAGGTCTTCAAGTGAAAACAGTTCGTCTTGATCTTCGATTTTTGTTTGGCGGGTAGGGGTATGAACGATTCGTACCGGCGTTATTGGCCGCAAGTAATCTATTATTTGTTTAAAATTACCGGCTCTTTTTATATCGCTTTCTGTTTTATAATCTTTGTGTTGATTATAGCGTTGTTCTGCGGTTTCAAGTGGCGTTTGCCCTGCTCCATTAATCTCTGTTCTTTGAGCGCCTTGTTGTACAAGAAAGCCGACAATTGTTACATTGCCGGTGAAACATGCTAAGTGTAGTGGCTGCGAACCTGAAATATTTTTTGCATTGATCTCACTACCGTGGCAGAGTAAAAAAGAAACAAGAGCAGTTTCTTCTTTGGGCTCAAAATCTTTAAAAGGGGTATTGTTTCCACAAATTACGTGAAGGAGTGTATTACGTTTATTGTCGAGTGGCATGTTAATAATTTTTGTTAAGAGTTTCTCATTACATGCTTTTAAAGCCTCAAGCCGTTTTTCGCTTGGGCCGCCAGAAAGAGCCAACAATAAATGGCTTACTTGATGTGCTTCTACTGATGTTAGGGGGAGCTTGGAGCTTAGCGCGGCAGCATAGATTGGTGAGTTAAGCCTGAGCAGGCACCACACAAGTGCAAAAAAACAACCATATTTTTTAATCATAGTTTTTTTCTTTCAAATCTTATTTATTGTTATCGTGGTGTAAGTGGCCGAGCTGGTTTTGCTGGCGTAAAGCAGCTCATTATTTGTGTAAACTGGGCAGATCTTATTTTATCGCATTCAGTATCTTGAGTATGTTGTGCTTTTCGCTCACTAGCAATGTCGAGGGGGCTTTTTCCGTTGATATCAGTTTCTTTTTGTGGGGCGTGATGGTTAATAAGTACGCTCACTGTTGTTACATTGCCAGCAAAGCATGCACAATGCAATGGCTGGCTTTCATAGAAATTTTTGGCATTTATTTCGCTTCCGTGATCAAGTAAAAAAATGATTATTGCAGCCTCGTATTCAGGATTAAAGTGAGTGCTGAATGCGTCGCGTTTACACACTATGTGAAGTAATGTTTCGCGATATGGAGTGAGCGGTAGATTAATGATTTTTGATAGAAGTTTGGTATCAAATTGTTCCAGCCTTTCTAAACAGGCTTTGCTTGAAAAACAAGAAAGATTTGTGACCAGCGTCTTTATACTTTCTTTTTGTTTTGATTTGAGCTTTAGCTCTTTTAAAACTTCTTCTTTGAGAATAGAAGGGCTTGATGCTGCTGCATGAATCAATGAATTATGTGTCAATAAACTCAGTGAGAGTATCAATAAATAAGAATAATTTTTTAGCATAGTTTTTCCTAAAATTTATAAAATTACGCAAAATCCATCACCACAAGAACAGCTTTCTAAATCAAAGTTATCTTGCGCACTTGTACCGTCAATGTCTTTTATTGTTTTAATAGCGCCATTTTGTTCCAAGATATCAATGACGTCGGTGTTTGTGTCGAAGTGATAACGGTATGCCCAGTGTAACGGCGTTTGGCCGTTATTGTCTTGGATATTTGGGTTGGCGTTGTGTTTAAGCAGTACCTTGATTATTGTTAAATCTCCACGTTCTACTGCGTGGTGCAAAGGCGTACAACCTTGCCTGCATTTTATATTTGGATTGGCGCCTGCGCCGAGCAGTGAGTTTACCCAAGAGATGTTTTGTTGGTCGCACGCGATATGAAGAGCTGTTTGTCCTTTTTCATTTTTTGCATTAACTGGTATGGTACTTGTTGTTCCTAAACCTCTCGTTTCAATTTCTGATTCTTCAATTATTGAGCTTTCTGGTAGCTCTGTTTCTGCTGAGTTTATTAGAGCGTTTGGTTCAAATAGGTAGCAAATAATTATAAAAAAACGTGAATTCATATTTTTAAAAATGATAGAAACGGTTTGTACAAATTCTTCTTCTTCTTCTTCTTCTTCTTCTTGCACCGAACTTGTTGGTTGTTTTGTTGATGTGTATGCCAAAGAATTAATTGCCAAAAAACATAAAACGAATCCGTAGTAATAACGTTTTTTCATGAGAGCGTACCTGAGTTTTGAGTGATGCTGGGATTTGTTGATGCAAGAAGGCCTATAATTTTATAAAGATCGGCACAAGAGATTTCTGGATCAAGTTGTTCGCGTACAAGATCATAAGGCGTTTGGAGAGCTGCGTTTTTTTGAGCGATGGTTGTTGTGTCATAATAAACAAGAAGGTCGACCGTTTCAAACAAGCCCAGCCAGCATGCGTGGTGTAGCGGTGTGTCGCCATAACAATTTTGAATTGTTGGGTCTGCGCCTTTTTTTAAAAGAAGTTTTGCAAGATGGGGTTTACCAAAAGAACATGCCAAATGTAATGGTGTTTGGCCGTAATTGTCTTGTTGATTGAGGCGGCTGCCGGCTTCAATCAGCAGTGTTGCGAGTGTAATTTCTTCGCTAACATTATTTATTGGCTCATTGACTCGAGAGCATGCCAAATGCAGCAGTGAACGGCCCTTTTCATCGAGAAAAGTAATAATTTTGCTGAGTGCGGGATAGGTTACTGTTGAATAATTTTGATTGAAAAAAGCAAATTCTAGTAGCGTGTTAAGACTTATAGTGCTGGAAAATTTTGTAAGAGTTTTGGCAAGGATTTTCCATTGTTTTTTTTCTAAAGCTGTCTGTTTTTTTACGAGTATTTTATGATAAACAGAAGTTGTTGCCTGAGTAGGTGTAAAACTTTTTAGCAGGTACCAAGCGATTAGGAAAAAATAGTATTGTTTTTTCATCGCGCTCCGCCGTTATGTTCAAAAAAAGCAAAATAGTTACCACTAACACAACATTAAAAAATTTTTATGATGTGTGGCAATGATAACTATTTTTTGCAAAATTTCTACAGATTTACGAAATTTTATAAATGCGGTGCTTACCAACTTTAATAATCATACCCTCGGCACAGGTAACTTCAGCCTTAAAGTCGGTGATTGTTTGTCCGTCAATATGAACTGCTTTTGATTCAATAAGCCGCTTAGCTTCGGATGAAGTGGTAATAGCGCCTAGCTCTTTAAGTAAGGTAACTATCCACACGGGGCTTTCTAGTTTGCCAATAATCTGGACTTCTTGCGCTTGAGAATAATCTTGTTTTTGAAAGAGACTTTCAAAGTTTTTTTGAGCCTCGTCTGCTTCTGCATGGCCCCAGTAACGTGTAATAATACCATGTGCCATTTGCTTTTTTGCGTTCATGGGATGTAACTGTTCGTGCCATACCTCTTCTCTCATATGCTCAATTTCTTGCTCAGTTTTGTCGAGCAATAAAAGATAATAGCGCCACATGAGTGTGTCAGAAATTGACATGAGTTTGCCAAAAGCCTGGTTGGCAGGCTCCCACAAGCCAATATAATTGCCCAAGCTTTTAGACATCTTTTTAACGCCATCAAGCCCTTCAAGCAACGGCAAGGTCATAATAACTTGAGGTTCTTGACCGTACTGTTCTTGCAAATGACGGCCCATTAGCAAATTAAATGTTTGATCGGTGCCGCCCAGCTCAACGTCGGCTTCAAGAGCCACTGAGTCGTATCCTTGAAAAATTGGATAAAACAGCTCATGAAAACCAATAGCAACATTTTCTTGAAGGCGTAGCTGAAAATCTTCACGTTCAATAATGCGTGCCAAGGTAACCTGGCCTGCAAGTTTAATCATATCAACCAAGTTGAGTGCGCCCAGCCATTCGGAGTTGTAGCGAATGATTGTTTTGGTAGGGTCCAATATTTTGCCCACTTGCTCAAAATAGGTGTGAGCATTGGTCTTAATTTCTTCTTCAGTCATGGGTGGGCGTGTTTTTGAACGGCCTGAAGGGTCGCCAATGCGGGCGGTAAAGTCACCAATTAAAAAAATAACCGTGTGGCCCAAATCTTGAAATTGCCGCATTTTGTTTAAAACAACCGCATGCCCCAAATGAAGGTCAGGGGCTGTTGGGTCGGCGCCCAGTTTAATCTTGAGCGGCTTATTTTTAGCTAATTTTTTTTTGAAATCTTCTTCAGGTGTAACTTGTATTGTACCTTGTTTCAAAAATTCGAACGGATCTTTTTTTATGGTCATGAGATTCTCGTTTGTGTTAAAAAACTAAGCTTCGTAATAATTGTTCAGCGATAATAATTAATTGTATCAGCATAGTGTGGGTTTGTGGCAATAAAAATATGAATAAAAGAAAGAAAATAGAATACTGATACAGCCAGGCAACAACTTGTGGGTAGCGCTTCATCAGTAGTGCGGTAATCACGTGGCTGCCGTCAAGCGGCGGAATGGGGAGCATATTAAATACGCCCAGCATAATGTTGACGTAGGCCGTTGCTTGAATAATTTGTACCAGCGTCAGACTAACTCCCACTGAAAATAGTGCCGCTGGAAAGTATGCTAACAAATAAAAGCACAAAAGTGCTAGTATGAAATTTGAAGCAGGGCCTGCAAAGGCTGTTAAAACGGCATAAAAACGAGGATGTTTAAAGTTGCGTTGATCAAATATTACCGGCTTTGCCCAACCAATCTTAAAAATCATTAAAAAAAGCAGACCGAGTGGGTCGATGTGGGCCAGAGGGTTGAGCGTGAGGCGGCCCTGGCGGCGAGCTGTGTTGTCACCAAGTAATGTTGCGGCGAGTGCATGTGAGCACTCGTGTACCGAAAGTGAAATCAAAAAAGCAGGGAGCATAATAGCAAGTTGTGCAAAAAAGCCTGCGCTTGGGTTCATCATAATTTTTCCTAAAAGAATAAAGGTAACATAAAAATTTGGCTTACGAAAAAGGCTTACATTTGAGTATACCGGTACCGCGATCAATAATGCCAGATACATGATTATTTGACTCAGTGAGGGACGTGTTTGCAAGCATGACAATAACAAAAATGTGAACAAAAGCGCAATCACAAAATACTTGCAGCTTTGGTAAAAACGGGGGTACTGACTACGAAAGATTGCCAAAAGATGGTTGCCATCAGAGCCGGTGGGGAAAGGCAGTATGCTAAAAAAACCAATGATAACATTGGCAAGCGCGATAGCACCAAAAATTCCTACCACACATATTGCAACTGGTTTATAAAAAAGATGCACGGGTATAAGAAAAATAATAAAAAAACTTATTAAAGCGATTAGAATGCTCGTAACAGGACCTGCCAACAGTGTTAGCGCCGTGTGCAAAGCTGGTCGCTTAAAATTTTGAAAATGATCTGGGTTAAATACTCTTTGCTTAGCAGGTATGTATAGGTCATATTTGCTGGGTATGCAGATGAATATATGGTTACGGTTTATAGTGCCGCCGAGCAGGCGTGCTGTTTTCTTGTGCGCGCGCCTGTGTAGAGAGTCAGCAATAAAAAAAGCGCCAAACAAAACAATCAGTTGGGGCATAACATCCAGAAAGCTCACGCTCATGACAATCTTTTCTAAAACAACATGCGAAACATGAGCTGCTTGATAGTACTACTTGCCATGGCAAGAACTCCCCACCACAAGTCGCTGACCACGGGCATTAAGAAGAGTACCATAACAATAATCAGTGAATATTCTTCAAGCCACGCAACAATATAACGCTTGTTGTAGGGCAGGCAGTAGTGCAAAATGTAACCCGCATCAAACGGTGGGATTGGTACCAAATCGAGCACGCCAAACCAAATGGCAATGTCGATAACGCCCTTAAAAATTTCAAGTAACGTGAGTGCAACATAAGGCGGTAAGCTACTGAAAGGTACAAAGCGAAATAACAAGAAGACGCAAAATGCCAATAAAAAATTGCCTATTGAACCGGCAAGGCAGGTCATGATCCCACCCAGTTTGTAATGTTTAAAATTGCTGTCGTCGATTGGAACATGAATAGTCCAGCGCACGCCCAGTGCCAGCAACATAAAAAGAAGCAGTTGGCGAGGGATTGTTCCGGTTAGCAAGCTGCCAATTAAAAAGAAGAAGATAATAAAAATACTTAAGCCAACAATATCAAGGTGCACCAGCGGATTTAAGCTCAAAAATCCGTGTCGTTTGGGTGTGTTGTCTCCCATCCAATAAGCTATCAATGCTTTAAAAAAACCGCGAAAGGTAAAAACAAGAAGAAAGACGGGGAAGAGGAGCGCTAGTTCGTTTATCAAGCCCAAAAAATATGGTGTTACCATTTGTTATGCCCTAAAAATTCAAAGTGTCGCGTTATACCTTCAAAACTCAAAGATTAAGCAAGTTTGGCTTGATGGTCAAATATCTTGCAAATAACGCAGATCTTCTTTTTATTCGACATCTTCTTTTTTTGGATTAGAATTTTCGGTAGAGAGCAAGGGCCCAATGAAGAGCTTGAGTAAAACAAGGAGAAGATGCAATGACGAAGAGTAAGAAAAAAAATGATCATATTGTTGATCAGGTTAATGTTTCTGCCGCTGGTGACGCTGTTAACAAACGAGAGCTGACGTTATGGGAAAAAATTTTGCCCCCCGCTATCTTGAGTCTTATAACGCTTATTATTTATGCCCCTTCGCTCAGCTACCCCTTTCAGTTTGATGATATCGCTAATATTACCAAAAAGTTTGCCATTAGGTTTGACAATCCCTTAGGTCGCTGGTGGACAAATTCGCGTTGGTTTGGCGACTGGTTAAACACGCTCAATTTTCAAATTGGTCGATTCGATCCATTTTCTTATCGCTTGTTCAATGTGATGATTCATCTTGCAACTGGTGCGTTTGTATTCTTTTTAGTCTTAAGCTTGTGTCGGCAGATTAAGGGTTTTTTACACAATAACGCGTTGCTGATAGCCACCGCAACATCAGCACTATTTTTGTTGCATCCGGTTCAGTCGCAAACGGTAAGTTATGTTATTCAAGCCCGTATTGAGGGTCTTGCAACGCTTTTCATTGTTGCAACTATAACATTTTTTGTGCAGGCATTTACGACAAAAAATACAACAAATCGTTGGCTTTTTTTAGCGTTGTCTTTTGTGATTGGATTTTTTTCCTGTGGGACCAAAGAAATTGTTATTGTGCTGCCGATTTTATTAATTATTACTGACTGGTTTTTTGTTGCACAACAACAGTGGTCAAGTTTTAAAAAACGCTTGTGGGTGCATGCACTCTTTACCGTTTTTATTATTGGTTTAATGATGCACTATTTGGGTGTTGGTTTTGCCAAGCAGGTTGTTTCGCTTGATACTGCTACGACTAACAATCGTGGTAATGTGTTGACGGTAGAGCCATTGGACGATATTACGCCGTACATGTTCTTTATTTCTGAATTTAAAGTTATTTTGCACTACTTGTTTATTTTCTTGGTACCGCTTGGTATTAGTGTTGAATATGATTGGAAGTTGGCTAAGGGCTTTTTGGCAATTGATTCCTTTTTTCCATTTTTAGCACTCCTTGCCATTGCGGCCTACATTCTTTGGGCAATGGTAAAAAAACGTCATACGTTTGTTGCGTACGGCCTTACTTGGTTTTTGGTATCAGTAGCACCCCGCTCTAGCTTCTTTCCGTCGCCAGAATTGGTTTGCGATTATAAAACCTATCTAGCTTCAATTGGCATGCTGTTTATCATGAGCGTGGGGCTGGCGTATGTGCTCAATAAAGCTGGTGCGTGGGTTCGATCAGCCGACTTTTTTAAACAATTTGCCGGTAAAAGTTATGCGCGAGAATTTAACATCAGTTTAGTAATGTTAGCATTAGTTTGTGTTCCATATAGTGTGGGCACTGTATTTCGTAATCAAATTTGGCGCTCTGCTGTTGATTTTTGGGAAGACAATGCAAAAAAAGCTCCTGGCAAGGCGCGTGTTCACAACAATCTTGGTGTTGCGTATTCTGAAGTAGAAAAGCTTGACGAAGCAATACTTGCTTATAAAAAAGCAATCTCAATGGACCGGCATTATCAAGATCCACTGAGCAATATTGCCGTTGCTTATTCAATGAAGGGCGAGATTGACAAAGCAATAGAATCATTACGTTCTGCAATTCAAATTTGTCCAAACTACGCAGAAGCATACAACAATATTGGTTCGTTGTTGTTGCAAAAAGAAGAATTTGATGATGCTGAACGTGCGCTTAATTTCGCATTACATTTGCGTCCTTACTATGGCAAGGCGCACTACAACCTTGCGCGGATGTACGAAATAAAAAATAATGAAGAAAAGATGTGGTATCATTTAAAGCAGGCAACGTTGGGTGATTTAGATGTTGCTGAGGTATTTTTTAAGCTTGGATTGATGGGTTTGAAGTTACAAAAATATGACGAAGCGGTACAAGCACTTGAAACAACCTTGGCGCGCGGTATGCAAAATGAGCAGGTCTGGTTTAATTTGGCCAATGCTTACTTTATGGTTAATCAATTTGATAAAGCTGAGTCTATCTTTTTACGTTTAGTACAAAGCAATCCGCTGGACAAGCGCTATGTTTATAATTTGGCAGAAACGCATTTTAGTAAAGCTGAATATGAAAAAGCGTTAGGCTTGTTCAAAAAATCTACGACCTTTACAGACCCGTTGCCGCAGGCATTTTTTAGAGTTGCCAAGTGTTTTGAAATGCTCAAGCAAAATGATTATGCAAAGGGATATTTGAATGATTTATTAACACTTAAATCTGACGATAATTTTAAAAATGCCGTGAATACAGAACTTGCTCGCTTGTCGTTACAAGAAAAAATGATTGAAGGTAACGGCTCGGTAAAATTAGAAGATATTAAGCAAGCGGCGGCGCAAGCGTCTCGATCTGTTGCGTAGTGAAGAACGTATGAGAAGTTAGAGGGAGAAATGCAATGAACAAAACGAATAGTTTTGAAACGATCAAAAAATGGGCTCTGCAGCCAGGCATTATTATTCCAACTTTGTTAGCGCTGGCTACATTTTTATTTTATCAAGCATCATTGTGGTACGGATTTGTTTTTGATGATTTACCAACCATAGTTGAATATTTTTATGTTCGTGTTTTTGATCCTGCTAAGCAATTTTTTGCAAACTCGCGGTGGGTGTCGCGTATTTTAAATCAATTTACGTATCATTACTGGCAAACCGATCCGTTTGCTTATCGTATTTTTAATCTTTTTTTGCACATTACTATTGGCATAATGATTTTTGCATTATTGGTAATGGTATTTAAAGATTTGAAAAAGAATGACTTTTTGCAGCGTAATGCTTATCTGTTGGCAACGTTGGTGAGCGGTCTTTTTTTGCTGCATCCGGTACAAACGCAAACAGCGACTTATATAACACAAATGCGCCTTGAAGGCTTGGTAGTTTTCTTTACTTTTGCCGTGTTGCTTACCTTTGCCTTGGCGGTGAAAGCAAAAAGCCGAAATGCGCAAATTGGTTGGTATGCGTTTTCGTATGTATTAACCGCTTTTGGTGTTGGTACCAAAGAAGCCATTGTTGTGCTGCCGGTACTTACTATGCTGTTTGATTGGTTCTTTTTGGCTGAAGGTGATTGGAAGCAATTTGTAAGCCGTTGGTACATTCATGGCATGTACTTTTTGGTTATGCTTGGGTTGTTGGTAAAATTTAACATCATCAGAATTAACTATCTTTCAACGGTTACCGTAACGCCGCTTGCCAACAATCGTGGCAATGTCCTTACTGAAGCAGTGGCTGAAAAAATAACCCTCTTTCCGTACTTTATTTCTCAATTTAAAATTATTTTGCATTATATTAAGATCTTTTTTTGGCCGTTTGATTTGAGCTTTGACTATGACGTTCGTCTTTCAAAAGGCATCTTTAATCTCGATGTGTTTGTGCCCTTTTTGATTTTACTTTCACTTGCTGGTGCTGCATTGCGTTTGTGGTGGCAAGACAAAACCAATGTGATTAGCTTTTGTATCGCATGGTTTTTTGTTTCTATTGCGCCGCGTGCCAGTATTTTTCCTTCAACAGAATTAGTGTGTGATTACAAAACGTATCTTTCTTCTTTTGGTGCCATGCTTTTAATTGCTGTTGGTTTTGCACATTTAATCAAAATGGCAACCAGCTCGTTAACCAAAGAAAAAATGCAAACGTACAGCATTGGTATGGTTAGTGCATTGGTTGTATTAATGGGTTATGCAACGCAAACCAGAAATGTTGTGTGGAGTTCAGAATTAGCGTTTTGGAAAGATGCGAGTGAAAAATCGGGCAAGGCGCGCTGTTTTAATAATCTTGGCACGTCTCTTTACACTATTGGCAAAACAACCGAGGCAGTTGAAGCTTTTAATATGGCCATAAAAAAAGATAATTGGTATGCAGAACCGCATATTAATTTAGGCTCAATTTATCAAAATCAAGGCGATAACGACAAAGCGTTTGACCACTATCGCCAAGCAATTGAAATTGGTGAAGGTCATCCAGAATTATTCCACAATCTTGGTATTTTGCATTACACCACCAATAATCTTGAAGCAGCTGAGATATGCTTTAAGCAGGCTCTTGAATTGCGTCCCTACTACAGCAGAGCGCATATTACGCTGGGCAAAATGTATCAGCAACAAAATCGGATGACTGAAGCGGCTCAGTCTTTTGAAGCGGCGCTCAATGGTGACTATCAGGATGAAGAAACACATTATTTGTGTGCCTCTTCATTTTACAGCATTGGCAATTATGAGCGTGCTGTTCAACTGTTGGAATCAATGGACAAAAATTATCAAGATGTTTCTACGTTGCTGGGCGGTTCGTATTACAGTTTAGGCAAATATCATGAAGCGGCCGAAAACTTTGGGCTTGCCTTCAAACGCAGTAATGGCGACATTGGCTTATGCTATAATTATGCTCAAGCGTTAATTCATTCAAAAAATTATGAAGAAGCGCTGGCAATGTTTAAATTGTGCAACGAAAAAGATCATGAAAACTTCCCGTATTCCCAACTTCATATTGCCAAATGCTTGAACGAACTTGGTCAGCGCACACAAGCGGCCGACGAGTTGCGTCAGCTTGTTGCAAAAACTAAGCATGATAATGTAAAACAAGATGGCATGAGTTTAATGAAAGAAATTGGCTTGGCATAAATTTAGTTGTGCTTTAAAAAGTAATTAAAAAAGAGCTCTCGATAAAAAGAGGGCTCTTTTTTTTTGACAGTGCGTTATACTTTTACTTTGTTTATGAAATTAAAAAACTAACATTTTGAGGTGAAGTATGATTGAAGAAATAAAACTATGGCCTAATAAGCTGCGTGATGGTCTTGCTTGTGCGCAGACATTTATTAAGCAATTTGGAAATAAGCTGCCTGGCCGCGTACACACCGTAGCTTTTATTGGCATGGGTGGTTCTGGCATTGTGGGGCGCATGCTTAAGCCTTTTTTAGATCAAGCTGGTGTTGCGTCAACTGTTATTGCCAGCTCAATACTGCCTACTTACCTTGATCGGGTACTTATTGTAGAAGAAGCAGATCCGTTCGCTTCCCCGTCTTTTTCCATGCCTTCAATGTTTGCTTGGCAGACGTTAGCCATAGTCGTTTCTTACTCAGGCAATACTTGGGAAACGCTTGATGCTTTGGAACAACTGATTGCAAAGAAAGTCCCTACATTGGTGATTACGCATGGCGGGCGGGCGCTTGAGCTGGCCAAAGAGCATGGCCTGCCTTATGTCATAGTGCCTGAGTCTAAAACACCTCGTTCGGCGCTTGGGACCTTTTTGGGCTTTATTCTGGCTCTTTTTGAGCATCAGGGTTTGTTACATGACGGGAAAAAAACTGTTGAAGGCTTTATTAAGCAAGCCGAAAAAAATCTGCCTGCTTTGACCGAAAAGTCTTATTTTGAAGATTTTTTAGCTGCTGTTGGTAATGATGAGTTTTTCCACATTTGGGGAGTAAGTGGTGAAAGCGAGGCCTTTGCCTACCGCGCCCAGACCCAATTTAACGAAAATGCCAAGGTTCATGCGGTAAGTTCGGCCTTCCCAGAGCTGTGTCACAATTTGATTGTGGGCTTTACCCAGGCCAAAAAGGCCCCTTTTGTTCTGTTTTTCTACACTAATTTTTTGACCGAACATCTTAAAAAGGCCGTTCTAGCAACTCAAGAACTTATGCAGGAATGCGGGGTTAATCTTTACAAACCGCCTATTTTGGGCGATACTTTGAGTGATCAGTTGTTTAACATGGTTTTATGGGCTGATTGTGCGTCCTATTATCTAGCGCAAAATCGAGGCATTGAAACTGCTCCGGTCCGTTTAATTGACGCACTCAAAAAAAAGCATCAGCAAAAAGGCATTATTGTATAAAAGCGAGGATTACAATGAAACAAGGTATTCACCCAGAAATTAACGAAGTAACTGCTCATTGCGTATGCGGTAGCACATTTCAAACAATAACAACATCAAAAGATCTTGATGTCGATATTTGTTCACAATGCCATCCGCTTTTCACTGGCGAGCAAAGATTTGTTGATACCGCTGGTCGTATTGAAAAGTTCCAACAACGTTACGACAAAACAAACAAAAAACGATAAGAGCGTCACGCTTATATGTTAGATTGGAATGCAATACAAGCTGAGTATGATCAGCTTGTTGGAAAACTTTCTTCTTCTTCGGTTGCCCCAAAAGAGCGCATAGAACTTCAACGTCGCGCTTCACAGCTTTCAGGCTTACTCAAGTTGCATAAAGAAATTGAAGCACTTGAGCAAACTATTGCTGAAAATGAGCAACAAGCAGCAAACGAAGAAGGTGAGCTCAAAGATCTTTATTTGGAGGAAATTGAAGAATCCAAAAAACAGGTCAAAGAACTTACTAAGGAACTTGAAGACATTCTTTATCCAGCAGACGAGCACGATAGCCGTTCGGTTTTTCTTGAAATTCGGTCAGGCGCTGGCGGACAAGAAGCCGCGCTTTTTGCCGCAGACCTGTTCCGCATGTATTCCAACTATGCCCTGACCAGACATTGGACCATGTCGATTGTTGAAGCAAACGATACCGACATTGGCGGGTACAGTAAAATTGTTGCGCATATCAAAGGCAAAAACGTTTACAAATACTTTAAGCATGAGTCTGGTGTGCATCGCGTGCAGCGCGTTCCAAAAACTGAAACCGCTGGTCGTGTTCATACTTCAACGGTTACTGTTGCAGTAATGCCCGAAGTTGAAGACGTTGAAGTGAACATTGAGCAAAAAGACTTGCGTATTGATGTGTACCGTTCAACTGGTGCTGGTGGGCAGCACGTTAACACGACTGACTCGGCCGTGCGCATTACGCATATTCCAACCGGCGTTGTTGTTTCGTGTCAAGATGAGCGCTCTCAAATTAAAAATAGAGCGCGTGCTATGAAAGTTTTGCAGTCGCGTATTTATGAGGCTGAGCGTGAGAAGCGCGAAGCTGAGCAAAGTGCGCAGCGCAAAGAACAAATTGGTTCTGGTGATCGTTCAGAAAAAATTCGTACCTATAATTTCCCTCAAAATCGTATAACCGACCATCGCATTGATGTCACGCTTAAAAAGCTTGATTTGGTGATGGACGGTGATCTTAATGACTTGCTCGAGCCACTGATCGACTGGGATCGTGAGCAACGACGCAAGAAAAGTTCCATCGACTAAAAACGCTTTATTCTTTTCTAGAACCTTTCAAATTTTTCGGCTATAGTACCAAAACTTGTGTAACTATATTACTAATTTTTTGAGAGGATCACTCATGTTTGGTATCGTCGAATTTTTGATGAAAGATAATCATTATATCAGTATCATGGGAATTTTTGTCATTATTGGCGTTGCCTTTCTCTTCTCAAAAAATAAATCTAAAGTTAATCCACGCTTAATTGCCAGTGCGCTTACGATGCAATTTGTGTTTGCATTTTTCATTTTGAATACCAGCGTTGGTAGAAATCTTTTCTTGGCAATATCGCACGGCTTTCAAGCGTTGTATCAATTTGCTGATGAAGGCGCACGCTTTGTTTTTGGCAATCTGGCAGACATTCAAGGGCCATGGGGCATGGTGTTTGCAATCAAAGTCATTCCAACCATTATTTTCTTTGGCGCGTTGATGGGCTTGCTGTTCCATCTGGGCATTGTGCAAATTTTTGTTAAAGGCTTGGCAATTGTGATTAGACCAATTTTGGGGACTTCAGGTGCTGAAACGCTTTCAGTTGCCGCCAACAGTATGCTTGGCCAAACCGAAGCGCCGTTACTGATCAAACATTACTTGCCAAAAATGACGTCATCAGAAATGTTGTTGGTCATGGTTGGTGGCATGTCGCACTTAAGCGGCTCGCTACTGGCCGTTTACGGCAGCATGGGAGTGCCAATTGAACACTTGCTCTCTTCAACCATCATGGCCATTCCTGGTGCTGTTTTGATAGCAAAAATTTTGATACCAGAAACAGAGACACCAGAAACAATGGGCGGCAGTGAACTCAAGCTTGAAATTGAAACTAAAAATTCGCTCGATGCCATTTCGCGTGGCACAACTGACGGCTTGAGCTTGGCGGTCAACGTTGGCGCTATGTTGATTGCGTTTATCAGCTTGATGGCGCTGGTTAACACCATTTTGGTTTCTACGGTTGGCATGTCGCTCAACGATATTTTTGCAAAAGCATTTTACTTTGTTGCGTTCTTTTTGGGCATTGCGCCTGAAGACCGCTCATTGGCTGCAAGCTTGTTGGGACAAAAGGTAGTGATTAACGAATTCGTTGCGTACGCAACCTTTACCGGCTCTGAAATGCTTGAACGCTCACGCGCTATCATGACTTATGCGCTGGCCGGTTTTTCAAACTTTTCTTGCATCGGCATTCAGATTGGCGGCATTGGTGCAATTTGCCCAAGCAAGCGCACCATGTTGACCAAGCTTGGTTTGTTGGCGCTTTTGGGCGGCATGCTTACCAACCTGCTTAACGCTGCGATTGCAAGCTTGTTTGTTTAAGCTTTAATTTTTAGAGAAGTATGTGAAAAGGCCCGGCGTTTTACGCCGGGCCTGAACTATTTTGGTAGTATTTAAGTAGAAATTTTGGTGTAAATAGGGGTTTTTTACGTCTTTAATAAAAACGTTTTTTATGCTATTATAACAAGATAATAGGTCTTAATGGGGGTCAATTTTAACACGCGAATATCGTATGAAGATTGCAGTTTTAGTCTCTGGTGGAGTAGACAGCTCCGTAGCTCTTGCACTTCTTAAAGCACAAGGGCACAGCGTTACCGCCTTTTATCTTAAAATCTGGCTTGAAGATGAACTTGCCTACCTGGGCGATTGTCCCTGGGAGCAAGACCTTGCCTACGCTCGTGGTGTGTGCCAGCAGCTGGGTGTACCGCTTGAGGTTGTCTCGCTTCAAGAGGCTTACTGGAGCAAGGTAGTTTCTTATACTATTGCCGAAGTTAAGGCTGGCCGTACGCCAAGCCCAGACTTGATGTGCAATCAACTTATAAAATTTGGGGCTTTTTTTGACACGCTCGACCCAAGCTTTGAAAAGGTTGCTACTGGGCACTATGCACAAGTTGAGGAAGTTGACGGCGTTGTGCTGCTTAAAAAAGCCAAAGACCCGGTTAAAGACCAGACCTACTTTTTGTCTCAGCTGAGCCAAGTGCAGCTCATGCGCATTCTTTTTCCAATCGGTCATGTGCCAAAAGCAGAAGTGCGGGCATTGGCCGCACAATTTAACCTGCCAACACAAAGCCGCAAAGATAGCCAGGGCATCTGCTTTTTAGGAAAAATAAAATTTAGTGATTTTGTAAAACATCATCTTGGTGTTAAAAAAGGTGATTTGATAGAATTTGAAACGAACCAAAAAATTGGTGAGCACGAAGGTTTTTGGTACTACACTATTGGCCAGCGCAAAGGTATTGGCCTTTCGGGCGGGCCTTGGTTTGTTGTGTCAAAAGATACCGATCGCAATATCGTTTATATTTCAAAACGTTATCATGAGCCTGACAAAGAACGTAATAGTTTTATTGTGCATCATTTTAATTGGCTCTCAGGCAAACCGGCAAATTTTACTGGTTTAAATCTTAAACTGCGTCATGGTGAGCTTTCGTATCTGTGCTCAGTAACGTTTCTTGATCATGAACAAACGCAAGCGCTGGTAGTTATTGACGGCCAAGACCAAGGCATAGCGCCTGGTCAGTTTGCTGTTTTTTATCAAGGTGATGTTTGTCTTGGCTCAGCAACTATTTGTTAAGTAATGGATTTTTATGAAAATTAAACCGCATCGTTGGCAACGACGATTTTACAATCATCATCGCGACAGTGTGTGGCAGCATGTGCTCAGCATGGCTCGCACGGTAATGCATTTTTTAAAAGATAAACTTTTATTGTTCAAAAAAGATTTACCAGTTGCTTTTGCCAATTGGCAGTGTGCAACTACGCCAAAAGAGCGCAGCATAGAACCAATTATTACCTGGATTGGCCATGCTACTTTTTTGATTCAACTCGGCGATCTCAACATTTTAACCGATCCAGTTTTTTTCGAAATATCAGCACTTACGCCGCGCTTGGTGCCACCTGCTTTAACTATTGAGCAGTTGCCGCGCATCGATTATATTCTGATTTCGCACAACCACCCCGATCATTTAGACAAGCGCAGCATGCAAGCGTTGCGTAGCCACAATCCAACTATTTTGGCACCGCTGGGCAATAAGCGTTTACTTAAGCAGTGGGGCTTGACCAACGTTGTGGAAAAAGATTGGTGGGAAGTAGAATCGCTCAATGCGTACAATCTTTCTTTTCATTGCCTGCCAGCAGCACACTGGTCGGCGCGTCATGCATTTGATTTTAACAAAGCGCTGTGGGCAAGTTGGATGATTGAGTATAACGGTTTTAAAATTTATTTTGCTGGCGACACGGCATATTCGCCCCACTTTAGTTTGATTGCGAAATATTTTTCTTTAATTGATATTGCGCTTTTGCCCATTGGCCCCAACGAGCCGCGCCACATTATGAAAGGTTCGCATGTTAATACGCACGAGGCGGTGCAGGCATTTTTAGATTTGGGCGCGCGTCATTTTATTCCCATGCACTGGGGAACCTTTAAAGCGGGTATAGATACGTTTGATGGCCCTCTACTCCTTTTGCAAGAATTATGGCAGACTCATGCTGGAGCGTTGTTAAACAAAACGCTTCATGTGGTAAAGTTTGGAGAACCGCGTTCTTTTTAGTTCTGAGCGGGTGTGCAGATGCTGTTTCTTTTGTTCTTTTTTATCGATTTTTTTTGCTTTGCGTTAGCCAAGCAATGGCTTGTTTCCAGTCTTTTGGTTCATCTTTTTAGTGTTACATTTGAGTGCTGTGAACACAAAGAACTGAGTGTGCAGTGGTGGTTTTCGTTAATCTTTTTTTTACTGCAAGACTGTTTTTTGCACGGGCGCTTTGGTTTAGCACTTTTATACCTGTTGCCGCTCTTTACCTTTGCTTTGATTATAAAGAAAATGATCAGGGGTTCGGGGGAGTTAGCGGTGCCAGCACTGGCCGTTTTGGCCTTGCTGGCCGACCAATTTTTAGTAAAAAAGCTCATTTTAAGCCAAAATGTGAGTTTGCTGATGATCTTTGCAAAGATTTCTGCTACACTCTTAGTAACATATTTGATTCTTTTGGGTATGTGGGGCAATCGCTCCGTGCGGGCCTTGCTTGCACGCGAGAGGAAAGTCTGGACTCCAAACAAGAGAGGTGCCTCACGAGAACATGGTTTCAAGTGAGGGGGGCGTAAGTCCAC
>JAIERW010000025.1 GCA_019746485.1 Candidatus Babeliales bacterium | reverse complement strand
GACGGTCAAGGTAACTGGGGTTCTGTTGACGGTGACAACGCAGCGGCAATGCGTTATACCGAAGTGCGTATGGCAAAGATTGCGCGCGATATGTTGGCAGATATTGAAAAAGAAACCGTGCCGTTTGTGCCAAACTTTGACGAATCACGTTTAGAACCAACCTTGTTGCCAGCGCGAATTCCAAGTTTGCTGGTTAACGGTTCTACTGGTATTGCGGTTGGTATGGCAACGTCGGTGCCACCACACAATATGCGTGAAATTGTTGATGCGTGTATCGAAATTTTGAACAATCCTGACATGTCTGAAGATCGTTTGCTTCAGCTTGTTCCAGCGCCAGACTTTCCAACCGGCGGTATTATTTGTGGCCGTGCTGGTATTGTTAAAGCGTATCGCACAGGTCATGGGCGCGTAGTCGTGCGTGGTGTGGTTGATGTTGAAGAAGACAAGCGTCGCAGTGCTTTGATTATTAAAGAAATTCCTTATCAAGTAAATAAAGCAGATTTGATTACTAAAATTGCCGACTTGGTTAAAAATAAAGTTATTGAAAGTATTTCAGACATTCGCGATGAATCTGACCGTAACGGTATTCGCGTGGTTATTGAAATTAAGCGTGGCGAAAACGCACAAGTGACATTGAACCAATTATACAAGCACACGGCTTTGCAATCTTCGATGTCTATTATCTTGTTGGCGCTTTATCAAAACCGTCCAATTTTGTTTACGCTGCGTGAAATACTTGACCACTTCTTGCTCTATCGCAAAGAAATTATTACCAAACGTACTGAATTTGACTTGGCTAAAAGCAGAGCGCGCGAGCATATTTTGCTTGGCCTGCTCTTAGCGCTTGAAAATATTGACAATGTTGTTGCTTTAATCAAAAGCGCACAAACAACTCAAGAAGCACTGTTGTTGCTTAACCAAAACTTTAAGTTGAGCGAAGAGCAAGCTAAAGCCATTCTTGAAATGCGTTTGCAGCGCTTGACCGGTCTTGAGCAAGACAAGATTCATCAAGAAATTAGTGAGCTTCATAAGTTTATTACTAAATTAGAACTGATTTTGAACGATGAAGTTGTTTTGAAAAAAGAAATTGCCGAAGAGCTTGAAATTATCAAGAAGCAGTATGGCGATGAACGTAGAACAAAAATTGGTCCTGCAATTGATATTTTAAGTGAAGCAGATTTGATTCCAGACGAAGACGTGGTGGTAACGTTGACACGCAAGGGTTACATTAAACGTGTACCGTTGTCGTTGTATGCCGTACAACACCGTGGTGGTAAAGGTAAGAAAGGCATGGCCGACTTAACCGATGCTGATGACGTGATGGAAGATGCTTATGTAACGCAAACGCATGATGAGTTGTTGTTCTTTACCAACACCGGTCGTTTGTTTAGCATGACGGTATTCCAAGTACCAGAAGGTTCACGTACCTCTCGCGGCCGTGCTATTGTTAACGTGCTTAATCTGCCGCCTGAAGAAAAAGTGGTTAAGCTGCTTTGTACCAGAGACATGAAAGATAAGTTCATTGTCATGGTAACCAAGCAAGGTAAAATTAAGAAAACTGACGCAATGTCATTTGTTAAAGTGCGTAGTACTGGTATTCGTGCGCTCAACTTGAACGAAGGCGATGAGCTGGCGTTTTGTGGCATGAGTAATGGTAACGATTCAGTTATTATTGCAACCAATAATGGTCAAGGTATTCACTTCAAAGAAACTGAAGTGCGCGCCATGGGCCGCCAAGCAGCAGGTGTGCGTGGTATTAATTTACGCAAAAATGACTTTGTTGTTGGTATGGTTATTATTCATGCTGAAGGCGCTGTCTTGTTTGCAACATCAATGGGTTACGGTAAGCGTGTTAAAGTTGCTGATTTCCGTGTTGCCCATCGTGGTGGTGTTGGTGTAAGAACTATCCCAACTGGTGGTCGTAACGGCACCGTAATTGGCTTGGTAAGTATTACCGACCACTCTGATCTGCTCTTGATCGACACTAATGGTAAAGTGATCCGTCTTTCTCCGCAAGAAGTTCGCACCATGGGTCGTCAGGCCAAGGGCGTTCGTCTGGTGCGTTTGGATGCAGGACAAAATCTCTCAGCACTTCTTGCCTTTGAGCCACATGAAGATGAAATTGAAGAAGGGGATGCAACCCCACCAGCTTCACCAGAAGGTTCAGCTCCGGCATCACCAATTGGCGAGCCAGCAGCAGAAGACTTGATGGAAGAAGATGACATGCTTGAAGAAGAAGACTTCATGGAAGAGCCTGAGGAAGAAGAAGAGCTTGAAGATGAAGAAGAACTCGAAGACGACGAAGACGAGGACGAAGAAGAAATCAATTAGGGTTTTCTTTTAATTTAGGGTGCGGGGGCAGACATTGATTCATGAAAAAAATAGGCAGGTGCTTTTGCACCTGCTTTTACTATTTGGGATAGGTCCGGTAGTAATTTTAAAAATACTTTCTTACTTAATGCAACAGCAGAAACCAGACCAGTGGTGTGACGATTTTATTGATCGCTTACCAACAACCAATCTTGATTTAGAAAATCTTTATACATTAACGTATGAAGATTTTTTGAACATGGGTTTAAGCGAAAAAGCAGCGCAGGGTTTGTGTGATGGCCTTGCAGACAAAACGTTGCTTGAAAAAGAACTGCAAGCGCTTGAAAAAACAAACATTCGTTTGATCACGTTGTTTGATAAAGAGTATCCAAGCTTATTGCGCCACATTCATGTACCACCTACCGTTTTGTACGTGCGTGGTACGTTGGACGAGCCAGTAACGCCGCGCATTGCGTTTGTGGGCGCACGCTTGGCAGATTCGTATGGCCAACGTGCTGTTTCTTTGCTGGTGCCGCCACTTGTGCGGGCTGGCTTTGAAACGGTAAGTGGTGGTGCTCTGGGTATTGATACCATGGTGCATCATGAAACGTTAGTACATGGCGGTAAGACTATTGTGGTGTTGGGCTCAGGGTTGCTCGATTTGTATCCAGAACAAAATGAGCCGTTGTTTGAGCAGGTGTGTGAGCGCGGCGGTGCGCTTGTTTCGCCGTTTCCATTGCATTCAGCTCCTGAGCGTGGGCACTTTCCTGCCCGTAATCGTATTATTGCTGGCTTGTCGCAGGGTTGTGTGGTGGTACAAGCAGCGGAAAAAAGTGGTGCGTTGATTACCGCGAATTTTGCGCTTGAACAAGGACGGCAAGTCTTTGCAGTACCCGGTTCAATTTTTAGTGAGTTGAGTTTTGGCTGCCACAAGCTTCTTGCGCAAGGTGCTAAAAGTGTGCACAATGCCCAAGCTATTTTTGAAGAATTTGGTTATGGCCCGCAACCGGCATCGGTTGTTGTCACGCCAGCAAAGCGTGTGAGCAACGAGCCAAGACAGGTTCAAAAAACAATAGAAAAAGTTGTAGAAAAAGTTAGTGAGCCTGTTGTGCAACTTGATCCAATTTTGGCTTGTTTGCAAGAGCCGCGTACGCTTGATGAGTTGTGCATGACAACCGGCTTTTCGTTGGATGAGATGAACGATAAATTGTTTGAATTGCATTTGGATGGTAAAGTAAAACAAAATTTTTCTGGTACGTGGCAAGCGGCCGCATAAAAATTTGAAAGAGTTGGTTATGAAACGCGACAGGCTTTATCTAGCATCACAATCATTTTCTCGGCGTCAGTTGTTAGATTATTCTGGCATTGATTATCAAACTATTGAGCACACCAGTGATGAGTGTGTGGTGCCACGCGAGCATGATTTTCATGGTTATGTTATGTCTATTGCGCAGCACAAAATGGATGCAATTGTGTTACCGTCAATCGAACAAGATGATAATGTTTGCTTTGTTCTAACCGCAGATTCGCTGGTGTTTACGCCACAAAGTCGCCACATTCTGGGCAAGCCTGAAGATCTGGCAGATGCCAAGCGCATGCTCGCGCTGATGCGTGAAGAGCCGGTTGAAGTAGTAACTGCTTGTTGCTTGCACAAAAAAGTAGTGCGCGCCGGTCGATGGGAAATTGACCAAGAGATTTCGTGGACCACGTCGGCGGTAATCGAATTTTATGTTGACCAAGATCTAGAAGATTGGTATTTCGAAAAAATGCCACGTGCTTTGCAAGCGTGTGGAGCGGGAATAATTGAAGGTTTTGGCGACAACTTTCTTAAATCAGTGAATGGCTCATATTCTGCCGTTAAAGGCTTACCGCTTTTTGAATTACGCCAAGCGCTCAAAAAAATTGGTTTTAGGTTTTAATTAAAAAAGGCAGCTTTAATGCTGCCCATTTTGATTTTCTAAGACAATAATTTTGCTAGTTGATTAATTCGTTGAGCGATGGCTTCCAGTTTTTGATAATATTTTTGAGCAAGATGGTGGCAGCTTTTTCGTTGTTATCAAACTCAATGTCATCAGGTTCGCTTGGTTCAAGTGTAGTCAGTTGATCACTATCGCTTGCAACTTCAAGTGTAGATACATTTTTTGTAGACAGTTCTTCTTTTGTTTGTTGCATGCTGGTTCGTACGGCATTAACGTCGAGTGCATCAAGATCTACTTTGCGCAAGGCAGCAAGCATTGCCTTTTCGGTTTTGGTATCAACTTGTAACTCATCCATATTGTTCAGGAGTGAGTCTTCCATAAAGTTCAAAAAATCTATGAGTGTGTTGTACAACTGTTCGTTGACTTTGGAATGGTCTTGGGGATTTATTGCATTGAGATCTTGCCCGAGCCCCTTTTTAATAGCGTTTTTGATTAACGTGTTGAGCATCTGCTTTTCATTTTTCAAGAGCCAGCCTATGAGATAAATGAGCTCGAACGACAGAGAAAGGCTTGTATTCATGGTCATCCTTTCTAAAATGTTTAGCGCGTATGTGTTTTATGTCGAATAACAGGAACTCTTCCTATCGAGTCACAGTATAAATTATTTTTGAATAAATTTAAAAGAAAAGAATCATTTTTAAGCGATTTTTCTTTGGTTTAACAGTATTTACGCTTTTGATTAGTGCGCAAAATATTGCCGAAATGCTTGTGCTAGCCCATGCGCAATAGTCGCTTGCTCTTTTTCTGTCATAAAAAAAGTTTCCTGCTTGTCATGAAAAGTGAGTGAAATGTGTACCGTGAAGGGAGTTTTTTGCGTTGTATCAAGCGGGAGTACGTTGCATTCATGCGTGAGTTTTGGGTAGTTTCGAAACGTATGAACAATATTTTTGTGTATCACGGCTGCCAGCTCTTGGCAAGAATTATGGGTAAAGCGGGGCGTAGTTTTAAATAATGACAAATAGTCGCAGTTGGGCATATTCAGCATTAAAAAGCCCTGATGAGAGCGTGAGGGAGCAGGTCCTGCGTTATAGCTTGTGGTAACGTTAGTTTTGTGTACTGTTTTATTTTTTTGATGTGCAAGGGCCAAGATAATCAAAATTTGAGCATTAAACTGCTGCGCCAAGAGCAAGTGCTCAGGTAGTGAAATAACCTGGCCAGCTTGGCGCGCCAAAAAAACTTTGAAACCAGCTTGTGTAAGAAGTGTTTGAGCGTTGGCCGCTAAACGAGCGCTGATATTTTGCCTGACATTTTGATTAACTGTTTTTGTGGTGCAACATGCATTAAGCATGATGCGTAGGGCGCCAGGCTTGGCAACTGGGCATAGATCTTTCTATCGCATGGTTTGTGCGACTGGCACGCAATAAGACTGAATTTTTTTGCTTGATTTTTTCAAGTGATTCAACTGAAAATATATCTAGAATGAGTTGGTTTGGTTCTTCTGTTTGGCTCCATTTTATCAAAAGTTTATTTTGAACTTGTGCTGGTTCTTGCTCAGATTTGTTTGTTGTTGTATTGGTTCGATATTTGCTAAATGTTAGTGTTAGCATAACATTTGGGATTGATTTATTTTTTTCGTTAATTTCTATTTTTTCTATAAGCCCTGCAGTTTTGAGTTGGTTAATTTTGTCTAAAACCTGTTGAATATTGAAGTTTTTTAAGTTCATGCCGGGAAACCACAATTTTAGTTCGCGATTAGTTTGATTGAGCTTTTGCTTGAAATAAATTGGCTGTGAAAAGTCGAATGTGATTTGCGTTGACAAGTCATTTTGCGCAATAGCAACACCTCTGAGTTTATTAAACTCTTGGCGTTGTATGTAGGGTGCCTCTTTAATGTGTTTGCCAGTTTGCTCTTTTGCTTGGGCTAACGTGGTAAGGCAAAGAATGATTAAAAATGAAATTTTTATGGTTTTCATACTGTTTTCCTTGAAAATTACTGTTAAAAACTCTATCCAACCTAACTTCATGGTAACAGTATTAATTTCTATATGGCAATAATTTATTTAAAATTGGCAATTACTCGCGTTAAATAAGTGATTATCTGAAAATAATTTTTTGTTAGAAATATTAGACGAAGTCCAAAAATCTGCCATACTATCCCCCAAATCAACACTATTTCTAGCAGTAGGGACTTTTAAATGAAGATTATGCACAACGCTCCATTGAACGATAAAAATTGGTTTCAAACAGGTGGCTGCGCTCAGCATTTTGCGCAGCCCACAACGGCACAAGAATTTGTACAAGCGCTGACCTTTGCCCGCCAAGAGCAACTTTCTATAACGCTTTTGGGACAGGGTGCCAATGTTTTGATTAGCGATCAAGGCATTGTGGGTTTTGTGATTCAACCTCAAATCAACCACTTGATTATTGATCGTGCGCAGGGCTTGGTAACGGCCGGAGCGGGCCTTGGCATGCAGGAAGTTATTGATGCAGCTTTGGACCAAGGGCTGCACGGTCTTGAAGATTTTAGCGGCATCCCTGGCTCAATTGGCGGGTGTGTGTACATTAACATTCATTACTTTGAGTACTTATTAAGCGACTTTTTGGTATATGCGCAGGTTATTAATCGCGCAACTGGCGCTCTTGAAACGGTTGATAAATCATGGTTTGGGTTTGGTTATAACGAGTCGGCTTTGCAAAGTGGTGACTATTATTTAGTTGAAGGAACATTCAAATTGAGCCCGGTAAGTTCTGAGCAGGCCTGGTACCACAAAGGCCGACGGGACGAGATTGTGCGTCACCGTGCCAAGCGCTATCCGCTCGCCCGTACCTGTGGCAGTTTTTTCCGTAACTTTCGTGATCATGAATCGTTGCCGTTAATTGCTGGCAAGCGTGTTCCGTTTGTTGCGTATTATTTGGACAAAATTGGCGTTAAAGGCGCTTTGCAGGTTGGTGGTGCTGTTGTTTCCTACCAACATGCCAACATGCTGGTAACGCAGCAAGGTGCCAGCTCAAACGATGTAATCATGCTAGCGCGCACTATGCAAATGCGTGTGTTTGAAGCGTTTGGCGTGTTGATTGAGCCTGAATGTCAGTTTCTTGGTTTTAGCGATTATCCGCTCCTTAAACCTGATCACGTAAAATTTGCTCGCGATAATTTTTCATCAACTGCACCATAAAATGAAGATTGTGGATTGTTGCTAGCGTAAACGCTGTTAACTCATTTGCTTTGAAAAGATGGCACAAGTAAGCAAGTGTGTAGTTTTGGCAGGTAAAGCAGGTGCAGTCATCTTCAATGGGTCTGAGTTGAGTGGCGTTGCCGCTTTTAACAATGCGCACCGTTCCTTTTTTGGTAAACAGCAAACCGTGTCGAGCCGCTTTGGTTGGGTGCGAGCTGTCAAACGTATCTATGCCCAGTGGTATTGATGCTTCAAGTGATGCAATATCGCCAATGCCCAGCAAGTGGTTTGGTTTTTCGGTTGGCAAATGTGGCATAGTAGCTTCAAGCATGATAATCATTTCTTGCAGATTTTTGCCCACACTGCCGCCAATTGAGTAACCATCGAAAGGCATGTTGGTTAAAATTTCGCAACTCTTTTTTCTTAGTTCTGGGTCAATGCCGCCATGAATAACAGCGTACAAAGCTTGGTTGTTTACATTTTTTAAATGTTCGTTGAGTGAACGTTCTTCCCAACGGTGGGTGCGCTCAAACGATTCTTTAAGCTTGCGCGGTGAAATGTGGTAGGGCGGGAGCTCGTCAAAGCTGATCATAATGTCGGCGCCAATATCTTTTTGGGCTTGAATTGAGCGCTCTGGCGTCAGCAATATTTTTTGTCCGTCGCGGTATGATCGGAACGTAACGCCATCTTCAGTTATTTTTAAAACACTGCCGTCGCGCTTTTTGGTGCCCTTGCTTTTAATTTCGCTTGCAACGCCGCCGTAGGCAAGACTAAAAACTTGAAAGCCGCCGGAGTCAGTAATGATGGGCATGGTGCGGTTGGCAAAGCTATGAATGCCGCCTGCCTGCTTAATAATTTCAGTTCCGGGTTGTAGCATGAGATGGTAGGTATTGCAAAACATTAATTGCAAACCAATTTCATGAACAGTTTTATTGTCTAAAGCTTTTAACGTGCCATTGGTGCCAACACCCACAAAGTTTGGCGTGTCAATAATGCCGTGCGGTGTGTGCAAACGGCCTACGCGGGCCCGTGATTTTTTTGATTGATGAATAATTTCAAATTTAAAGAATGGCATTATTGTTCCTCATAAGTCGCTGGGCAATGGTGGTAAAGGGAGCGGTAAGGCTGATGGCAATTATTTTGATAGCAAGGCTTACCACAATAACGTGAGTTATAGAGCCCACCAAGCCATAAAGCCCAAGAAAGCTGAACATAACTGTATCAATTGATTGGCTGCAGCTGAGCGAAACAAGGTTGCGCAAAAATGGATAGCGGCCTTTAAATAAAACTTTGAGTGCGCTGTAAAGCTGTGTATCCAAAAGTTGCACCAAAACGTAGGTAACAATTGAAGCAATAATAATACGTGGCATAAAGTTAAGCAGGGCTGCAAAGTGTGTTTGTGTGGCATCATAACTATTTGGTAGATAGGCAAGGTGCAGCTGGGTCATAATCAAATAAAAGATTACGATAAAAAAGCTGATAGCAATTGCTGAGTAAACATATTTTTTGCCAAAAAACTCTTGAAGTAGATTGAGGCCAAAGAGCGCGCCGACCATATAAACGTCGCTGCAGGTAACGTCAAAACCAAAAAGCGTCATTTGTTTGGTAACAAAAAGATTGGCCAAAATGCTTTGCAAACAAATAAATGATATGAGCGCTTCCTTGCCAAGTTTGAGTGCGGCAAGGGTAAAAAGGCTCATCAAAAAAGTGTGGGCAAAAAAAATAACCTCATTCATAGTAGGTCTTTCTTAAGAATTATGGTATTTTGTTGAGCTAAACTAGTGGTGTGGGTTATGGTTCGCTAGGTACAAAGTACTTATAATTATATAACATAATTATTTATTTTAATCAAACAGAAGTAATATTGTTCGGTTACTTATATTTATCTTTCAAATAGAAAAAATAAGCTAGGGCCATTTTGATTTATTCAACAAGGAGTTTTTATGCATAATCGTATAAAAGGTAGATTTTTGCTCGTTAGTGCCGCTACACTGGTCATAACGTGGGGTATGGCATCACATAAAAAAATCATGGAGCGCTGTATGTCGCAGGTAAAAAATGGTCAAGACACAGCTCAAAACCAGGCATTTGTTGCCCAAGAGGTTCAAACGCCGTATGGTACTTTTATCGTTAACGAACCGGTTATTCTAGAAATTATTGAAAGCCCGGTTATGCAGCGCATCAAGAAAGTTAACCAATTTGGGGTGCCGCAAATTGTTAAAGGCATGAAGCAGTATTCGCGTTACGACCATTGTCTTGGCGTTTGGGCGCTTTTGCGTCGCTTTGGTGCTGGTGTTGAAGAGCAGATTGCAGGTTTGCTGCACGATGCTTCTCATACGGTTTTTTCGCACGTTGCAGATTTTATGTTTAAATCAGAAAATGCAAAAGATTCTTACCAAGATACTATTCACGAGTGGTATTTAACGCAGGGTAATATTCCTGAAATTTTGGCAAAACATGGCATGAGTTTGGCAGACATTATGCACAAAAGCGGCGATCATACGGCTCTTGAGCAGTGCTTGCCAGACTTGTGCGCTGATCGTATTGAATATAATCTGCGTGAGGGGCTCTTGTTGGGCATTATTGACGAGCATGATGTTCAGGCTATTTTGAATGATATTGCTTTTAGCGATGGTCATTGGTTTTTTAAAACATCAAAAATTGCGCGCCTCTTTTCACGTATTCCGTTGTATTTGACGCAACATTCCTGGGGCGGACCTGAAAATTTCTTGATTAATACGTGGACCGTGCAAGCGCTGCAACGTGCTATGGACATTGGTTTGCTGACCAAAGATGACTTTCATTTTTCTACTGACGATGTGGTGTGGGACAAGTTGGTGCACGCGCACGATTCAGTAATCAAGCGTGCGGTAAGAAAGATAAGAACCTACAAAACGTCGTATGAAGTGAGCAGCAAAGAAGATGGTTATGATTATTTGATTTCTTCCAAATTCCGTGGCGTAAACCCGCTTGTTAAACATAACGACGGGTTTAAACGCTTAACTGAGATTGACAAGACTTATGCCCACGAGTACGCTCAGGTGCGTCAGGTTATGGCTCAGGGATGGGCTATAAAACTGGTTGGTTATGCAGCTCAAGGCAAACACAAAGATGATGATAAGCACGCCGCGTAAAGTTTTGTTATGAAAAAAAATCATTCGCTCCTTTCAAAAATGTATCAAGATCGCCGATGGGTTAACGTGTCTAACACGTTAACCTTCTTGCGTATTGTGTTGGCGCCCGTGATTGCGTTTGGTGTTTTTTATCAGGCTTGGTATGTAACATTTTACATCTTTTTAATAGCATCAGTTAGTGACGTACTCGATGGTTATTGTGCACGCTTATTTAATGAAGTAACATTGTTGGGTGAAATTTTAGATCCCATAGCAGACAAGTTCTTTTTATTGTGCTGTTTGGGTTCTCTTGCGTTTCTTGCAAGTCCATCGTTTTATATTCCTGTCTGGTTTGTGGTGCTTTTTTGTGTGCGTGAACTTATTATTTTGGTTGGTACGTTTGTTTTAATGCGTACTAATTCACACTTTCATATTAAGCCAACAATGTGGGGTAAGCTAACAACATTGTTCCAGCTACTTTTTATTGCGTGGATTTTTATCTGCTACTTTTTGCAGTGGGCGCCAATGCGGACGTATGCTGCCGTTGTTGTTTTTCTTGCGCTCTTTTCTGCACTTTCTTTGTTGCAATACATTCGTATTGGTATGAGTTATTTATGTGGTTTTTCAAGAAGTGATAATGACAAAATGTAATGTTTTTGTTGTTTGCAATTGATCACGAGTTGATTTTTTGTAAAAACTTATCATACTCTATCTCGATTTATAATTCTTTAGACTAGAAAATAAAAATAGTGTTTAAGAATAGATATATTTTGTTAATGGTACGTATGTTTTTATAGGGAGATGTTTATGTCAAAGAAATTGATGGCCTTAGTTTTTTCTTTTGGTCTTGTTTGTTCAACCATGAATGCAGATGTTATTGATCAAGCTGGTCAAGTTGATGTTCTTACGCAAGAGGAAGCAGTTTTGGTTGAAGCTCTTGTTGAACAAATCAAAGAAAATGTTAAAGAAATGGAAGAAGCTGGCTTGACAGAGCAAGAGATTGTTGAACACGTTGCAACTGAAATACAAGAAATTGCTGCGCACGGTTTTGCTGGTTTGAGAAACAAAGAAAAAGGTATTTATTTTGTAGCGGGCGTTGGTGCTACGTTGGCAGTTGCTGCGGTAGTATTCGCTGTTAAAAAATTCTTTTTTGATAAGGCAGAAGATAGCAAATCTGAGAATGATTCTCCTGAAAAGCCTGGCGACAAAAAGCCTAGCGAAGATGCTAAGTAATTTATTTTGATTTAAAAGTTAAGGGCATGCAATTGTTGCGTGCCCTTTTTGTAATGAGGCAAGAATTTTTTTTGAGGATTTTTATATGAAAAAAATAGTGGGTCTCGTTTTAACGATGACTTTTGGTTTGCATGTTGTATCGCATGCAGCAACTTTGCCAGAGCAAGAAATGGTTACTGTTCTTAAGCAAGCAGAATTGTTTGTTGAACTTCAACGTAAAGCTGGTTTTTCTGATGAGCAAATTTTGAATGATGTTTTGGCACAAGTTGAAGAAAGTAAAGCAGCGCTTGAACCTGTCATGAAGCTAAAAACAACACAAGAAAACCAAGAGCGCATGCTCTATTTTGCTGCAGGTGTGGTATCAACACTTGTTGTTGGTGGTGTTGTGTGGGGAATAATTCATCTTATCAATAAAGAAGAAGACGCAAAAAAGAAAGATGAAAAAAAAGACGACAGCAAAAAAGATGAAAATAAAGATGACGAAAAAGGTGAACCTGTATCAGAAGAAGAAGTATCTTCAGATCCTGAAGAAGAAGATGAAGATAGTGAATTAGAAGAAGAGCCTGAAATTAATCCTAATAATCAAGGTTCGCGTAGCTTTGGTGGCCACAATCTTCTAGATTCTGATGATGATAGTCACTCTGAACAATCTACTTCTGACGAAGAAGAAGAAAATGATATCCCAAATCCCTCAACGCCTAACAATAACTTAAGTAGCTCAAGTAGTTCAAAAGTAGCGCCAGATGCTCCAGAACAATCAAGAACACGTTCTCTTTCTGGTGATCAATTAAATCAAATTCCATTTTCGTTGAATACAGAAAATCCGGCAGGTAATGCAACTGATAGAGCACCTCTTGGTCCTGTACGTCGTGTTCAATTCGAGCCGCTTCCTACACCATCATCGTCAAGCTCTTCAAACACAGCTCCTCAATCTCCAGAAAGAGAAGTGATTGGTAGCGGATCTGATAGTGAACAACCACCACTGGGTCATGTTCGTTTTGAAGTTACTGTTGGTGATAAGACAGTAACGCATGAACAAACATTTAATACACCAGCAGACGTTGAAGAATTTGTTATTGATCCAAGCAATATCACCCAAACAATTCGTGGGACAGCTCCAAGTATTCCAGCAAAAAAGGTGCTATTAAAGTTGCCGGAACAATCAGGACGTACCCCAAGAACTACCAAACAAGCAGCTGAGCGAGCAAAGCTTGAAGAAAACAGAATGAAAGAGCGAGCAAAAACATTGGCTGAAGAAGCTGTGCGTGTGAAGAAAGGGGCAGATATGACAAAGGCGTTTAACGAAGAAATGCCAGGCGATGATGTTTTTGAGAGCGGTTCCAGTTCTGATTCATCATCAGAAGATACTTTGTTATCACCTGCTTCTGAGTCAACTTCTCCAAGTTCTTCAGATGGCTTCGTACACAGTGATAGCGAATTAAATCATAGCGGCAGTCACGAATTAGTTCATGACGAAGGTTATGAATCGCCAACTTTCTAAGTTCTTAAGTTTTTAATAAAAAAACAAAAAAGAGAGGGCTGCGGACAACGCAGTCCTCTCTTTTTTAATCTGTACGCACAAGGTGCCAAGCAGTCAAAACTTGCTTTGTTTTTTCTTTCTTTTATGCTGCTGCAAGTAAACATTTAGTTTTTCTTTTTGCTAAGGGGTTATAGATCATGAAGGTAAAAAAATTAGTGAGCACGGTAGCATTCTTTTTAACAGTAGTTTTGAATGTTTGTGGTGCGAATGCGGCCCAAGAATTTGTCATAAAAAAAGAAGAGCCCTCCAAAGAGCTCAGCGGTATGTCAAAAAACGCGCTCAAAGAGCGTTTGGGCAATTTTACGCGCCGTGCTTTTCAGCAAACAACATCGCTGGGTAGCACCATTGGTGCCGTACAGCAACGGCTGGCTCGGTTGTGTGCCAGTGTGCGCGAACAGATAAAAAGTAAAAAAGACGTTCATGCATCGCTTGAGATTTCGTCAAAATTGCATGGTGCTATTGGTACGCTGCTTATTGAAAATGCAACATTACAAAATAAGCTTTCTGCTGTTGTTGAAAATCTTATTGAAAACCAAGGGCCTTTTAAGTCAGCAAGCCGCACATCACTGCGGGAAAGCGTAATGGTTATAGAACGATTGCATAAAAATTTGGCTGGTCGTGTTCAAAACGTTAAAAAAATTCACGAAGAGATGCAAAAAGATATTGATGCTGCTGGGCACAAAATGTTGGCCGAGCGGCTTGGCAAAGCAGTGAATAATGACGTTTGTTTATTTAAAGAAGTGCGTACGCAATTTTCTACTGATGGGTGTTTGAAAAAATTATGAAAAAAATCTTTATAGTTGCTGGCGAGCTTTCTGGCGATAAAACAGGTGCCTGGTATGTTAATCGCGTTAACGAGCGTGATGTTTACCGTGAAGCAGTGGGTGGTGATTATTTGCAGCAGGCAGGCGCACATTTGTACGAGCGCTTTGAAACGCTTAATGTGGTGGGCATTGTAGAAATAGTGCGGCATGTGCGCCGCTTGCTTTCGTTTCTTAAAAAATTGGCAAATCACATTGTTGAGCAAAATTTTGATGAAGTAGTGCTGGTAGATTTTCCTGGCTTTAACTTGCGTTTAGCAAAAGCATTAAAAAAGCGCCGTCCTGATTTAAAAATTACCTACCTCTCGCCACCGCAGTTGTGGTGCTGGGGTGCCTGGCGCATAAAAACTATTCGGCAGTATTGCGATCGCGTGGTTGTTCTCTATCCCTTTGAAGTTGCGTGGTACGGCGTGCGTGGCGTGCAAGCAGAATGGCTGGGGTGTCCGGTTTACGATCGCGTGCAGCCGTACTTTGAAAGTATGCGTGCCAAGCAACCAAAAGTTGCTTTGATTGCCGGTTCGCGGCACGGTGAGTTGGCAACCTTATTTCCGGTAGTTGCCCAGGTTGCGGCGCGCTTGGCGCAAGAATTTCCTGAAGTAAAATTTGTCATTCCGCAAGCTGAATCGCTGGATATCAACGAGGTGCGTCGTGCGCTTGCAAGTTCAGCGCTCAGAAATTATCAATACCGGGTTGAAATTGTTTCGGGTGCTGCAAGTTTGCCGGCGTTGAGTGCGTGCAGCTTGGCCATTAGCAAGCCGGGCACCATTACGCTCGAGCTGGCGCTTTTAAATATTCCAACCGTGGTGCTCTTTAAAATTTCGTGGTTGAGCTACTGGTTGGGCCGCATGGTGGTCAAAGTTAAACACATGGCGCTACCAAATTTGTTGAGCACAGATTTAGTATGCAAAGAGTTTATTCAGCACGAGTGCCAGCCGGCGGTGATTGCGCAATATGCTGCACATTTGTACAAAAAAACGGTACGTTCAAATTATGCGCATCCGCAGCACGATAAAGTTTTTGGTGCATTGCGTCAGCAGCTCTCGCCACCACAAAGCTGACGTTGTGTTTGCTGGGATTTGTGGTAACATCGTTCTGGTTTTGGTAAAAAATAATTGATTTGAAAGGTAAAAATTATGGCAAGTTATAATCGTATTATCATGATGGGCAACCTGACGCGCGATCCTGAATACAAACAAGTTGGTTCAGGTCAAGGCGTTTGCCGTTTTGGTTTGGCATCAAATCGTCAATTCAAAAACAAACAAACGGGCACCATGGTGCAAGAAGTTTGCTTTGTTGATATCGACGTGTGGGGCGCACAAGCAGAAAGCTGCAATCAGTACCTGCAAAAAGGCCGTGCCGTTTTGGTTGAAGGTCGTTTAAAGCTTGATTCATGGCAAGATCAAGATGGTAACAAGCGCAGCAAACATTCAATAGTTGCTGACCGCGTAACGTTCTTGGCAGCTGCATCACCACAAGCTGAAGAGGGCGATTACGATGCTGAAGGCATGGGCGCTGTGGCAACCAACGTGAGCACCAGCAAAGTAAGTTTTGACGAACAATTTGAGCCAGCAAAAGAAGTAGCACCAAAAAGAGCAGCGAAACCAAAAGCAACGCTTGATGCGCAACCTACCAACAGTGGCGAAATTGCTTTCAGTGACGAAAAACCATTTGAAGACGATCTGCCATTCTAAAAAAAGTCTAATACTAAATTATAGCTGCGCTACTGTGGAGAGTGCGTCGTTATAATTTGTAACAAAAAGATTCTTGATGAAATGTGGGGGCGTTTTGCCCCCTTTTTTTTGGTCGGTGCTTGTTGAAAAAAGAAATCAAGGTTAGCATTTATCATGCAATGTTGTTAAGCTGGCCAGTGAGTTGAGGGCTTCGTTTTTTGATTAAGTTTACGTAGATACAAGGTTGGCAGTTATGAAGAAACTTTTATTAAAAGCATGTGTGTTTGGCCTTTTTGCAACAACGTCGCTGGCAGCAATCGATCTGCCGGTATTTTACCGATCTCCTCTTTTTCAAGGCACACCAGACTGGTTAGTGCGCGACAGAGCAACAAATATTAGCGTGAGTTATATGACAGGTAGCGGTAGTGCTGCTCGCAATGGCGATGGCTCGCGTGAAGAGCTGTTGGGCATTTATGGTGCGGTAGATATTGCGCGTTTGGGTTTGTATATTGAAAATCCTGGTGCGTTGACGATGCCGTTATGGACAGATCCGGGCCTTGCGGCAATGGGTGATCCAACACCATTTTTTAACGGTGCAGCAGTTCCGGCTGTTGACAGCCCTGATGGAAAAGTAGTTTACAACGGTAAAATTAATACCTATCAAGTTGGTCTCACGTTCAAGCAATCAATTTTTTCTGGGCTTTATTTCATGGCGTATGCGCCTATTCGAAACGTAAAACTTTATAATATCACGCACAAAAATTTGGGTGCGGCTGCGGTTAATGGCAAAAATGTTGAAGATTTTCTTAGCATGGAACTGCCAGGCATCCTAAAAGAAAACGGCTTTACCGACATTAACGACCGGTTCAGCCTGACCACCGTACCAGAAATTTTACTTGCCGCCGGTTGGGAAGGTGCCAGTACCACGCTGTTCAATAAAGATCTTAAATACTTGCGCGGCTCGGTGCAAATTGGCGGGCTGATTCCTGTTGCTGCTCGCAGAAAAGAAGATACGTTAATTGCTGTGCCGCTGGGCTACAATGCTCATTGGGCAATCGACGCGCGCGCCAGTGCAGAGCTTGGTGTGTTAGAAAAATTGGCCGTTGGTATTAATGCTGGTTCTACTATTTTTTTTAGCGAACATCGTGTTGTTCGTTTAAAAACCGATGCAAACCAGTCGGGCTTTGCGATGCTTGGTAAGGCCGGTGCCGACGTTGATTCAGCAAACTTGTGGCATTTGTCTGGCTATGTGAAAGCAGAAAAAATTGTGCAAGGCTTTTCGGCTTTGGTTGGTTATTCATACACGCACCAAGACAAAACGCATCTGAATCTTGAAGATGAAAAGTTTCTAAAAACCTATGCTGCCCAACAAGCGGCACGCATGCCACAACCGTTCTATATCTCTAAAAACGATATAATCAATGCTGATCAGCGTTACAAAGGCTGGCAGGCACACGTGGTCAATTTTTGGGCTGAATATGACTTCAAAATTCACGTGCGCCAAAACGCCTGGGGCCCTGTTGTTGCCTTTGAATTCGCTCTGCCAATTCGTAGTGAAGGCAAGCGCGCTTTTGCCATTAACATGGTTGGCGGTACCGCTTCAATGAATATCGGTTGGACATTCTAAGTTTGCGCTACTTTCTGTTCTTTTCAATATTCTTAATCCCTGCTAAAATGGGAACAATTGCTGTTTTGCGTACCCATTTTTTTTGTAACCAGAGTACTCAATGAATATAATTAAGACGTTAAAAAAAGAAATTATTGCTGCTATTCAAAAGTCGTTTAGCCTCAGTCCGGCCCAGTCTGCGTCCATTGAAGTCACGCTCAACGTGGACAAAGATGCTACTTTTGGGGACATGAGCTGCAATGCGGCCATGGTGTTGGCGCGTACATTGCAACAAAACCCACGCCAATTGGCACAGCGCTTGCAACAAGAACTTCAGGAAATTAAGCAAGGTTTACTGGCTGAATATTTAGAAAGCATCACGATTGCCGGCCCTGGCTTTTTAAACTTTGCGTTCAAACAAAAAATGTGGGAGCTGGTTGCTGCTCAATTGCTGGCAGCCCCAACTGAGTTTTTTAAACTCGAAGATGAACCGCTTAAAAAATATCTTATTGAGTATGTAAGCGCAAACCCTACCGGGCCGCCACACCTTGGCACTGGCCGCGGCGGGATTATTGGTGATGTGCTGGCCAACGCTCTTTCATTTCTTGGCCATACCGTTCATCGCGAATATTATATTAACGATGCCGGCAACCAAATAAAATTACTGGGCCAAACGCTGCAAGTCCGCTGTAAGCAGCAGCTTGGCATGCCTGAAGATCTGCCAGAGGGTGCGTATCAGGGCGAGTACATAAATGATATCGCACAAGAATGTTTGCAAGAATTTGGTGAAGACGTTGTGCTTAAGGACGACGAATTCTTTGAAGAGTATGCAAAAAACCATTTACTGCAAATTATTAAAGAAGACCTTTTGCTGTACGGCATAAAATTTGACGAATGGTTTTCTGAAAAGAAATTGCATGACAACGGTTCTGTTGACGCAGCGCTTAAAAAGCTTAAAAAAGCCGGTCTGGCTTATGAACAAGATGGTGCGCTGTGGTTTAAGTCAACAGAATTTGGCGATGAAAAAGACCGTGTTGTTAAAAAATCGACCGGCGAAATGACCTACATTGCCGGTGACGTTGCCTATCATCAAAACAAATTTGAACGTGGCTATGACCATTTAATCAACATTTTTGGGCAAGACCACCATGGTTATGTTATGCGCTTAAAAGCGACTATGCAGGCGCTTGGGTATGATTCTGAAAAGTTGGATGTCATTTTGTACCAGCTGGTCAGCATTAAAAAAGGCGAAGAAGCCGTTAAAATGTCTAAGCGCTCGGGTAGTTTTACTACGCTGCGTGATGTGGTGGATGCAGTAGGTACCGACGTTGCACGTTTCTTTTATTTGAACCGCAAAGCTGAAGCGCATCTTGAACTTGATTTAAGTATCGCTTTGAAAAAGAGTAATGAAAACCCGGTGTTCTACATTCAGTATGCGTACGTTCGCATTATGAGTGTTTTAGAAAAAGCAGCTCTTGAGCCGGCTTTTTCTGCGTTTGCTCAGCAACTTAAAGATTGCAGTCTGGGCCAGGAAAGTGCTTGTAGAGCTGATGCATTGCATCATGTTTTTGCGCACGCGGGCTCGGCAGAAAATGAGCTTTTGAAAAAAATAGTTTCGCTGCAAGATATTTTAAAAACTATTGAGCAGAGCTACCAAACGCATTTGTTGGCGTATTACTCATGGGAACTTGCAAACAAGTTTCATAATTTTTATACCAACAATCGTATCATTGAAACAGACAATCCAGACGTAACCAACATGAGGTTATTCTTGGCTGTCCTTGTTCGTAACACGTTGCACACTTGTTTGACACTCCTTGGCGTAAGCCGACCAGAGAAGATGTAATTATGGATATTCGTACGCTTCCTTCGTTTAATCTCGAAAATTTTAAAACAAAAAATATTCGCAACTTTTCTATTATTGCGCATATCGATCATGGTAAGTCAACGCTTGCCGACCGCTTGCTCGAAGTTACCGGCACCATTTCTGACCGCATTAAGCATGAGCAAGTTCTTGATAAACTGCAGGTTGAAAAAGAGCGCGGTATTACCGTTAAAGCGCAAACCGCCTCACTGTTTTATGAATATCAGGGCGAAATGTATCTGCTCAATTTGATTGATACTCCCGGCCACGTAGACTTTAGTTACGAAGTTTCACGTTCGCTGGCAGCATGCCAAGGCGCGTTGTTGCTGGTAGACGCGGTGCAAGGTGTGCAAGCGCAAACCATGGCCAACTTCTTTTTGGCGTTTGATGCCGATCTTTCCATTATTCCGGTCATTAACAAAATTGATATGCAAGCGGCCGACCCTGAGCGCGTGAGCAAAGAAATGGCAAAGGTTTTTGACTTGCAGTGGGACGAGACGGTGTTGATTTCTGCAAAAACCGGGCTCAATATTGAACATCTTTTTCCGGCTATTATCAATCGCATTAAGCCACCAGCTGGCGATGAAACTAAACATTTCAAAGGACTGCTGTTTGACTCGTGGTTTGATGAATATCGCGGTGTTGTGTGTTTGATTGAAGTTCTTGATGGCTGCATTCGCAAAGGCGATACCATTGTTGCTGCGCACACGGGCCAAGCATACGAAGTACTTGACCTTGGGCTGATGTACCCAAACCCTCTGCCAATGCCAGCGCTGTACACTGGCCAAGTGGGTTATTTGATCAGTGGTATGAAGACAGTAAAAGAAGCGCGAATTGGTGATACCTTCTTTCACAAAAAATACCCGGTCACGCCATTGCCTGGTTTCAAACCAGCAAAGTCCATGGTGTTTGCCGGTATTTATCCGGTTGAAACATCAGAGTTTGAGTTGGTGCGCGACGCTATTGAAAAATTAACGCTGAACGACCCGAGCGTGCATGTTGAAAAAGAAAGCTCAGCAGCATTGGGTATTGGCTTTCGCTGTGGCTTTTTAGGCTTGTTGCACATGGACGTTTTTAAGCAACGTCTTGAGCAAGAGCACAATGTGACCATTATTGCTACCTCGCCAACTGTTTCATATCGCGTGGTGCTGACCAACGGCGAAGAGGCCGTGATCGACAACCCGTCAAAATTTCCTGAAGAAGTAAAAATTCAAGATATTTTAGAACCCATGATCAAGGCAACTATTATCACGCCAAAAGATTATTTGGGCGGTGTTTTAAAGCTGTGTCAAGACCGTCGTGGTGAGCAAAAAGCGATGACTTATTTGGACGAAAACCGTTTGGTGCTGACCTACAGCATGCCGCTTAACGAAATTGTTACCGACTTTTACGACAAATTAAAATCGCTGAGTGCTGGCTACGCAAGCTTTGATTATGAAGAAGCGGGTTACCAATCAGCTGATTTGGTCAAAATGAATGTGTTGCTCAACGGTAAGCCGGTTGACGCGCTTTCGTTGATTGTGCATAACGATAAAGCATTTTATGTTGGTCGTCAGTTGACTGCCAAATTAAAAACCGTTATCCCACGCCAAATGTTTGACGTTGCCATTCAAGCGGCCATTGGCGCCAAAATTATTGCGCGTGAATCTGTTTCTGCGTTACGCAAAAACGTTACTGCAAAATGTTATGGCGGTGATATAACGCGTAAACGTAAGTTGCTTGAAAAGCAAAAAGAAGGTAAAAAGAAGATGAAACAGGTGGGTAACGTTGAGTTGCCACAAGAAGCGTTCTTGACCATTCTTGAAAGCGAAACTAATAAATAAAAAGGGGAAACTTTATGAAGATGAGGTCCCGATGAAGAAAAAGAAGGGCTTTTATTCAATATCTGTTGTTGCGGAAATGTTTTCGGTGCATCAGCAAACTATTCGGATGTATGAAAAAGAAGGCTTGCTAACGCCCAAACGGTCGTCTGGCAACACGCGACTTTTTGCCGAAGAAGATATTGAACGCCTGGAAGAAATTATCAATTTGACCCATAAAATGGGTGTCAATTTGGCCGGCGTAGAAATTATTTTAAAGCTACAAAAAAAGATTAAAAAGCTGCAGGGCAACGTTAACAAGTTGTTTGACGAGGCGCAAGGCCAGATTGAAGAACAGACAATAGTTTATAAAAACGATGCCAAGCAGCAGGCCCAGCGCTTGTTGGACATAAAGCAAGAAAACCTACGTTTAACTGAGCGCCAGCAATCAATTGATATTGTTGAGCCGATCGAAAAGTCGGTTGAAGACAAGAATAAAAAAAATGCCAAGATTGATGACTGGGAAATTGATTACGACCAAGATTAGCCTGAGAAAAAATTATGAAGTTTCTTGATCCCAAAATTGATTTAGCATTTAAAAAGCTGTTTGGTTCGGAAGACCATAAACGCGTTACTATCTCATTTCTCAACACCATGCTTGAGTACACCGACGATCGGCGCATCGAAACTATTCAGTTCTTGAATAACGAACAGTTGCCGGTAAGCGCTGAAAAAAAAGAAAATATCTTGGATATTTTTTGCACTGACCGTAGCGGGCGTAAATTTATTATCGAAATGCAAAATGCCTGGATGAGGGCGTTTGGCAGTCGTATTGTTTATTACGGCGCAAAAACGTATACCAACCAGCTGGGCAAAGCAATGCCGTATGACGATTTGAACCCCGTAACCGTCGTTGCCATAACCAAACAGTTTGAGGTATTTCCTAAAAAACCTAGTCACAAATCTATTCATTATCTTGTTGACAGCAAGACGTATGAGCATGATTTGGATGATTTAACGTTTGTTTTTATTGAGTTGCCCAAATTTACCAAAAAAGAGCATGAACTGGTGACTAACGAAGATAAGTGGTTATTCTTGCTCAAAGAAATTGGTTTCTATAACCACATTCCAGAGCCACTCAAACAAGCTGAATTTGGCGAGGCATGTCAGTTGCTCAACCTGATAACATTATCTGATTCAGAACAGTCTTTGTATGAAAGAAAGTTAATTGAATCTCAATCACGAGAAACAAACGATTATTTGGCTATGAATGCCGAGGAATATGCCAAAAAAGCTTTGCAAAAAGGGATCGAAAAAGGAAGCAGAGAACGGCAAGTTGAAACAGCAAGGAAAATGCTTTCCAAAGGCTTTGATGTTGAAACAATAGCAGATGTGACGTCGTTGCCGGTTGATGAGATTAAAAAATTAAAAAATCAGAACTATGGCACCATGGCTGAATTTTGAAGATAGAAAAAATATGAAAAAAATATTTTTAAGCGTGTTGTTGGTAACGCTCTCGGCATGCGGACAAAAAAGTCATGTTCAGCCAACTGACAAGGTGCTTGCTGCGTTAGAAAATGCTTTTGGTGTGGCAAAAGATTGGCAGGTTAATCCATTAAAAGGTGGTCTTTCAGGTGCGCCAATTTTTCTTGCAACCAAAGGTACCAATCAGTACGTTGTTCGTTTCTTCGATCATTTATCAAGTGACCAAATTCCCAAGCTTATTATGGCTCAAAAGGCGGCAGCAACGAGTGGTTATGGGCCCAAGATTCATTGGTACAATCTTGAGCAGGGTGCGGTTGTTATGGACTATCTTAAACCAGAGCAACCAGACCAAAAAAATATTCTTAATGATTTGGCAGTTCTGCTCAACAAAATTCATCAAAGTCCTGAATTAGAAAGTGCTGGTAGAATATGGGATCAAACTTATTCCGTTATTAAATCGCTACAAAGCGTGAATCAAACGTTGCTTGAATTGTCGGTGGTACAGACTTATCTCGAACAGGTAGTGCAAAAAGTTTCTCAAGATTTACAATCAAAGCCGTGTCATCGCGATATGAATCCAGGCAATTTGATCTTTTCTCAAGGACAGTTTTTTGCCGTTGATTACGATTCATTTGGTATGGACGATCCGTATACTGATATTGCCCAAGTTGCTATTTTTTATTGTTATTCGGCTGAGTCAGAAAAACAACTATTAACGTTATATTTGCATCGTCAGCCAACCGATGCTGAAATAGCCAAGTTACAATTGTTTAAAAAGATTGCATTAATTTTTTATGGTATGGAGTTTTTGTGTAAAGTGCCTGCCGAGCTTTGGCAGACTGCGCCAGATTTGATGCCATATTTAAAATTTTTGCAGTTGTTGGGATCAAAAGCGATTGAGCTGGAAGATCCAAAAGAAAAATTACGCTCCGGGCTGATTATGGTGCGCGAAGGCATGCGGCTGTAAAACTGCCATTTTTGCATAATTTCTTGATTTATCGGCAAAATATCGGCATAATTAAGATATGTCATGCCGATAAAGTACCGATAAATAGCCGATAAAATGCCGATAAAGTAAGAAAAACGAGAAATTAACGGGAAAATTGGGAGAAATTATGCGGGGAAAGTTTAGCCCACTATTTTCAATTACGCCGGCAATTGCCAAGGCGCTTATGCGCATTGAAGCAGCGCGGGAAGCTCTCAACGACCTGCCTATCACGGTCACCGTGCTTGCGCGTTTGCGTGAGACTGCCCGTTATTCCAGTATTCATTACTCAACACAAATTGAAGGAAACCGGTTAACTCAAGAAGAAGTTGTTGACGTGGTAAGCAATAATGTTGCTCCTCGCTCGCGTGATGAAGGGGAGGTAAAGGGGTATTTTTTGGCGCTTGAGATGCTTGAGCAGTATGTTGCGCAGGGCAAAGAAGTTGCCGAGCAAGTGATTCAAAAACTGCATGCGCTGGTTATGGGCAATGGACGCGCTGATGTTCGGCCAACATCGTATCGCACGGGACAAAATGTGATTAGAGACGGTACTGGCAACATTGTGTACATGCCGCCAGGGTATGCTGATGTGCCTGGGCTTATGGATGCATTGATTGCTTGGGTTTATGAAAACAGTGACTTGCCATGTCCGCTGATGGCTGCCATAGCGCACTATCAGTTTGCTACTATTCATCCGTACTACGATGGCAATGGGCGCACGGCGCGCTTGCTTACAACTTTTATCTTGCATCGTGGTGGGTATGATTTGAAGGGTGTTTACTGCCTTGAAGAATACTATGCCAAAAATTTGATTGCCTACTATCATGCCATCAGCGTTGGCCCATCGCACAACTACTACGAAGGTCGGGCAGAAGCAGATATTACCGGATGGCTTGAATATTTTTGTGAAGGTATGGCGCAGGCGTGTGAAAAAGTTAAGCAGCAAGCGCTTGCTGCTGCCAATCGTGAAGAGCCTGATCAGTCGTTGCTGCTGCGCAAGCTTGATCCAAAACAACGGCGAGTTCTTGAATTTTTTAAAAATTCTGATGAAATTACCGGACAAGATATTGCACGGTTGCTTGGTTTTAAGCCGCGCACCGTGAGTGCGCTTTGTTCTTTGTGGGTAGAAAAAGGTTTTTTGGTGATCAGCGATCCTTCTCGCAAAGCGCGCAAATACGAGCTTGCGCCCGCGTTCAGAATATTGCTTTAAAACTATAAACGAAAGGTGTTTCACATGTTTTTAAACTCGATTAAAACTGCCGCGCTCTTGGCCGGCTTGAGCGGGCTTATGTTGCTGATGGGCCACTGGATTGGTGGTAACAGCGGCATTCTCTTTGCTTTCATTTTTTCGTTGCTCTTAAATTTTGTAACGTATTTTTATTCAGACAAAATTGTATTGGCAATGTATGGCGCCAAGCCGCTTGACCAATCACGTTTTCAATACATTTACGATATGGTTCAAGATTTGTGTGACAATGCAAAAATGCCCATGCCAAAGTTGTGGTATTTGCCCACGAGCATGGCCAATGCCTTTGCAACTGGCCGTAATCCTCAGCATGCTTCAGTGGCGGTAACGCAGGGAATTTTAGATCTTTTAACTGAAGATGAATTGCGTGGTGTGTTAGCGCACGAAATTTCTCATATCAAAAATCGCGATATTTTAATTGGTACTATTGCGGCAACTATTGCCACTGCCATTGGCTATCTTGCCAACATGTTGCAGTGGGCAGTCTTGCTTGGCTATGGCCACAATGATCGCGACAATCGCTCAAGTGGCCTTGGGGCCCTCGTGGTTGCTATTGTGATGCCGTTTGCTGCCATGCTCATTCAGCTGGCAGTCTCACGCGCTCGTGAGTACCAAGCAGACGAATCGGGCGCGCATCATTGCCACGATCCATTAGCACTTGCCTCAGCGCTTGAAAAGTTGCACGATGCTGGCAAGCACAGTCGCACGCAGCCAAGCTCGCCAGCGCAAGCAGCGTCGGCAAGCTTGTTTATTGTTTATCCATTTTCTGGCAAAGGCATGATGAGTTTGTTTTCAACGCATCCGCCAATGGAAAAGAGGATTGAGCGGTTGCGCAAGATGGCGGGAATGAGATAAAGAGATAAGTTTGAGATAAAAAGAAAATTTGAAAGAATAAGAAGGGCCCCGAGAAACCGGGGCCCTGAATAATTTTAAAGAGTTATGGTAGGTAGGTTTCAATTATATCTTCTAGAGTTCTTTTATCTATATTATTTTCCACAAAAACATTCAACCAAATTTTTATCAATTTTTTATTATCGGGATCAACTTTGTTGTTAAAGAATATGACTAAGGCCCCTTTAGGTGCTCTTCGACTGTCAACTAATGCATCTTTGAAAGATTTAGCTTGAGCATTTATAGTTTGTTTGCCTCCTGCCGAAGATGCGAGAGATGTTGTATTGACGCCTATTTTCCCTTCTACAACATCAAACAATGTCTTAAGTTCATTTGCCAGTCGTTCGTTCTTTTGTGCAACCGTTTCTGTGCCCGGTGCGCTGCCACCAACTCTAGGTCCACCACCAGCGCCTGGCCCAGCGACTGGTACATTAGTGTCTTTTAAATTTTCTACTTGTTTTAGCGTGTATCTGCCTGGGTATTCAGGAAGTTCTGGTTTTTTATTTTTAACTGTTATGAAATCCTTTACTATTTTCATAGTATTTCTATCGAGTGTAATTTCTACTTTTGTTTCTCCAAGCAGTGCAGAAATATCTTTTTTTTGACCATCAAAAGGATTGCTGTCAGCATGAAGGTGCTTGAGTAAAATTAATACTAAATTATTGACGTGTTCTGGTTTAAGACAGTCATTGATGTTGATTCTTCTTCCTAGAGCAATCTTATCGTCACCTTTGCTTATTGCATAAACCATTAAAGCAAATTCTTCAGATGTAATATCTGGAGCTGGCAAAGGTTCAGTTGGTCGAGGGCCGGTTGATACTTTAGGCCATCCAGCTTTTTTTAATAGTTCGAGAGTAGATTTTTCGGCTCTTTCAGCGGTAGTAATTGCATCAGCTCCTGTGAGTGGTAAGCTTTCCAAGAATGCAAGACGCGCTGGGGTTTGTTCTCCCGCGGCGGTCGTAGTAGGCTGTCGTGTTTTGGTGGCTGAGCCATCTCCAGGACCGCCAGTTCCTGTTGCTGGTGCAGCTCCCAATGTGCCGGCTGTTTCTGCAACTTTGAGATCTGTGAGTTCAGTTTTTTCTGCTGCGGTAAGAAATTTCCAGCCTAATTTTTCAACTTCCTTTAAGTAAGCCAAACGTTCTTTGCTGTTTGGCACTTCTTCCGCAGCTGTTGCAGGGCGTCGTGTTGCTGCAGGTGCTCCTCCCCCTCCTGGCGGGGGTGGAATTCCAGGTCCTCCTGGAGGTGGCGGAGGTGGCGGCGGTGGTGGTATTGCAGCGCTCAAAATTCCATTAAATGAGGTAAGTACACATGAAAAAAATAAGAGACGAAGTATGATTTTGATTGTCATAGTGGAACACCTTCTTTTAATGTTATTTAATTTTATTGAGTTCTTGAGCTAACGTTGCAAGTTTGGTTTTAAGGGCTTTTAGGCCTCTCTTTAATTGCTTCAAGCTTTTTTTGCTTTTTTTTGCTGCTGGTGGTGTTGCAAGTGGAGTGCCTGTGCCTGTGCCTGTGCCTGTGCCTGTGCCTGTGCCTGTGCCTGTGCCTGTGCCTGTGCCTGTGCCTGTGCC
>JAIERW010000017.1 GCA_019746485.1 Candidatus Babeliales bacterium | reverse complement strand
GCCTGTGCCTGTGCCTGTGCCTGTGCCTGTGCCTGTGCCTGTGCCTGTGCCTGTGCCTGTGCCTGTGCCTGTGCCTGTGCCTGGCGGCGGAAGGGCGGATGCTTTTTCTATCACGAGAGCGATGAGTTTGTTGATTGCTTTAATTTCTGGTAACGAGCTGATTTTTACGAGCTCTGTATTAAAAAAATTGTTCCAAGTTGAACCTGATGTTGGTGCTCCATATTTTTTTGTAAATGCGCTATTAAAATCGGCTTCTGGGTAGCTGGTTTTGTTAGTTAAAATGTTGCAGCAATTTGAATAGCATAAATTTTGTAACTTATCTCCTTTGCTTGCGGTGCTGCTTACCCAGTTGGTCCACAAAGCACACGCTGCGGTTGCATTTGTAGCCGAGTTAAACAGATTTAAAAAATCTTCTATGGTTTCTATTCGGGTGTTTGCATTGATATTAAGACCGCTAGATGTTGCTATTGCTGTTCCGCTGGCTGCTGCCAATTTGTCTAAAGATTGTTGAGTATATTCACGAAGTACTTTTCTGAGCGGTTCATCGGGTTTATTTGCCCAGTCTACTCTTGCCCAAAAATCAGAACCATCTTTGAGGGCTTCTGAGATTATGTTAAGTTTATCTTTGTTTTGGCTTATACCGCTGAACCCTGTTATCCATGAATCAAAGTTATTTATAGAGTTACTGCTTGCAAATGTATCTATCACGGCTTCGCAGTTTTTTCTTAAATTAGTGAGTAGTTGGTTTTTTGCAGCTTCAGGACCTACGGTTGCCGCTGCGCTCAGCGGTGCCGCCTGCAAAAACGTTGCCAAGCTGAAGAGCGCTATGACGTTGTATTTCTTCATTCTTTTCTCCTTAAATTTTTATTAACTGCTAGAACTAGGTTGCTTGGCTGCTTTTTATTCATTTAAAGCCGTGTGATTACGGTGTTAATTTGTGCAATAAAATTATCACAGGTTGTTGTGAGCACTGGCGTGGCCCTTTTAGTTTCTAGGTAGTTTTTTATGCTTTCAAGTAATGTTTTGAGTGCTGTCATTTCTTGTGTTATATCAGAAGCATTGTGGACAGGTGGGTGTGTTTGGAAATAAGTTATTGATGCGTCGCAGTTATTCAGGTGAGGAGCTTGGAGCTTGTCTTTTTCGAATCTTGCCAAGTCCTTGCCTTGATTCATTTTGAATTTTATAGGACTAGTGAAAAAATCGTTTAAATTTTTTATTATCAGCTTTAACTTGCCGAGCTCTTCTTTTTCTTTTGCTGCTTCCACGTCAGTGGCTGAAGCTACCATGCCCAAGCCTTCCTTAATTTCTTTCGGGGTATTCCCGAAGATGTTGTCTAATTGAGCTTTGGTTAAATTAAGCATTTTTACTTGTTGTATGAAATAATTGAAGACTTCGGTTAAGTCTGAACCGTCTGTTGCTTGCTTATTGGCAATTTCTTGAAGAGAACCAATTTTGTTTTTATTTTTAACAAAGAAACTATGGGGTCCACCATCAAGGTTTGTACTGCTGAAAGCAATGTTAGTGGTTATTTGTCCACAGAGAGCATCAATCGCATCTTTGGATGTTTGAATTGTTGGGCCAGTTGGTATGGATGGTCCTGTTGATGATGCGGGTTTTATGGCGGTTATTCTGTTTTCAACTCTTTGTAGCAATGTTTGTATATCTGTACTTGCAATGTCGATAGCGGGGGGAGTTTTTGTTGCTCGTTTTTGCAATCGTTCCAAATGTTTTTTAAATTGTTCTAGTTGTTGTTGATTGGAAATTGTTTCTATGATATGTGAGTTTATGTAATGATATATTCTTGTTTCAACTTTTTTGCGTAGTGGTTTTTCTTTTAAACGTTTCAAATTGTTTTGTAAATTTCCTAGTTCTCTCAGACTGTTGATACTTTTTAAATTTGTATCTTGTTTTCCGCCTGAGTCCCTGATATTTTTCAGATATTCAGTTACTTCTGACAGAGTTGCTGTGTTGCTGGTAATGCGTGTTAAGCGTTGTGCCTGTGCTAACAGGTCTACACTACCTCCCGAGGTGGTTCCGCCGCCACTTCCGCCTGTTCCTGTTGCCGTACCACCGCCTGTTTTTGGTGTGCCGCCGGTTGGGGTTCCACCGCTTCCGGTTGCTGTTGAGGGGGTTGCTCGTCTTGCAAGTTCTTTTTGTGTTTCTTTGAGCGCATGGTCTAAATTTTGGGGAATGTCGTCAGTTGAATACCAATTGTTTTTTTCTTCTAGATCTTGAAGAATTTCATCGGCTGTTATTAAATTTTCTACAGCCATGAGATCTATGATTTTTTTCCAAAAAAGATTGGTGAGATAATCTGACTTGGCTTTTTTATTCGGAATTATTTGTTTTGCTTCTTTTAATTTTGTTTTAAAGTTTTTTAATGTTTTAGATGTTAATTTTTGGAGATCAATTCCCACCAAAAGAGTGCTATGCTTGATAAGATCTTCGGCTTTTACCATTGGATTTGCAAGGTTATCAAGCGCCTCGCCAAGTTGCGCAAGCTTGCTTTTAAGCGCCGTCAGGCCTTGTTGTAATTGAAAAAGGGGTCCTGCTGCTCCATTGAGCGGTGTCGCCTGCAAAAACGCTTTCAAGATCAGGAGCATTATGATGTTTTTTCTTTTCATTATTTCCCTGTAATTTTTTATGGGTTTGCTATTTTAGCTTATCAATTTCGTTAGTAAGTGTAGTAAGTGCTGCATCATAAGTTTTACTACTATTTTTTGATGTAAGAAAAGCTACCATTGCTTCAAGCTCTGTTTTAACAGTTGCTTGATCAAGGCCTAGAAAAATATCAAGAGTTGTTGTTGTGTCTAATGCACGAATGGTATTAATTCTTTTCACAAAGTTGTTGTTTATTTTGAATGGTGTTTTTCCTGTTGTTACTAAGTTATTGGCTTCGTCATAATATTTTTTTAGATCAGCGTTGATTGTAGAAAGTGTTGTTGTTGATGTTCCTGTTGCCGGTATTACTGGACCAGGAGAAGATGGTATACTTGTGCCAGTAGTTGGTCCTGGCTTTGGCAGCGGTCGTACTGGTGGTTTTGGTTTTACCGGGCCTGATGAAGGTGGTGGTGGCCTGCCAGATGATGCTCCAGCTCCTGATGCAGCGGCTACTCCTCGTGCTACAGTAACAAGTTTTGCATCAAGATTGTTAGTATTGGCATGAGACCAGCTGATTGCTAGTTCTTTTGGATTTGTTTTGCTTCGTTCGATTGAAACGAGATTTTTATTACGATCGCCAATTGTTTCCAAATTTGTTTCATAAATCTTCAGCTTCCAGTTTTCATATTTGCCATCACCAAAAGTTACTATACCAAAGCAATCGAATGGTACCGACTGGCCTTCAGATGCCGAGGTGAAGGTAAAAATTGGTACGTAGTTATTGAGCGTAAGTTTTTTAGGAACGTTGCCGCTGTTATTTTGAGTAACATATTGCCAGTGGTAAGGGCCGTTGGGATAATTGCCCGCATCGGTTGCCTTGCTTGTATTTGATGAATCAGAAAAAAACATTTTAAAGCCGAATGATTGGTCTTGGTGGCCACGGAAGAATGCTTTAAGGTTGTTTGTGGTAAGATAATTTTTTGCTTCTTCAATATCTGCTGTTACAGCGTCTGCCACGCCGCGTGCTCCTGTAACAAGGCCGCCGGTTTGTGAAAAATCACTCCATTGAAAGCCTGTTTGTTTTTCAGAAATTTTTTGAAATTTTATGTCTGGCCATGGCTTTGCTAAAAAGTCAGTGACATTAAAGAAAGACCCATCATCTTTTAATGCAATGCCTGCGTGGCAGCATTGAACAAAGTCGTTGCCGTCAGCGCTTAAAAACAAAGCAAAGGGTAAGTAGTTGTAAAGACGCAAAATTTTGCTTTCAATCTCTGATTCTTTTGCCGTAAATTTATTATAAACTTCGCCTTGTGCTTTATTAGATCCCCAACCTAAAAATCCGTATCGTTTGCTTATATCTTCTGTTTCATGGTTGCCACGCAGCAAGTGTACTTTGTCCCAATTTGCAAGCTTGAGCTTCATAAGCGTGTACCACACTTCAGCGCCGTAGCGGCCGCGGTCTACAAAGTCGCCCAAGAAAATGAGGTGGAATTTGTCTGCTAGCTTGAAGTCGTCTTTCAAGTAACCTTGCAGAACCAAACGCCACAGGTTGCGTAAGAGTGAGTGTACGCTGCCGTGGTAGTCGCCCATAAAACATACTTTATTGTCGGCAGGAATAATTAATTTTTGAATGTAAGCCAGATCAAACTCACTCATTGGTTCATTTAAATCAAAGAATTTGTCAGTTGGTTTGTTGGCAGCACCATTAACCCATTCGGCATCAGCGTGTTGCAATGTTGCTTTGCTCTGGGCAACAAACTCGTTCATGATGGTAATAAATTGGTCGTCAGTGAGCGCTGTTCGATAAACATCTCTTAAGTCGGTTGCCGTTTGAGCATCTTGTGCTGACGAGCAATTGTATTCAGGCAGTGCGCCAAAACATCGGGTTGTCCATTCTGTCAAATTTTTAGCCGTGGCTACTTTTGGATTTTTTTGAGCTGGCAGGGTGCTTGGATCAAAGGCAGATGTGCTTGTGCTGCCGCCGGTACCTGAAGGGCTGCTGCTTGAAGATCCTGAACTGGTGCTACTTGATGGCTTATTATCTTTGAGCGTACGAGGTATATTAGCTATATCTTTGTCTTCTTCTTGAAAAATTTCGATCAAACTTTTTTTTGATATGGCAGAATCTGTGGCCAATAAATTTTGGAGGTTTTGCCTAAAATAGGTGCGAAGTTCGACAATATTTTTAACATTGTTGAGAGGAGCCCTTGATGCTGCCATCGATGTTGGATTATAAATTATTCCATCTTTTATTTTCTTAATCAGATTATCAATGTCTTTTTTAAGCTGTGCTATTTCATGAGGACTTTTTGTAGTTGTTGTTGATCCTGGTTTTGGTAATTGGGAAAGTCTTAATGTAACGCGGTCAAGGAGCGAGGCCAAAGTTTTTGTATCATGTCCATCGTCTTTGGCTTTTTTCTTTTGGCTTTTGAGATTTGCTTTTGCTTGGTTTAAGTGCTCATAATTAGTAATTTCTGTGAGTTCTTTTGTTAGTGGTAAGAGAAAAGCTACGAGATTTTGGTTGCTTTTTTTACTGCTGCTCGTTTTTAGACGTTGGGTAATGAGGCTTAATTCGTAATTTTTATCTACGATTTGGGGCCCTTTTGGCTTACTTGTTTGCAAGCTCAAAATGTTATCAAAGTCTCCTTTGAGCAGTTTGAGCGATTTAAGGATGGTTCCTTCAAGAAAGTTAAAGTTTTTTTCTGTTAATAAATCTCGTAACCCAACAACAATTGCTGGGGGCTGTTTTTTCAGGATTCGTTGGATCTTTTCTTTGTCTTTTGCAAAAAGATACGATAAAAAAGCTAGGTGAAGTGGGGGTGTTTTTTCATTTTCAAACATGTCGAAAACAAATTGAGCTTTTGAGTTTTTACTTTTGCTAAAAGCGAAAGCAATATTATCTAATGCTCGCGTATAAAATTCTTCTATTTCTGCTGGTGTAAGGGATGCGCTTGTTGTAGGTACTGGATCATTGGTTATCAATTCTCGGATGCTTGTTTGCAGTTGACTTGGGCTGCTACTTGCTGCGCCAGAGGAAGCAGATCTAAGAATTTTTAGTAAGATCACTTTATCTTTGCTATCAATATTTTTACAAAGCGTTGTCCAAGATGCTTGCGCAATTTCTTTTTGTTGATCTATCGTTAAATTAGTTATCTTGGTTGGTAGTTGAACAAATCCGTCAAAATTAGGACATTGCTGTCCGCTTCGTTCTAAGTAAAGAATGGTTAGTAAGGCCAAGTTGCATGCTAAATAATGAGTAAAAGTAGTAGTAGTTTTTATTTTGATGTTATCAGCTATTCCATCTGTTATATCGTTTAAGTACCAATCATTAAAATCGTCAAGAGTTCCTGCTTTAGTAATTAAGGAATTAAAAAAGGGTTCATATTTTTTATCTGTTCGGTTTTGTATGGCTTCATTGAATGTTTTTAATTCTTCGTAGTTGAGTTGAGGTGCTGTGTGGTCTTTAAAATCGTTAAGATCAGTGATAGTCGCAACAATTTCTTCAGGTGTCTTAGTAGTTGGGTTTGCTGCAGTATTTATTTTAGTGATCAATGCATCTTGAATTTGATCAAGCTTAGTTATATCTGCCGGAGTAATGGGTGGTACAACAGATGGGTTTACAAGATCATCAAGAGTCTGCCCAAGTTGGGCAAGCTTGCTTTTAAGTGCTGTTAGGCCTTGTTGCAAGTTGGCAAGGTCGGCATTGAGTGGTGCTGCAAGAGCAAGAGCGAGAGCTAGTGTGCGCACAAATCTCATTTTTTTCATAAAAATTCCTCAAAGAATTTTAGTTTTTATCTAAAAAATATCTGTTTTAAAGCTATAAAAAACTTTTCAGCCAGTGCAACAATTTTGTTGATTAATCAGGAAAAAGGGCTCCCAAAAAGAAAAAGTTATCTTTTTTGACGAAAAACAGTTGCGAAGTGTTCTTTTCTTTGATACCTTATGACTGCAGTTTTTGCATTGAAATTGCTCTGAAATATACATGCCGAGATGGTGAAATTGGTAGACACACTGCTTTAAGGGGGCAGCGGGGGAAACCCCATAGGAGTTCGAGTCTCCTTCTCGGCACCAGTCTTCGCCAAGGCTACGACTGGCAGGCCCCTTTTTTTTAATGAAATATACGTGAAAAGTTAGTCCGCTCATCCTGAGGAGCAACTTTAGTTGCGTCTCGAAGGACGCCCTTCCCGCTCATCTTGCGTGTCCGGCGTAGCTTTAGCAAAAGCGGATGTCGCGTCGAAGCAAAGCGTAGACGGACAGAATCATCATAAGTCAGAGAGAGTAGATTAACCTTTTTAGGAGATACGTATGAGCGCTCAATCAGGTTTAGTCAGATTACTATTTGCTCCAGTCATGTTCTGGGTTCTTGTTATGATTGGCGGAACTTATTTCATGGTTTCTTTCGATGAAAAAGCGATGCGTGAAGCAAAGCAGGAAAGTTCGTTTACTGGCTATTTCAAAAAAATGCTTGGTTCTATGCGCTTGGCCGGTATCAATAAAGGTATTGATATTGCCGGTGGTACGTATCTTGTTTTGGGTGTTGAAGTTGAAAAGGCACTTGAAAATCGCTTAGCGTTAGAAAATAGATCTCTTGACCAATTGCTGACCAGCAAGGGTTTAAAAACATTGCCAACCTCAAAGACCTTTAACGATGGCGCGCTTGAGCTGATATTTGCTGACGAAGAAGTTGCAAAATCATGCTTCAACATTATTAAAGAACATCGTGGCACTATCTTGAATGTTAAACGTTCTGGTGTTGTGGTACGCGCAACCTTGACCAGCGATATCGACAGCGCTTTGCGCGTTGGTGCCGTTGAGCAGGCAGTTAACGTACTTTCTACGCGTTTGGGCAACTACGGCGTTGAAGGAAACTTGGTACAACAGCATGGCGCACGCCAAGTGGTGGTACAGCTGCCAGGCCTTGATGACCCTGACCGTGTTAAAGCAATTGTACAAAAGACTGCACATTTGGAACTTAAATTAGTTGAAGAAAGTGCTGCAAAAGCAGAAACGTTGCTTGATAAATTTGATGGCGATTTGCCACAAGATAAAATGATTGTTCCTGGTCGCTCTGATGAAGGTGAACCACGTCGTTATTTCTTGGTTTCAGCCTTTCCTGACATGACTGGCGAGCACATTACCGATTCTCGCGTTGAGTTTGACCAGTACGGCAAAGCGCAAGTTGGCTTTGTTTTAGACAGTGTTGGTGCTGATGAATTTGCTGATATTACATCAAACAATGTTGGCAAGCACTTGGGCATTGTAATTGACAATGTTATGTTCTCAGATCCGGTTATTCAAGGTGCCATTCCTGGCGGTAAAGCAAGCATTACCAACATTGCGTCACAAAAAGAAGCGCTCGATTTGTCGATCGTTTTGCGCTCTGGTTCATTGGTTGCGCCGCTCAAGTTTGAACAAGAGAACCGTGTTGGTGCAAAGTTGGGACAAGATTCTGTGCATAAAGGTATATTTTCTTGTTTGGTGGCGTTGCTTTTATTGTTTGTTTTTAGTATATTCTACTACAAGATTCCTGGGCTCTTTGCAGTATTTGCGTTGATGTTAAATTTGTTCCTGATTTTATTGTTCTTGTCATACTTCAACGCGACCTTAACCTTGCCTGGTATTGCCGGCATGGTGGTATCGATTGGGATGGGTATTGACGCTTCAATATTGATTTACGAAAATATTCGTGAGCATATTGCAGCGGGTGTTCCTCTTCGTGTTGCAATAGACAATGGTTTTAAAGGCGTAATGCCGGTTATCCTTGACTCAAACATTACCACATTCTTAACTGGTGCGGTGTTGTTTTACTTCGGCGGGCCTGCCATTAAGGGCTTTGCTGTAACGCTTATGATGGGTATTGTTGCTACAATCCTTTCAGGCGTGTACTTTTTGAAATCGCTCTTTTCATTTACCATGGACAGAATGGGTGTTCGTTCCATAAGATTTTAGTAATAAAATTTTATAGCGTGATAAGAGTTTAACGTGAAATTTTTAATTGCATGGCGGCGTAGCTCAGTTGGTTAGAGCGGCGGAATCATAATCCGTAGGTCCGGGGTTCGAATCCCTGCGCCGCTACCACAGATTCATGCACTAAAAGGTTTAAAGCCGTTCATCTTTTTAAAGATGTGCGGCTTTTTTTTATGATCTTTTTTTATAACGTAAGGTTTGAAAATGATAATGGTTGTTGTGAGTGCATTACTAATTTTTGCCTATCTGGTGGGTTCTATTCCTTCCGGCTACTTATTGTGTCGGTTCTTTTTTAAGCTCGACATTACGCAGCATGGCTCGGGTAATATTGGCGCTACCAACGTTGCGCGTGTTTTGGGCAATGTTAATTTCTTTTTTCTCATTCTTTTTTTTGATGCACTCAAAGCCTTTCTGGTAATGTGTATTGCCGATCTTGTGCTGCACAGCCAGGGTGTTATGTTCAGTCAAAACTATTTGGTTTTGTGCGCGGCTGCATTGTTGTTTGGCAATGCCTGCTCAATTTTTTTGCGCTTTAAGGGCGGTAAGGGTGTGGCAACAGCACTTGGTGCGTTGTTGTATTTAATACCGCTTTATTTGGTTATTTTATTTGTTTTGGCATGGGCTTGTTTGTTTGCTATCACGCGGCAATCATTTATTGCTTCGCTTGGCTCAATTGTGGTGCTCACGTTGTACTACGGTATTTTGGTCAACATCGATCTCATGTTTTATTTTTTTGTTGTGCTGTGTGGTTGGCTTTTGGTCAGGCACAAAAATAATTTGTATCAATTTTTTAATCATAATCGCTGAGGGTGTGCTATGAAATTTAGTGAAGTTGCTCAAACTTTTGATGAGTTGGAGCAAGAGTCGTCCCGCCTGGTTATGACTCATGCCCTGGCAGATCTACTTAAAAAGGCAACGCCGTCAGATGCAGCAACTATTGCGTATTTATCACTTGGCAGCTTACGCCCGCCTTATTTAAGTACACAGTTTAACTTTGCACAAAAAAGCGCTATCAAAGTGGTGGCAAAGCTTGTGGGAGCAACAGAGGCAGAGGTAAAAACACAAGCAAGTAGTTCTGGCGATGTTGCGGTGGTAATAGCGCATGCGCATCAAGGCTTGCTTTTTAAGCAAGATTTAACGTTGCATGAAATTGATAAAAAATTACATCAGTTTTTGAATATTACTGGTACTGGCTCGCAGGACGAAAAAGATAAGTTTTTACTTGAGCTTTTGCGCATGATAGACCCTGTTTCGGGCAAGTACGTGATGCGTATTATTTTGGGCAAGCTGCGTCTTGGTTTTTCAGACATGACATTAATTGACGCCTTTTCGTGGATGGAAGCGGGCGACAAATCGTTACGCCACGACCTTGAAGATGCGTACAATGTTTCTGCCGACATTGGTCTGATTATTAAAACGCTTAAAGAAGAGGGTATTGAAGGCGTGCGTAAGATTGGCATTACGCCGGGCATACCTATCAGGCCGGCAGCAGCCGAACGCTTGGCAACGTCAAAAGATATTGTAAAAAAATTGGGGCCGTGCATTGCGCAGCCAAAGCTTGATGGTTTTCGCTTGCAGGTTCACGTGCAAAAGCGTGGCAATGGCATGCAGGTTCACTTTTTTTCACGTAATTTGATTGATATGTCGGACATGTTTCCCGATCTTTTTGATGCGGTAAAGCATTTGGATGTTACTAGCTTTGTGGGTGAGGGTGAGGCAATTTGTTACGACGAAGAGACCGAAAGCTTTTTGCCTTTTCAAGAAACGGTGCGGCGCAAGCGCAAGCACGGCATTGAAGAAGCGGTACAAGAGTTTCCATTGCAGTTACACATGTTTGATGCGCTTTTTTTAAACGGGGAGTCGTTGCTCGAAAAGCCGCACACCGAGCGCCGCAAAATTTTGGAAAAAGTTTTTGGCAGCAAGCAGGTTGAAAAAGAGGGCGTTATTCATTTGGTGGCCGAGCACAAAGTGGAATCGGCGCAAGATTTAGAAAAATACTTTAAGCAAACAATTACCGTTGGTCTTGAAGGTGTAGTGGTCAAGCGGCCTGACGCAATTTACCAGCCCGGTAAGCGTAATTTTAACTGGATTAAGCTTAAGCGTGAAGAATCTGGTTCGCTGAGTGATACGCTGGACTGCGTTATTTTGGGTTATTATGCAGGGCATGGCAAACGTTCAAAGTTTGGTATTGGTGCATTTTTGGTGGGCGTTTATAACAAAAAGAACGATTGTTATGAAACGATTGCCAAAATTGGTACCGGCCTGACTGATGATGAGTGGCGTGCGCACAAGAAGATGTGTGATGACGATGCTGTTGTAAATAAGCCTAAAAATGTTGCGTGTGCCAAAGAATTGTATCCAGATGTTTGGGTATCTCCAAAGATGGTGTGCTTGGTGCGGGCCGACGAAATTACTAAGTCTCCGCTTCATCAGGCCGGTGCTACCCAAACAGAACTTGGTTATGCATTGCGCTTTCCCCGAATTATGGGGTACCGCGAAGACAAATCAGCGCAAGATGCAACGACAGTAAAAGAAGTAGCAGAATTATTTAACATTCAGTTTGAGAAAAAGAAGAAACGTGCGTAAATTTCTCTCATAAAAATAACGGTTTTTTAGCCAGTACAACGTTGTACTGGCTATTTTTTTTATAATCTCTTGTAAAACAAAAAGAGCAGGAGCATACTCCACTCAGTTTTAAGTAATTGTTGCAAAAACTATGGTTTATTTAACCGGAAAGGGCTTACAATGAAGAAACTTGTGTTGATTGTGCTTGGCTGCTTTTTTATGAGTGGGTGGGCGTGTGCGCAGGAGTTTGATGTGTTGCAGCAGGAAAAAATTATTGAGTCTGTCCAAGAAATTATGAAACAAGAAAATATATCACTTGAGCAGCTTGTAGCCCAGCTGGTACAGCTGAGTGGCCAAGAATGTGCTGCGCGTTTTGGAGTAGCGGAAGTTGGCCTGCTTCTCGGTGCAATTGCTTTGGCCGTTGGTCTTTTTAATACGTTTTGGATGTGTTGTTGCAGGAAGAAAGAAAGAACGGCTTGTATTAATTGTTGTTAGTTGTTAGGGATCGTTTTTTTACGAGGGAGAGAAGGTATGAAGAGGACATTGTTCGTGATATTCAGCGTGTGTTTGGCCGGTCAGGCAGTGCCAGAAAGTCAGCGTGACTATAGCGGGCACGAAATTGCACTGATGCAGGCAGTTGCTCAGCTGGTGCAAGAAGGCAAAGAGCCGGAAGATATTCTGGCAGTGTTGCAAGAAGTTGCAGAGCAAGAGAAGCAGAGTTTCGTTTTGTCGCCAATGGAACAGCAGGTGATTATTGGCGTTACTATTTATGTTCTTGGTTGTATTAGTGGCTATGTGTATCGCTGGGCTACTGCGTATAAACGCTACGGTGGTTGCAACCGTGATTGTTGTGAGAGCGGCTTGAGATTTGGTTGTTCACGATGGTTTTGTGGTTTGTTGTGCGGTTGTATGGGTTGCCATCACACTCAGCAGTATAACAACGAGCAAGTGCAGAATCAGACTGGCGGTGGTGGCCAGGCTTCTTCTACTGCTACAACAACGACGCGCGAAGACGTATAGTTTTTAGTTTTGTTGATTGAGTAACAATAACGCATGGGAACAATGTTTATGTTTGTACTATTTTTTTTAGTAATCAGCATGATTGTAGGTAGTTATTGTTACTCATCAAACCAATTGAATGTTACCGAGCAGGAACTTGAGTGTTGTGTGCAGCAGTTGGTGCAAGAGGGTTTGACGCTAGAAAAGATTGAACTGCTGATGCATGATGCTGGCGCGCAAGAGGCTTTTCTTGAAGTTTGGGCTGAAAAAGCGATTGAAGCGACAGTAATTTTGGGTGGTGCTCTAGTTGGCTCAATTGTGTTGTCTGGAGTCTTTTGTTATTTTTCCATAAGATTATGCGAATGTTATGGTGCTGGACGATTTGATAATTTTTTTGAATCGTGTAAAAGAAAGTTGAGTGTTTGCTGGCGGGGGCATGATTATGAACGTGTACCTGCTGAGGATTTGGAAGTTTAATTTTAACGAGTGCATGATAAAAGGACATCACGAAGATGCTGCGCGTTTACAAGAATTTTTTTATCAGTTCTGTTTTTTTTCTGTTGTGTGGTTCGCACGTTTCTGGCAATTCTCATTATCAAAAAATATCTGAGCAAGATCTTGTTAGCATGTCGACGCAAGAACTCATGTGCTGTGTGCAGCAGTTGGAAAGAGAGCCTGAGCGGCAGGTTTTACTTGATCCAACGGTTGGTGCGCCGATTGTTGTTTGTTTGGCAGTTTCTATTTGTTTTGGCTTGCAAGCGTTGTGGGACAAATGTACTGAATGTTACTGTTCTGATTCTGATGAACAGCGTGAGGATTAACGTTGTTTTAATAACTTACTAATTCTTTCCGCCTGCTCTGCTGGGTTGCTTGCGTACGTAATTGCAGAACCAATCACCACGCCGTGCGGGTTGAGTGGCACAATATCACGCAAAACTTCGGCATCAATTTTACCTTTAATAAAAATGGGCAGGTCAGTGTTGTCACGCACACTTGCCCAATCTTGTTCTAAATCAATCGATTGGTCTGGTGTGCGGGCGCGGTGCAGCAAAATGGCTGAAGCGCCAAGATTTCTTGCCTGAGCTGCTGCTTGGCCTGGCATTTCAGTGCTGATAAAATCCAGCACTATTTGTGCATGGTGGCTTTTTGCTGTTTGAGCAGCATCTCGAATAATGTGATAGTACGTGTTTGAGAGCACAGAAATAAATGAAGCGCCCGCTTGCGTAAAAAGCTCAACTGCTTCTGTGCCGCGATCAGCAATCTTTGCATCAACATAAAGTGGTTTGTCGGGGAAGTTTTTTTTGAACTCTTTAACTGCCGTAACACCTTCTTTAAAAAGTAAGAGTGTTCCTACTTCTACAATATCTGCAAACATAGCTGTCTGATGTGCAATTGCGAGTGCTTTGTCAAGGTCGGTAAAGTTGTATTTGATTTGTAATTTCATTGTTTCTCTCCTTTTTTCTTTTTTCAAATAGGTTATGCTTAAAAGCCTACTCAGTGCAAGAGTTTTTTTAAATAACATCACCCAAGGTGCTTGATTGTGAGGAATATTGATGAAGGATCTTATTAATTTTATTAAGCGCGGCGGTCGTAAAAATGTCATTATTGTTGGCGACCTTATGCTTGATGAATATATTTTTGGTTCTGTTGATCGCATATCACCAGAAGCACCGGTTCCTGTTGTTCGTGAACAGCATCGCGAATGGCAGCTTGGTGGGGCGGCAAATGTTGCCGCAAATTGTAGAAGCATTGGTTTTGACGTACAGCTGTTTGGTGTTATTAATCAGCACGATCGCAGTGGTAAAAAATTTTGCGAGTTGCTTGAAAAAAGTAATATCTCAACCGAAAATCTTATTTTGTCTGAAACGCGAGCAACTACAACCAAGTTGCGGGTGATGGCAAAAAATCATCAGTGCTTGCGCATTGATCATGAAGATAAAGAGCCGTTGGCCGAAAAAGAACGTAACCAGCTTATTGAGCGTTTAAAAAAAGTTATCAAGCCTGGGTGCATGTTGCTGCTCTCAGATTATGCTAAAGGTGTTATCGATCGTTATCTGGTTGATTATGTTGTAGGGCTTGCACGCCAAAACAATTGTATTGTGCTGGCCGACCCCAAAGGTCCTGATTTTGACAAGTACCAGGGCGTGCACTACATGACCCCGAACTTGCCTGAGTTTGCACAAATTGTTCAATTCTTTGGGCTTGATCGCAAACATTCGTTGGTCGATAACGCGCGCAAAATTATAAAATCTTTGAATTTAACTGGCTTGATGATTACAATGGGCGAGCAGGGCATACATTTTGTTTCAGCTGAAACTGACTTTCACTCGCCAGCCTGCAAGCGTGAAGTTTTTGATTTGTCGGGTGCTGGAGACACGGTTGTTGCCTTTTTAGCATTGGGCTTTGCGCATAATTTGGATCTTGCCGTTTCACTGCGCTTGGCAAATCATGCGGCATCAATTGCTATTTCGCACCTAAAAACCTATAGCGTGAGCCTAGAAGAGCTTATCGACCGCGAAGCTGACGTGACCGAAAAAATTATGTACGACTGGGCGCGCTTAAAAATTGAGCTTGAATGGCTGCGCAGTGAAGGCAAGCGCATTGTTTTTACCAATGGCTGCTTTGATATTTTGCATGCCGGTCATATTCATATTTTAAAAGAAGCTAAAAAGCGCGGGGATATTTTGGTTGTTGCGCTTAATACCGATGCCTCGGTACAACGCTTAAACAAAGGCCCTGAGCGGCCAATTAACACGTTGGCCGACCGTGCAACCATTATGTCGGCGTTGGGCGTTGTTGATTTTGTAACGGCATTTGATCAAGACACGCCGCGAGAAATACTTGAATACCTGCGGCCAAATGTTTTGGTTAAAGGTGGCGACTACAAGCGCGAAGAGCTGGTGGGGTACGATTTATTAATGTCGTACGGCGGCGAGGTCTATACTATTTCGTTGGTTCCAGGGCGCTCTACAACGCAAACTATTCACAAGCTTCAACAGAGCCAGCGCGCATGAAACGGATTGGTGTTTTAGGATTTGGCGTTGTTGGCAAATCAGTCTTGCGCTTTATTAAAGCGTATGAGCATGAGCTTTCAAACCGTCTATGTGGCGCTTCGGTTGCGTTGGCGGTGAATGTTTGGGATAAAAAAAACTTAACCGAGCAGGAATACGCGTTGCTTTCTGAGTATCATGCCCAGCATATGCCGCGCGTTGATATTGCATTGTTTATTGATATGCACGATTTTGTTGTTGCAAGTCCTGGTTTTGATTTGAGTTTATATGCTGATCAAGGCCATAAGCTGCTCAATGAACTTGATTTGTTTGTGCCATTTTTTTCAAAGCCAACTATTGGTATTACCGGCACGTTGGGCAAAACAAGTACGACCAAGTTGTTAACAAACATGCTCAATCATGTTGCCATTAATGATTATGCCCTGCACTTTTTGGAAGGTGGTAATGTGGGTACCGCCATGCTCGATCTTGTTGCGCAGCAACAGGAAGTTGACGGTGCGGTGCTTGAACTTTCTAGTTGGCAGCTGGAGCATAGCCAAAGTTTTGCACCCGATATTGCTATCTGGACCAATTTTTTCCCCAATCATCTCGACCGGCATGAGACCATGAGCGCGTATGCGCAGGCAAAGTATAATCTGCTGCGCTTTCAAAATGCTGCCCAGCATGCAATTATTGCTGACCAAGTTTTGTGCGACTACGATGCTCGTGCTTTGTTGGTAGATTTGCAAAGTCGTGCCTGCGTGGTAACGGTGCAAGCGCGCGAAGTTATTATGCCTACGCTTTTGTGGCAGAGTTGTGATGTGGTAGACGTGCACAAAGGTTATGTGCGCTTTTCACGCATTCAAAATCAGCAGGTGGTTGAAGAAACGTTGTTGGTTGAGCTCGTCACGCTGCCGCAAAGTACCTTTGTGCAAAACTGGCTTTTTGTTTTGGCAGCGTTAAAAATTTTTGGTGTTGACTGGCAAGTGGTCAAAAAAGAGTTGAGTGCGGGCGCTGTCAAAGGCGTTGAGCATCGGCTTGAGTGGTGTGCTGCCGTGAGCGGTGTTGATTTTTATAACGATTCCAAATCAACCGTCATTCAGTCAACGCAAGCTGCGGTTGAAAAACTGGCTGGCACCGGCAGGCCTTTGCTGGTGATTGTTGGCGGGCTTGGCAAAGGGGCCGACCGTTCGCCGCTTGAAAAAATGTTACAAGAAATGACCAACGTTAAAAAGAGTTACTGTTTTGGGCCTGCCTGCGCAGAGTTTGCCTCGTGCCAGCGCTTTGCCTCGCTTGAGCAGGTGCTTGATCAAGTTTTTGTTGATATGGCACCTGGCGATGTGGTGCTCTTTTCTCCCAGCGGTTCCAGTTACGATTTATTTGAAAACTATGAGCATCGCGGCCGTGTTTTCAAAGATCTTGTTCAGCGCAAGGCAAACGCAGTACACTCATCCCAGTAAATAATTTTAGGCCGTGAATGGCCGTATTTTTTTCGGGTGGGGGTGTGCTCATGGTGCCAGTTCTTGACCGTGCGCTCAAAAGCGAGCGCCGCATGTTTTTAGGGATTTCGTTGTTGCTCACGCTGATCGGGTGTGTGTTTGTGTATTCAGCAAGTTCGGTCTTTGCATTAGAAAAATTTGGTTCGGCGCAATACTTTTTAAAAAAACATTTGTTGTACTTAATTCCCAGTTTTTTGGGTTTTATTGTCTGTTCAGTTTTTCCCATTGCTTGGCTCAAAAAATATGCCTCACTCTTTTTCTTTGTGGCGCTTGGTTTGACAATCATGACCTTCTTTTCTGGTGGTATTCACATTCACGGCTCAAGCCGTTGGCTCAATATTTTTGGCAAGAGCTTTCAGCCCAGTGAGTTTTTAAAGTTGACACTGTTTATTTATCTGGGGGTGCTTTTTGACCGCAAGAGCCGGTACTTGCAATCGTTTGTGCATAGCTATTTGCCATTTCTCATGGTGCTGGGCATAACCTTTTTGGTCTTGCTCAAGCAGCCAGACTTTGGTTCGGTTGTTACTATTTTGGTAACAGCGTTTGTACTCTTTTTTGTTGCCGAGTTTAATTTACTGCACGTTGGCATTACCGTTGCCTGCGCATTGCCGGTCTTACTTTTTTTAACGTTTTCCAAAGCGTACCGGCTTAATCGCATTTTGATCTTTTTAAATCCGTGGGCAGACCCGCAGGGGCGGGGCTTCCAGATTATTCAGTCGCTTATTGCGATTGGTTCTGGGCATGTGTGGGGGCTTGGTATTGCTAACTCCAAACAAAAATTTTTCTACTTGCCCATGCAGCATACTGATTTTATTTTTTCGATTATTGCCGAAGAAATGGGCTTTGTTGGTTGTGTTGGCGTTATTGCCTGTTACTTTTTATTCTTTTGGTATGGCCTGCGTTTGACGCTGAAAATGAATGATTCATTTGCTTTTTTTACGTCGCTTGGCTTTGTGGTGTTTATTACGCTGCAAGCGGTGATTAATATCATGGTTACTACCGGCCTGTTGCCAACCAAAGGCCTTGGGCTGCCGTTTATTAGTTACGGCGGTACGTCGCTGTTGAGTTTGTTTTGTATGCTTGGTTTGATCATAAATTTTTCACGATCAAGTGATTAGCTGTCTTTGCTATTTGAAAACTAACATTTTTTTAGTTAGCTTGCACCCCCACTTTAGGTTGACAGGCATGTAAAAGCTGACATACTGGGTTGGCATAAAAATGCATGTTTTGTGAGAAAATTTCCTGTGGGGGACTTTAACGAAAAAGGTTGGTTTTGACTATGACATCTAGAAAACATTTGACGAGAACATTAACGTTTGTACTCAGCATTGCTTTAAGTTTTAACATGGTAAATGCTGCTGCAGCAACGGACTCAGCTCCAGCAAGCGCGCCATTTCCTCAGATGGCTATGAACTTTGATCCAGAAGAATTGCATAAAATGCTGGTACAACTTCTTGTGCAGCATCGCCAAAACATTGCAGATCGCAAAACAGCAATGTTTGAGCTTTTGCCTGAAGATTTGCGCGCGAGTATTATGAATGCAACCGACACATACGGAGCATTAATAGAACAGTTGAGCATCAGTAACAAGCTTACTATGGTATGCCAAGATGTAGATTCATTGCTTGAACAAGCATATAAAGAAGGTGTTATTGGTCAAGAAGAAGTAATTGAGCTGGTAGCAGGCTTGCAACGTTTGGAGCAGGCGCTGATGAATGGCCAGTTGAATGGCTTAATTAGAGGTTCTGCTGAAAATGACTTTGGTATGAACTTGGAAGCTATGGCTAACCCAGCAGGCATATTTGGTTTAAAATCACTAGAAGATCCTTATACCTATGAAGATGTTAATGAGTTTAAAGAGCAGTTGGCGATTGTGGTCAACCTTTGCCACGTTACACCAAGCTTGGCATATGGCCTTGAAGATGTTGTTTTCTTGCGCGATATCTTGGAAGTTATTGCAACCAAAGATAGCGATGCATTGATTGATCGTGTTCTGGAGCCGTTGAGATCTCAGTTTCAGGTGGCAGCAGGTTTGTTTAACAATGTTATCAGAAAACTTACCGTACTTGAAAAAGAGGTTGCCGCTCAAGAAGTAGACCAACCTCAAGAACATCAAGAAATTAGCTCAAAAAATATTATTACGCTTAAGCGTGCCGTAACCGTTTGGAAGCGTGATTTGCAAAAATTTGGTGTTAATATTAGTTCATTTATGAAGGTTTGGGATAGCGCAGACTTAAAGGTAAGCAGTAAATCTAAGCATGAATTGTTTAAGTGTGTTGCGTATACCTACGACGCCTGCCGCAGCTTTTTCAATCTGTATAAAGAAGAAATGTATTGGGATAAAAATATATCTTTCTTTAAAAAAGGTTACAGAAAGTCGTTTGAGCGACCAACGTTGAGTGATAACTTTAAGGAATGGACTCAGCGCATGCTGCCTTTGTACACCTTTGACTGGAGCGTTTCGGGTGCATTGTCTTTGTGGCATTTCTTTAATGCTCGCTCTGACTATGCAAAAGGCAACTTGCTTAACGTGGTGCTTGGTAGTCAGGCGGGGCAAGGAAATTTGTTGCAAGAATTAATGGGTGGTGATTCGCTTATTGATGTTAAAAATGAGTTGATTCAAAACTTGTTTGCGGGTTTTGGTGCTTTCCGTATTTTGACATCGTCCAACGTGAGCTGCTTGTACAAACAGCCTTCTAAAGTTGTTAAAGCTATGGGTAAAGTTTTAGTAGCATTTACTTACTACCAGCTTATTTACGATAAGCCAAGCAGTGAAAAAGTTTGGTGGCCAAGTGATTATGAGCATATTCGACGTCACGTTTTTGCTGCGGCGCGTGAGCTGAGCGATATCATGACAGAAGCGCTTGAAGTTAAAATTTATGAGCATGCAGATCCTCGCGTTATTGAAAACCTTGAAAAAAATACCTGGGGCGTTATTCGACCAGAATTGTTAACGCTTATGACGCGTATTATGTTGCCTGTAGCGTTTATGAAAAAACCATTTGGTCTTGAGAACGTTGCCAATTGTGATCAGTGGGACGTTTATGGTAAGTGGTATATTCACATGCGCGATCATTATGTAGATCTTTTTCAGAGTAAAGAAGATAAAAAAGCATGGCTTACGTATAATGCTGCTGGTATTCAAGAGGTATTTGATCGCAACAATATTAACGTTGAGTCTTATTATATTGAACAACAGTTGATGAATTATGTTTTTTCAAGTGTTGGTAAGCACTGGGGCACCATTTTGGGACGTAAACACGGCGGTACCTTGGCGCGTATGGCCAGCAAGGTTGCTAATGGTTGTGCTTACGGTTTGTCGTCGGTTGGTCTGATTTCTGACGAAGCAGTTCAAGTTTTTGAACAGTCCAAAGATGAAATGATTGCTGAGTGGAACGGTTACGTTGATATGCTTAAAGAATTTTTGAAAGTAAATTTTGCTGGTATTCGTGAGTGGGCAACGCCTTATTTGGTTGAGCATGGGTATTTGGATCAAGATGAGACCAATATTGAAGTTCGCGATAAAGCGGTACTCAGCTTTGGTTTAACTCAATTGGCGAAAAACGGCTTGATTAGTTATTACGAAGCGGCTTTGTTGGTTCAAAATTTTTCAGCTGACAGCAATATCAGTGTCATTGTTGATCAAGTTGTTGATGCCGTTCGTCGTAATATTGCTGGTAAAGTTGGTGGTGTTGCAGGTTCTACCATGATGAGTGCGCTCTCTGACTATTTATCATGGACCTATGGACCATTTACGCCCAAAGTTACTGAGTATGCGCGCAACAATGTGCCAAGTTTGAGCGAGTGCAAGCAAGAAGCTGAGCGCTATGCTTCAAAGCTTTGGAACTCAGTCTAAATAAATCAAAAATAATTTTTTCTAGTAATACAAAAGAGCGTGGTTTACACTAAGCCACGCTCTTTTTTTATGTTTTAAAATAGTAATTTTGGGAGTAATTATTATGCTAAAAAAAATAGTTTTGGTGCTATCACTGGGTTTTTGTGGCTTGTTGCAAGGTGCTGCGCAAAAAACAGTGACAGTTAAAGATTTTTGTAATCCGCGCGTGCATAGCTATATTTTTTTACATGCTCGAACGTGCAATGAGCTGGTGGTAACGTGTAAAGACATTACCGATCCGACCGGGCTTGAAAATTTTAAGAATTATTTTGCAAAGCGTAACATGCCGGTTATTAAAATTAATCTTACGCAAAACAAGTTAAGTGTACTGCCCGATTGGCTCCATGAGTGGCCTGAGCTGAGATATATGGATGTATCGCATAATGAATTTAGGATTATGCCTGCCGTTTTGAGTAGTTGTGCAGAATTACGTGAACTTAATCTTTCGTACAACAAGATAAAAAGTTTTGTGATTCCGTACAAATCAGGCCAGCGAAGTGAAATTGACTCAAAAGATTTTTGGCAAGAAGATGGTTTTCCTGTGCTGAGTGAGCTTAACTTGGCGCACAATCGGCTTGTGATGATCCCTGAAAATATACAAGTTCTGGAGCAATTAGTTAAGCTTGATGTGAGTTTTAACAAGCTTACGTACCTGCCTGAAAGTATTGGCGATTTGCCCTTGTTGCAAGAGCTTTATTTGCACGGTGGCGGCACAGGCAAGATGCCCGACAATACCATTACTACACTGCCAGCAAGCTTTGAGAAACTTAAAAAGTTGCGCGTGCTCATGATTGGTGGGCTCAATTTGGACGAAGAGAGTATGAAGCTTTTGGGGCGCATGCACGATGCTCAGCCAGATTTAGAAGTTGTGCGTAAGTTTGAGGCTATAAAAACGCCAGCAAAGCTTTATCATAATATGGCAGATCTTGTGCGCGGTAGCGCCTATTAATTATGCTACTTTTAGCACAAGAGAAGGAGGGGGCTATGGTGCGCGTGGGGATAATTTCTAGAATTCTTTTTTTTGTTACATTTGTTTGTTGGCAGCATTCGTGCGTGTTGGCACAGAAAGATTTGGGTTTGCTCCCAAAATTACTGGTGAGTGTGCCGGTGGCCAATATCATGGCCAAACCGCAGGCACTGCGAGGTGTTTGTGCGCCGGTAACGCGTGCTGGTGACGTTTCGTTGCTTACCACGCAAGCACTATTTTGCGAACAGATGTTGTTGGTTGATCAGCATGATGAGTGGTACAAAGTTTTGCTGCTTGAACAGATGCAAGACCAACCAGATGGGCAGCTGCCGGTGGTACGTGGCTGGATTGAAAAAGATAAAACGATTTTTGTTGATTCTTTTGTTACATACAATCTTGTGGTATGCACGCATAATGCTCGTTTACTTGCTGATGATGGCACAAAAATTACGCTGTCGTTAGGTACCAAATTTTTTGGTAAAAAACATAATGAGCGCTTGTGGCGGGTATCTTTGCCTGGTGGTGTTACTGGCTTGCTTAAAACTCGAGATGTTTATTATTTTGGTAACAAAAAATTAGTTGCTGCAGATGTGCGTGCGCAGCTTGTTTCGTTGGCAAAAGGCATGCGAGGCCAGCCTTTTTGTTGGTTTGGGCGCAGTTCTTATTGCAAGAAAAATAAAGACCAGCTTACCAGTGTTGGGTGTGACGGACTGGTCAATGTGCTCTATCGTGCTTGCGGGCTAGAAATTCCTCGTTTTGCTCATGAGCAGTGCTTGCAGGGTAAACCGCTTGATGGCGAAGATCTAAAGCCTGGTGACCTTATTTTTTTTGCTTCACGTAAAAAAGATTTTCAGGCTCACCATGCCATGATCTATTTGGGTAGTAATCAGTTGCTTGAGGCAACATTTCAATCATCTGCTCCGTGGTACCCCGCTCGTGTTATTTCGTGTGTTCAGCGGCTAAAAAAGCCTATCAGTGCAATCAAAAATGGCGAAGACTTTGGTTCATACAAAGTTTTTTTTGCTTCGTACTTGAGTTCTAAGCGTACGATGCAGCGCTTGCGCAGTGTCGCGCAAAAAAATGTTATGAATTTTCCCGAGTGTTAGTCGGCGTGCTCATTATCTACCTCGTCTTGGTCAAAGCAGCAAGAGCAGCAGCAGTCGACCGCGCGAAGTGTTAGATCAACGCTATAAAAAGCGCAGGCCATGCCTACTAGTTTAAAGCTTACCCAGCAGCAGGGTCCAAGGTTGCAGCAGTTGTCCAAGCACTGTGAGCAGCATTCTTGCGAGCAATCAAGGCAGGTAAAATGTTCGCGATTTTGTTGGCTCAGGCCATTATTGTTGTTTGCTTCCGTGGTATCTTGTGAAGTTGGTGAGTTGGCTAATTTTTTTGGTTGTTGCAATATTGCCCAAGATGTGTTGGAAAAGCTGAGCAAGAGCGCGAGAGTAAGATGTTTTTTCACTAAAGTTCCTTTTTTGTGTAATCAAAAGAAGTTTTAATTTTTATCAACGAACTATATCCTATCTTTTTTGTTTGTAAAGAATAATAA
>JAIERW010000018.1 GCA_019746485.1 Candidatus Babeliales bacterium | reverse complement strand
CAAGAAAGTTTTTGAAAAAAATTTTTTGCGGCCGAAACGTATCACTCAAAAAGGAGCTAAAAAGTGAATATAATAATGAAGAGTATTGTGGCAGGCACACTCTGCCATTTTTCTTTGCACGCAACAGCACCACAAGGAGATTTTATGCGCTTAAACAATCCACCGGCATCAATTGAGCAATTTCACGAAATTGCCGTCAAGTTTAATGAGAATCTTGTTGATTTGTACAACAAGTTAGCCACGCCTGAACGCATTATGCTGTATTATTTATGGCGAGCAAGCCTGCCGGGTAACCGCATAGCCACCGACCAGCTGCACCGCCACGGCATTCAAATTATGGATCTATTTAAAACTATCGAAAACAATCGCAGCAAACTTGCTCAAGCTTCGGCCCAAGATTTAGGCTGCAGCCCCGAACAATTTATTAAGGAAGCTCAAACGTATCTCATTTATTTGTGGACCAATCACGGCCAGTACTTTTTGCGCGAGCACCGGGACGAAAAGCGCACGCCACAAACAATTGGGCTTGCAACACTCACACCAGAAACACTTACCAACGCACTCAGCTTGATTGGTGTTGAAAATGCTCAAACAAAAGTTGCGGCTCTACAACAAACAATCTTTGACGCCAGCTTTGAGCCAACCTGCACGGTGCCCAACAACATTGAACAAAGTGCGGTCAATATGTACGCACCAGATTTTACCGAGCAGGACTACCAACAACTCACCGCACACGAACGCAATAAACTTAATGCCTACTTTGATTGCGACATCAGCAACAACCAGCGCACACCACGCATGACTCCCTACGCCATGCAAGGCCGCTACGGCAAAGAACTCAGTGTTGCACAGCACTGGCTTAAACTGGCTCATGAACACGCGCTCAAAAACCCCACCCATTTTGATAATCACTTTGCTAAAAGTCTGGAATATTTGGTTGGGCATTTGGTTGAAGGCGACGAAGAGCTCTTTAAACTTCATTCAATTGAATGGCTCAAAAGCGACAGCGCGCTGGACTACAACTTTGGTTTTATTGAAACATATAATGATCCAAAATCTCAACGCGGGCACTTTCAAGCTGAAGCAACCATTAAAGCAGTCGACATAAAAAAACTTAATGCTATCTTGCCCAGCATTGAACGCGACATGCCTCTCCCACCAACGTTTAAGCGCGATGTGCTAGACAAAGGTGCTGCGTGCATTCCCAACGCTTCAATTAACAACAAAGTGTTTGGCACCGGCGGACTTGGACCAATGTTTATCACGGCTGCCTACTGCCTGCCCAACGACGAAGACATTCGCTCAACGTACGGCTCTAAACAAATTATTTATCCGGCAGAAAGAGGCCTTGAAAGCATGCTCAACCCCGACCTTTCACGTCGACTTTTTAGTCTGAAAGACGAAGCCGACTGGTTGGCCAAGCACGACCCCAACAATGAGCTTTCGCAAGATATTTGGAATGTGCAATGCATTTTGCACGAAACAATTGGCCATGGCAGCGGCAGACTGGCAACACATACCTTTGTTGATGGCGAAAAGCTTTTGATTGGCGGGCAAACGCATAACGTTGGCGACACCATTGCCGTGACAAATAAAAATGTCAGCGAATTTTTGTCGGGCTATGAAAACACCATTGAAGAGCTGCGCGCAGAAATTAACGCACTTTATATCAGCATCAATCATTTACCAGCACTCAAAGCCGCTGGCCTGCTAACAGCCTGGGAAGGAAAACTGACTGACGACGAAATGATTAACCAACTTATTTTGGGCATGGCAAAAACGGGCCTGCGCCGCTATTTGCAACAAAACGAAACGGCAACTGAAATTTCGGGCGACCATGCGCGTGCTAACTGCACCATCATGTACTACCTTATTGATGCCGGTGCACTTGAGCTAGTTGAAGAAAAGCTTGAAGTTAACGGTAAACAGCACACGGTGGTAGGCTTGCGCGTTGCCGACTTGGCAAAAACATATGCCAAAATTACCGAGCTGATGCAGCTGGTACAACACATTAAATCAACCGGCGACGGCTTGGCAGCCCGCGATTTAGTTGAAACGTATGGCCGCCCGCTGCGCCACCCTGAATATTTGAAAGCATTAAAAGAAAACAAGCAAGCAATTGTGGGCCACTTGAAAGCCACTGCAGTGCTCTCGCCACACTTGAGCCCTGTTTTTGATGATAACAACACGGTTATTGATATTAAAGCCGAGTGGCCGAACAATGCGTTTGAACAAATTAAACACTACGCGCAGCTTGAGCTTTCTACAATCTAGATAGTTATTTTGGTGAGGCGCATATTACGCCTCACCGCTCTTTTATCAAGAAATAAATATTCTCAAATATTTCGTAAAGTTTTCTAAATTCTGATCACCAGCACGCACAGCGTCCAAATATTCAGCTTCGTTAGAAAACTCGACCACCGGCAAGCGATACGTTACCAAAACGGCATTCATGAGCAAGCGGCCCAAACGGCCATTGCCAAAAGCAAACGGATGAATTTGAAAAATTTTCATGATCACCAGTGATGCAATTTTTACCGGATCATAACCTCCTAAAACCATTGCATGCACTGTTTTGCATAATGCCTCAAGCGCTGGTTGAATACGAGCTGGACTTATTGGCACAAAAAAAAGTTTTTTTAATGCTGCAAGTTCTTCAGCTGGAATTTCATTTCTATCAATCAGCGTTGACAATTCAAGGCCTTGAAGATGTGGACATTTTATGCAAAATACCTGAAGCCTCAACTGTAATGCTTGAAAATACTCTTGCTCTTCATTATTTAAATACTTACCAATGTTATCAAAAATAGTAGAAATATTTTCTCGACCAACAATGCCATCACGATCGCGAAACACACCGGCGCTCCCGCCATCAGCGCCAATGCGAGCCTCGCTACCACCAAGAAGCTTGTGAGTAGTCTTGATAGTTTCGACCGTCAAATTTTGCAAGTTTCCCACAATATTTTGTTCAACGTAGCGCACGGCATTGCGCCAGTTATCGATATCTTCTTGATCTTCTCTGCCATCAGCATGCACTTTCCCTGCCAATAAAGCGGCCAAGGGCGAAGACTGGGCAGCTGCACTAAGCGAGCCCTGTGCAACTAAAACGGCAAAAGCAAGAATGGAAAAAAATCTTTGATAATTGAAATTCATGCTGCAAAACTCCCTATTTCTAATGATAAACTTATAAACTGTGGCGCCAAGCTTAGCCAACTCTTTACCTCATATCAAGACCTTTTTTCATTTTGCAACCCACTTTTTCTTGTCATTTTGCAAAAATCAGGTACAATTTTGGTGGGTTGCTAGCTCAATGGTAGAGCAACAGACTCTTAATCTGCAGGTTCAGGGTTCGAGTCCCTGGCGACCCACTCCAGCCTTCGCCCTCGCTTCGCTCTTGGCTTCGGCGGACAGGCACCCTTCTTAAATGATTTATATAAATTAGAAAAGAGCTACTTACTCAACTCCGTTCACCCTGAGGAGCTCGTCGCAGCTTGAAAAGCGAAGACAAGCGTCTCAAAGGGCGCTCATCCCGAGTTTTCTGCGAAGCAGAAAGTATCGAGGGAAATTCCTGCAAGAGTGGCGAAACTGGTAGACGCGCTGGCCTTAGGAGCCAGTCCTCGAGAGAGGGTGGGGGTTCGAGTCCCCCCTCTTGCACCAACCTGCGCTCTTCGTGCTATGCACTCGTAGCTCTGGTTGGCAGGCCCCTTTTTTAAAAGAATAATAAATTATTTTTTGCTTTTTCTGCACGAGCTTTTTATGCACTATGTCTATGTCCTTAAGTCAATTAAAAATTCTGAAAAAACATATGTAGGCTTCACTAATTCCATTGATCATCGATTACGCCTCCATAATGACGGAAAATCAAGTTATACGGCAAAGTATAAGCCTTGGGCTTTGGTGGGCTATACCGCTTTTCAAGAAGAACCACAGGCTGTCCTTTTTGAAAAATATTTAAAGTCCGGCTCTGGTAAAGTCTTTTTAAAGAAGCATTTTTTGCAAGGCCTGCCCTCCAGAGCTACAAGCGCGTGAGCGCGCAGAGCACAGGAGGGGCCTGTCCTCCGAAGCTACAAGCACGTAAGTGCGAAGAGCACAGGAGGATTCGAGTCCCCCCTCTTGCACTCTAGCAACTCAGCTCATCCCAACTTTCTCATAATATTATTTTAACACTTGACCACTTTGTGGAATCGTGCGCTATACTAAAAAACATTAAGTAGTTTTCCTGCGCCTATCTTGTTAAAAAGGAGAAAGCATGGATAGTAGCACAACGAAAAATAATTTTGACCAGAAGTTGGACCCACTTAAGGAATCTTTAAAAAAGAAACCTTTGCCGGGTTTAAATTTTTCTGCGCATCAAATTTCGTCTCACTTGCTCAAGCTCATCGTTGACGTTCACCCGCAGGTTACCCAAAGTCTTTATGACCAAACTATTGAACTGTTTAAAGGGAAAAATTTAGACGGTTTCGACAAAGCAGAAATTCCATCGGCCTACGTTGAAGAATCATTCAAAAATGAGATCAATAAAAAGATAAAGAACTATCTGTTTAAACATCTCATTATTGATCACTTGATGACCGAAATTTTGGCGCGCAAAATTTTAATGGCCAACTATCCACGCCTCAACAAAATAACCTTCAACCCGGACCATTCCATATCATTTATTTTTGATATCTCAATTGCCGACCCCATACCCTTTAAAGAATGGAAGCACTTTTCATTCAAATCGCCCAAGCGCAAAAAATACAAAGATTTGGACAAGCAGGTCGTCCAATTTATGGACAAAGAGACTATTTCTGAGCGTAAACAAAATCATTCGTTAATTGAAGAAGGGGACTGGGTTTGTTTTCAGACAACACTCTTTAACAAAAAAAATGAGCAAGTTTCTAAAAACTTAGTCAGCACTTTTTGGATAAAAATAAAAACTCACGAAGTGTGCGACCCACTGGGCACCCTCTTTCTTGGTAAAAACATCAACGACTCTTTTGTAACAAACAACCTTGAAATTGATGATTCAATTAACGATTATGAAAACTATCGTTATGATTTTTTAGTCAAAATTAACTCAATTATCAAAGGCACCAATCTTTCTCTCGATTGTTTTAAAAGCGCATTCAAGCTGAAAAACAAAACGGAAATTCATAATAAATTGATGGAAGTCTTTTCGTACCGCAATGACCAGTCACAACGCAAATCGATTATTGAAGAAATTTTCCATCTTTTTTTAACCAAACATCGTTTTGAAATTCCCAAGCATCTCATTTTGCGCCGACAAGAAGATATCTTGCTTTCACTTACTCAACAGCCCGACTATCAAGTCTATAAAGCCCAAAAAGATTTTGGCGATCACATTGAACAGCTGGCCGAAAAACAGCTCAAAGAAGAGATCTTGGTCGACCAAATTGCCTACAACGAAAACATTAAAATTGAGCTTAAGGATATGCAGCACTACCTTCACCTTTTTAACTCAAAAAGGCTGCGCGAATTTGTCTATTTTAAGCCACTGATCGAAAAAATTGATATTGTAAATACACCCATAAATACCGGCCTACTAGCCCAAACGGTTATGCGCGAAAAGACGCTCAACCACATTATTCATGTACTCACGCACTGACAAGCAGAAAAGGCCTGATTTTCAAGATAATTCCTAGCTTGCACTTCATGCATTTATCAGCTACAATGAGGCAGGTGATTGAAGCAATGTTTTCACATTGTAACAATCGTAACAAAAAAATGATCATCGCTAGGAGCAATCGTGTCAATAACTTATAGACCAAGTAACAAAAAACGTAAAAGAAAGCATGGCTTTCGTAAGCGTATGGCAACTTCCAAAGGCCGCGACATTTTGAACCGTCGCCGAGCTAAAGGGCGCACACGCCTTGCCGTTTAAAGATTTTAAGGGCCGCAAGGCCCTTTTTTCATGACTGTTTTTATATGACAAACCCCCATAAAATGTTCTCGTTTCAAAAAAAAGAAATTGATGCTGCCTTTGCAAAAGCCCGAATCGCGGGTAGATGCAACGGACTCAAACTTTTGCAAACCGCCATGCCAATTGAACCAGGCAGCGGCAAGCTCTTAATTATTGTGCCGGGAAAAACTGGCAAAGCACACGACCGCAACCTGGTCCGCCGGCGCCTTAAAAGTATCTTTTATGAAGAAGGTCTGTACCAAAAGCCAGTCCACGGAATTTTATTGGTTTACAAGCCAGCGTTGGACCTCAGCTTTGACCAGCTCAAAGATTTCTTGGTGAAATGCTATTCATGAAGCTGCACCATCGTTTTATTATTGCCTTTTTCGATCTAATCCGCCCTTTTTTTGGGTACATGAACGTCTGCTGCATTTATCCCTTTTCGTGCTCAGACTATGCCAAACTCACGCTCCAAGAAACATTCTTTCCTATCGCACTAATCAAAATTACCCTGCGCGTGCTCAGCTGCAATCCGCTGACGGCACTGGCATTGCGCCTTTTCAGTCGCTTTAACTAAAACTATTGCTGCGCAAAAGCACAAACGCCTATCCTTGAGGTAAATTAAATTTTGTTACCAAAGGAGTGTGCGCATGAAACGCTTAATACTTTTTTTGTTGTGTTTTCAAGCATCGGTCATTTCCTGGGGGCCGGCTGCGCACAGCGCCGCTACCAACCCTCTCGATCAGCTTAAAGATGGGTTGACTGCGCTTAAAAGTAAGTTGGCACAGTTGGGAAGTAGCTTGGCAGACCTACCTTACGTACCAAATGTGAAAAAAATCATAGATGCCGATGCTGAATTCAGAGAAAAAATAAAAGAAATATACTCTTCATTAAATTTTGAAACTTATAATAATCTGCAGGGCATGATTACTTTTGCAAATAAAATAAAAACACAAGTAGAAGACATGATTGTAGCTATTCCTGTACGAACAACAGACAAATCCGGAGCTCCCTCAAAACTTAGTTTTGATAATCTCGTTAAGGCACTTGAAAAGCGAGCCAATGAGGTTTTTGATGGCGCTTCTATCTCAATTAAAAATCGTATAAAAGCTTATACTATTCAAAATCTCCAACACTTAGCAACATTTGATCAATACCTAACAATCAACCGCACCAATGTAACTGAGTGGTCGAATTTTCCAACGGCGATGACGACAGGCTTATCAGCAAACGAAGTAGCATTGCTTGAAAAAGTATTTGCTCGAACACGAGAAAATATCATCAATGATGCAATTTTTGATAGCCTTGGCTCTAATCCAAAACAAACCAAACTCGCCTTACTTGCCATCTTAAAAGTTTTATACACTGATACTGCAGGATATGAAAACATTCAACTTGGGAAAGACAAACCAGAAGCTGAAGAACATTGCGCACAAATCATAGAATTAATTTTAACAGACCTAGCAGAAAGACTAAACAATAGAGAAAAAAGCACTGCAGCAACCAGAATCGTTTCAGGCAGGACAGTTGCTGGCGATGTCACAACCTTCAATTCTGGAGATTTTACAAACAGCCTTATCCAAATAGTAGGTCCCAATGTCTCTCTCAACGCATCAGTTATAAAGGAAGAATTGGCAGAAGTCATTGCTCACCATCCTGAATTAAAAAGAATAGACCCAGAAATATTAACAAATTTCAACTTAGCCGTAGATAGTGCCACAAGCACGGGCATAACGAGACTAGCTATAAAAAACATAGAAGCCTTTTTGCCATTCACTGAAACACTATGCACAAATTGCGATCTTGCAAATAATCTTCAAACAACACAAAATATCAATGGCACAGCACATCCTCTCGGTGGTAAGCACGAGCTTGACCATCGACCACTATTAATAAAAAAAATATTCACCAGAATTTATAACGCTTTTGCATCGGTTATCAAGCCAGAAGCATTCAAAAACATTGGAACACATTACTATTTAGAAAAATCTTACTTCCGCTATCTTTTCGATAATATTCAAGAAAATGCAACGAGCATTAACGATTTTGTAACACACTTGGTGGAAGAAAACAGCATACCACCCTATTTTAACGTACCAGCATCAACAGACAGACTTTCCTTGGTAGCGTCGTTTAATCAACAAGTTATTGATACCATAGCCGCCTTTAGCTACAAAACAACGTCAACAGGAAACCCATGGAATGATGAACCAATAGTCAATCTAAGCATATCTTTGGGCTTTCTAACCAAAGAAGATTTTTTTGCAGCAATTTTTAGTCATTTCTTTGAACCAATAAAAACCTTCGTTCCTACAAAAAGCATCGTCGACCAAACAACCCATACAAGGCTTGGTATAACAAAACCAATCATTGTCCCAGAAATACTATCAAAATCTATAACAGGTCTTAATCTTCCGGTAATTTTTGAATCAACGAAAAAACTAATTGATGCCAATATACCTTACGCTCATGATGCTCTCAAAGTGATTGATCTCTCCCTTTATTTCTATCCACCAACTGCTGCTGACTATAATCCACCACCACCAGGGGCTCCAATCTGGGCAATTGAAAGATTAACATGGGCTGCTTCTGAACCAAGAATACCAGCTACCATCCTTTACCCAACAATAACTACTGTTGATGTGATTAATGATATGCAATCAAAACTTAACAGTTTTGCCGCACCTGTACGTGCACCAGCAACTCTAGTGACAACAACATCATTTACCATCACAAGGTATGCATCTTTGGTACCTGATCAGCAAGCAATTTATAATGAGTTGCAAAGACTTTACAATATCGGAACAACTCCAGCAGCAATAAATGCTTTGGTCAATGAAATGATCAAACAAGTTTCCAGTAACGCGATTAAGACTTTTATAGCTCAGAAATATTCGTTCTTGCGTACCGCGCAGTATTTGGACTTACCACAAGGATTAAAAGAAGATTCCGATTGGCTAGATGAGCAATATAACAAACCCGGCCTCAATCTCGAACTCAAAACACTTATCAATGATGTTAGAGTAGCCATGAACTTAGGTGCTGTACCAGCAGGATTCACGCTAGACAAGGGCAAAGAACAGGCAAAAACAGGGGTAGAAGCCGACGGAAAAACTTTCGATGAAAGTGAATTCGGCATAGATTGGTTTAACGCTACGACCAGAGGAAAAAAAATTGACACCCAATGGGTAAATAATTGGGTTGCTAATTTTCTTAAACTGAAAAAGGCAATTCAACGAGCCCAAACAGGAATGAAAAACGGCGGAGAAGTTTTCGATGAACACGTATTTAGAGGCAGCTGGGGTATCGCTGAGGAACGCGGAAAAACACTCGACGACACATGGGTAGACAAATGGGTCGCCAAGGCTTTAACATGGTAATAATTTACGGGGTAGGCTTTCAGCCTACCCTGCCAACACGAACTCGACCCATATCATTCATAGTAAAGTATTGAGCACACAGCTTGTTAAGCTGATCAAGCTCAATCGTTTGTACCTGCTTAAGTGCTTTGTCATAATAATCAAAGCCAAGACCAAAAGCTTCGAGCGAGCCAAGCAACTCAGCAACCGCAGCATTATTTGAAACAGCATCAATCAATGATTTTAAATACAATTGGCGCGCACCATCAAGCTCAACCTGCGTAATGCCATGGTGCCCCATTTCTTCAATCAATGAACGAATGCCTTTTTCTGCCACTTCAAGTTTGTCGGGGCTTAAAATGGCACCAACATAGTCAAAGCCGGTATCTTTGCTGGCGTTAGACGCCCAACCGCCAAAAGCGGTATAAAACAGGCCAGATTGCTCACGCAGTTTAAACAAGCGCGAGCCAAGTGAATAAAAACCAATGTAGTTCAAAATCTTGAGCGGAATAAGGTCGGGGTGATAAATAGTTACCGGCGACGGCCTGCCAAAGAGCAGCACCACTTGATCGCGCACCATGCGGATATCGGAAACTTGGCTTGGCGTAAAATCGAGCGTTGGGCGCTGCACGGTAACTTCTTTTCCGACAGGCATTTTTTCAAACACCGCACGAATTGTTGCTTCCATTGCTTGCATATCAAAGTCACCAACTACGGTTAAAATCATATTTTCTGGTGACAAATATTCTTTGTGCAAACGCGCAGCATCGGCTACGGTCATTGCTTTAGCCATTTCAATCGCTTCATCAATCTGCCAACCGAACGGATGATTTTTGTAAATCATACTTTTAAGTTCGCGAATACCACGATCGGTAATTTCATCTTTGCTGCGCAAGAATGCATCAACGGCAATATTTTTTAGCTTTTCAAGTGCTTCGCTGGGAAACGTTGGGGATGTCAACACATGAACAAAGCGTTCAAATATTTTGTCGGCATCGGCATTGAGCATAGAAAGCCCCGCGCCGGTAGCACCAAAGCTGTAGCCCGCACCATGAAACTCAAAGAAGTCGACGTTGTCTTTTTTAGCAAAGCCCTTGCTGCCTTCCATCAACATTTCCATCATCAAATCAAGCACCACGCCCTCGCGTGAGTTGGAAAGATAGAAAGATTCTTTGAACTTGCAGTTAAGACTTAAGAGCGGCAAGTAATGGTTTTGGTGCAGCAAAACTTTGAGCCCATTTTTAAGCTCTAACGTTTTGTGTGGCTTTGGAAAGGTAAAGTCGAGCATGCTTGGTTGGGCAAACGTTTCAGCCAGCTTTGGCCCTTCAATAGGCAGCGTACGCTCATACTTTGCCAACAAATCTTCGTCCTGCTGGTCAGACTCTTGCTTAGCGCGCTCACTCAACTTTTTGCACGCGTCAGGCATTGGGATCACTTCAATTTGATTAACCAAAATTGGGTCCAAATACTGCGCAATAAACTTTTGAACATCAGCCGATTCAATTTCAACAAATTTGTTTACGCGCTTGAACACAGCAAATTCGTCGCCCGTGGCAAAAAATGATGTCAGCCATTCGTAGGTAAAGTTTTTAAATTGTTGCATGCGTTGGAAAAAACGCTTCGCTTGTGTTTTGGTAACATGCTCAAGCTCTTTGTCATTAAAACCTTTATCAACGGCCTTTTTAAGCTCTTCCCGAACAATGCGCAAACAATCTTCGCGCTTGCCATTAACCGGCTCGAGCAAAATAGCAAAAACGCCCTCTTCCATATATTTTTCAGCATAAACACCAATTGATGAAGCAACTTTGTGCTCGTCCACCAACGCACGGTGCATGCGGCTGCCCTCACCGCCGCCCAACAAATACGCCGCCATGCTCGACAACATTTCGTGCTCATCTTTTAGACCCGGAATACGCCAATAAAAACCAAGCTGCTCAGTGGCAATATCTTCAAACAGCGTTGTGTGCTGCGTGCTCAAATCGATTGGCAGGCGCGGAAACGAATGAATCTGCGCTTCGTGGTCTGCGGTAAGCGAACCAAACTGCTCATTAACTTCTTGAATTACTTCGTCAGGGTTAACATCACCAATCACAAACAGCGTTGCACGGTCTGGCGTGTAGTATTTTTTGTAAAAGGCTTTAAGTGTGTCGGACGACAAATTCATTAAATCGTCTTTGTAGCCGATAATTGGATAGTGGTACGGATGATTGGCTGGAAAGAGCACGCTGTTAATTTTTTCAAACATCATTGACCAGTAATCATCTTTATACATTTTTAATTCTTGCACCACTGCTTTAAGCTCTGAAGCAAGGTGCTGGTCGTCAAAACGTGCATTTTGCATACAGTCTGCCAAAACGCTCATAAACGGCTTCCAGTTATTTTTGTTCGATTCAAAATAATAACTGGTCACATCTTTTGAAGTAAACGCATTGTGTGAAACACCGTACTTACGGGCAATTTCGTCGATATCAGTTTCTGACATTTTTTGCGTGCCTTTAAAAATCATATGCTCAATTAAATGCGCCAGGCCACGCTCGCCGCCCTCTTCAACGTATGAACCCACGTTGTAAGCAATTTGCATGAGCACTTTTGGAATTGAATTATTTTTGAAAATAAGCAACGTCATGCCGTTTTCTAGCGTGTGCTTGGTAACACCCTCGGTCGAAATTAAAAAATTGGGGCGCGTGCGAAAAAATGATTGGCTCATGCCGCGCGAACGATACATGCGCAGCCAAACGAACAAAAAGCCAGCAACGCACACCAGCATAAAAGTAAACCCAAACAGCATTTTATACTTTGCAAAAAATTCCATGAAACTCCTTGGCAACTGAACGTTTTTTTCTTGTTTTAAAAGATCATGACAAGCGAACGAATCAAGAGTATACTAAATTCATCAATTAAGATGCAAATGGTAGTTTAAAACCTTAACGGCTTTGCAAAAATCATGAAAATTCTTATTGTCCGCGTTTCGGCAATTGGCGATGTGGTACACACACTGCCTGCATTTTTTCTCTTAAAAACCTGCCTTCCAGAAGCACAAATCAGTTGGGTTGTGCAAAACAAAGCGGTTAGCTTGTTGCGCGACCAACCTTTTTTAGACAAGCTCTGGGTACTGCCAGACAAGTTTTTGGCACCACGTAACTGGCAAGCAACTAAAAAAATTGTACACGAAATGCGTCAGACAAACTGGGACGCTATTATTGACTTTCAAGGTATTTTAAAAACGACTATCTTAATGCTGGGCCTAAAAGGCACTAAGTACGGCTTTGACTACCAAAACGCCCGCAGTGGCATGACGTCGTTTTTTACCAATAAACACACAGCCCCGGTTTATCAGAATATTATTCAAAAAAATTTGGCATTAGCATCGTCAGTTGTTGCCGACTTGAGCCAGGCAACCAGCTGCCCAACCGTTGACCAGCTGCATCAGCACTGCTCGCTGACTATCAAAGCAGAGCAACAAAACGTGGTTGATGAGTGGCTGGCCAAAAATACCATACAAAAATATATTCTTGTGGCTCCCAACACTACCTGGGCTTCAAAACACTGGCCGCTTGATCAATGGCAAAGGCTTCTTGAAATCTTTTCACATGAGCAGGCAACAACGTATCGCAACCACACCGTTATTTTGCTGGGCAAAGATTTTGGCGACCAAGCCGAAATGCTGGCAGCATTTTGCAAAGAACGTAATTTAACCATTGCACTTGCACCGAAATGGGATTTAATTACCACTAGCTACCTGATTGAAAAGGCACAGCTGCTTATTGCGCCAGACACCGGCTTGCTGCACATTGCCGACTTTTTTGGCACAAAGTCTATTGGCATTTTTGGACCAACCAACGCACAAAAGCACGGGCCATTTCTTATGAGCCAAAATCAGAAAAACGCAATTCAAGTTCCTTGTGCGCATTTTTACCAAAAAACTCATGGTGCTGAACAAAAAGATAGCAATGTGCAAGACTGCATGTATAAACTAACACCAGACCAAATACTGGAACGAGTACATGCAAACCTTTAGCACTTTGAATTTTTTTGCAAAGGAAGTAACTATGAAGCATATCATTCTTTTATTGTTAATTTTTTTAACATCGTACACGCAACCGGCTCGTGCTTATGCCCCAGCAGAAAGCACGACACTGGCAACGCTGAGCTTGGAAGAAGCAATAGAAATTGCGCACAAAAATAAACCCAGCCTGCAGGCTCTAGAACAACGTATTTATGTCAACAAAGTTGAAGAACGTAAAGCCTGGGCCGGCTACTACCCAACTGCCAATTTTTTAGGCGACCTTGCACAACAAAGCGGCCAACAAGTTTTACAAACAACAGCAATTGTACAAGGCCAACAGTTGGTTTATGATTTTTCTGGCCCACAAGCACAAGCAAAGCGAGCTCAAAAAAATACCGAAGCACAACGCTATTTTACCCAACAAAGTTATAACGATGTTCGTCTCGATGTTGCGCGAACTTTTTTAGAATGCTGGCGAATTCAGCAACAAAACGAAGCTATTCGAGCTCTCAACACCTCTTCTCAAGCGGTGTTTGATCAAGCAAGCCATCAAAATAAAGTCAATCTGCTCGACAAAAACGTTTTTTTAAAAAATGCGGAAGATTATGCAAACGATATTGCCACCGTACACGTTTATCACGACAATCTAGAAATTTTTCAACGCCGTCTTGAATTTTTGATGGGACAAGTAATTAACCTCAACATCTTACCGTCAGAAAAAACAAAAAGTTCTTTGGTACCCACTACCAAACTTGTATGGAATGATGATCACGAAATAAAACTTGAACCGGTAAATGTGTATCATGCATTGGCTATTGAAAATCATCCTGAAATTAAAGAACAACAAAAGAATATCGAATTTCAGCAAGAAGATGAAAAAATTGCACTCAACCAACATTTGCCAAGGTTTTTCTTGCACGGACAAACAGGCGCCACACGCAAAGACATCACCGGCTTTCGTAACTTTCACAGCTTTGGTTTACGAATGGACTGGGATATTTTTAACCTTCCCATCATTGACTATCAAGCAAAACAAGCCCGCGCTAGAAAACTTGAAGCCACTCTGCTCAAACAAGAAATTGAAAATCGGGTCCGTTCTGATGTTGAAACGGCCTATTACACCCTTGCCCTTGAAGCCAGCAGGCTGCGGGCAGAAAAGTTTCACTATGCTCGGGCTCGCAACGAATTTACGCTGCGCAAACAAGAAATGGATACCGGACTTATTTCGACAGTCGAGTTAAGCACAGCCAAAACCACCTGGGAAAATGCCCAAATAGCACTTATTAACCAAAAAGTTATCACTGAAGTGAGAAGGCAAGAATTGTTGCATAAATGTGGCTATTCTGAAAAAATAGTAGTATAATAATCCCTACCAAAAAGAGCTGCTTTTATTAATGGGTTATGCTTTTTTCTGTTTTGTTTCCTACCGTTTTTTCAGTCAATAAGTACAACAAGCCGCTAGCTATGTGGGGGAGTGGGTATGTTTTTAGTTGTTTTTATGCAGCTTTTGTATGGTTGCACGCTAACTATCAGTAAAATTTTGATCGGTTTTGCTAACCCTATTTTTGTCATTGCCATTCGCATGCTCATTGCCGGCGCCCTACTCACCGCTTACGCTACCTTTATTGGTCGCAAAAAGAAGGTCACTATCGACGCTATGTCACTTTTTTATATTGCACAAATTGGTGTTATTGGCATCTACCTGCCCTACGTCTTGCGCTACTGGGCACTGAGCTACCTACCGGTCATTAAAGCCGCTTTAATTTATAACCTTGCGCCGTTTGTCTCTTTCTTTTTTTCGTATTTATTTTTTAAAGAAAAAGCGACCAAAAGAAAATGGTGCGGCCTGCTGATTGGCTTTGTTGCTATTATTCCGGTTTTGGTTGCACGCAGCCAGGTTGAACAAGCAGCAGGGATTGGCTTTTTGTCATGGCCAGAAATTGCCATGCTCGTTTCGGTCTCGTGTTTCAGTTACTGCTGGGTAGTTATGAAAAAACTGGTTATGCACACCGAGATTCCCGCACCACAATTTAACGGGCTTAACATGCTGATTGGTGGAACCTGCGCCATGGGAACTGCTCATTTTATTGGCGCCCCAATGCAGATCAACGAACCTTCAACCTTCTTTTTATGGCTCGGGCTGATTATTTTAGTCACTAATTTCATTTGCTACAATTTGTACGCGCATCTGCTCAAGCGCTATTCAGCAACGCTACTTTCACTTGCCGGCCTTCTTGCCCCTGTTTCGGCTGCAGTTACCAGCTGGCTTTATTTTAACGAAGCTATTACGTGGGACGCCTATCTTTCAGGCTTTTTGGTAATGGTTGGTTTCTTGGTCTTTTATTCTGAAGAGTTAAAGATCGCTCGCTCTCAACAAAAACAAAAAGACGAAGAAACCAAAGAATTTCAAGAAATATCAGAAGATTAGTTTTATACGCACGGCAAGGTAATGCCTTGTTGTTTCATATATTTTCCTTTGCGGTCAGCATATGAAACATCGCACGGTTGATCAGCTTCAAAAAATATCACTTGCGCAATACCTTCAAAGGCATAAATCATGGCTGGTAGTGGCGTGGTATTAGAAATTTCGATAGTCACATGCCCTTCCCACTCTGGCTCAAAGGGTGTTACATTAACAATAATACCGCAGCGCGCGTAGGTCGATTTGCCCAAACAAATAGTAAGCACATTGCGCGGAATACGAAAATATTCAACCGTGCGGGCCAGAGCAAACGAATTTGGCGGAATAATACAAATGTCGCGCTTGACCGCAACAAATGAATCTTCGGTAAAATTTTTTGGGTCGATAATCGAATTGTAAACGTTGGTAAAAATTTTAAACTCGTCAGCAACCCGCACGTCGTAGCCGTAGCTTGAAACGCCGTAACTCACTACTTTTTTTTCTCCCTGCCCGCGCACTTGCGCTTCGGCAAAAGGCTCTATCATTCTCTTTTCAATGGCCATCTTACGAATCCAATAATCTGGCTTGATGCTCATAGCGCTCCTTTTTTTACTGATGTTGCATTAATGCTTTCCATGAAATTTTAAAATGTGGCTCTATTAAATCTGAAACGCGCTGCGCGTACTCTTGAATTTCTTTTTGTGCTGAAGCCTCGTTGCGCAACTTTACCAAGCGCGCGTAGGCAGCCAAACTTCCTGTTTCAATAAATTCTGTGTAAGTTGACTGGGGCAAAATCATACGCGCTTGCTCGGGACACACACCAATCGAAAGCAAATGATTGTAGTACTCAACAGCTTTTGCCACATGTTCATGCATGCCCGCAACTACAACGTCATTGTTGTCAATTGGCTCGCTACTAGAACCTTGCTTAATATTTTTGTCAGCTTTGCGCAAAACACTGGGAATAAAAGCCTTTGGCTCGTAAGCAACATAGCGCCGCGAAACTTCATTGCGCGCAAAACCAACCACATGCTTAAACCATTGCCGCGCTACAAAAAGAGGCATAGAAAGGCGCAAGCGAATAATGGGATGAAAGAACGGCGTTACGTGCTTGTGCTCGGCCAAAAAGTTAATGAGCTTTTCATCACGGTCAGAAACTTTATAGGCAATAATTTCACCCTCTTGGTCAAGAACTGGCTCTTTGCATGATTCTTTGTTGAACGAAACGCGGGCGCCGTTGGCTACCAAAACATCGTCGCCAAAAACATCCAATAACTCAACAAAGCCTATTCCATCTTCAAACATTAACTTATTACTCATGAATGTACCGTCCTGTGTTAAAAAAAATCTTTTGTTACCTGGGCACTCACACCTTATCAAAAAACAATTTCTCTTCAAGCTCTTTCGCTCATTGATTTTAGTACCCGCCCTTTGTATACTTCGTTAAACTTTGGTAAAAATAATAACTTTTTTAGAGAGGGTTTTTTATGAAGAATTCGAAAGTTAAAAACACATCACTTATTCTTTTTGGCATCCTTGCTCTTGTCAGTTTTTTTGTGCCAATCAGCCCTATTTTGGGCTCATTTAAGTTTACGTTGACTGGCGTAAGCACTGTTTTCCCTCTCATTGGTGGCCTTGCAAGCCTACCATACGCAGCCCTGTTTATCATGACTTACGGCCTGTTTAGAGCACTTACTGCCATCAGTATTACCACAACCGGCATACCACTCTTTTTTGCTACCATGAACTGGAATATTCAAACACAAGCACTTACCAATAAATCACGCACTATCAACTTGGCACGTTTATTTTTACAAGTCGTAGTACCCATGATTTGTATGGCGCTTTTTGTGGCGCATCCAGTTGGCCGCCAGGCATTTGTGTATTCATGGTTTTGGCTTGTTCCAGTAGCTCTTTACACGCTTGAAAAGCTTAATATCCGCGGGGTCTTTTTTACCGCATTGAGCAGCACGTTTATTGCTCATGGCATTGGCACCGCCCTTTGGATTTATATGGTGCCCATGACCGCAGAACAATGGATTGCACTTATTCCTGTCACGTTGGCAGAACGACTGGTTATGGCAGCAGCCAGCACCCTGTTTTTTGTGCTCATTAAGTCCATGAGTGCCTATCTAAGCAGCCTAGTTACCAGAAGTAGAGAAAATATTTAACCTACACCGATTGCCCATTTGACCGTTTCTTAGAAAAAAGGAGATTCTATGAAGAAAAATATTCCCAAAATTTTATTGGCATTCGCATTACAAATAACTCTTTGTTGTGCCAGCAAATCACAAGATGCCGTTACCGCGTTGCAAAAAGTTGCAGCCGAAGACAACTTGCCTTACAGTTTGAGCAACAAAATTGATCAAGCAGCAAAGTTCAAAGATGAAGAACTTGTCTCTTTAATTGAAGAAGTATTTAATTCTGTTCCAAATACCAGCGAAAATGCCCAAGAACTTGAAAATGCCCAACAAACCCTTCTTGCCAAATTACGCAGCTACAAAGTAACCGGCTTCTCGTTCTGCGTTGATCCAAACTTTGCTTTCTTTGTAGAAACACAAAACCCAGAGTTCACGGTACAGTACAAAAACCAGTACGGCGAAGTAAAAATGCGCAATTACCAAGCAAAAATCAACACGATTGGTTTCAAAATTGAGGCATCAATTAAGCTTGATCTGATTTTATTTGTAAATACCGACATGAATTTTTACGATTCAAACAAAGAAATTATTATTGGCAACGGTATTGATGCAAACCTTTCTCTTGGACTTGGTGTGGGGATAACGTATGCCAGCTTTGCTAACATGGCAGGCGGCATGCTGATCTTAAGCATCCCCCTGTTATTTGCAGGCCCAAGCTTAAGTTACGTTTCAGGCGGCAGCTTAACCCCGGCATAATGTAGGCTCATTAAGCCAAAAACGCACAAAATCTTTAAAAAGAGCTGGATTTAACCATCTGGCTCTTTTTTCTTACCCCTTTAAAAATATTTCTATCTGGGCCTTTTTTAAGCCTTTGACGGCAGCACCAGCATCGTTCATAATAATAGCTGCGATAAAGCTATGAAGCTTGGGGCTGTGGGGGCTTTTCTGCTTTTAGGTAAGAATGTTTGGCAGAATCATTTAGGGGATTTTTTATGAATAAAAGAACGATAGTTCTTGCGATTTTCTATTCTTTGCAAGCTGGTTTGTGCTTGGCAGACGAAACGGCACATACACCGCCCGTTTACACTTTCACAACAGACGAGTTACAACACAAAATTCAAACAGCAGTTGACGGTGCTTTAAAAACTCACAATATTAATCTTCCTACCGAACACACAAACAATCTCACCAACGCTGCAATTACAAAACTACGCGACTACAGAGTAACAGGCTTCTCATTTTGCCTTGATCCAAACTTTGCCTTCTTTTTTGAAAGACAAAATCCTTCATTCGTCGTTTATTACAAAAACAGCATGGGTGGTGTAAAAAGCAGAGTTTATGATTCAGCAATTTACACGTTTGGCGCAAAGATCGAATTGTCTCTCAAGCTTGATCTTGTTTTCTTTGTTGGCACTGACATAAACTTTTTTGACTCAAACAAAGAAATTGTCCTTTTCCCAGGCTTTGACGCCAATCTTGCTGCTGGTGGCGGCATTGGTATAACCTGCGCCAATTTTGCAAACATGGATGGTGGCTTGGTTATTTTGAGCATCCCTCTCTTTCTTGCCGCACCAAGCTTTAGCTTTGTTTTGGGTGGCAGCATCTGGCCGCGTTATTTTGAACTGTTGCCGTAACCTTACCGCACAGAGCTAAACATCTTCTTAGCTTGCGCTGCCATTTCGCTATGATCAATTAAGGGAGCTGGGTATTGTATATCCAGCTCCTTTTCATATTTATACCATGCATGAATTTGTTTGACGGTCAGATCTTTCAGCTCAGGTACCCACTGCTTAATATACTCAGCCTGCGGATCATATTTCTTTTGCTGCAGCCACGGGTTAAAAATTCTAAAATAGGGCTGTGCATCGCACCCCGTTGAAGCGGACCACTGCCAATTACCGTTGTTTACAGCCGGATCATAATCAACAAGCTTTTGCGCAAAATATTTTTCTCCCCAGCGCCAGTCTAAATGCAAGTCTTTAACTAAAAATGATGCTACCACCATGCGCACGCGATTGTGCATAAAACCGGTTTGGTTCAACTCGCGCATGCCGGCATCAACCAACGGAAAACCGGTCATGCCATTGCACCAAGCTTCAAAGTTTTTTTTGCTTTTTGACCAAACAATATGATTATATTTTTCACGAAAGGCATGCCCAAAAACACGCGGAAAGTAAAAAACGATAGTGGTAAAAAAATCTCGCCAGTAAAGCTGCTTGAGCAAGAGCGACGAACGCCCAAGAGAGTTTGCAATGGCATAAAAAATCTCACGCACTGAGCAGGTACCAAATTTTAAATGAGCCGACAAATGCGTTGTAGCCAGCGCTGGAACATCACGCGTTTTAGTGTAATTTTTAAATTCTTCAAGCCCACGTAAAATTTTTAAACAAGCATCACGCCCACCACAAACACTCACCTGCTTGCTCGATTTTATTGAGATCTTGTCTTCAGGGTTTTTGAAACTAGTTGCAATGGCGCCGGTAAAGTAA
>JAIERW010000024.1 GCA_019746485.1 Candidatus Babeliales bacterium | reverse complement strand
AAGATTAGAAACGGCATCACGTTACGGGACGGCAAAGTTAAAGCAGATCGCACCTATTTTGTACAAGGCAGAACCAAGCGCCATGTTGGCGTTGAATTGCACAGCGGTCGCTACCACATTATTAGAAGAATTTTTATGCATCTTGGCTACCACGTAACCAAGCTTGACCGCGTTGCCTACTCATCGCTTACCAAGCGCGGCGTTACCAAAGGTAACTGGCGCTATCTGACTCAAGAAGAAATCAGAATGCTCCAAGCACCAGAAGTAAAATACGTACCAACAAAGCGCGTTGCCAAAAACATTAAATAAGTTTTTTATTTTTTGAATTTTAAAAAAAGACCTATGAGTTTAAATTCATAGGTCTTTTTTTTGTCGTCATAAAAATTTATTTAAACAAATTTTTCAATAAACAAAGAATTTTTATTTTCAAAAAACTAGCAGTATAGAAAAGTTTTTTTCTTGACATAGCACTACCAGGCTGCTACCCTCTTGCAAGCATAAGTTAATTATTGAGATTAATAGATTTTTACAAAGATATTGCTACAATGTCTTTGTAAACAAAGTCCCTAAATGAACAATACTTATGTATTGTTCGCCCCCCCAACCCTCCAGCTTGTCCTAAGTTGGAGGGAGTTTTTTTTAAACCTATTTTTTATTATTGAGCAGCAACAACCTGACTAACTGGCCCTCGTTTCAGCGAATCATTCTTTTTAAAAACTGCACGCACAACATATGCCAAGTGATCATTAACAGTGTGCTGATCAACAAATTCGCAGACAGTCAAAAAAACATCGTTGAGCGGTGAACGCGCAATAAAACCCTGTTGGTTTAAACGGTACACTTCGTAACCAACCAGTGTTACCGTATCCTTAGGACTCGTAACAGGTTGCCAAGAAATTATATTGGTAATAGCAACACGTTCAACATGTAGACAACGCACTGAAGGTAAATCGAGCGTATTAATTTTTTCTACTTTTTCTGTTGGAAAAGAAAAGAGTGAACGATTTTTTCGTCCACAATTGGTTAAAAAAAATAAAGAAAAAAACAATGAAAGAATCGTCAAAAAATTTACTAAAAATAGTGTCATAGCTCAGTAGTTATTCAGAAAAAATCAACCCAAACTCTTCAGCAGCTTTTCGCAATTCAGCAGCATCGTCGTCAGACAATTCTTTTGTTGTTTGAATGTGCATATAAAGCGCTTGGTTGGTTCCATGAACGTAACTAACAAATTGTGCAGCAAAAGGCTTAACATATTCTATCGTAAGTTTATCTAAAAAACCTTCTTTCAAAAGAAACAAAAACAAAACTTGATCAACAAACGAATACGTCACATGCTCGTCTTGCTTCAATAATTCGGTTGCCCGCCTACCACGGTCCAGCACACGCCGACTTGCACGGTCAAGCTCTGAGCCAAATTGCGCAAATGCCAGCAATTCATTGTACTGTGCTAAATCAAGTTTTAATGTCCCTGCAACTTTTTTAATAGCCTTGGTCTGGGCAGAACCACCAACACGTGATACCGACAAGCCAACATTAACGGCAGGCCGCATACCACTATTAAATAAACTGGTATCTAAAAAGATCTGACCATCAGTTATTGAAATAAGATTGGTCGGAATGTAAGCAGAAATGTCGTCGCCCTGCGTTTGAATAATTGGCAATGCAGTTAACGAACCACCACCTTGCTCGGCAGAAAGCTGGCCCGCACGCTCTAAAAGACGCGAGTGAATATAAAAAATATCGCCAGGATACGCTTCACGTCCAGGTGGACGGCGCAACAAAAGCGACAATTCACGATACGCAATGGCATGCGCGCTCAGATCATCGTAAACAATCAAAACGTCTTTGCCCTTTTTCATAAAATATTCACCAATGGTGCAGCCCGAATATGGAGCCAAGAATTGATTTAAGGCAGATTCTTTAGCATCTGCATTAACCACAATACAATACTCAAAGGCACCATGCTTTTCAAATTCATAAATAATTTTTGCCGTGCTCGACTGCTTATTACCAATCGAAACGTAAATACAGATAACGTTTTTGCCCTTTTGATGCAAAATGGTATCAATAGCAATGGTGGTCTTTCCTGTGCCACGATTACCAATAATCAGCTCACGCTGCCCACGACCAATGGGAATTAAACTATCGGCAACCACAATACCAGTTTCCATTGAACGGTTTACTGGGCTACGCTGTGCAATACCGGCAACAGCATGCTCAACAGGCATTAGTTTTTCAGCTTTTATTTCACCACACGCATCCAGCGGCATACCACGAGCATTAACAACGCGACCAACAAGAGCCTCGCCAACCGGCACACAGAAAACAGTTCCCGTGCGATGTGCAACTTCTTGCTCAATAACAATACAGCTGCTATCAAGCAAAACAACAGAAACATAATCTTCGTCAAGATCAAGGATAATCCCCTTGCCACCATTTTCAAAATTAATAAACTCGCCAAAAATAGCATTGGTCAGGCCATAGACCTTACAAATACCATCGCCAACTTTAATAACCGTCCCAATTTCTTCTAATTTTTCTTGGGGCTTATCACTTAATGATTTCTCAAGAATAGAAATTATATCCGTATCTCTTTCTACCATAGTCTCACTCGTCGAAGCACTGAACGTTTTACATTTTCTAAATGTTGCGCAATGGAGCTCTCCCACATAAGAGTCTCACCTTTTATCTTAATGCCACACACCAACTCAGAATCAACTAAAAAAGTCACTTCTACCTTTTTCACTTCTGGAATTTTTTCTAACTGTACAATGACTTCCTGTTGTTCTTGATCAGTTAAATGGTGCGATGTAGTTACCTCAAAGAGTAACATATTTTTGCGAATGCGATACAACCTAATCACTTGACACACAATATCATAAATCATCTCAATACGACGGTGCTTAAGCAACGGCTTAATCAAGCGCACAATGGTCTTACAAATATTAAGTGTTTCTAAAATCTTTTTGAGCATAAGCTCTTTAAATTCATCACTAATGGTTGGAATATCTAAATAAACACAAACGTATTTATGTTTCTTAAAAAACGCTTCCAACACGAGCAAGCTTTGATAGCAACGATCGTCAAGAAGGTCTTGATAAAGATTCATCAGCGCTTGCGCATATTTTTTCGCAAGTGCTTCACTTTTTAAAATCATTATAACGTTGTTTTTACTGACCCAAACTGTTCAATACATTGTTTAAGAACATTCTTGCCTTTGTCGTGAGCATATTTTTGAACAAGCTCTTTGCGTGCAAGATCTACCGCTTCAGGAATTGCTTGTTGCATTTCTTTTGCCAACGTCAAAAACGTTGCTTGAATTTTTCTTTTCTCAGTAATCTGCTCTCTAATTTTTTCATGCTCTTTATCAAGCACTTCTTTTCTTTCTTGCTCAGAGTCATACCATGTTTTTACTTTACGCTCGAGCAAAACAAACATCTTTTTTTGATGAGAAATAGTGCGCTCAACGCGATTCATGGTAGACATTATCAGCTTTTCTTTTTCTAAAAGCTCAGTTTCTCGTTTTCTTAACGATCTAAGTTGTTCATACAAAAACGGCACCACGTATGCTTTTATCAATACATACACCTGATAAATCAACAAAGAAAAAAGGGTAAATCGAAAAACAATTCCCCAAAAGTCAGTCTCGATATGCATGAGAAACTTTCTTCACAAAAAATTCTTTACTGACACGTACTGCCTGTTCTATATCTTCTGAGCTCTTTTTATAAACAACTTGAAGCGGCACTTCAGGATAGCTAATAGTAGGAAGCGCATAGTCTTGTTTAAGATGCTGTTTAAAACTCACTAAAGAATCTGCCTTTTGAGCAACTTTTTCTTTTAAAGCACTTTCATACTTGGTTAAAGAATTAAGCAACCCTCTTCGAATAAACGCACGATGCCGCAGTAACATAATAAGTGGCCGCAGTAAGAAGTGACTTAAAAAGGCATACGTCAGCCAAAAATTTATAATCTGGATAAAAAGCGTGGCATTAATTTGCATAGCCTAGTACCCCACATACCGCTTATTTGCCAACGTAAAACAATAAAATAAGCGAAATAACCAAGGCATAAATAGCCGTTGATTCAACAAATGCAAGAGCTATAACCATGGTTCTAAAAACAACGTTGGAACTTTCTGGCTTCTTACCAATGCTCTCACAGGCTTTACCGCCAATGAACCCTTGCCCAAGCGATGGCCCCAATGTACCGATTCCCATGCACAAACCAGCAGCTATGTACGCGGCTATTGGCACCCAATTTGTATCAGCCATATTAAATCCTTTTGCTTTAGGTCTTCAGGTTAAACAATGTACTGTGTGTAGTATGTAAAAAGAATAGTTCTTTTGTCAAACATAAACAGGGAATTCTTCCGAAAGATAGCTTGTTTTAGGCTAAACAGACCCCTCACAAGCACCAGAATTCACCTGTTTTTTATTTTCCGTTTCAAATGTTGTAATTTTTGCTGGCGTAATAGCGCCAATATTTTCTATAAAATCTTTAACTGCTTGAATGTGCTTTTCCTGCTCTTCAAGATCAAATTCAAAATCTTGATTGCAATCAAGCGTTAAAACAGGAACATTTTTTAAAACATCAATAACATCTTTCTTGTCAATCAACCAATCTTGATGGCGTTGATGAAGAGCTTGTAAATATGCTAATGGAATTTCTGACTCTTCAGAACGATTACGCTTCGTTAAGCGCTGATAGCACGTTTCTGGGGTTGCTTGCAAATAAACAAAACCACTTGGTCGCGTAGTATATTTTTCAACCAACCAACCAAACCATTCTTTATAAATTTGCCATTCAAGCTCACTCATAAGACCCGCTTCAAAGCAATTTTTGGCAAAACAATAACGATCGCAATAAACCGAACGCTCAATTACGTGCACCTTATCGCCCGTTGCTCGTTCTTCGTGCTCCTGCTGCGCCTGAACACGACTAATAAAAGCATATGACTGAAACGTGTAGGCCCAACGTGGGGTATCGCTATAAAAAAGATTGAGCAAATTACCTGAAGCACCCACTTGTTGCCATTTATCAGTAGGTTCAAAAATAACATCAATATCAAGATTACGACGCAAAATATCCAAAAAGGTCGACTTTCCAGCTCCAATATTTCCTTCCAGAACGAGAATATGCTTCTTTTTTGGTGACGTCATTATGGCTCCTTAAAAAAATTGATGTCATTGCAGTTTGAAATAAACAGTTTTTTTATAGCACAAAAAGTGTCCTAGGATTTTAGCTTCTTATTTTATGAAAATCTACAGAAAAGAAAAAAAATTGGATAAAATAATGGCCAAACAGCTCCTACTCTTGACAGTTGTGTACTTTTTGATTTAATGTCCCGTGTTGCAACACCCCTCGAGCCACCGCCCAAGGGCGGGTATATTGTTCTATAAACTTTTATGCTATGATGGCAAAGTTATCACTCGAGGGTCGTAATAATAAATGAATATTTAGGAATTTAAAAAAATGAATTTTTTACGTATTGTCCGTAATTTTTTTCTTGCTTTAACTCTTACCGCAACGCCCTGCTACGCATCAATGGACTTTGATGACTTTGATGAACTCGACTTTGACTTAAATGCCATTCAAGATTTTGAAAATGATTGCCTATTAACCAGAACAACACCCGCACAAGGATTAACACTTGCTCTTTTGGGTCAAATCAAAAGCCCCTTATGGAATAACACACAAGCGCCAAAAGGTCGCGACGTTCTCTATCTATTGCCTCACAAAATAACCGCTATTGAACATGGTGGGTTTGCCGCCAGCTATTTCTTTAACATGACCGACAAAATGCAAGTTTCTGCAGACTCTCTTTTGGACACCACTTCAATCAATCCTGAGCTTATCAAATTTATAACAGACTACGTTGCACAAAATGCCGGAAACAATGTTTCTTCAGAAGAACTTTTAACACTTCTTCCTCTGTTTCAAAAAATGCGCATCCAAGAAAGAAAAACCGGATTTTTTTTACAGGGAGCATTTTTACATGGGCCCTTTACTCTCCAACTCCATACGTCATTACAACTTTCTGAACGCAACTTCTTTTTAAGCAAAAAAGATGAACTCCAAGCTTTAGCAGTTCTGGAAAAAGTCCGTCCAGGACAATCAGTTGATAACAAAGAATTTTTCATTATAAGATATGGCATGGGCGACACGCGACTCAAGCTTGGTCTCAATTCATTAAACATGACAAGCTTTAAAGTTGATACCGGTTTTGAAGCAATTTTACCAACAAGCTTAGCTGTTTCTAACCCACGCTTTACCGAAGCTTCTTTAAAAGTATCGGATATCGATCAATTAACTGAGTCACTCCTTGATCAACTGCGCGGTATACGGGATTTCCTACTTAATCCTCAACTTGGTAATGGTGGCCATTTTGGCGTTGGTTATTATTTAGAATCAAAAGTTGGGATTTTCAGAAATCTTGCCCATCTCTGGTTTCGCTTTTCTTATGATAAGCTTTTTCCAGGGCAAGAAACACGCTTGCTCATGTTTAAACAAACAATCGATCCTGAAAAATTAAATATGCCAGGTTATATTATAGGGCTTACCGATCCAGAAGCCGCACAATTAATTCAAGATTATATAGATCAATTTGTCTTCCCAACGCCATTTAAATCCAACGTCTACCCAGGTGGCATTTTCAATATTGTTATGAGTGCAGTCGTAAATGCTAAACCATGGCAAGTTGCCTTTGGTTATGATTTTTATGCGCAACAACGCGAACGCATTGTTTCTATTAAAAGCTCACGCACTCAACTCTCGGATCTACGCGTAAAAGACGCTGAGCTGCCAAGCACCAATCAACATAAATTTTTCACCGAAGTCTGCCATATCAAAAAGCATAAAAAATCTGAAATAACACTCGGTCTTGGCGGTGATGTTACCATGTACAGTATTAATATTGGCAAAGACTGGACCGCATACTTCAAATTTGCAATGTCCTTTTAATGTGCACTAATTTAAAGGAAATAGGGTATTTTATGAACAAAAGAACATTTTTTTTATTTTCCATACTCCTGCTCGTTAGTCCTGAGAGTAATGCTAAAACTGAAACAAGCAAAACGAACACAACCGCAAAAGTACCTGCTCAAACAAGCCATAAGCTTACCGGCAGCAACATGAAAAACTTAGACCAAGTTTTTCAAATGTTTCCCATGGGTCTACTGAAAATAAATTTTGCTCAACGTGATATAGCAAAAGTAATCAAAAGTATTGATGGTATAGAATTTCGCACACTACAATCAGAAACAGAAAAAGCATTTGTTGATAAGCATCTTGAAACCATGATGAAGCCGGTAAAAGAATTTTTTGACATTATTACCGCCTACAGCAGTTTGGTTGAGCCTCTCGTTAAAGAAAGCATCATTCAACATCGCGACATAAAAACAGAAGATTCCATCTTGATCGATTTTTTACATAGCAAAAAAGATATCGTAACTTTCTGTGCTCAAGATATTACCTCAGTACCAAAGCTTCATAAGCTGTGCGAAGAAATTCTTGCCTTCTTTAAAGACATTAATGAAAGCGTTTCAGACCAAACACACGTAGCCTACAAAACACTTGTTGAACAAATTAAAAATAAGCAAAAGACTCATAAAAAGTAACTCTGCATGAATAAATTAACAGAACTCTGTGGCAGCATTGAAAAAGTAATTTACAAAAATAATGAAAATGGCTTTTCTGTTTTCACGCTCAAAGTAAGCGGCTCAGAATCTGTTATTGCCAAAGGCTTTCTTACCGACATTCACCAGGGCGAAACGGTCTCTCTGCAGGGTTTGTGGGCGTTTCATCCAAAATTTGGGCGCCAATTTGATGTTAAAGAATATTCAACCAAAGCACCGGCCAGCGTTGAAGGCATCAAAAAATATCTTGCTTCTGGCCTGATCAAAGGCATTGGACCCAAGTTTGCCGAACGTGTTGTTGAAACGTTTGGCGAAAAAACGTTAGAAGTTATTGAAAACCAACCCCACCGACTCATGGAAGTTGGCGGGGTTGGTCATAAACGCGTTGCCATGTTTATTCAGGCTTGGCAAGAGCAAAAAGAGATTTCTAAAGTTATGATCTTTTTGCGAGGCAAAGATGTTTCTACCGCCTTTGCCGTAAAAATATTTAAAGCATATGGCAATGAATCTTTAGAAAAAATTCAAAAAAATCCCTACCAGCTGGTTGAAGATGTGTGGGGTATTGGTTTTAAAAGTGCTGATCAAATAGCGCTTAAGCTGGGTCTTGAACCAACATCACTTGATCGTATAAAAGCGGGCATTACCTATGCCATCACCGAGGCAACCAACAACGGTCATTTGTACCTTGAAGTTTCAGATGCTAAAGAACAAGTGGTCCAGCTACTTGAAATTGATAAAGAAGAGAGCCAAGAAAAGCTCAAACAAGCTCTGCATCAACTGTACGAGCAAGACAAAATAAAATTAATTAGCCACAAAGAAAAGCATTTTCTTTCTCTGCCAAAGTTTTATTATTCAGAAAAAGGTATTGCAAAAAAAATACGCTTCTTTTTGGAAAACCCCTCAAAACTCGATGTCAACTTTGACACTATTTATAACTACATCCGCACACCAGACGCCAATGGTTTTGAGCTTAACGAAGACCAGCAACGCGGTATTCTTACCTGCTTGCAAAACAATATTTCTGTTATCACTGGTGGCCCTGGGACAGGTAAAACAACGCTGGTTAAAAAGTTTTTAGAAGTTCTTGAAACCAATCATATCAAGTTTCGCTTAGCCGCCCCCACTGGCAGGGCTGCCAAACGCATGTTTGAAGGGACCGGGCGCAATGCCGAAACATTGCACCGCATGCTCGAATTTTCACCCTCAACCATGGGGTTTTTGCGCAACGAACAAAATGCACTCGATTTAAAATTTTTAATTGTAGACGAAGCGTCTATGCTCGATGTCTTTTTGATGCATTCTATTTTGCGCGCACTCCCTCAAAAAGCACACTTAGTATTGCTGGGCGATATTGACCAGCTTCCTTCAGTTGGTGCAGGTAATGTGCTCAACGACATTATCGCCTCGCAAACCATTCCGGTTGTGCGTCTCACGCAAATTTTTAGACAAGCACAAGACAGCTTGATTATTGTAAACGCGCATCGTGTCAATCACGGCGAGTTTCCAACATCTGCCCTGCCTGGCTCCAAAAAAGATTTTGTCTTTTTAAAACAAGAAGAGCCGGAAGAAATTTTCCCACTGTTGCGCAGAATCTATTTAAGCACGCTGCAACAACGCGGCATAAATCCAGACAATGCTGTAGTACTTGTTCCCATGAACCGTGGCACCGTTGGCACTCAGCGCTTAAATCAAGAACTGCAAATGATTTTAAATCCTGGCTCCAACGAAGAAAAAGAGATCACGCGCTTTGGCCAAGTGTACAAAATCAACGACCGCGTCATGCAAATTCGCAACAATTACGACAAGTTTGTTTTTAACGGCGATATTGGCAAAATCTCTGACATCGACAAAGTTGAACAAAAAATGGTAGTGACGTTTGGCGAGCGTGCGTTGGAATATGACTTTACCGAACTAAACGAATTAGTACTTGCCTACGCCATATCAATCCACAAGAGCCAAGGTTCTGAATTTGACGCCGTCATTATTCCTATTTTTATGCAGCACTTTATTTTGTTGCAACGCAATCTGATTTATACCGCTATCACGCGGGCAAAAAAATATTGCATCTTGCTGGGCCAAACTAAAGCAATTGCCATGGGCATTAAAAACAATAAAGGCGTTGCGCGCAATACCTTCTTAAAAGAATTTTTGACTACTGATCTTGAAGCACGATAAGTCCTTCGAGACATCCGACTCCGCTAGCGCTACGCCGGATTCCTCAGGATAAGCGGGATATGGAGTGGCCTGTCCGTTCTCCCTGAGGAGCCCGCAGGGCGTCTCGAAGGGTCGAAGGGCACGAATTAGTTGACATTCGCTCAAGATAGTGAGAAAAATTAAGCAACGAACAATAACATTTATTCACTACCTAACGTGAAGAAAACATGGTACACCAACATTGTTTTGATGAATGCACTTTCGTCATTTTTGGCGCAACGGGCGATTTGAGCAAACGCAAGCTTATTCCCGCAATTTACAAGCTAGTCCAAGACCGCCGCTTGTGCAAATTTACCATAATTGGGATTTCTATTGACCAAACTGATGAAAAAACAATTATAGAACAAGCAACTAAATTTATTGTCGACCCACAAGCAGATGTTCTTACAACGCTTATAAATTCGTTCCATTACTATCAAATGGATTTCAGCAATAAAAAGGCTTATGCCAATTTAAAAAGCTTTTTAGAAAAATTTGAACACGAACAAAAGCTACCAAAAAACAGACTCTTTTACTTTGCTACCATGCCAGAGCATTTTATTGATATCACTAAAGGCCTGGTCAAACATGACATTGTACAAAAAAAAGAAACGGCAACAAAAGCGACAGACCCCTGGTCTCGTGTGGTTTACGAAAAACCATTTGGCCATAATCTCAAATCATCACAAAAAATTAATCGCTACTTAGCCGATATTTTTAATGAAAACCAAATTTATCGTATCGACCATTTTTTAGGTAAAGAACTGGTAGGCAATATTGCACTGGCTCGCTTTACTAACCGCATTTTTGAACCACTCTGGAATAATAATCACATCGAAAATGTTCATATCGTTTTAAACGAAAAAATTGGCGTTGAAGGCCGTGGTAGTTATTACGATGCAAATGGTGCCATTAAAGATATGGTCCAAAGCCACGTACTGCAATTACTGGCACTCACGGCCATGGAGGCACCCAACAAACTTGGTGCCGCGTCAATTCGCAACGCCAAGGCAAAAGTTCTCAAAAAAGTTCACATCGCCAAAGTGGTGCGCGGACAATATGAAGGTTATCTCAAAGAAAAAAATGTCAGCCCTCGCTCAAAAACAGAAACCTTTGCAGCAATTAAAGCATTGATTGACAACAAGCGCTGGCGCGGTGTTCCTTTTTATTTAACTACCGGCAAATGCATGCCTATTAAAGAATCATACATTCAAGTTAATTTCAAAAAAGCTGACTGCCTGCTTTCTGCCTGCCCTTCAGAATCAAATTATTTCAGAATTAATATTGAACCAAACGAAGGCTTTTATTTAAGTTTAAATGCCAAAGTGCCCGGCAAAGCAAATGAAGTAACGCCGGTAATCATGGAGCTACCGCATGCACGCTTGCTGGGCCCCAATACACCAGAAGCATACGAAGTTTTGTTGGCAGACATTATGAAAGGCGATCAGTCGGCGTTTGTACGCAGCGACGAAGTACAAATTTCTTGGAAAATTGTTGAGCAAATCGACAAAGCTCACGATGCCAAATTGTACAGCTACCCACAAGGCAGCACCGGCCCGCACGAAGTAAAAAAGATTTTTTCATTAAAATAATAGGATCGCCATGAACGTAGGTATGATCGGCTTAGGCCGCATGGGACAAGGAATTGCTGCTCGACTCATAAAAGCAGGCCACAGCATTGTTGGCTTTGATCCAACACCACAAGCGCAAGAAGATGCACAACAGATTGGCGTTACCATTGCTGCAACGCTTGAGCACTTGGCACAAAGCGTACGCATTTTTTGGCTCATGATCCCTGCCGGTCAATTGATTGACACAACGATTGCACAATTGCTCCCTCACCTGCAACCGGAAGATTGTATTGTTGATGGCGGCAACAGCTTATTTCACGATTCAATTCGCCGCGCGGCCATGCTGGCAGAAAAAAATATTCATTTTCTGGATTGCGGCACTTCGGGAGGTTTGGCGGGGCGCGATCTTGGTTACTCGCTGATGATTGGCGGCAACTCAGACATTTTTAAAAAAATAGAACCAATTTTCAAAGCTATTGCCACTCACAACGGCTACGGCTTGGTAGGTGGGGCAGGCGCTGGGCACTATGTAAAAATGGTGCACAATGGTATTGAATATTCGCTCTTGCAGGCGTATGCCGAAGGCTTTCATTTATTAAAAAGTGGTCATTACCAAAATCTCGATCTTGAACAAATTTCAAATATTTGGATGAACGGCTCAATTATTCGTTCATGGATTTTAACACTGGCCCACAATGTTTTTGAACACGATCAAAACTTTGAAAACATTTCAGGTCACGTTGGAGAAAACCAAACCGGTCGATGGACCCTTGATGAAGCAGCAAAACAAAATATACCCATGACCTTGCTTGAAGATGCATTAAAAATTCGCGCCTGGTCACGCGAGACCGGCGGCAACTATGCAACCAAAGTAGTAGCCATGTTGCGCAATCAATTTGGCGGGCACACCACAAAAGAGAAAGAGTAGTATGCAAATTATTGATATCAGTTGGCCAATTTCTCAAATTATGACCAGCTACAAAGACAACAAACCGGTAACATTTTTGTGGAACAAAAGTTTCCCCAATGACAATGCGCGTGATTCCAGTGTAACACTTAATTCCCACACCGGCACGCACGTTGACGCTCCCTCTCACTTTTTAGAAAATGGCGAAACAATTGAAACGATTGGACTTGAAAAACTCGTAGGCCCATGTCGCGTTTTAGATCTTACACACGTTACGCAAAAAATTATGCCAGCAGATTTAGAACAACACAACCTTCAATCTGGCGAGCGTATTTTGCTCAAAACAAAAAACAGTTCTCGCTCAGTAACCGAAAAATTTGACCCAACGTTTGCTTACGTCAGTCACGAAGCAGCACAATTTTTTGCTGATAAAAAAGTTTGGTGCGTAGGCATTGACTATCTTGGCATCGAGCGCAACCAGCTCGACCATGCAACGCATGAAATTCTTTTTAAAGCGGACGTTGTAATTATTGAAGGCCTGCGCCTTGGCCATGTGCCCGCCGACTCGTATAACTTATACTGCTTGCCACTGGCTGTACACGGCCTTGAAGCCGCACCAGCACGAGCAGTACTCATAAAAAACTAAACAAGAAAAAAGGGCTCTCAAATTGGAGCCCTTAAAAATTATTCAAAGCGACGATTGCGCTGGATAACCGTTTGTAACGGCGGCCGACAGGCCACTTTGTTTTCTTTAACCAGCTGCTGGCAAGTTGGCCCACAGGTATTATCATAAACCTTCAGGCACGGCGTGCACGAAATGAAAAGCTTGTTGCACGAAGCGTTTACACAGTTGGTGTACTCATCACACGGCTTTGCGCACACATCGCACGTTCCCAAAATGTCATCATTAACTTTAACGGTCACACGATTGTCGAACACATAGTTTTTACCGCGAAAGAACCCTTCAGGAAATTTTTCAACATAGCGATGAATACCGCCCTCAATTTGCATAACGTTGCGCGCAACGCCTTTTGTATTCAAATAAGCCGTAGCACGCTCGCAGCGAACACCGCCGGTGCAAAACATTAATACTTCTTTATCTTTAAATTCATCCAAATGCTGGTCGATATAATCGGGAAAATCCCTAAAGTTGGTAATATCGGGAATGATAGCGTTTTTAAAAGTTCCCACGCGTGATTCATAATCATTGCGTGTATCAAGAATCACTAAATCTTTTGGCGGCTTGGCCATGAGCTCATGCGCTTGCTCTGGCGTTAAATGCTGGCCAGTGCTGCCAACGGTAACATCTTTTGCCTTATTGCCAAGACCAACAATCTCGTCACGCAATGCTACACGCAAGCGCGGAAAGTAGTCGATATCATCCTCACCGATACTCTCTTTAAAGTCTATGCCGGCAAACAATGGCGTCTCGTTCATGATGTTGATATATTCTTGCGTTGCCTGCTCACTGCCCTCAAGCGTGCCATTAATGCCCTCGTGAGCAATTAAAACGCGCCCTTTCAGACCCAACTGACGACACACTTCTTGCTGCCAGGTAACAATAAGTTGCGGCTCAACAATCTCAACATATTTATAGTACAGCAAAATCTTTTTCATGCCTTTATTCCATTTGTATGCGCGTAAGACGTTAAAAAATCAAAAAACAACGACCAAATCAATTTATCACTAAATCCAAAAAGAGTCGACAATTTGCCCATTACTTACAAAAACCTTGCGATTTTATTTGACAATGAAGCACTAAAAAGATACTATACGTTGCATAGATAATACTTTGACAGTGGGTCCATTCAGGCCTCACAAACATGCCGGGATAGCTCAGGTGGTAGAGCAGAAGACTGAAAATCTTTGTGTCGTCGGTTCAACTCCGTCTCCCGGCACATTTTAAACAAAATACCCCATTTTTCGCGATTAAACCCATTTTTTAAGCCTTTTAGCTCAAATATTGAGCATTTTTTCAAATATGATAAGCTTTTAAGCAGAACATCGATAAAGCTTTGATTATACATTTCCATCAGCAAAATAGGTTCAGCAATGTTTGAATTTTTATCTCAAAAATTTTCTGGGGTCTTGGGCTGGCTCAAAGACCGCGGTCGCTTGACCGAAGAAAACATTCAAGAAGCCCTCAACCAAGTTCGCGATGCCCTTCTTGAAGCCGACGTTCCTTTGGATATCGTCCAAACTTTTTTGCAACAAGTAAAAGAAGAAGTTGTTGGTATTAAAGTATCAACAGCGCTTAATCCCGGCCAACAAATGATCAAGATTGTCCATGACAAGGTTCTTGATTTCCTTGGTGGCAAAAACACACTGAATGGCGTTACGTTTCAAATTCCTTCAGTCATTATGGTTATGGGTTTGCAAGGCTCTGGCAAAACAACCAGCATTGCAAAAGTAGTCCACTGGGCACTAGAACAAGCAAAAAGTCGAGGCAAGACTAGGCGTATTCTTGTTGCCTCAGTAGACTTTTACCGCCCTGCAGCAGTTGAGCAATTAAAAATTTTAGCCGGCCAAGTGGGTGTGGACTTTTATCAAGCCACCAACGCTGATCCAGTCAAAGCAGCCCAAGAAATTAATACGTATTTTAAAAACAACCGCTACGAAAACTTATTCTTAGATACCGCCGGGCGCCTGCATATCGACAGCACCATGATGCAGGAACTAAAAGCCATAAACCAGCTCTTGACACCAAAGTACAAATTCCTCGTTTTGGACGCCATGACCGGCCAAGAGTCGCTCAAAGTAGCACAAAGCTTCAACGAGGCAGTTGGGTTTGACTCAGCAATTATGACCAAAATGGACTCAGACACCCGTGGCGGGGCTGCATTTGCCTTCAAATTTGTTTTAAAAAAGCCAATCGCTTTTGTAGGATCTGGCGAAAAAATAGAAGATTTAGAGAACTTTATTCCAGAGCGCATGACCTCACGAATGTTGGGCATGGGCGACATGATGACGCTCATTGAAAAGGCTTCACAAACCATCAGCGAGCAAGAGCAAGAGTCGATGAGCAGGCGCTTTATGAGCGGCAATTTCTCACTGAAAGATTTTGCAGAGCAAATGGATATGATCAACAAGCTTGGCTCGCTGCAAAAGCTTATGCGTTATCTCCCTGGAATGGGGTCAGTTTCTACTGAAATGATGGACAAGGGCCAGGTAGAAATGAAGAAATTTAGAGCTATAATTAGCTCAATGAACAAAAA
>JAIERW010000011.1 GCA_019746485.1 Candidatus Babeliales bacterium | reverse complement strand
CGACGACGAACTGAAGCAAAGCGTTTTGCAAGCGGTGAACGATGAATGTCATCGAACAAATGATTATCGCCTTCAATGTTGTTCCAGTTAATCACTACGTCTTCAGCACCTGAACGGTCGTAACGAACACGACCAAGATCTTGGTTAAAGAAACCACCAAGTCTTACCAAGCCATCTGTTTCGCCAGAGCGTTCAGCAAACATAGCGGCGGTGAAGCCCCATGGTTGTACTGCCGCATTTGGCAAGAAGGTTGATTGATCGTGAGGCAAGTCTACGCGGCCTGAAAAATCAGTTACACGTGCCGTACCTGCCAAATCCCAATCATTCCAAACGCGTTGTGCAACAACGGTGTCAATAACCACTTCTGGTGGTATTGAACCTGGATCAGTTGGACTTGCAACCGTTAAGCGACCGCCATGGTTTGCATAGACAGCTCCCTTGTTGTTGAAGCGCGTTATTGGTCCACGTGCAGCAACCGGTGTTCCTAATGAGTCAAAACCACCAAAGGTTATAAAGTGACCATCTACCGTCACCGTTGCTGGTGGGGTAATTAAAGCATCAAGATCAAATAATACATCTGTATCTGAACTTAATGTTTCTTGAGGAATATCACCATACGCTGTGTTAGCAAATGGGAACGACGTCAAGCTGCTATCGCCTTGAATTGTTGGCCAACCAAGAGCCATGTTACATGTTCCAAGATCTGGGCATGAATGCAAGAACAAATGATGTGCGCGTTGCGCTGTGTAATCATCTGGATTTACTGCCACAGGAAATTGGTCGCCATTTTGCAACGAAAGATTAAGTCTTGCAGGCGAGCCTTCTTCTGGGAACACGTTAATCTTGAACACGTTGGTATAAGCAGATTCAACAACCAAGTTTGATGAACCATCGCACATCAAGTTGTTATGCGTACCCATCATGAACAAGCGACCATGACCAAGGAATAAAGTATCGTTAATATCGCCATGATCAAAGAATCTAATAATCGAATTGTTGTTACCATTTGAGTCTGGCGTGTTTGGATAATCTTGAACAACAAAGCGAATACCAGATCCGTTAAGCGATTCTTCAAGATCAAGAATATTGTTGTAGAATCTCATTTCTGGCCAACGATAACGATCTCTATCTGAGCCATCAAACACAAAGAGTGTGTTGGCAAAGAACAAGCGTTCACCGCCTGTCAATGCAGGATCAGACGAACTTGGCAAGCCATCAACACACTTTGTTACGTCGTTGTGCTGAATGGTTGACCAATAGAATGATGCGTTATTGTTCAAAAAGATTGCTGGAGAGTTGTAGCGACTGTACACACTATTTCTGACTAACGGACGGGTATCCACTTCGTGTCCTGTGTAGTCAAACGTAATAGTTGGCATATGCACAACGCCAGCGTTTTCAACTGTTGAAGCATAATCACGAGGCAATTCTGTTGTAGGGTCTACCAACGTTGTATTAGCAACCGACTCTACCTTCAAAAGACCTTCAACTTCAACAACGTGCTCACCTTCGCCGCCAAGACTGCTATGGTCTCCAGCTGCAAGTTTTTTGCCATCATACAACACGCTGTTATCAACAATCAATGCAGCATCCCAATCGAATCCTGGGTTGTCGCATACCAACGCACGAGGTGATGAAACAAAGAAGCCTTCTTCTGGCACTTCCTCTTCTTCTTCACCAAACGTTACCAAGTTTGACCACAGGCCAAAAATGTAGCCATATTGCGAAGAAGCAGAACAACGGAAGTGAGTAGAACCATTACCACGCAATTTTATTTGCGCCGTCACCACACCAGCTATACCGCGAGCAATTGGATCAGCTGCAGTAAATTGGCTAATTTGGTCTGAAAAAAGCGTTGTATCAATACCATCAACAATAAATGCTGCTGGATTCTTTTTCTTAATTACATCGCCACCAAAATCTGCTCGAGCAAGAATGTCTGGCTGATTAGTACTACCCGCAACATAGTCAAAGAACGTGTTGTGATAAATATCAAGCAAACCATTCACACCCAAAATAAAGCAGGTGCGAGAATTTCTGAGATATGAATCAAGACCAACACCAAAAGAGGCAGCCCATTCATGCCCAAGAGCCGAACCTCCACCTTCTTCTTCGCCACCACCAAGAGTTACTTTACGCATTTTTTTAGCATGGCGATGCCTCATTGTCGTTTGTCTGTCGCGCTTTACTTTACCACGCTTAGGACTACGACGAAGTACAAGTTCTTCAGCTGGAACCCCACCATTAAAGAAATCATAATAAGGATCAGACATACGCTTACCAACCGACTGCGCATCGTTAACAACCAACAAGCCTCTGCGGTCTGCTGGTGCTGGGTCATAAGGCACTTCAGTATCTCTATTTTTGTATGCAAGATCATCGCACACTTTAAAGATAGCTTGTGCCCCTGCAGGAACTGAATAGTTTAACGTGGTACGAATTTGTGCAGGTTCATAACCATCAACACGATGTCCCGCTACAATTACTGAACCATCATTAAATGGATAAACATACTGTCTTTGATAAAACTCTGGATCTGCAGGCGTAAAGTCACCTGATTCAAAACCAAAGGTATAAGCACCCATAATCAACAAGATCATGCGGCCTGTACCAAGATTTGAAGGGTCAAATGCTACAGAACCAAAGCCACCATTTTCAGGAACTTCAAGATAATCAAGACCTGATGGATCAACTGAAACATAACTCATAATAGAGTTAGGTCCAACCATAACCAAGCAGCGCCAATCACGTTCCAAAAGTTCTTTACGTTGGAACAGAACTTTGCATTTACCGTTATTAATATCGTCTTGTGTTTGGTCCATGGTAATGAATACTTTGGTACCACCAGCGTTATTGCTAAAACCAGTAAAAGCATAATCATTTAAAACGTCAACCGGATTGGTAGCGTCAATATCACCGGTAAATTTAATCGCTACGCCGTTTGCCATTCTAAATGTTGTTTGACCACGACCGCGAAAGGTAACCCACAAATCTAAACCGACTTGTGTTACTTCTTCTTCGCCGCCACGATGACTTGAACGTAGTACCGTGCCACCTGGCGTGATACCTCTAAATTCAAGATTGTAATCAACGTTAACCGTCATGCTTCGGCCTTCTGCAACTTCAAATTGAATTTGCGAATAGCCAAGCCCTTCGTTATCTGGTTCTCCATCAGGATTGGTATACGGAATAAAAGTTACTGGCGAACAAATATTAACCGTACCATCAACCGTTAATGCTTTAATGGTTACGTCGCCGTCAACTTTTAATTCAACAGGATCGCCAGTCCCATTCAACAACCCAACAATATTCAACGTTGAATCGCCACCTGTTGCTTCCCATGATGTGTTATATTCTAATGGAACTACAAAACCAGGATCTATTGTTTTTAATTCTTTCGACTTTTTCTTTGTTGCCATTTCTGGAGAGCGCATTATTGGGGTATAAATACGGTCCCCCCCATCATACACACCGCCTGTTGTAGCAAAACCATTTTCATCAACACCATCCCCAACTGGCAACCAGTAGAATGCCTTTACTCCTTGGAAAGGCAAACTGAATAATGCTGCTGCAAGAAGCAGGATCCTCAGTCTTTTACGAGCCATTGTTTTCTCCCCTTTTAGGACAAACGACAAAACACCACACAATTTTATTGTTACGATTACACATTAATGAGTAACCCTCCTTCACCCTTTAAAATTTTTATCATCAATAACTATCCTCTCTGAACTGAGAGAACTCATTAAAAATAACCACAGGCGTTTTGCTTGATGGGAAAACAATGGAATAAACGAATGTTTAGCGTGCGAGAGAATAAAGATACATCCCTCTCCTTGTTCACGGTATCTCCTTTACTCGTAATTGACGACCATCGATCATCAATATGGGTTTAGCATTAACTTTTGTTTTTTAAATGTCAAGGGTCAAACTCACAGGGCCAACGGCACATAAAAAAATTGTTTTTTAGTGCACTAAATTTTGGTTCATGAAACTTTTGCTCTATACTCTTGGTGGTAGTCCCAAAAAAGTAGTGTCCTTATTGTAATCGATGAGGTAACTCAAAAGTAAAGCTTTTTAAAAAAAAATATTCGGAGTACAGCATGCAGCAAATTAATGTGCCCTTTTTCTCCCTCCAAAAACAAACAGAAAAACTGACCCAGAAGATGGTTGACAGCTTTAACTACATTCTTAAAACGCAACAATTTATTGGTGGTCCTCTAGTACAAGAATTTGAAAAAAAACTTGCTCGTTTTTTGGGAAATAACGCTCACGTTATTTCATGCAATTCAGGCACAGATGGTCTCTGGTTGGCACTCAAAGCACTTGACGTGCAACCAAAATCAATTGTTCTTACAACGCCCTTCTCATTTATTGCATCAAGCAGCGAAATTTTGGCACTGGAAGCTTATCCGGTTATGATCGACATTGAACCAGACACGTTTAACATCAGCCCTGCACTCATTCAGGCTTGGCTTGAAGAACATGCAACTATGCAAAAAGGCCACGCAATACACACCGCAACAGGCATGCCCGTTGCCGGTATGGTAATTGTAGATTTATTTGGTCAATGCGCTGATTATCAAGCAATTAAAAACATTGCTCAAACATGGAACCTATGGATTATTGAAGATGCATGCCAAGCTATTGGCGCGCATACCAATTCACAACAAGCCGGCACGTTTGGTGACATTGGCGTACTGTCATTTTATCCCACCAAAAACTTAGGTGCATTTGGCGATGCAGGCTGCTGTGTTACCAACAATCAAGAATTAGCGATGCGCTTAACTAAACTTAAAAACCATGGCCGTGCATCTCATTATGAATATGAAGAGTTTGGTATTAACAGCCGCTTAGACACTATTCAAGCTTCAGTTCTTTCAATCAAGCTTGACGAGCTAGACAGCTACAACCAACGTCGTCGTGAAATTGCCGCCTTCTACAATCAGGCATTGGCAAACGTACCATTTTTACAATTACCACAAGAACAAGTTGGGCATCATGTGTACCATCAATACTGTGTAATTTTAAAAGATAAACAAGAACGCGCTGCTTTTATGCATTATTTAACTACTCATGGCGTTGGCAGCAATATTTATTATCCAAAAGCACTAACACAAATTGCTTTTCTGAACACACGCTTAGACTTAGTTAATGTCTGCCCAGTGGCCGAGCATGCTTCACAAGCTATTGTTGCCTTGCCAATTTGGCCAGAACTTGAACAGCACGAACTTGATTATGTAGTTGATGTTATTAAAAAATTTCAATCAACTCTTCTTGTTCAACCAGCACAACCAACGGTAGCAGCTCATGCCGCGTGATGGTTATTTTATAGTTATTGAGGGTATTGACGGGTGCGGCAAGTCTACGCTTGCCCGCCACCTTGCTCAAAAGTTTGAACAGCGCAACAAAGCCGTTTTGCTCACTAAAGAGCCAGGCGGCTCACCGTTGGGAAAAAGTTTACGCAGTATTTTACAAACACAAGAAGAGCCACTCTGCCCTGCAGCAGAGTTTTTGCTCTTTGCCGCAGACCGCGCACAGCACTTTGAGCATGTTATTATTCCAGCACTCAAAGCAGGTACTGTTGTTATTTCAGATCGCGGTGCTGACTCTTCACTTGCTTACCAGGGTTATGGCTACAATCTTGATCGCACCATGATTACCAACGTTAACCAGTGGGTTATGCAAAAAATTCTACCCGATCTGGTCTTGTACGTTAAACTTGATGTTGAAAAAGCCCAAGCCCGCTTAGCTAAACGCAATCTTGGCTTAACCTCTTTTGAAAAACGTGATACGCTGTTCTGGCAACAAACCGCTCATGGGTTTGATGCGATTTTTGCCGAACGGACCAACGTGGTCATGCTGGATGGCAATCTTGATGAAGAAGCACTGCTCGCGCAGGCATGGCAAGCACTGGAAAAAAGACTGAAATAATGACAACAATTCCTACACAGCTATTTGTTGGCACAAGTGATGATACAATCGCTTATGCCGAGCATTATGTGCAAAAAATCTTCTGCCCGCAGGCACGGGTAAGCGATTGTTTTTGTACTAGTTGCCGCCAAATAAAAAATCGCCAGCACTTCGGCATGGTTTGGATTTGTCCAGAAAATGATTACACCATCAGCGATATTGAAATTATTTTTGAAAAAACAGCTTTTGGGTTAGATACCAACGAATCGTTTTACTTTATTCTAGAGCATGCTCATACGCTTAATTTAGCAGCTGCAAACAAGCTACTTAAAGTTCTTGAAGAGCCGCCGCAGGGCTACCACTTCATTTTGCTTACCACCAACGAACATGCGCTTTTACCTACTATTCTTTCACGCTGCCATGTTGTGCGCTTACAACAAAGCACTGCCACTACCACCATGCCCGCACTCTTTACGTTTTTTTGTGACGAAAAAAAACGTGGCCTCCCGCTTGAATTTGAACAAGAGCTACGCAAAGCAAAACTCAACGACAGCACTACAACTCAAATGGTCAATGACATGCTGCATTACTTTTCGCAAAAATTAATTGCTTCATACACATCAAGCGAACAGATTGAAAAAAAATATCTCGAAGCGGTAATTGTGTTTTTAAAAGAAAAGCTACAAAAGCCGCCACAGTCGGGCAGTTCGTTACTCTTTTTAAAAAATCTTTATCTCCACTTTCCGCGACTATGAAATCTGCTATTAAGTCGTATCTGCTCAATTATCTTTACGTGCAACTGGTAATCACGTTGGTCAGCCTGCCCATTTTAATTAGCTGGGGCCTTTCGCTCTCGTTTCTATCATTGCTGGGTAATCTTATTTTTACGCCCGTTCTTATGCTATTTATTATGTTGAGCACTATCTTTTTTTTCAGCCAATTAACGGGCATTCCCAACGAATGGTCGGCTTTACTGCTTACCAAACTTACCCACACGTGGAACACGCTCTTGCATTTTTCAAATGAATCATGGCAAATAAGTTTTGTGCATCCAGGTACCTGGTTTTTAATCAGCATTCCTTGTATTACCTGGGTTGTAATCAGTAGCCCCCTCATTAAATCACTGCAAAAACGCATTGCCGTGCTAAGTGTTTTTTTGCTCTCAATTTGCACCAGTTTGTGGGTCTACCAACAAATCAAAACTAAAAATAGTGAAGTAGTTAGTCAGGTTTCAGACAAATTTTCAATCGATGTTAACGCTGATGGGCAGCTGACATTTATTGACGACGGCTATTTTAATAGCAAGCAATCGCCTGAAAAAGTTGTTGAGTTTGAACTGCGGCCGTACATGGCCAAGCACTTTGGCTCGCCCACCATAAAAGAATTAATCTTGCTGCGGCCAGGCATACGCAGTTTTACCGGTGCTACCACTTTTTGCCAGTATTTTAAGGTGAAAAAAGTTACCTTCCCTTATTTTGAAAAGCCTCTCAACAAACCAGGCTGGCGAGCGTTTTTTAGGCTCAAAAGATTAATGGACGCAAAAAATATTATACTTTCGCGAACAGGAACATGGCAGAAAAGTAATAAGAAAATTATAGCTGTTGATGAGAGCGCAACGAAGAAAACAAATCTTCAAAAAGCGCTACACCAAAAAGATACTCATAAACCCACCCAAAAAGAGGCAAGCTCAAAGACTCGCGTACCAAAAGCTGGTTAATAGTTTGCGCAGTATTAATACCTTCAGGCAATGTTTGAAAATCTTTTTGTAGCGCTTCCAGTGAGCGATTTTTTCCTAAAATAGTACCAGCACGCAAATTTTTACTCAAAGACCCAAAGCAGGTCAGCATAATATCACCAAGGCCAGAAAGCCCGTATACCGTTGCAGCTTTGCCACCGCAATGCGTAATTAAGCTGCTCATTTCGTCCAAACCAACCGTCAAAAGATACGCTGTTGTATTTGCGGTGCACCCGTGCCCCTGCGCAATGCCTACCGCAAGTGCTAAAACATTTTTCATACTTCCACCAAACTGCACACCAACCGTATCGGCTGTTGTGTAGAGCTTAAAAAAGTTGTTGGTCAGTATCGTTTCAAGTTCTTGCAAAACATCAGCATCGCCACAAGCTAGTTCTGCTGCGCTGATTTGTTGCGCTACCAGCTCTTGTGCAAACGTAGGACCACTCAAAACAGCAACAGAATTTTTGTTACCACAAACATCGTGAATAATCTGGCTTGGCAGCAACAACGTGTCGCGTTCTATGCCTTTGCTCAGTACCACCCACTGTGCATTATTATGCACGTGCTGTTTGGCACGCTCAAGCGTTTGGCGTAAAAAAGCAACGGGTATGGCTTCAAAAATCCACTCGTTAGCAGCAACTGCTTGCGCCAGATCAGTAGTCACTCGAATGTTATTGTGCAAAGAAAAACCGGGAAGATACATTTGATTTATTTTTGTTGTTTCAATAGAACGAGCAACTTCGCTCTCTAACGCCCACAACAAAACATTATGGCCATTAGTTGCCAACAACTGAGCAATTGCCGTGCCCCATGCACCTGCACCCAGAACAGTAATCTGCTTGTTCACGCGCTATGCTCCAATATTTCGCTGAATAGTATCAAACTTGTTTACACACTGTTGCAAAACTTCTTCAGTTACTTCGGGCCAAAAGCAATCTAAAAACATGTACTCACTGTAAGCAGCTTGAAACAATAAAAAGTTGCTCACGCGCACTGTGTTGCCAGTACGAATAATCAAATCAGGGTCGGGCATACCGGAAGTCCATAAAGAATTTTTAAGCGAATCTGGGGTGATGTCTTCAAGCTTCATCTCACCCATTTGTACTTTTTTTGCCAACGAACGTGCAGCAAAAACAATCTCTTGCTGAGAACCGTAACAAAAAAGTAAATTTAAAAAAAGTTTGGCACACTGCTTGGTTTGCTCTTCAACTTCATAAATAACCGAAAGAACATCGTTTGGAAAATACGAGCGATCACCAAGAAAGCGTACGCAAACACCCTGCTCAATCAACTCTGGTAATTCTTTTTTAAATTCGAAAAAAAGCTTAAAAAAGTAACTCTGTTCAGCTTGCGATCGAGAAAAGTTTTCAAGAGAAAAGGTATAGAGCGATAGGTATTTTATGCTATTTTTCAAGCAAACTTTAATGGCAAAGCGCAACGTCTCCATACCTTTACGATGCCCAAATACCGATTCTAGCTTATTTTTTGCTGCCCACCTTCTATTCCCATCGGGAATAATCGCAAGATGCTGCATACTTCTCTCCTACATTCAATCTCATTTACCAAGTTTTTGTATCTTTATTGCCCATCCATACTAACCAAAAAAGGATAACTTGCAATATTGAAAATATGCCCAATAACTTCTTAACATCATAAAAAAGCCTATTTCTAACCGGAAAAATTGCATTTCTATTAAAAAAATCGCTTTTTGTGATATTTTCAATTTGACATAAAATTTTATTCAAGTAAACTAGTAATGTAGTAAATTCTGTACTTTCTACCTTTGAAATTATTAGAATTAAGCAAAAGAAGTCCTACATCTAAACTTCAAACAAACGAAAGGAGGCAACGATGGAAGATATCAAACATAAAATCAAAGCAGTCATTTTTGATATGGACGGAACCATTATCAAGACTGAACACATTTGGAAAAAGGTCACCGTCGATGTTCTCAAACACCAAGGGGTAGAAACGCTCACTGATCAAGATCATGCGTTCCTCGATTCTCTTGCAGGCATGTCGCTGCCAAAAGCAGCTCATGAACTAAAACAAAAGTTCAACTTGCCTGACGCTGCCGAAGATATTTTTGCTCTCAAACTTACTTTGGCCAATACGTATTTTCACAAACAACTTGAGTTCATTCATGGTTTTGAACAGTTTCATACCAAGCTTCAAGAATTTATGATTCCTTCTGGGCTTGCAACAAACGCACACCCTGACCATCTTAAAACTATTGTTGAAACAATGAACTTTAAGCGCTTGTTTGGTGAGAATATTTACTCTATTGAACACGTACAAAAACCAAAACCAGATCCAGATCTGTTTTTACACACCGCAGCAATGCTTGGTGCAAAACCAGAAGAATGTATTGTTTTTGAAGATTCAATTCATGGATTTAAAGCTGCGCAAGCCGCTGGTATGAAATGTATTGCGCTTAAAAACAGCAACAACAAAGATCTGCTCAATCTTGTTCAAGACGCTATCGAAAGCTATGATCAAGCAGAAGATGCATTAAGAAAGATTTAACTTTCTTAATGCTCGCCCCCCCCCAACCCTTCTTCCCACTCTTTATAGACATATCTCTCTCAACATTTATAATCAACCCATAATCTAATCAGAAACAAATGAAGGATTATTATGATTGAGATCAAAAAAAAATTTAAAGCTATTATTTTTGACATGGACGGTACTATCGTCAGTACTGAAGAGCTGTGGCGCAAGGCCGAAGAAGATACATTTGCCCACTATAACATCGCACCCAAACAACAAGCCATTCTCCCGTCATTTGGAGGCATGTCATCCTTAATCGTTGGAAAACATTTAAAAGAACTTTTTTCGATTCAAGAAAGCCCAGAAGAAATTTCCCAGCGACTTGATGCTTTCGCCATGCGCCACTTTACTAATGGCATGAATTTCATCCATGGCTTTGAAACGTTTCAAAAAAAACTTGCCACTCACCATATTCCCTCAGGCATTGCCACCAACACCCGACGAGAACCCCTTGGCTTCATCGCCAACGTAATGAAGTTCAATGACTTTTTTGGCGACCATGTGTACTGCGTCGACGACGTTGAGTACAAACCAAAACCAGATCCAGCACTCTTTCTTTTTGTCGCTAAAAAACTCGGTGCACGCCCAGAAGAATGCGTAGTGTTCGAAGACAGTATTCATGGTTTTAAAGCAGCACAAGCTGCTGGCATGAAATGCATTGCAATACAAAACGAAAGCAATAAAGATTTGTTGCACTACGTTCATGGCGCCATTACCAGCTACGACCAAGCAGAAGAAATTTTAAAAAATTTATAGGAACACTATCATGGTTGATATCAAACAAAAGATTAAAGCAGTCATTTTTGATATGGATGGCACCATTTTGCAAACGGAACATTTATGGCGCCAAGCAACCTACGATATTTTAACACAGTACAATGTTCTTAACTTAACACCAGAACAACAAAAAGTACTTGCCGCCGTTGATGGCATGGAGCTGGTAACCCAAGCTCGCGTTCTTAAAGAAAATTTCAATCTGCCTGGCACGCCTGAAGAGTTGGCGCATCTTAAAGTTGCCAACGCTATGCGTAATTTTAAAAACAAAGTTAATTTTATTCATGGCTTTGAATCATTCCAAAAAAAGCTGGTACAAAACAATATTCCACACGGCATTGCAACCAACGCACACAAAGGACCATTTAGTATTATTATTGAAACCATGAAGCTTAATGAGTTTTTTGGTCAACATCTTTATTGCACCGACGATGTACAAAACCGCTCCAAACCAGACCCTGCACTTTTTCTTTTTGTTGCTCAACAACTTGGAGTAAAACCAGAAGAGTGCATTGTGTTTGAAGATACGATCCAAGGCTTTCAAGCAGCACAAGCTGCCGGTATGAAATGCATTGCTATTAAAAATGACAACAATAAAGACTTTTTACATTATGCCAATGGCTCAGTAACCAGCTACGACCAAGCAGAAGAGTTAATCAATAATTTGTAGGAAACATTGTGAACAAGCAACATCAAGATCTTTTGTGGTTTAAACAAAGCTTAGAAAACAAAGAACTGGTAGAACAACTTAAAAAAATTAAGCTCATTATCGCCGACATCGACGGTTCACTCACCGACGGCAACTTGGAATATACCGAAGAAAAAGAAAACTCTCGTCGCTTTTCAACACAAGATGGTTTTGGCATTATTAAAGCAATGAAAGCAGGAATATTAGTCGCTTTTTTAAGCGGCAAAGACCACGGTTCAATTAAAGCACGCGCTCAACTACTTGGTATTCCCAACGATTTATTTATTGGTGGCAGAAAAGACAAATTGGTGGTAATCGAGCAAATCCAACAAAAACACGAGTTAGCCGACCATGAAGTTCTTATTTTTGGCGACGATCATTTTGATGCTTTTGTTAAACAACAAAACCCTTCTATTCTGTTAGCCACGCCCAGCAATGCTCCTTTTTATTATCATAATTTTGCAGACTTAGTCGTCCCGCGCGAGGGCGGCAATCATTCTTTTAGACTTCTTGTAGATCTCATTTTGTATTTTCAAGGTAAACATTTTGATCACCAATTAATTACTCAAGCTTTACGCTAGTTTGACTATGCGCACTGTTATTTTTTTAAGCACCGTTGCACTTACTGTTGGCGGTGCTTTTTTGCTCAACCGCTCACAAACTCAAAAAAAAGTTACGTCTCAGCAAGTAAGCATGCAAGAAGATATGGTTGTTACCAACATGCGCCTGCAAGAAGCATACGGCGCCAACCAAACAATTTGTATTGCTGCAAAAAAAGGTATGTTCGCCAAAGTAGCCGATACAGCAACATGCTCAGGTGTTACCTGCACATTGCGCAAAAAAGATTGTGAGGTTGCTTTTTTGAGTACCGACCAAGCACTCATTAACCGGGCTCAACAACGTTGTTATTTGTCACGCAATATAACAGGAACGATGCGCAATAATACTCAACAAATAACACTAACCGCTCAGCATGGCACGTTTGATTTAACAACAAAAGAATTAATTTTAGACGGTGGTGTCACAACAGAATTTATTAAAGAGCCCGACACGCAACAACAGCGTTAATGCCTTCAGGCTTAAGTGCCTGCAACACTTTTGCAGCACTGATTAACGTTGCGCCGGTGGTACACAAATCGTCAACCAGCACCAACCGCTTACCGCGCAAATGATCTAAAGTACGCAACCCCAAAAATGTTTTGAGCGTAAACGCGTTCACCACGT
>JAIERW010000021.1 GCA_019746485.1 Candidatus Babeliales bacterium | reverse complement strand
TTCCCCGATAGCTCAGTTGGTAGAGCACACGACTGTTAATCGTTAGGTCGCAGGTTCGAGTCCTGCTCGGGGAGCCATCCGTCTTCGTTCTTACGAACTACGACGCGATGATATCCCACATAAGGCATACAATATTAAGAAAATTATACGAACCAAGATTTAGAAGACGGATGCCGCGTCGAAGCATTGCCGCGCCGTAGTTTTAACGTAGGCGGGTAGCGTAGACGGGCTGCTCCCCAAAGTTCAAAATTCCTCGAAAATTTCATGAAATACGTTTACATTTTACAAAGCATAGAATTTCCAGAAAAGTTTTATACCGGCCTTACAAACGATATAGAAAGACGCCTGATTGAGCACAATCAAGGAAAAACGGTTCACACAAACAAATACGCTCCCTGGAAACTCAAAACGTATATCGCTTTCGATGATGAACAACAAGCATTTGAATTTGAACGTTATCTGAAAACATCGTCAGGGCGAGCGTTTTCAATAAAAAGATTATAAATCTTCTTTTATAAAAAGGAATCAAATGAAAAAATCCATTACTATAAAAAAATTTTGCGTAATTACCGTTTTCGTCGTAATCGCATCGACAGTTGCTATCCAATTGTTCGCCAAGCCTTACCCTCTTTTAGGCGATTGTATGGAACCCGCATTCAAGGACGGGCAGCTATGTCTTGTAAATCGAATATCACCATACTTACGGCAACATCAGATAAACGACGTTATCATATTTAAACATGAAGAAAAAATTTGGATATCTCGCATTGTGGCGCTAGAAACCAACACAATACAGATTGCTGAAGGCAAAATAATTGTAAATGGCGCCGCTCTTCAAGATGGCATTCATAGAATATGGCCCGGTTGGAAGTACGGATCTTACGCGATCAACACAACGCTTCAAGTTCCGCCAGACCATGTTTTTGTACTATCAGACAATCTCTCTGCACAACATGATGACAGCCGTGTTTTCGGGCCAATATCAAAAGAATCAATTATGGGCCGAGTATGGTAACGGTTGAAAAAGAAACTTGCTTTACTAACAATATTTTATAAGTGATAAATCTATGAATACAGAAAAAGCACAAGACAAAGTTATTAAGTTCTCTGATATCAAAGAAGAAATTACCAAGGTACTCAATTCTCGGTCAAAAAAAATGGGAATAAAAGAATCAGTAACCTTGTTTGATGGCTTTGTCAGACAACCGTTTAACCCAGAACTATCAAGCACTTATGTTATTGGCGGCCCAACCGTTCCTATGATTATGCTGGTCGGCAATGAAACTGGCCAAGTATATTTTTTTGCGCTTAAAGCAGTCTTAGATAACATTACTTTATAAAATATATGAACACAAATCAAAACGAATTTAATATTGAAAACTCGAACAAACCTGTTTCGCTGAATGGCCCTGAGCACATGAGCCTAGAGCAAATTCAACTGGTTAAAACAATGATTGAAGAAGCTGAAGTCAAGATTTTGCAACAAGCAGACCGTAGAATCAGCGAACAACTACAAACAGAAAGAATATCTTCGATAACGGTTTTTGGTTTCTTTGCTTCAATCATAACTTTTCTAACCGTAGAGTTTCAGTTTCTAAAAACCGTTGACAGTTTTAACAAAATCATTGGCTTTACGTTTATTTTGTTTGCACTTCTTTTTGGCTTCAATTTGGGACTTGATTATCTGGTTAAACGTCAACCCAACTACTTGTTTTACGCTGCAGTATTTATTTCTTCGCTTATTGCAGGCCTTATCTTTTGTTGTTTATAACCCAGCATAAGAGTTCTTAACATGAAAAAAGCACTATTATTACTCTGTTTTCTTGTACCCACAACACGTGCTGCACACGCAGAATTTACACGTCATGTGCTGGCACGCAATACGTCAGATGCATCGTCAGAAATTGTGTACTACATTTCTCAACCAACGCATAAAAATTATTCGTTAGTTGTTTTATGTGAAGGTTCCTATTCAGCAACAGAATCTATTAGCTCGGTATTGGACTTGCATAAACTCTTCTTGCCTATCTTAAAAAATTGTAACGTTGGCTTGTTAACTGTTGAAAAATTGGGCGTTAACGACAATGCTGTTAACAAAAATATATTTTTTACTCATAACTCTATCTCACAACGCGTCAAAGATCATGAAACCGTACTCAGGAGCCTTACGCAAAGAAATTTACCCGGCTGGGACGGCACATTCATCTTTATCGGAGGCTCAGAAGGCGGGGATGTTGCATCATCACTTATGCTGACTTTTTCAAAACAAACCATTGCGTCAATTATCTTTGCTGGCATTGGTTTGCATAGCAAGCAAGATGAAATTTGGGAGGGTTTGCAGCACATGCGTAAGTATGGTTCTTGGCTTGAGCGGCTTTATGTATGGTGGAAGAATTTACCAAAAACGCGTGCTGATTTCGATGCTCAAGTCATGCAAATACTACAAGATCCAGACCCTACAAAATGGTGGTTTGGCCAAACGTATCATTATTGGGCCGACGCGTTTACACGAACACGAGAAACATCATTACCAGAATTTTATAATTTACCCACACCACTATTTATTGCTGTTGGCACTGCAGACTCTTTAATCAATTCAACAGATGCTCTTGTTGAACGTATGAAAGAACACAATATGCAGGTAACTTATCGACGGTTAGAAGGCATCCCGCATGGCTTAAGCAAGCATTGCCCAACAATATTTGACCAAGCAGCTGCTTGGTTGCAAAAAGTTATTTGCAAAAAATAAAAGAACCTATAAAAATGGCCGCAACCTACTGAAAGCCCCGCTCTCATGCTCACCACGCCTGAAATCACTCCTGCAACACCAACCATTGCTCCTGCTCTTTCTGAACAGGAAACCATCACTCACGTACTTAAAGAATTAGAAGATCTTAAAAACATTGTCTTGATCGAAAACAATACCGGCGACTGGAGCATTACGCACCCAATGCTGTTTGGCTTCATTTTGACTACGGTTGCCAAACTGAGCGTGCCGCTGGCATGCAGAATGCCCGACCATTTTTTTATTGATTTTAAAGGCATACAAAGCGAACAGGCCAGTGCACACATCATGACCAACGGCACCACACAACTGCACGTTGGTTCTGAACTGATAAGAAAATCGTTAACAGAAGAAGATAATCTCTCGCTTCGCTCATTGCAATGGACTCTTGCTCACGAGCTAAGCCATTTGTGCGATCCAAAGTTTAAACTTTCAGCAAAGCTTTATTTGGTACGAGATTTTTTAAACAAATTTGGCTTGTACTTTGCTACGTTCAGCCTGGCCCAAATGGTCTTTCAAAATACCGGCCATCAGGCTTTTTTTGCCGCGTGCGGCTTTATCATACTTAACAAGATTTTTACCATAGCACTGCACAGAAATTATGAATACACCGCCGACAAACTTTCACTACAAGCAATGCCAGACATAACGCTGAGCGAGATAGAAAACACACTCACCAGCATGCAGCAAGCAGTAAAACCACTCTGCCTTACCGAACCAACAAATGCCATAAACATGCTTATTGGTGGATGCTTCCCATCGCTTAAAAGCAAAAAACTTTATAAAAAGATTGTTCTGCTCAGTTTCTTTTCTTTGCATCCGTCAATTAGCAAGCGCCTTGAGTATCTAAAAAAGCTCAATGGCTAAATAGAACGTCAAACTTATTTTTTTGTTGTTTATAATAACTTTAAGCAAACCGATAAATCTAAGGATAATTCTTGGATAATCTCATTACCGCGTATCAAGAACGCTTAAATCTTCAAAACGCTACCTTTTCTCGAATCGACCATGAAGATGCAACGGTTGCGATTGTTTATAAAATTACCCAACCTGCCAACGTCCCACTCATTTTAAAAGTCTGTATACGCCCCAACGATTATTTACATGAAGTGTATTTTCTAAAATACTTTGCTGACATTTTGCCAGTACCACAGATTGTGCATGTTGTACAACCAGAACCTACCCTTCACGGTGCCATTTTAATGGAATGCCTACCCGGCACCCCACTTAAAACAAGAGATTTTAACGATGCACGTGCGTATGAAATAGGCTCGCTGCTCGCGCGCATTCATCTCAACCGTACAGCTGGCTATGGCGACCTCACACAACCAAACAACTTAACACTCGATCCACGCGTTTCTTTTACTCAAAAGTTTGAAGAAGGTTTGGCTGAGTGTGAAAATCATCTGCCTAAAACATTGATTGAACAATGCCGTAGCTATTATAATGCTCACATTAATCTCTTAACATCAGCAGACGGCCCGTGCATAACACACCGTGATTTTCGTGCAGGAAACGTGATTATTGACCAGGGCAAGCTTCTGGGAATTATTGACTGGTCTTCGGCACGCGCAGGTTTTGCACAAGAAGATTTCTGCCCTCTGGAACATGGCGGCTGGCCGGCCAACCCCAATGCCAAAGAATCATTCTTTGCCGGATACGCCAGTATCCGACCAGTTCCCGATTACAAAACGATGATACCACTCCTGCGCTTGAGCAGAGCAATCGCTATCATCGGCTTTACCGTCAAGCGTGAAACATGGAACGGCCACGCTGCCCAATTGTACCAGCTTAATCGCCAGTTTCTTGATATGTTTTTTTAATCTATTATTTCGCTTCTCAAATTCCAAACACCTTCAAAATTTCCGTCGCATGATTTGAAACATCAACATCTTTAATCACCACTTTTTTCACAAAGTAAACAATTTGTTGACTTTTATGGGCACCTTATTCATGATTAAACACATGAAGTATAAAATTGAATTCAGTAAAAAAGCGATACGTAGTTTAGTAAAGCTTCCTCAACGTATAAAGGCATCCATCCTAGAGAAGCTTGATGATCTTTCAATTGACCCTTATGCAAAAAACAACAATGTAAAAAAACTACAGGGCATGGAAGATAGTTATCGATTGAGAGTTGGAGATTATCGAGTGGTTTATAGAATTTTAGATGAAAAAGTAGTTATTGAGGTTGTTACCATCGGACATAGACAGGAGGTCTACAAATGAAGCTTCACCCACAAACAATTTATCGAGATGATCAACCAGAATTTATTATTTTACCATTTGCAGAATATCAACAACTTATTGCATCACTCGAAGATTATACGGATATTCAAGAAATAAAAGAGCATATCGCTAGCAAAGCAGAAACATTTCCAATGAGCGTTGTCAAAGCTCTCGCACAAGGAGAAAATCCTATAAAGGCATACAGAAAACATCGAGGAATTTCTCAGGCTTCACTTGCGGCCAAAGCCAACGTTTCTAAACAGTATATTTCTCAACTTGAAAATGGTGAACGCGACGGAACAAATCGTGTACTTAAAGCTATTGCACGAGCACTCAAAGTTGATCTAGAAGATATTGCATAAAATAAGCTTCTCAAATCCCAAAAGCTTTTAAAATTTCCTTAGCATGATTTGAAACATCAACATCTTTAATTACCGCCACAATCACCGCCTTTTCATCAATCAAAAAGGTAATGCGTGAAGGAATTGGCGCAGAAAAAAAGAAGAGCCAGGTTGACGCAGCACCGTAAGCTTTAGCCACCTTCTTTTTGTTATCGCTCAAAAGCGTGAATGGCAAGTTGTGTTTTTCTTTAAACTTTTTGTGTGACGAGACTGAGTCATAACTCACGCCCAGCACCACAATGTTATTCTTTTCAAACAGCGCATGATCATTTCTGATCGAGCAAGCTTCTTTGGTGCAGCCAGGCGTACTGTCTTTTGGATAAAAATACAAAACAACCTTTTTGCCCAGAAAATCGTGCAACGAGCAATCAACGCCCGCATCATTTTTTAAGGTAAAATCGGGCGCCTTGGCACCAACAGCCAATGGCTTGGCAAAGCAAGGGCCAGAAAAGAGTGAGCTGGTAACAGCTAATAAACAAGCATAAAATTTCATAAACTTACCCTTTCAAAGGTGATTTTTTTAAGCGATCCTGTTAAAAACAAACGTACAGAGTTATGATACGTTGTAAAGAAAATTCAATTATTAAGAAAGTTATCGTATGAATAATACTGGATTTATCGATTACGTTTTAGACGCTCTGTCGCCACACGGCAACATTAAAGCGCGCAAAATGTTTGGCGGCTACGGGATCTATAAAAATAATCTCTGTTTTGCCTTGATTATCAACGATGTTTTATTTTTTAAAGTGGGCAGCGGCGACCAGGCACGTTATGAAGAATATGGTTCTGAGCCCTTTTCGTATGAAAATAAAAACGGCACAAAAGTAGTTATGAGCTACTGGCAGGTGCCAGTGGACATTCTAGAAAACGCAACCGAGCTTGCCATGTGGGTTGAGCGAGCATTTCGCACAGCACAGGCAACGCATAAACCAAAAAAAGTTGTAGCAAAAAAACTAACAAAGAAAAAAATATGAAAAGAATTTTATATTGTTTAACAATTTTTTTATGCGCCTGCTGGCTACCCATCCAGGCCTACCTTATTCGCGATGCAACCGCCGCCGACGCACCAGCACTCTTGACTCTCTGGCAAGCAGTTGTAACCACAACTGACAGCCTAGCAAGCATAACGCGTGATGAGATTACCCTCGACTGGGTAAATGACATTCTAAAAGCAACCGTTGAAAATCAAACTATTTTTGTTGCAGAAAACGAAGATAAAAGTTTAGTTGGCGCCATTTGGGGACAAAAACCTAAATTGAGGTCGCTTGCACACTGCTTGGTTAGTACCATTTTTTTTGTTCATCCTGACCACCAAAACAAAGGGCTTGGCAAGCAATTAATAACGTATGCTTTGGCAAACATCAAGCAATCACACCCAGAAATTACGCGCATAGAACTCGGCGTTATGGCATCTAACACAGCGGCGCTTAATCTTTATTCTTCTCTTGGTTTTAAGATTGAAGGCCGACGAGAACAAAAAGTTGCTAAAGCTGACGGCACTTTCGAAACAGAGATACTCATGGCACTACTTAATCCAGCAAACAGTTAAACAGAATCGGACGCAAAAGAAAAAATAGTTGAAAGGGAAAAAAGCGTGAATAAAAAAATTGTGCTCTTTGTTTTGTGCTTTGCCAACACCGGCAACCTGCTTTTAGGCATGCAGGCCCTGCACGACACTCTCGTGGTTCTCAAAACAAAACTTGTTACGCTAGCACAACAACTAGACGCTTTGTCCAAATCGCTGCCACTTGAAACCAGAAACTATCAGCGTGATGGCGTAAAAATTCCCATCAGATTTGAACAACAGGATATATTGAGTACTTACCTTAATGCCTACAATAAAAACAACCCTACCGACCAACTTGATTCCGCTAACTGCCAGGTTGTTAGCGGCCCATTTACGTACTACAACGCATGCCCACAAGAAGATGAAGCATTTAAAAAAGAATACCCTAAACCTATTTTTCATGAAGATATTGGCTGGGGATGCGCATGGAGAGCATCGCTCAATGTGCTTAATAAAGTGCAAGAATGGTTAGAAAAAAAACACGCTATTAAAGCAACTAAACAACGACAAGTTCATATGTACGATATCAAGAAATGGGCTAACTATCCTCATAAAACATGGATAGAGCCTTCTGACAACGCCGAACTTCTTTTATTATTTTTTGAAAAATGGTACAAACCCGAAGATCAAGCAACCATTAAAACACTCTTAAATTTTCGCGGACGATTGTACTTAACAGATCCAGCACAAAAAAATGTGTACATTTCATCGCTCGTTTCCCGCCAAGAAGCACGGTCATATCTACCAAAACTCAAAGCGTATCTGAATGTTGAGCCAGGTCGTACACCAGAAGATAGTGTTCTCGAAACACTCTCTGCGTTTTATTCAATCATAAAAAAACGACAACCTGTTTTAGCAACAAAGTTTCCGGCGTTTAACGAAGACACGCACCCCTTCCCACTCAACGTTGATGATGGCACACTCGCGCGCAACATTTATGGTTTCCATCAACAAGCAGGCAACATTTCTCATCTTTTTATTGGAGAAACACACGTTGGTTATGGCGGCCGATCTGAATCTCCATGGCTTGCATCAGGTTGGGAACCAATAAACAATATTTTTAACGGCAACATGATGATTTTTGAAGTTTATGTGAAATAGTGTTTTTTGATTTGTTCCAAATAAAGTTGCTCAATAAAATCATCGATTATTTTTTGATCGCACGTCTCTGGCAGTTTCGAGTTTTGTGCTGCCACCTCAACGTCGACAACAAGTTGCTCAATCTCTTGCACTACCTGTGCAAACGGCACCTTACCCTGCTTGATGGCCACAATGTGCTCAGCCCGCTTCAATGGAAAAGTAATCGTGTGATCACGCAAAAATTCCAATGCCTGCAAACCAACGCGCACCGCGTGTGAAAGCGCTTTCCAGTCTGCACCGTCGCAATGTTCGGCCATGGTGGCACGCTCACCGTACTCTTCAATAATTTTTTCTACCATCTGACGTGCTGATTTGATGGAGGCATTGAGCAGGGCACGCTTGTTGGTGACTTCAAAATATTCAAGATCAGGCCTATCGCCGCCCAGTGCCAAAAAATCGTTATCAGCAACCAAGCTTTGCAACATATCGCGGATCAACCGCAACGGCGCTGAAGAACCATGCTGCTTTTCTGCTTGCACCAGCACCTCAAGCACGCGACGCGCAGCACCAAGACGCGCACCTTTGAGACAATATTTGTTTGCCTGCTGGCGACAATAGCCCACAAACGATGCTGATTTTTTAGTCAAAATGCGTGGTGCTAACTTTTTAATCTCATCCCACGCTGGCAATGGCTCTTGCAGCAACGCACTGTCGGGCGTAAACAGCATTTCAAGCGCAACCGACTGCCCTTGCGCTAACAGCATCAAATATTTTTCTGGGCTGTAGAGCTCGTAGTCCACATCGCTAGGTAAATTTTTCTCACCAACTTTTTTTGCGCGCTGCTCGAGCACCACCGGCTTTATCTGCTGCAGTAAAATGTCACGCGCACTGGGCAGGTAGATGCCTTTAATATCAACGTCTGATGTCGGCGTTGCGGTACCAAAAAGGTGGGAGCCCCATTTCATTTTTACAAGTATTTCCATGATTTTTCCAAAATTTTAAAACTTACTAATGAGTTTTATTGTAACTAATTTATCATGGAACAAATACGAATCTCTTTATAAACACAAAAAACCGAAAGTTCTATCGGGTTAACCAAACATGATATGTTGACTTGATTCAATCATTATCATTAAGTTAATTCAATTATTATTGTTTGATTGAGCTTTTTATTAGACAATAATTGCCAAACCAAGCAATACAATGTCACAAAGAATATATTATTCAATAATTCTCCAATCAATAAATTAAATTTGACACTAAGAATATTTCCTGAGATGCTTGACCAAAAATTAAATTACAACTCAATCGTAAAGATAAGAAAAACAAAACTATGACAATCATTTATAGAGCTCAAGCAGTCAATAAAAATTGCACATACATCTACATTGGAAAGACAGATCAAAAACTAGATGACAGAAGACAACAACACGAAAAAGACGCCCTTGATAATAGCCCTCGTTCTTTTCATCAAAGACTGCGGACTATAGATTTCAACAAGTGGGAATGGATCGTGCTTCTTGTGTGCGATCCCACTGATGCGATCAAGGAAGAAAAACGAATGATCAAACGGCTTCGCGTTCAAGAAAAACATAACCCTTTTTTTGTTATCTTAAACGACACGGACAAAAACACAGCAGAAGAATCGAACAAAAATGACATACCAAATTATGGCATACCGAGATCTTGCAAACAAAAAAATTATACACCTGGAGAGATTGGCAAAAAATTTGCAATTGTATCAGGTAAGCTTAAACCGGTAAAAAATCTTACAACAAATGCAGAATATGCAAGCATCAGCGAAGCAGAAAAAATAGATAAAAACTCAAAGCTATTAATAAAAAAGTCATGTTCAACGGGAAGAAAACTTAGCAATGAAACGCGTTACGCATTTCTTGATTTAGAGGGCAATCCAATCTTAACAGAAGATCACCAAAAAGATCTTTACGTCGATAAAAGAGCACAAAAAAATCAAGGAACTAGTTAGCGGTAGAATTTTTAACAATGTAACAGAAGCAGCCAATGAATACGGTGTATCTGCAGGAGTCATTGGCGGATGCGCTATTGGCAAATATGCCATAATCAAAGATAACTACGTTTTTTGTTACTTAAACGAAGATGGCACTGAAGCAAAAACTCATGACCATGACAAAGCCCTAGAAAAAATTAAGAACAAAAACAACCATAAGTATGTCGCTTGGCCCGTTGATTTTTTCTTTGCAGAAGCCGTGAAAGCAAACCAAGTCGCATACTCTAAAAGCACACGTGATTTGTCCGAAAAATTAAATATCAAGAACTGGACTCATATAAAAGCGGTATGCGATGGGCACCGATCTCATGTTGAAACTTACAGAGTAGCTTATTACAACAATGAGACAAATGAGCCAGAGCTAAAAGATCGACACAACAAAAAATCTTCCAAAATCATCAGAAAAATAAAATGCCTGAACGATGGAGAAATTTTTGATAATTGCACCGAAGCAGGCAAAAAATATTTTATTGATGCAAATCAAGTTGGGCTATGCACACGAGGAATACTAAAGTCAACTCGTGGAATAAACCCAACCACCAAGAAAAGAGAAAGATTACGCTTTGCCTATCTTGATGCTTCTAACAATCCAATGATTAAGCAAAAACATAATGAGCCATTATTGCAAAGAAAAGGCATTCCTAAAATAATGCTCACAAACCGCGAAAAAATTCAGTATTTAGATGATAGAAACACTGTTAAAAGAGATGGTATCTTTTGTTCCCTTGCAGAATATTGTCGCGAAACGGGAGTACCCCCAAAAAGAGCATCAAAATACTTAAAAAGCTTGGGGGATGCCGAAAAAGCAGGTACAAACAAAATAATCGACATGCTTGGCTATGAGTTTGTTGAAGTTGGAACAAGAGCTGTACGAAAAAGTAGGACGAAACCAAGGAAACAAACCAACGCAGTTGATTAAGACTTCTGTATTTAAAAAATTTTTTTAACCAGGTTACACACTATGTCATTCAACAAATACCGTCGCATCTACTGGAGCGACATCAAGCTGTTTCTAGATTGCCCATGCTGCTTTCATATCAAACATAGGTATGGTCTATGGCGCCCCCAGACACCTGATACCGAAGAGTCTTTTGGTTTGTATGGTGTTGCAGACAACTTACAAAAAAAAGAACATAATTTATTTCGTGAATGGAAGCTCCATCCACTCGTTGATGACATTGCCGATGAACCGATCGATGCCATACCTTTTAATGATGAAAACAACTCAATAAGCAGGTGGCAAAACCACAAAGAAGGCCTTCAGTTTTTTGATAAAAATAGCAACATTCTTTTTTGTGGCATAATTGATGACGTCTGGATTTCGTCAAAGAACGAACTGATCATCGTCGATTATAAAACAACAACCCGGGATCTTGCCAGCATCGGCGATAATGATAAATACCAAGTTTCTTTTTATTCGTGGGTACTTAAAAACAGCACATTCGTACAAAACAGCTCTTATACTGTCAGTGAAATCGCTTACCTGCTTTATTATTCGGTTTTAAAAGACGGGGGCACGTCTTTCTTACCTTATAACTTGAAGCTCGAGTTTAAGCCTTCGTTAGTAACTTGCAAGATAAATTACAACTGGATCGAAGGCATCTTGTCCGCCATCTATGAATGTTTAAACGCCGATGGAGCACCCGCCGCAAACCCTAGATGCAACTTTTGCAAGTATCGACAAACTTATGTTAGAACACTTAACCAAATATCAGCAGGTTCGACCATGAAAAAATTTTAGTAACAACTTGTAAATTTATTTTAGAAGACAACATGAAGAAACCCAAGATAGAAGAAGAAAAGGCCCTTTCGGCGATTCTTAAGACCCTCCGATCTAATCAAACGGTCGAGTACAAGTGCGAGACAATAGGCTAGAAGAATTGCTTGAATTGTGTATTTCTTATAATCAAGCCAAATAATACAATCTTGATGTATGCAAACGTGTAGTAGAAATGTTAATAAACATAATTTTTAAGGAAAATTATATGCAAACAAATATAACCATTGAAAAATTAACTCAAGAAAAACTCTTAGAATCTATCATTAGAAACTTTATAAAATTTGAAGAAAAAGAAGAAGAAGAAAAGAGATTCTCTGCTTCACTCGATACAAACAAACTGAAAATCACTTATACAAACCTTAGATTCTTAAAAGGATTCGAAAATATGCAAACTTATGGAAAAAATCGAAGAGAAGCATCGGTAGCACTAAAAAATGAACTCGAAAAAAACAGACTTTTTATGGATCTAGTCGATCGCCCTCAACAATAATTCGAAAAACTGCTATCTATTCAAAATTAAAACAAAAAACATCTTGAGAAGGCCAGAAGAGAAGGCCCCTTTGACTGGGTTCAGATACATATGAGACTAAAATCTTGAATTTTTGAATTCTATTAAAATAGAATAAAGGCCTCCAAT
>JAIERW010000030.1 GCA_019746485.1 Candidatus Babeliales bacterium | reverse complement strand
ACATCTTAGCACTTTGAAAAACACCTTTTCACACTACTCTGGGTCATTACGTGCCTAAATTTAAAGGTAGTATGAATGTTTGTCAACAAATTTATGCTACTTTTTCTATATTTTTGTAGCTGCGCGCAGCTTTGCGGATCTGGACGATGGATTTTGCTTGATTTCTTCTTCAGATGCTTGCACGGGTTTTGGTGTTAAAGTAGTGAGCTGATGGTTCTTTTCACGGAAAAATGTTTTTACTAAGCGATCTTCTAGTGAATGAAAACTAATACAAACAAGTGGTCCGCCTGCATTCAAGCAACCTACGGCGGTAGGCAGAAAGAGCTTAATGTTTTCTAGTTCTTTGTTAACAAAAATGCGCAACGCTTGAAATGTTTTTGTTGCAGGATGAATAGCGCGTGGGCCGTGAAACGGTATAACTTTTTCAATCAACTGTGCAAGTTGGCCAGATGTTTTGAAGAGGTTAATTTTGCGTGCTTCAATAATAGCATGAGCAATTTTGCGTGATCCACGTTCTTCGCCAAGCTCCCAGAGTATTTTTGAAAGTGCTTGTTCGTTGAAATGATTTACTACATCTGCCGCGGTAAGACGTTGATGTGCTGCCGACATGCGCATGTCTAACGGTGAGTCTACGCGAAATGAAAAACCTTCTTTTTCAAAAATTTGGTATTGTGATGTGCCAAAGTCTGCCAAGATGCCGTCAACGCGGTCAATTTTTTCTTTTTTCAAAAGTCGGTGCAAGTTGGCAAAGTTACCCCACAAAATTTTGAGACGATCGCCATACTCTTCTTCAAGGGCAGGGGCGTGCCGTATGATGCTGTCTTCGTCCCAATCTATCCCAATCACACTGCATTGTGGCTCATGATCTAAAATGGCGCGGCTGTGTCCGCCGCCGCCAAATGTGGCATCAACATAAACTTTGCCAGGCTGTGGGTTGAGGTACTGGATAACTTCTTGAACTAAAACGCTTTTATGTGTTGTTGGGGTGCTGATTTTTGTTTCCATGATATTCATATAATTTTGGTGAAAGTGTTAACAATATTTTATGCAAAATGTATACTTGGCAGCCCCACAGGGCCACCAAGCGTGAACAGTACAAGTATACGTTATTTTGGAATTTTTGTCATATCAATACGTCGAATTGGCTTGACCCTGTACTGAATAAAGTCGTTGCTAATGCCATAGCGCTTAATATCTAAGACTACAGTCTTTTGCCTAATTTTAACTAAATCGCCCACATTGAGCTTGTTTTTTGATTCTAGAAGCTCAAAGGTTGCCTCTAGGGCCTGTTGTTGCTCGTCTTCTTCAAAAACGGCCAAATAGCCACGGACGTACGCTCGATCGCGTTCTGACAAAATGGTATCAACGTCTATAAATACCTTTTCATTAGGTTTTACCAGTAATACTTCAGTTTTGTCAAAGCGCCATACGCTCATGTCATCTTTGTCTTCAATGGCGGCAATCCATTTGCCTTTGGCCTTTTTTTCATAAATAAACCCGCAAACATACAAAGATTTGCCGGTGTTGTTTAAAACATAAAAGTCGAGTTCAGGAACGTCTTTACGTGCTTCGTTTTTTTTTACAAAATCGTAATCATAAAAAGGCTCTTTAAAGCCATACTGCTCAACAGTAATAGTGACTTTTTTGCCATCAAGCTTGGCCAGTAAATCAAGGTCTAAAATATGGCGCTCGTCGGTTAATTCATACGTAGCTTCTTCTGCTTCCAGCTGCGTGTTAAAAACACCCAGCATGCCAAAAACGTGTTGGCGATCGTCTTGGTCGGCAACTGTTTCAACGTTTACGGTAGCAGATTGGTTATCGTCAATCTTATAAACATCCGTTTTAAACCAGCGCCAGCGAGAAAATACATTTTTTCTCATATAAACAAAACAGCTGGCATACACGGTTTTGCCGGTTTGGTTTTCAACGTCAAAGTCGAGTGACATTGGGTCGTTTTCTACCATTTTTTTCGGTATTATTGGTTCTTTGGTTTGGTGTGTTGTTGTTAAAAAGTGGTCGAGTGCTGGTATTGTTGGTTGTTCGGGAGGCAGTTCTTTTTCGGGGCTCTTTTTAATGAGTGTTGGTGTTTTGGTAAAGTCGAGCATTGCTGCAGGTGCTGTTGGCTGAAGTACTGCAGCTACGCCTTCTGTTGAGGTTGGCGGGGTTGCCGGTGCCGTTTCTATTTTTCTTCGACTGAGTTTATTTTTTTTTGCATATTCAAATTGTTGGCGCTTGCGGCAGCAGGGTGTGAGTGCCAAGCACGCCAGCACCATAAAGATAGGTAACCGTGAAACATTCATGATAATTTCTCCCTTTTTTGATCAGCTCAGCTTTGGTTTAATACATTAGTATTTTTTGTTCAAGCGTTTGAAGCTTTTTTTTGAAAGCAGTATCTTTTGCCAAGGAGTCTTCAACTTTGTTAATGGCATGAATTACCGTTGAGTGATCACGTCCGCCAATAAAGCTGCCAATTGATTGTAGCGAGCAATGGCTTAATTTTTTCATTAAATAAAAAGCAATTTGGCGTGCGTTGGCAATATTTTTTAGTCGTTTTTTTGATTTTATGTCGTTGACTGAAACATCATAATCTTTGGCAATAACCTTCATAATATTATCAAGGACTATGCCTTCTTTTTTCTTTTCATTTAAATTAAGCAAAACTTTGCGTGCCATTTCTAGGCAAATGGGTTTGTTGATAAGCCCTGCAAAAGCGCTAACACGTATTAAAGCTCCTTCAAGTTCGCGAATATTAGATTGTACGCGTGAAGCAATAAAGTCGGCTACATCGTCGGGTAGCTCAATAGCGTGGCAGAAGGCCTTTTTTTTCAAGATAGCAATTTTGGTTTCAAGGTCGGGCGTTTGAATGTCGGCCACCAGGCCCCATTCCATGCGTGATTTAATGCGGCTTTGTAGCCCCTTAATTTCTTTAGGAAAGGTGTCGCTGGACAAAATAATTTGTTTATTTTTTTCGTACAGCGCATTAAAAATATGAAAGAACATTTCTTGTGTTTGTTCTTTGTTTGACAAAAATTGGATGTCGTCGACTAATAAAAGATCGATTTTGAGATACTTTTCGCGAAATTGGTGGGAGCGGTCAAACCTGATTGAGTTGATAAATTCATTAATAAAGTGGTCCGACGTTTCATAGCGCACTAGCGAGGCGGGGTTGCGCCGGCGTACCTCGTTGCCAATTGCGTGCAGCAGGTGCGTTTTACCAAGGCCGGTACCGCCATAAATAAAGCAGGGGTTGTAAACTTTGCCCAGGTTTTCGCAAATAGCAAAGGCTGCGGCGTGTGCCAGTGAGTTGCTGGGCCCAACCACAAACGACTCGAAGGTATAGTTTTCGTTGAGGTTGTCCAGGGCTTGTTTAATTTTTTTGCGTTCTTTAATAATAAGGTCGGTACTGGTTGCAGGGCCTGTTTGTTGTACGGTGATCGCTGAAGTTTGCGTTGCTTGTTGTGTGGGAGCTGGTTGAGTGTAGTGGGCCTTTTGGTTGTGTAGTCCGCTTAAATATGACAAAAAAGTACTATTTTCGCGCTTGTCTACCGCTGCGGGTATGATAGTTTCTTTGCGCTCGTCGGTAGGGGCAGAGTCTTTGCAGGTAAAGAATATCTTTAAATGATGTGCATGCAAAAGCCTGCCCAGGTGCATTTTAAGCAGGGGCTCATAGTGCTCTTGAATCCACGTGCGTACAAATTGGTTGGGAGCCTTCAAAATAACCTGTTGTGTGGTTGGGTTCCAGTCTTGCAGAATAACAGCCTTAAACCAGGTTTCAACAATTTGGCTACCAGCCTCTTCTTTTATGATTTTTAAAAATTCGTCCCAAATGACCTGCACAAAAAGCCTCTTTGTTTTTTTACTTTAAGAATGCTAAAAACTAAAGCATAAGCTCCATGGTGCCTAGCATACCAGAAAAGTTAAATTTTAGGTATTATAACGCCAAAGTACGAGGAAGTTGAGAAGATCATGAAACGATGTAGCTATTTATTTATTTGTCTTGCCCTGTCAGGTTGTGCAAAAAAAAAGAATACCGTAAAAACGGCCCAAATCGATTATAAATTGGCCTTGATTGAGATTTCTGAGGCGGCACCTAACTCACTAAAAAAAGCCCTTACCTTGGTTGAAAAAGCATTAAAAAATGACCAAAATCCTCGTTATATGGCCTTGAAAGCCACTATCTTATTTTCGTTGCAGCACGAGCAAGAAAGTCTTTTGTTGTTTAAGCAGGCTTTGGCTGCCTGCAAAGACCAGGTCTTGCATGCCGAAATTATGAATAATTATGCCTGTGCGTTGGCACAAACCGGTAAAGAGTCGGAGGCGCTGGGCATTTGGCAGCAGCTTGAAAATGACCGGCATTACCTAACCCCTGAAGTGGCACTGGTCAACCAGGCCAGGGTGTTTGGAGCGCGGGGTGACTCTGAACGTGCCAAAAAACTTTTAATGCAGGCAACTGCTTTGGCGCCCAGTTATATTGATGCTCATTATTTTTTGGCCCTGATTGCCAACCAGTTAAACGAGCCTGGTCTGACTAAAAATCAGCTAAAAACCGTTCTTTTTTTAGAGCCGGGGCATGAGGGTGCGCAGTATTTGTCTGGGCAGTTGGGTTTGTTGGTTTAAAAAAAGCCAGTTAAGAGGCATTTTTGAAGCCTAGTAACCTAATTTATTCAAGTTCTTTATATGTTTGCTATGCCTGCCCCCGCTTGATTAATCTAATAATGATAATGCTTATGAGCATGAAGATCTTTTGGGGAAAAGATTGGGAAAGGGCGGGGGATGATCATTCACATCTATTTGGGCGTATTTTTGTTATTTTGGGGCAGTTTTGGGCAGGTGATGGGCTATCAGGCAGACGAGCGATTGGTGATTAACGAACGAGCTACCAGCGACGTTTTTGCTGAAAAGCCTGCTCCGGCTGCTTTTGAAAAAAAACCAGACAAGTCTGACAGCGCGGTTGTGGCCATTGAAGGCTTGCAGGCTTACCAGGCGGAGGTTTTAAAGGCCAGCCTTGAGCAGCCGGTGGTACTTAAGATTTATTCAAATAAGAGCTCAGAGTCTAAAAAGATGATACCTGTTTTTCAAAAAGTGGCCGAAAAGTTTAATTCACGCGTTAAATTTGCTTCTATGGACCTGCTCAGCGAGCAAGATACCAATAAAGAAAACTACCACATAGTCTTTAATTTGATGGCTATGTTGCATATTCGGCAGATGAATATGCCCGTTTTTGTCTTCTTTTTTAAGGGCAACCTTCACTTGCCTGCTCCCATTATTCAAGGTTTCTTGACTGAAGAGAACCTTGAAGATCAAATAAAAACCCGCTTTTTTAGCTAAAAAAAGATCTAAAATGTCCCTTTCTGGGGCGTTTGACAAATGGGCAATAAAATTATATATTTGTAATAATTGGTCTTAGGTATCAATCTTATGCAGCTTAAAAAAGCCTTTTAAAACCAATAAAAAGTGCTGTTTTTTGCGTTTGACAAGTTGGTCTCTATAAATTATGCTAGTTGTAAGGTAAGTGCTTTCTTGGTTGAAAGTCTTATCTAAAATGCGAGGTTATAAGTACCGGATTGTCTGGTACTAAATGGAAGGTTATACACCCTTTGTTTTGTACACGCTTGGTTAACCACGGTGGTTGCTTTCCAGGTATTTGTTATTAATTTTTATCAAACCCACGGAGGTTCAGATGAAGAATGTACGTAGAATCCTTTTAGGTGCTGTTTTGGCATCAACAATTTTTAATTTTGGTATTTATGCCGCAGCGACTTCAGAAACTGAACAAGCTGAGCAACTTGAGAATGCTCATGCTGAACAAAATGTTCGAGCAAAAGCTAATGCTATTAAAGCTATTCTTACTCAAATGGCAGAAGATGGTTTGATTACTTCAGATTATGCTGCAAGACTTAAATCTTTAGTTACAAGAACAGTTAACGCAAAGAAGGGCGAAGCTCGTTTGTTAGCTAACAAGCGTCATGTTCTTAATCAAATGATTGAAGACATTATTGCAATGTTGCCACAAGAAGAAGAACAAGTAGCTCAAACAACAGGTACGCTTATTCCTTACCATGCTGATTATGCAGACAATGCTTTGCGTGCATACCGCATAGCTGCTTATCGCGCAGGTTTGGCATTCCTTATGGGACATGCTCCTGCTGTTGAATTGGCACCATTGTTTGCTCAAGTGAATGAAGAGCAACAAGAAGCCGCTCAAGTAACTGGTAACGCGCTTATTGCTATTGTACTTGATTATCGTAATGTTACTGCTGGCCATGCTGCTTTGGGTGCTAACCCTTACGCATTAACACATGTTATACAAGACGATCTTGTTACGCCTGTTGTTGGCCATGATCATTCGCAATTGGTTCCGTATGTACCGACACAAGAGTACCCAGTTGTTCTTCTTGGTGCTTTCGAAGACGATTCATCAGAATCATCCAATCAATCAAGTTTGTTAGAATATCATCCAGAAATTGAAGCACAAAGAAAAGCTTTGGAAGACCTCATGTTTGGTTCATCAGAAAATAACGCACCGGCTCCAAAACAACAACGTACGAATACTGGTCCAATTGTAGAATTTCCAGAAGGCAATGCGTTGGATCATTTTTGCCCAATGCCTACAACAAGCTCATCAAGCTCAAGCAGCAGCTCAAGCTCATCAAGCTCAAGCAGTAACCCATTTTTATGTGGTGGATTCACAGAAAGCCCATTCTTAGGAATCCCACGTGGTATTTCAGATCTTCCAGCTGATCCAAGTGATTCAGAAGAAGATGAAGAACAACCAGTTGTTACTATTGAAAGAACTTCAAATGGTTATGAAGTTATTAAAAACGGTGTAGTTATTATATCTGCAGTTTCGTACGAAGCTTTGATGGTGGCTATGACTGTTGGTGGCGTAGTAATCAATCCAGTACTTGCAACCACGCTTGCGGTTGGTAGTGGTGTTGTTTGGACAGCTGCCTTGGTTAATGGGGTATGGATTCTTCTTCCAGAAACCGTAAAACAAAATGCAAAAAGACTTCGTGATGATTACTGCGTAATGCAATAATCTTTTCCTGAAGTAATTAGTTTTAAAAAGGGGTCTGCAAAGGCCCCTTTTTTCCTAGAAAGATTGTTTAAAAAGTTCAGTGGAGGTTACCATGAACACGTTTAATAAAATTATGCTTGTTGCAGCTCTTGTAGCTACTGCGGTACCTGTTGATACTCACGCAGCTGCGTCTAGTCAACAAAAAACACGTAGTAAGCGAGGTAGAAATACTACTGCTTTGCACCTTAATAAAACTCAAAGAACAAATCGTTTAAATGACGCAAGCGTTGCTAGAACAACTCAATTACAAACAACCCAAGTTGCCCCATTCTTTGATCGAAAAAAGATAATGGGTGGTCTTCTTGCTACCGGGCTTACACTTGATGCTGCTATTACAGCAGGCGCTTTGAGCGACCACGGTGCTTTTTATCCAGCGTCACAATTATTGATGCTTATTCCTGTTGTTTATTATAGTGGGAAATTGGGGTTTAATCTTTTGCGTAATAAACTTGTACGTCGTCAACCTTTCAATACTTTTGTTTCGCAAGGCACTTCTCTTGCGCAGGAAAGTAGCGAATCAAATGATGAGCAAGATTTTGGTTCTGGTGAAGAATTGACAGCATTACCAGGTTCTACTTTGTTTGATGGCGTTATTGGTGGGAATACCGTGTTGCCATTACCGTTGCTACCATTATCATTATCTTCTTCAAATTTACCAGTTGGTGATGCACCTGAAGTTTCTGATTTCTTTTTGCAACAAACATTGTTAGCGCCAACATTGCCAGAATTAACAGCGCAAGCAAAAAGCCCCATGAACGAGCAACTACTATTATTGTTGCCGGTTTTTCAGGAAGGTTCAGATGAAAAGCAGCAACTTTTGTTGGATGATGAAATAATTGAAGATACACAACCAGCTACAACAACTGAGCAAGCGAGTACTCAAGTGTCTGATGACTCCGCCTTGCCACTTGAGCAACCATTAGCGCCTGAAGAAGGTTTGAGGCAAGCAGATACCGGGGATGTAAGACATCCTGTTGTCCTCTGGGTGCAGCAATAATTAAAGTATTTTAAATTTGATAGTAGAACGGTATAAAGTTTCATGGAGGTTATCATGAACGCAATTAATAAAATTTTTCTCAGTGCAGCGTTAGCTGCAACTCTTGCAGGTGGCGTTAATGCTGCTGCAACATCGGTGCCAACGCCACCACAACCAAAGCCAAATCTTGGTGCTTTGAATAATGGTAGTGACTGTTTTTTAAATTCAACAGTGCAGGCACTTTTTCATTCAAAGCCGCTGCGTGACTATCTTGAGTGGGCTGATGACCATAATGTTTACCGTCAGCCATCACCGCCAACCTTGTTAATTAATCATATTGCGGTAATGGCCCAGAATACTGAGTCCATTAATCCAAAAATGTTGCGTCAGCTTCTTTGTGCTGATGGAAATCAAATACAAGCTATGCGTACTGGCCATCAAGATGCGCAAGAATTTGTATCGTATCTGATTGATCAGTTGAGCGAAAATTTTGTTGATTTAGACAATGCTAAAGAAGTTATTGCAATTCAATTTTGTACTGATTTGCTTGCGCTTGCTCCAGGGCGCGATAGTAAGCAATTTATTGATACCATCATAACTCGTTTTTTTAATCAATTGCCCTTGGCTAATGAATATACGCAAGAAGCTATTGTTGAGCGTCTTTGCAGTGTATTGAGTGCTATAAAAACAGAGTTATTAGAAAATGAATGCGTACAAGCAATCAACAGTGATAACGTTGACGCCTTTCCAGAACTATGTTCAAGGCTTGCAGCTCGTGCCATAGCGATTGGTGATGATCGATCTCGTTATGTTCAATGTTGCAGAATTCTTGAAAACCAAGTAATGACACCTGCAAGACTTATGGTTTTGATAAGAGGATTGAGAGTTTTAAAGAATATTAATCAGCCAACTACAATAGGAAATTTGATTAAAATGGTCAAAGATACAGTTCTTTCATTTTTTAAATTTACGCGAAATAATGATGTTCAGGGCTGGGATGCAAAAAAAATTATCGTTGGAAGAATGATTTACGATGCAGTAGAAAGTAACGAAGATGCAATAGGAAGATTGTGGGCCTTGATGCCAGAAGTTGACGATTATTTTTATTTTATTTACGACAAGCTTGGTGGGGTAAGTTCTCAACATGTTGAAACAATTATTAGTTCTTTGCAGATTGGGGCATTAAAAAATGCTGTACGTAATGTTAATTGGCAACCACTTGTGCACCATTTAAACAGTCTTGTTGAAAAAAAGAGACGTGTGCAAGATATATTTGCCATAAAAATGACTGACGGCGCGTGTGAATCGGCATTGTCGGTTGCTCTGCCAGAAGGAACCACAAGCAAAGTTAGGTTGCAAGATCTTTTGCAGGGTTATTTTAATGAGCGTCCATTGGGCGCTGTGCGTGCTACTCAATTGCCAGAAGTTCTCATGATTCAACTTAAAAGATTTGAGGCGCCTGGTGTACGGAATAATGCACGCGTTACCTTTCCGGTGCATGGGCTTGATTTGAGTCACTACGTTGCTGATCCAGACCTTGCGCAGGGAGCATATTATAACTTAGTTGCTGTGGTAAATCAGACAGGTAGCCTGAGATTTGGTCATTATGTTGCGGCTGCACGGTCGTATGAAAATAATAAGTGGTATTATTATAATGATGAGAAGGTGCGTGATTTAGCGCTGGGACATGTAAAAAATTTAGCTTCAGCTGATTTGATATTAAATTTTCGTAGTGGTCAGTCGCATAATTATATCACGGCGCCGTACCTTCTTTTTTATGTCAAGTCTTCACGACCAGTCATTATGCCGGGCATGAACTATAATGATTTAACCAGCTTTTTTGCATCTGCTGAGCTGGCCAGCTTAAGAACAATTCCTCAGGCGTTGTATAATGTTGGAGCTTTGGATCAAGAGCCTGCTGCAATGCCGGCTGCTGAAGTGCCGCAAGTGCCGCAAGTGCCGCAAGTGCAACAAGCGTTGCGCAGTAAGCGTGGCAGAAGCGATGGCTTGGAGCAAGTTGCTGAAAAAAAGCAAAGAAGTTATTCTGGTCCGGTTCCAGTTGTTGAATGGCCAAGCGATGACGAAGACAAGCCACATGCATTTACTTCAGAATCAGATAAATTAGATTAATAACGACCGTTATACTATTTTAATTAAAAAAGGGCTTCTCGAAAAGAGAGGCTCTTTTTTTGTTGGTGTGCTTTAAGGCTGTGCTCGTTCTTTTGAAAGAACAAAAAGTGTGCTACAGTAAACTATCAAAAAATTATCAAAATAGTTCTTTTTTGTTGCAAGGAAGAGGTAGGTTTATATGAAGATTGTACGAGTAAGCATCATAGCGATGCTGCCTATTTTAATGTTAAGTTGCCACAATAATGCAAAGGAT
>JAIERW010000019.1 GCA_019746485.1 Candidatus Babeliales bacterium | reverse complement strand
ATGATTTACACTATCTGTCTAAGATTCAAACAAATTGTTCAAAGTTTACTGCAGGTAGAGCAGGAAAACAAATATTTGTGCTAAAAGATTATTTTTGAACAAAAAAAAGAGGCGCCATTGCGACGCCCCTTTTTTTATTACGCTAAATTATTACTCGGTTTTACTTGCACCCTCAAGCGTTTTGATACGGGTTTCAAGACCAAGAATATTTTGTTGCAACTGTCTATTGCCTGCTGGTACAAATTTACCAACAACAGGAATTCTACGCACAATAGCTGCTATTTGATCCCACGCAAGCGTGCCAACAAGAACTGCGAGCAACGTAAGTCCCATGGTAGGAAGATCAAAGCTTGTGCCAAGAAACGAACAATCAATATTTGCTTCAGAATTTTCAAGCTCTGTTGTCAACATGGTTACCAAATCTTGTTCAGAAATACCTTCTTGGTGAGCTACTTGAATCAACTGCTGTACTAATACTTCTTGTTGCTCAACTGAAATGTGTTGTGCTTGAACATTTGCACTGAAAACCAAAACAAACGCAAATGCCATAGAATTGCGCACGATACGCTTAAACATACGACTCTCCTTCTTGAATCTACTCGAACTATTACCACTATCTCACATTTTTTGACCAGCTTTGATTAAGCTGAAAATCTAAAAACTACTTCCGAGCAAGGTTAGTATAATTCTTTTCAAATATCAACTTTTTATCGTGCAAAAAAATTGACCTAGATTTCCACGCTATTTTCCATCAATGCTTCGATTTCATCGATAGTTTTTGGCAATGCGGCACTCAAACACTCAGCACCATCAGCACGCATAACATAATCATCTTCAATGCGCACGCCCAAAGATTCTGCCGCAATATAAATACCTGGTTCAATGGTAAACACATCGCCAACTTCAAGCGGGCGAGTATAATCACCAACGTCGTGCACATCAAGCCCCAGATAATGACCAAGACCATGCGGAAAATAATCAGCAAAGCCAGCAGCACGCAAAAACTCTACCGCCAAATAATGCAATGATTGCTCTTTCTTGTGAGCATTGCGCAAAAACATGCCTGGCTTTGCAAGCTTTGCAATATGCTCTTGCGTGTCCAACACTGCCTGATAAACTTCGCGTTGTCGCGATGTAAACACACCACCAACTGGGTAGGTACGTGTTAAATCCGCTGCGTAATGGCCATATTCGGCGCCAATATCCACCACCACCAAATCATTCATTTCAAGCTGCCTGCCACTGGCGGTATAATGCAACACCGTTGAATTTTTGCCGCTTGCTACAATGCTTGGAAATGATGAACGGGTAGCACCCTGCTCAATAAACGTATGCTCAATAATTGCCTGAATTTGATATTCAAAAACGCCAGGCTTCATAGCTTTGAGAGCTTTATACTGCGCCTTCTCGGTAATGGCAACGGCTTTGGCCAGCATGCTCAGCTCATGATCGTCTTTAATGCGCCGCATGTGGTGCAAAACGGGCGAAACGTCTTTAACGCGCTCTTGAAGTTGAGGCACATGCTGCAACCACTGCTCAACAAGTTTTATTTGTTCAAAATATGGAGCATTGGTATCAAGAACGGTAAACAATGTTGCTTCGTTACCAACATGTTCTGCTAAGTCTTTTAATAAATGCTGATAAGAAACGGGATCAAAAAACGGCGAATATGAATAGCCACGCACCGGCTCGCTCAAATGACAAATACTGTCAACGCCAACATGCTCAGGATTAGTTGTTGTATCAACATGAACCTCTACCCATTTTTTACGCTCATTACCAAAATTTGGCAGATACAAAACCTCGCGACCATCAAGATAAATACACAAAACAGCCGCCGGTTCATGCAAACCCGTCAAATAAAAAAACGAGCTCTCTTGGCGAAAACGATAACGCTCTTGTTCAAAACCAGCACTCACAACAAAAACACCCTTGGCAAACTCGGGGTGCTGTTGTTTTATAAACTCACGTAATTTTTTTCGGCGATTTTTAAAACGGGCATAGTCGTGCGTAAGCATAGTCTACCATCCTTTTAAAGAGGTCTTTTATGAACTAATAACGTACTTATTTAGGCAGTTTAGGACGTTTGAATTTTTTAGCAAATGAACCAAGCGAATCAAGCCGCAACGAAAAAATTAACGCTCGCTCGCTTTTATCGATGCCAATTTCACGATACTTTTTCTCTTCATAACCCAAATAAAAGCCCCAACAATGCCCTTCATATTCTAAACGAACTTTGTGCAACAACGGCTTTATTTGAGCTAGCCCAAAAAAGTGCTTGCCCTTTTCTGCATAAAACTGCCCATCATAATGCACCGAAAATTGCTTGCTCAAAGGCATTGAACCGTTAAATAGTAAAAAGTGTGGCGTATTTGCCAGCAAGCCCCACGTTTGCTGAGCGTCTCGCGCTTGATACAAATAACCAGCTCCCAAGCTTACTCGCTCAGCAACAAATTCATTCAAGAAATAAGAATGCAAAAGCTTACCTGCGTTAATGTCCCACTCTTGCACCACACTTGATTGCAAAAACCGGTGCTGCAAGCTGGCAGAATAACGAAATGGCAACACATGACTTTTGCTCACGCCGCGCTTAAGCGGAAAAATATCACGCTGATTATTAAAGTCATACCCCTGCGTTACTTCAATATCAAGGCTCACATCATTGAGCATCATGGCCGTACTCAAGCCCGCACTGATTTCATTTTGTGCATAAAACCGGTCAAGCCGGTCGATATAAAACCAATGGTCTTGCGCAAAACGTGGCACATATTCCCACCGCACCAACGGCTGCACAAAATATTCTGACCGCCACGACTCACTAGTAAAAGCTAACTCTGGCAGGGACCATTCAACCAAACTAGTTGCAAATAACCGCAAAGAACCACGCGCAAAAAGGCGTTTTTCAACAACATTGTTATTCAGATAACGATCTTTTTCTATCAAGCTACGCACTTGTACCACCGGCTGCACCGCCAAACGCAACGCATGCCCAAACCATGGCAAAAGAGCCTGCAACCAACCTTGATAATTAAGCCGCACCAACGTTGCATGATTTAAGGGAACAACGTTTTTTTCAGTTTCAAAGAGCGAATACACAAACAAACGTTCCGACTCTTCTTCTCGATAATCAATTTGATCAACAAACAAATCATGCCGCCAACCCACAACACCACCCCAACGGGCATAAGCAGAATTCCAGGAAAAATGGGGGAGCTGCGTTATGATAACACGATTTTCAAGCTCTTTTTTATGAACAAGTGGTTGGGTAACTTTTGGATCATTTTGCTGAGCTGTTGTTACCAACTCATTCAGCATTTCTCGTTCGATAGCTGATAGATCTGCAAACTGCTGTCGCTGCGTTTTGATACGACTGATACCCATATTCACTATATCACTAGGCCACAAGACACGAAAAATCCATGAATTATAAAACAAGTCATCGATATCTTGAATCGTATTAAAAAATTGATAACCAATGCGTTTGTCGGTACCAAAGTCGGCACACAAAAGACTACTCACATGAGCATTGAGAGCGGGCAAGTCAAATGAGTGAAAATCTTTACCCTCAAGCCAATAACGATGCTGCGTTCCAGCAAAAATTTTACCACCCTCTTGTTTGTAGGCGTTACGCACAATTGCATAGTGTCCTTTAAAAAGAGCATAACTTTCAGGTGAACGTGCCCAACGAAACTCATCAGTAAAAACTACGCCTTTTTTATCATTCCAATCAATGCCAAGCGTAGTATCGCAGTGCGGACCAAGATACTGATAGTATTCTTGCTTAAAACCTATACCATTGTCGTAATCAAAATAAATTTTGGGAATTAAAAAACCTGAATGCGAACGACCCTGAATAGGAAATGCCATAGTAGGCAAACCAAAAATTGGCACCCCGCCAACTTTAAATAAAACGCCAGAAACTCGAACAAAATAGTTACTTTTTATGAACGCACGCTGCGCAGACAAATGCCAATGATTGTGATCAGCATCGCAGGCAGTATAGACCATATTGCTCATGCTCCACTCATTGTCGCTCTTTTTTTCTGCCCGACCAGCCGACAAAAACCCCTCACGAACATGAATTTTTAAGTTAGTAGCATGACCAGTTTTTTTTGAAAGATCTAAAACAAGCTCATCAGTCAACATTAAAAAGTCATTACTTTCAAATTTGACCGGCGCACCCTTGCTACCACACGCCGTAGCTATGAGATTTTTTTTATCAATATGAACACGGTCGGCCCACAAATGAAACGTTTTGCCAATAAGGGCCTCAACCTGCCCTTCAAAAATAATAATGTCTTGATTTTGAATATGTTGGCTCAGACTCTTGATCGTTAAATTTTCAATAGATTCGACCAGTCGATGAGCCACTGGATAGAGAGCTGAGACAAAGAAAAAACCGACCAGAAAGAGAAAAATACTACGTAATTTCAAAACGGCCTTCTACCCGATAACGCTTTGCAAATAGTAATGCGATCCATATATTCCAAGCTAGACCCAGTTGGCACACCACTAGCAAGCTTAGAAACAGTTATTTGCTTATCTTTTATTTTGGAAAAAATATAACTGGCGGTAGCCTCACCTTCTGGCGTAGCATTGGTGGCAAAAATCAGCTCGGTAATTGAGCCATCAAGCCGCTTAATCAAAGGCTCAATAGTAAGATTTTCAGGACCCATACCTTCAAGTGGGCACAGTGAACCGCCCAACACATGGTACAGCCCCTTAAACTCGCCTGCACGCTCAAGCGCATACAAATCGTACCAGGTTTCTACCACACATACCGTTGTTTTTTGCCGTTGTGCAGACGCGCAAATGACGCACAGCTCTTGACCTTCGGTCCAATTAAAGCATATGGTGCACTGCTTGACAACCTCTTTTGCTTCCAAAATAGTACGACACAGCTGATCAACCTGTTCTTGACTGCTATTCAAAAAGTACATAGCAACACGATAGACATTTTTTGAAGCAAGGTACGGCACCTTATTCAGCTGCCGTACCAATTTTTGTAACGTTGGAGAAAGCTCAAACACCGGCTTCCTTTTTTCTTTTTTTTAAAAAACTTATTTCTTATAGATTGTAGTTGGTGCGTAATTATCTTTTTTAACAAAAAGACGACGAAGATAATCTTCACCAATCGTCAAGATGTTATTCATAAACCAATACAACACAACCCCTGCCGGAAATCCCGCAAAAACAACCGTCATAACCAAAGCAGAAAAGCCCATAACTACCCGTTGACGACCATCACCACCAGGAGTAAGGCTTTGTTGCCAAATCATGGAAAGACCCATTAAAACAGGGAGCACATAGAAAGGATCTTTAGCCGACAAGTCAGTAATCCAACCATAAAATGGCGCTTGATACAAATCAAGATAATTACTTAAAACACGATACAAAGAGAACAAAACGGGCAGCTGAAGCAAGATTGGCAAACAACCAATCAGTGGGGCTGCCACCGGCAGATTATGATCTTTGTGATAACGCATAATTTCTTGCTGCAGAAGTTGCGGATTATTTTTTAACTTCACGCGGATGCGCTGAATAAACGGCTGATGCTTTTGATACTCTTCCATCACGCCACGTGAATAAAATGACAACGGCAAGAAAGGCAAACGCAACAAGATGCTTAAAACAACAATAGCCAAGCCATAATTACCTACAAATTTATACACAAAATCAAGCAACTTGAGCATCAACTTACACAACCAAGAAAGCCAACCAAAAGACATAATATCACTCAATTGCTCGTCAACAGCAGCCAAGTGATCATAAACTTTTGGTCCAATGTAAAATGATAAGTTACAGGTTTTAGCTTCAGAAATTTGATAGCCTTCAAGAATTGGCATTACTGCAGATTTGTCGGCAACATTGTAATAAGCTCGTTGTACAAATTTATTGTCATCACTCACCAACATATGCCCAAAATAGCGATCGCTTGCACCAAAAATAACGCGCTTGCCAGCCCAATACCAAGCCAAGCCCTGAACATCATCCAACGATTTAATTTCAAGCGACGCACTGCGCTCATTGAGAATAATTGGCTGTACAACATTATCAGTAAGCTCAGTAACAAATGGTGCCATGAAAAAGAGGCGTGGATTAATTGGCAAGACTTTTCCTTGTGGAACAAAATCTAAAGCCACATCAATCTTATAGCTATCTTTATGCAATGTGTACGTTTTCTTAACCTGCCAGCCAGCATGCTGCGTACCAAACACCACTACTTCTTTATCGTTATCTTGATGACGGTCGATCAATAAATAGTCGTACGGCGTATTTTGCTCAAACGCAAGCAAGAAACAGGAATTATTAAGCATAGAATCTTCAAGAATTTTGTGCTGAGTAAGCGTTTGCAACGGCTTATTGTTCTCTCCTCGATGTTCTTTGAAGGCAATATTTTTAAGTACGCCCCCAAAACTTGAGAACGTAGCAACCACCAAGTCTGTTTCAAGTGTAACCAACAATTCTTGGCTGGTGCTCTTTTGCTCATCAATATTTGGATCAAGTTGCAAAGTTTTATGTAAATTTTCTACTGCAGGCACCCTAATTGCTTGCCCCGCAGCAACTTCTCCTTGTTGGCCTACCGTTACAACACCTTGATCAACTGGTGCCTTATTACCAAAAAAGTAATGAAAACCCCATACCGTTGCACACGAGAGAATAACCGAATAAATAAGCTTTCTGTCCATCGACATCCTTTTTATGCTACTACCAAACAGTAATTTTGATGAAAGTGAGAGTCTATCAAAGAATTGGGGTTGCCGCCAGCTGAACTAAGTATTTTTGGCTAATTTTCTTTTAAGTCAGACAATTTTGCAAAAATTCAAGAATTTCGTACACTGCTAAGTGTGATTAAGTCATGGCCCATTTATGCACAAAAAGGATTGTTCATGGTTGTAAGAAAAGATACCACATTCAGCACTTTGTCAATAATTGCAGCGTTTTCTCTCTTATTGTTTTCTGGCTGTGCCAAACAAAAAGAGGTGGAAGATATGAATGTTGACGAGCTCAAACAGCACGCCCTTACCTCAATGAATAACCAAAAGCATGAAAATGCCATTGAGTATTTAGACAAAATTATTGCCAAACACCCAGACCACGAAGACATAGGCAACTTCAAATTGCTGCTGGGTGATGCCTACTTTAAAACCGGAGACTACCCGGCAGCAACCAAACTTTATGAACACTTTTCACAATACTACCCATCTGACGCCAAAGCTGAGTACGCCAAGTATCGTTCAATTTTGGCCCAGTTCTACCACACCCTGCGCACCGACTGCGATCAATCGGTCACCAAAGACGTTATTACCGCATGCAATGACTATTTAGCTCAAAGCCGTTACCAAGAGTATCGCAAAGATGTTTTGGATATTCAAAACACCTCTGAACACAAGCTTATTAATAAAGAAGTGTATGTGTACAACTTCTATCTGAAACAAGGCGATACCACCCCACTGCCAGAAGAACGTGAAAAATGTTACCGCGCAGCACGCAACCGTCTTGCAAACTTGCAAAAAATGTATGGCGAAAAAAATGAGTCTTTACAACCACGCCTTCTTTACTTGGAATGCAAGCTGGCCCAACGCGAAAACAAAAAATCAGACATAAAGCACTCACTTGAAAAGCTTATTAATGAGCACCCTCAATCACAATTTACCCGCATGGCGCAGGCATTGGTAACAAAAAAGAAGTTTACTTTTTAACATTATGATTAAACCAACCAAAGAACTTGGCAACAAAGGTGAAGATTTTACCGCTCAATGGCTAGAAAAGCAGGGGTTTACCATTTGCGCACGCAACTACCGCAAGCGCTGGGGAGAAATTGACGTTGTTGCAAGCAAAGGTGAATTGTTAGTTTTTGTTGAAGTAAAAACACGCAAAGACAAATATTTCCCCATCAGCGAAACGGTTACGTACAGCAAACAAAAAAAGTTAATTCGTACCGCTCATAGCTTTGTATTAGAAAACAAAATTCAAGACAAAGTCTTACGCTTTGATATTGCAGCTCTTACCAGCAATGGAACGCACTACGAAATAACATACATTCCAAACGCATTTAGTTAAGTCCCACACTCGTGCATAACCATTTTTTCAGCAACTTTTTGAAATAATGGCGCGCTAATTTGCGACGCCCAAAAGCCGGCTTTTTCTGGTTCGCGAATAAATGTTACAATAACACGCCGGTAATCATCTTTTTCAATGATCCCAGAAAAGGTATAAATGTGATTAGTCAGTGAATATTCACCATTTTTTACCAATCGGGCCGTTCCCGTCTTGCCCATAACCAGGTATCCAGGAACCTGATAATTTTTACCAACCGCTGCCAATATCTGCTTAATTTTTTCAATTGAGTCGGGGCGATACAACTTACATTCTTTTTCGGCTGCCGAAAGTTCTCGTTGAACCAGAGTAGGCCTTACCTGGTACCCGCCGTTGGCAATTGTAGAAATGGCCATACCCAGCTGCAGTAAATTTGCCATAATTTCATAACCAAAAGACATGACAATCAATGATGAAGCCGACCAATTTTTTGGATGATTCACAAATCCTTCACGCTCGCCAGGAAATGCAATACCAGTCTTTTTACCAAACCCAAACCCTACCAAATGCTTATAAAATGATGCCCCCACGCGCTGCATAATTTTGGCAATACCAACGTTACTCGAATGGGTAATAACATCGTGAAAAGGCAATACTTCTTTATACTTCCAGTTTTCAACACGAAAGCCATTAACGTAAGCAATCTTGCCTTGACAATCAACCGGTTCATCAAACTCAACAACACCATCTTCAAGGGCTGCCAGGCCTGCAAAAACCTTAAAGACCGAGCCCAGCTCATAACACTCAGTCACAATGCTATTTTTGGTGATATCAAGAGACTCGGGCGGAAAATGTGGATCAAACGCCGGATAGTTGGCCATTGTCAAAACTTCACCCGAATCTGGATTCATAATAAGCACTGACCCCGCCTGTGCATTATAGCGATTTACCGTTGCTTCAAGCTCTTGGTAAGCCAAAAATTGAAGCGTAGCATCAAGTGTCAAGGTTACGGGCGACCCGGCATATCCCTGCTGCTTAACCGTTTTTTCAAAATACAACTGTGGGGAACGAGCCTCTTTTGAAAGACTCACTACCGTTGAAGCGCCTTTGAGTGTTTTATCATACACCAACTCCAGCCCAGCAATACCGCGACCGTCAATATCAGTAAAACCAACAACATGACCCAGCTCTTTATGCGAATAAACCCGCTGCGGTTCGTTAATAAATTGAATATCGTCAATGTCATATTTTTTTGTCAGTTCATTAAAAGTGACCAAGCGCTGATCGTGCAGTTTACGATCAACCCACAAAAACTGCCGTTGGGGGTGCTGCACCATGCGTTGATAAACACCTGGATAACATTCTTTGAGAAAGAGCTTTGTTTTGACTGCATTTTTGAGTTGATGAGGCAACACAAAGGCTGAAGGCACTTCTTGGTTAATAGCCAACAACTTGCCCCGACGGTCTAAAAACTCACCCCGCACAGGATTGATAGTAACGTCCACCCGATATTGATGCTGCGCCAAATGCTTAAAAAAGTTCTTTTGTCTAATTTGCAAAAGAAAAAGTCGAATGATAACCACAATAAACAGCAATGTAAAAGCGCAAAAAACTGCTACCACACGAAATTTATAATCTTTTTTTAACATACCAACCTCTTGGCAGCGTAGCCCGTTACCGTTACTACCTTACTCAACATGCTGGCCTGCATCCCGTGAACATGCAGTGCCCACTGCCGTGTCTCATGATAAGATTTAAGATTTTCACGCTGTACCAACAGATCATTGATTTTTTTTGAAAGCCGGTGCTGCTGATGCTCAAGCCGCTGCGAAGCATAGTTCAACCGCACTATTTGATTATGTTGGTAAATGCGCGTGAAAACAAACAGCAAGCCACACGCAACTACCAGTTTAAAAAAAGCTAACCGAACCATGAGCCCATCTCCTCTTTTTTCACATCCTTATTCAAGCAGCTTATCGCTCTTGTCGACTATTTTTCCAGGTTATTGTAAAAATAGTCCCATTTTTGTATGGTTTGGTTATTCAAAGCGTGCGGCAAAGGCCTATGAATAATAAAAGGAGTTACTGTTTATGGTCAAAATAATTTGTGCTGCCATGATGATAACGATGTTTTC
>JAIERW010000007.1 GCA_019746485.1 Candidatus Babeliales bacterium | reverse complement strand
CTTGCTATTGGCGCAGGCGCTACCTTGGCAACAGTTGTTGTTGCTGGTTTGATCGCTAAAGGTTACAGCGTGTACAAGAAAGACGCGACTGTAAAATTGGCTGAAAAAGTTGCATCTGCAGCTAAAGGCGCAAAAGTTGAAGATCTTGAAAAAGAAATTGCAAAAGCATTGAAAGATGGCGATAAAGATGCAGTTGCTGCTATTGAACCAGTCGTTCAAGCTTTGACAGAAGAAGCAGTTGAAGCAAACGTTGATGCAAACAAGTATGTTGCTCAATTCTTGTCTAGCCGTGTTCAAGCTGCTGCTGCAGTAAAAGCTCAAGCAAAAGCTGTTGCTGACTTCGTAAAAGCAAACGCAAAAAAAGCTGAATAAGCTGATCTGAAAACTAAGTAAGTATTACTCTTACTCTTAAGTTTTAATAAAAAAGGGGCGTTCTTCGGAATGCCCCTTTTTTTATGACAAAAATTAAATAAAGAAAGTGAGATTATGAAAAAAATATTATTAAGTTCTATTTTGGTGCTTGGTTTGGGAATGCAGTCGGCAGTTTGCAATGCTACAACTCAATCAGCATTGAATGTTCAAAAAGATTTTGAAATGCTCATTGCGTACGCGCAACAAAACAATCTTTCTGCCGAGCAAACACTGAAATTGGCTCAAGAGTCTATTGACCAAGCGGCGCACTTTGATGATTTTAATGTTGAAGTTAAGCAAGACAATAAACAAAAGATGCTCATTATTGCCGGCGTAGTTGTAGTGGTGGTAGTTGTTGCTGGAGTTGCTTATTATTATTACAACAAGAACAAGAAAATTACTACAGCGCGCGAAGTAGCTGAAGAAATTTTGAAGAACCTCGATTCTATTGATAGTGTTGAGGGATTTATGAAAGAAATGGAAGCACTACAAAAAAGAAGCGAATTGAGCGATGAAGAAGCTGCTCATTTGGCAAGAGCAACTGATCAATTTTCGCAAGAGTTCGTTGGTGCTGTCATGAGGAGAGGTTCATTCCGTACGAAAATAGAAGCAAAAGAATTTGTAAATAGATATTTCAAGGAAAACTTTGTGAAAGCGGTGGACGAATCGTATAAAGAAGGTTTCACTGCTGCTGAGCGTGCTGAAATAAAAAAAGCTGCTGAGCGTGAAAGAGCAAAATAATCGCGATAAATTTTTTTATCATTAATAATTTTGTGGGGCCTGATTTTATGGTCAGGCCCTTAGCCAACTTGAGAAAGCAAAATAATGAAAAAATTAGTATTCAGTTTAGTTTTGCTGCTTGGCTTGGGAATGGAACTTGCAGCATGTCTGACTCTTGATCAATCAGCACTAAATGTTCAAAAAGATGTTGAAGCACTTGTTTTGTATGCGCAACAAAACAATCTTTCTGTCGAGCAAACATTAAAATTTGCTCAAGAATCTATCGACCAAGCGGCGCATGTTGAAAGTGCTGAGCTTGAAGTTGAGCACAGCAACAAAAGAACTTTGCTGATTATTGCCGGCGTGGTTGTGGTGGTGGTTGTTGTAGCTGGTGTTGCTTATTATTTTTATAAGAAAAAGAGTGACAATGAGCAGGGTGGGGGTGATGAAGAATCTGAAAAAGGCGATAAAGCTGCCACGCTTAAAGCGGCGCATGATATTATTTTTGTGATGCCCGAAGAAGGCGAAAAAATTGTATTGCCAGAGAATTTTGATATTATTGTTGAGCATTATACCGAAAATTTGTCTGATTTTGACCGAGCTCATTTTATGAGAGCTTTGGACCAGAGCAACCGTGATGCTCAACAAGGGGCGCAAAAATTGACAGAAGAAGCTAGTTTACTTGCCTGTCAGCGCCATTTTGTGCACAATATAGTGCAGCTTGTAGAGCAGTCGTACAAACAGCCAATGAGCCAGGTTGATGTGCAGCATTCGTTGCGGCATGTTGGTAAGGGTAGCAAGCATGCGCCGGCTCGCGACCTTGCGCTCGAGGCATTTACCAAACTTGAGGGAGTTGCATCAGAACAAGCTTCTGATGCGATTATAGAAGGGTTGCGAAGAAAGCCTGGTGTTAACGCTGAACAAACAGCTCATTTTTTGAGAGGTTTTTCCCAAGCACGTCGCCAAGCTGCTGCGGCAATGTATGCGGCTCGTGGTCTTGATGAAGACAATTTGTCAGATGCTTATTGGCGTGAACAAGAAATGCAAGAACGACGCAGGCTTTTACGTGAAGAAGTTGAAAAATCGTGTGCTGAGCGCTTAACATTGGCACAAATGAATGAAATTTTAGCAAACCATTACTGAGTGTTTGCATAAGTTTTAAACCAAGAAAGTGAGATTATGAAAAAAATATTAATGACATCTGTTTTGGTGCTTGGTCTGGGAATCCAGCAAGTGGCTTGTGATTCCACAAATCAATCGGTACTGAATGTCCAGCAAGAAGTTGAAGCGCTCATTGCGCATGCGCAGTACAATAACTTGTCTGATGTAGAAATACTAGACTTGGCACGGCAAGCTGTCGATCAAGCGGCGCACTTTGATGACTTTGGCATTGAAGTTAAGCAAGACAATCACCAAAAAATGTTAATTATTGCCGGCGTAGTTGTGGTGGTGGTTGTTGCGGCTGGTGTTGCTTATCATTTTTATAAGAAAAAGAGCGATAGCGATAGTCGAACAAGCCGCGCAGCGCATAAATTTGCTGAAGAGCTTGTGAAAAAAGCAGTAGCGGGACTATCCGTTGATGAAATTACGGCATGTGCTGATATTAAAAAAATGGATGGGTCTTTGGAAGAAAAAGCTCATTTCTTGCGAGCGCGTGAGCGTGTAGAAAAAGCGGGTCAAGCCGCTGGAATGAAGGCTTTCTGGAATGGCACCTTGGGCAATAGGGAAGTTTTTGCGCGTAACTATATGCAAGCACATCTGGTGAAAGCTGTTGATGAGTCGTACCTTACAAAGCTCGAAGAGGCTGATCTTGAAAGAGCTCGAAGAGCTTTATAGTTTGTTGCACCGTTAATAATTTTGTGGGGCCTGATTTTATAATCAGGCCCGTAGCCAATTTAAGAAAGCAAAAAAATGAAGAAATTATTGCTTGGTTCTGTTTTGTTGCTTGGCTTGGGAATGCAGCAAGCAGCTTGTGATTCCACAAATCAACCAGCATTAAATGTACAGCGCGACGTTAAAGCGCTTATTGAGTACGCGCAGTACAATAACTTGTCTGATGTAGAAATACTAGACTTGGCACAGCAAGCTATCCACAAGGCAGCCCACATCGAAAGTGCTGAGCTTGAAGTTGAGCACAGCAACAAAAAAACCTTGCTGATTATTGCCGGCGTGGTTGTGGTAGTAGTTATTGTTGGCGGTGTTATTTATTATTTTTATAATAAAAACAAGAAAGAAGAAGTGCCAAAAATTACTACGGCACGCGAAGCTGCCAAAGATTTTTTGAACAATTTTGACTTTGATTCAATGAAAAAGCATGACTTGAATACTCAAGAAAAAGCTTATCTTCAACGAGCAATTGATCAAGTAAATAGTGGTTGGGAGAAAGCTCAGGGCTACCTTCAGCCAGGACCAGGCGTACATCTCAACGTCGATCATATTTGGCGCCAATATGTGCGGGAAAATATTTTAAGAGCTGTAGAAGAATCGTATCAACAGCCACTAACTCCTGCTGATCTTGAAAAAGTGCGATAATAAGGATAGCTTCTTGCAAAATTATGGGAACATGGTACGTTTGTAAGCAGTACCATGTTCCAAAATAACGGTTACCAAGAAAGATAGTAAGTTCAATAAATCAGCTGTTCTTGCCACAACTTATTCCCATCCATTCTTTCTCACAGCATTCTTTGCTATGGTCATGATGCCTCGCTTTGGGGCATAATTTTTTTTATTCGCACACAATCATTCTTTTTATACAATTTTAATAACTCCTTAAATCTCAATAAGGACTTTTTATGAATGCAAAGACTGTCCAGCGTGGTTGGTTTCAGTTAACGCCGTTTATGGTGTTTGTTGGCCTTTTCTTACTTTCAACCTTTTGTTTTTCTCTGCAACTGTCGCCAATTTTTTCATGCGCAGTTGCCCTGGTTTATTCCTTTTGTATCTTTCCGCAAAAGAAAAGCCTGAACGAAAAGATTCAGCTGTTTGTGGAAGGTAGCGCCCGGCCGACCGTGGTTACCATGTGTTACATTTACATATTTACGTCGATCTTTTCGTACATTTTAAAAGATATCGGCGGGATTGATGCGGCAGTGCGGATTGGCCTATTTTTAATTCCCAGTGGCTTTTTGCTGCCAGGTTTATTTATAACCGTCAGCTTGTTTGCCACGGCAATTGGCACCTCGATGGGCACTATCGCCGCCTTTTTGCCAATCGGTATTGGCATTGCGCAAACGGTTGGCGTAGAAAGCGCGCTCATGGCCGGTCTTGTGGTTGGTGGGGCAATGTTGGGCGATAATTTGTCGATTATTTCAGATACCACCATTGCTGCAACGCAAACAACTGGCGCGCGCATGATCGACAAATTTAAAGAAAATGTTTGGCTGGTGCTGCCTGCAGCAGGGCTCACGCTGGTGGTGTTAACATTTATTAACAGCTCGAGCGTGCATGTTGATACTGCGTTAGTGCAGCAAAGTTTGCACATGGTTGATTTTGTAAAAGCGCTGCCGTACGTTATTATTTTTGCTTTGGCACTGGCTGGTATTGATGTGTTGGCCGTACTGGTGGGAGGGATTATTGCCGCACTAGGCATTGGCTGGTGGCTTGGTGCCTTTTCATTTTTGCGCGGCAGTGCGCTGCTGGTTGAAGGCTTTTCTAAAGACCAGGGCGGGATTCACGAAGTGCTTATTTTGTCGCTGCTGGTTGCAGGTTTGTCGCACATTGTTGAACACAATGGCGGTATTGCGTATTTGCTGCAGCGTTTTAGCAAGCACATAAAAAGTGCGCGTGGTGCAGAGTTTGCCATGGCGATTTTGGTCTTTTTGGTTAACGCGGCTGTTGCTATTAACACCGTTGCCATTTTGGTTACTGGTCCTGTTGCCAAACGCATTGCGCATCAATTTGGTGTGACGGCAAAACGTACCGCCTGCTTGATTGATATCTTTTCGTGCATTTGCCAAGGCATTTTGCCCTACGCGCCCCAGCTCTTGCTGGCAAGCTCGCTGGCCGGTGTTTCGAGCATTGCTATTATGCCGCATCTGCATTATCAAGGCTTTATTTTTGTGGTTGTTGTGCTGACCATGATCTGGCCTAAAAAGCGCTAACTAGTTTTTAAAGAAGGAGGGCTATTGGCCCTCTTTTTTTGCTTGCTGATGCGCAAAAGAACGTGTCATAAATTACTTTGTTGCAAATAATGACCCTTTGCGGTACAATAAAACAGTTTATTTTTCGCTGGAAAGGTCCAGCGGCGCCCAACACGCGTTGGTTTTATTATTCATCGAGGTTTTTGTGAGGAGGAAGCATGAATGCTTTTTGCCCGGAGGTTATTGGAAGCGCTTTGCCGAGTCAGTTGAATAACGGACAAACCTTTATTCACGTCAATTCCATTATTACCACTATTGCCGACATTATGGCCATCATTGCCATTGTCGCCTCGTGTACCTCGACGATTGTGCTGCGCGCCCACGCGTATATTTCGTATCTGGGCCTTGCGGCCTAACACAAATTCGACCATAAATTTCCTCATTTTTGTTATCATATTTTTTTTTGAAGAAAGCACATTAAGGATGCGCTATGAATTTTTCTAACATAATTTCTGTTGGCTTTGCCATATTCGCTATGTTGTTTGGTGCAGGAAACGTTATTTATCCGTTGGTTCTTGGCCGAGACTTTGGTAGCAATGTTTGGTTTGCGTTGGCCGGCTTTGTAGTAACTGCGGTATTTGTTCCACTCATTGGCTTGGTTGCCACCATGTTGTGCGACGGGCAGTATAAAAAATTATTGGGCAGCTTGGGTAGAATTCCAGCTTCGCTCATCGCGTTAGTGTGCATGGTTTTGATTGGACCTTTTGCATTAACACCACGGACCATTACCGTTGCCCATGCGGCGGTTAAGTTGTACTTACCATGGTTCAGCATTTTTTATTTTTCACTTGTTTCAGGTGCATTGATCTTTTGCGCAACGGTAAAGCAAAGCAAGGTTATCGACATTCTTGGTACCTTTTTGGGACCGATTAAAGTTGGTTTGTTGTTGATTGTAATTATCAAAGGCTTGCTTAACCCGCACGAGTTGCTTCCTGCTACCGCACCAATTTTAGACAGCTTCTTTACTGGCTTGACCACTGGCTATGCAACGGGCGACTTGTTGGCCGTTATTTTCTTTTCAGGCTTAATATTGTCGGGCTTGCGCAAAGGTATTGATGGCGCGCTTGATTACAAAAAGCTTGCAATTATGGGCTTGCTTTCAGGCTTGGTAGGTGCATTTTTGATTGGCTTGGTGTATACCGGTTTTTGTTTGGTTGCAGCATTTAACGGCGCTCAAATTGCCAACGTTGCCGACGGCGACATTTTTAGTGAATTGTCTCGCATCATTTTGGGTAATGTTGGTGGTGTGTTGCCAAATATTACTGTTGCAATTTCGTGCTTTGCTACCGCGGTTGCGCTTACCGTTGTGTTTGCAACCTACTTACAAAAAGAGGTGTTTGCAGGCAAGCTCAGTTATCGTGTTGCATTGATTACCACCATTACTATTTCAACAATTATGTCCAACTTGGGCTTTAGCGGCATTATGAAAGTTACCATGCCGGTCATTTCGTTGATTTACCCAGCGTTGCTTGTGTTGGCGCTTGTTCAAAGTGCGCATGTGTTGTTTGGGTTTAAATGGATTAAAGTGCCGGTGTTTGCTACTTTTGCAGTTACGGTAGTTATGTATTACTGGTCATACATAACGCCATTTTTACCTGCAGTACTTGTTTAGAATATTTTTTTGTGAAAAAACAAAAGGGTCGCTTTTTTACAAGCGACCCTTTTGTTTTTTGAAATGTTTTTTTAGCTAATTTTTTTTTGAAAGAGTGTGGCAAGAAGTGCGCCAAGAAGTGGACCAACCAAATACGTAACCAGATGCATGAGTGAGCTTGGGCCTGTTTTTATAAGAGTAAGCAGCAATGCGCCAACGCCTGTTGCAGGGTTAAAGGTGCTGCCGGTCAGTTCGCCAGCGCAGAAAAGAATAGCGGTAAGCGTTAAGCCAATAATAAGGCCGTCGGTGTTGCCGCCTTTTGTTTTGTCGGCATCGAGCGTGAGCCACACGCTGACCAAAATAAATGAAAAGAGCGCTTCAATTAAAAGAGCTTCCCAAAGTTTTATGGTGTCGAGTGGGTGTGGTGAGTAAGTATTGTGTGACAAAACAAAAAAGAGCACGCAGGCAAGAAAAGCGCCAATGGTTTGTGAGGCAAGGTACCAGCAAAGGTCTTCTTTTTTAAATTTGCCTTTAAACCAAACGGCCAAGGTAATTGCTGGGTTAAAGTGTGCGCCAGAGGCGTTTTTTCCAATGTAAATCATGGCGGTCAAGATTAGGCCAATTGCCAGTGGGTTGCCGGTGAGGCACACGGCAAAGGTAAGAAAAAATGTGCCAACAAGTTCGGCAAGATAGGTTTTTTTGAGCATCATCATAATAAAAATTCTCCTTTTTTATGCTATGAAATTGCCGGTATTATGAAACGATTATTGTTTTTTGAAAGCCTCCTTTCGTAAAAGCTTTTTATAAAAGTACTTTTCAATTTTATTGCCATTTGTACTATTTTGCAACTTTTGTCAAAATGGTTAGCCAGGCATCTTTTTTATGATTTGTTTTTTTGTCTTTGTTTTTGCATTTGTGCAGCCTGCCAGTGCGCTTTGTCTATCGACAAATAAGCGCAAAAAAGCTACATTAAGTAGCTCGTTAAGTAGCTCGTTTTTTTAATTATTTTTGAATTATAGTGAGGCATGTAAGCCATAATTTGTTGAGGAGTGAGTATGTCTGGACATTCTAAATGGTCGACGATAAAACACAAAAAAGCAAAACTTGA
>JAIERW010000032.1 GCA_019746485.1 Candidatus Babeliales bacterium | reverse complement strand
AGCGCCAGCACAACAAGCGACCACACAAAAGAAAAAATAAAAAGGAAGTAATTCCACATGAAAGAAAATAGGAACCACGTAACCATGATTATTATCTTTTTCATGGCCTTACTAACCTTTGCAACTTCAACAACGTGGCTAACCGCCATGCCACCAGCGGCACCCGAAACTACTTCTGCGGCAGAAGAAGAAGTAGCTGCGGAGCCAGAAACAAACGATACCACACCAGTCGACGAGTCCAAAGCTGGTGCTGAAACAGAAGAAGCAGTAGAACCAACAGAAGAAGCAGTAGAACCAACAGAAGAAGCAGTAGAACCAACAGAAGAAGCAGTAGAACCAACAGAAGAAGCGACAGACGAACCGGAAGAAGAAGCAAAGCCAGCATCCAAGAAAAAAAAGAACAAAAAAGATGCTATGCCTGAAGCTGACGAAGAACCTGACGCCGAACCTGCACCAGAAGACCTTGAAGAGCTTGAAGAGCCGTATCGAGAAAACACTGAAAAAGATAAAGAAGAAGATGTTACAGAAAGCGAAGAACAAAATATTTATCTCAATTTTGACAATACTGAGCTTTCAAACTTTATTAACTACATGGCGGACTTAAAAAAAATTAACTTAATCCCCGACAAATCACTTGAAGGCAATAAGGTTTCGCTCACTATTCGCGAGCCACTCACTGTTGACGGCGCTTGGAACATCTTTTTAACCGTTTTGGAAATGGCAGGCTTTAGTATTATTAACGTTGGCGATGTTCACAAAATTGTTCCCAAAGACCAAAAATTAACACAACCTCTACCGTCTTACATCAACGTCCCAGCAGACAGCCTGCCCGACAGCGATCTTTTGATTCGTTACGTTATTTTCCTTGAAAACATTAAAGTTGAAAGCTTAACCGATCTCTTAAAGAGCATGTTGAGCACCACATCAGACGCTATTGCCCAAAATGATGTAAACGGCTTTATTATTACCGACAAAGCGTACAACATTAAAGCTGCCGTAAAACTTATTCAAGAGCTTGACCAAGCCGGCGAGCTTGAAACCGTTGAAGTTATTCGCTTAAAACAAGCAAATGCTGAAGATGTTAAAACATTGCTGAATTCATTAATTGAGCAACCAGAAGGCGGCGCTGGTGCGCTAGCGCGCTTGCTGGGCAAAACGTCTGAAGGTACCACAAAATACTTCCCTGCAGGCACCAAAATTATTGCAGAGCCACGCACCAACTCGATTATTTTAATGGGCGCCCCAGGGCCGATAAAAAAAATAGAAGAATTTATTATTAACAATGTAGACACGACACTTAAATCTGCAGCATCGCCGCTTCATATTTTTGAGTTGCAATATGCCGACGCGACACAAATTGCCGAAATTTTGCAAACCGTTACCGCGCCACCAGAAGGCGGACCAGGCCAGCAAGCTACACAGTACGGCGCTATTCGCGGGGGCGTAAAGTATTTTAAAAGTATGAAGTTTTCAGTCGACAAAGAAGGTAACCGCTTAATTGTTTCAAGTACCGACAAAGAAGATTGGCACCTACTCAAAAAAACCATCCAAGACTTAGACAAGCCACAACCACAAATTGCCGTGGAAACGTACATAGTTTCAGTAAACGCTGAGGACGTTAAAGGTCTTGGTGGCATGCTGCGCAATAAAAAACATGGCCAAATTGGTAATCACATTGATTTTCAGTCAGCACCCTTGACGGGCAATTCTGAACTGGAATACGACAGTGCTTCAAAACCGGTAAGCTTACTCGGCAATTTACTTAACCAATTAGTTGCAAACCAAGGAGCATCACTATTAACTATTGGCAAAGCCAGCAACATTTGGTCGGTATTCCAAGCAATAAATCAGGTTACCAATGCTACTATTCTTACCCAACCATTCTTAACTGTTGCCAATAAAAAGAAGGCTTCGTTGGCTGTTGGCCGCACTGTCAGAGTAATTCAAGAGCAAGCTGGCGATGCCAAAGGTTATACGCCTATCGATGCTTCAACAAAAATTGATGTGGAACCACAAATCAACCTTGATGGTATTATAAAAATGAATATTAGTACCACCATTGAAGACTTTACCAATGAAACCCAAGGCAATAAGCAAATTAAAAAACTTGACACTAACGTTACTATTGCTGACGGACAAGTCCTAGTACTTGGTGGTTTTGTTCAAACCAAAGTTGAAGAAAGTAATGCAAAAACACCACTTCTTGGCGATATTCCCATTGTTGGCTGGTTATTTAAAAATCAAAATAGAAAAATTACCCGCACATACATTTTCATTTTTATGTGCCCAACAATCATAAAACCGCGCCAATTGCCAGGAATGGAACTTTATACCAAAATGAAACTTCATGACGTAACCAAAGATATTGAAGAAAGCATACAAACAACCCACAGTCGCGATCCTATTTTCAACTGGTTCTTTAATCCAAAAAGCGGCAAATATGCTGAAAATTATTCCCATAAAGTTATTGATTTTGCCAATGCACGCTATCAACCAACAACCGTTGATATTAGAAATGATTCATTTTATAGAACTCACACACAACGAGAAGAACGTGCCGGCAGCGATAGTGACGAAGATTTAGTAAACCCTGAACAAGCTCTGGCCGAAAAAACAAGAACCTCAATGCCAGAATCAGCAATCAATACGCAAGAAAAACTTGTTGAAGAGCCAACACCACCTGCAACGCCACGTCAACGCACACCACAACCAGAAGAACAATCTAAAGAAATAGCAAAAAAGAAAACATTGGTTGAACAAGTTGAAAAATCTGAACAAAAACCGCGCAAATCAATGATGTCAGACCGAACCCTTGAAACACGTCGAAAAAAACTAAAAAATATTATCTCGGAAGAATTTGCTGGAAAGGCACCAAAACCGGCAAAGAAAAATGCAGTAAAGTCGGCACTTAAAAATGAGTCACTTAAAGAATTTATAGCACCACAATCTAAAAGAGAGCAGCTTAAGAAAGTACTGGATACTGAAAATATTACTTCTGTCGCCAACCAAGCATCGCCAGAACCAGAAACAAACCAACTTAAACGAAGAAGCCTCAAAGAGTTTTTTTCACAAAACCAACCCATAAAAAGACGTAAACCAGCTCCAACTGACCTAGAGGAAGAATTGGCATGATAAAAAAAATATTCTTTCCCGCAAAAGTTGGTTCCCGCCGTCTGTATCCTGAATATATTCTTGGCGTTTCAATTGACGAACACAAAGTCTATGGCGCTCTTGTTTATGCCAAAAGCTCTCAAAGCTCCATTGAAAATTTGTTTGAACAAGACATAGAAAAACAAGAAAATAATACACAGGAGCAGGCAACGGCACAGGCATTAAAAAAACTTGTTTCTAGTATAAAAAATTATGATCAGCTCAATGTTGCCATACCTTCGTCAATTGTTGTGTTTAAAGAGCTTGAAGTGCCATTTATTGATGAAGACAAAATACGCATGGTGCTTGAATACGAAATTGAAGAAAAATTGCCTTTCTCGGTCAATGACGCCGTTGTTGACTTTATTATCACTAAAAAAAACAAAAGTCTTAATACTTCGCAAATTCTGGTAGCAGCAGTGCGCAACCAAGATCTTCAAAGCATTATTGATATTTACACAGCAGCCGACATTGCGCCACACCACATAACCATCGATCTGTTTGCACTGTATGGTCTTTATCTGCAAATGCCAGAATTTAACAATAACGAAGAAACTAATGCGCTGATTGAGCTTGATTTACATTCATCGCGCATATCGCTAATCCACCACAATGAACTGCGCATGACACGCCATGTTCCGCGCGGCATTGCCACGGTTGCACAAGAAGTAAGCAAAGAAATTAACATGCCGATAGAAAAGACCCTCGAAAAATTGTTTAAATTTGGCCTCAAGCCAACCGGCGATGATGCTTTTGACAAAAGCTTACAGCAGCATATGATCAACTTTTTTTATGATATACAGTTTACGCTCAATTCATTCAGTCTTAAACTAACCAGCTACAAAGGTATTAATAAGCTTTTATTTTGCGGACAAGCGGTAACTATTAATAATTTGATGCGCTTTTGTGGCGACTTACTACAACTCCCCTGCATCATTTTTGACCCTTCAAATATCTTTACCAACAAAAGTATTAAGAAAAAGCGCTTCAAACAAGAAACTATTGAATGGCATGAATATGCAACCGTTTTGGGTGTTGCCCTGGTACCGCCAGCACATGAACATTTTGACTTGCGCCGCAAAAAATTTGAATTAATCGATTATTCTTTAATCAAGAAACAACTTGTTGCTGGCTTTGTTTTAATGCTCGTACTTTTTACCACCATCAGCGTTCAAGGTTATTTTCAAATTAATGCCTTGGCAACAACAGCCAATGACCTTGAAAGCCATGAAATTGGTAAAATTATTGATATGATTCCACGCCAAGACCGCCCACGTACCAAGCAACTTAACCCGGTCATTGCACGCGCCGAAAAAGTTTTAAATGAAAAAATAGAGCTCTGGGCGCCCTTTAAAAAAGAACGCATTCAACCGCTGGAAATATTACTCGAACTGACCAGCATTATGGACAATAAATTATTTATGATTGATGTTGAAGGCATAACTATTGATACAGCAGCACGAGGGTCTGATACGTTAAAAGTAGAAGTTGATGGTTACTTTAAATCTAAAAAGGGAACCGGTTCCCACTTTGCAGAATTTACCGAACTACAAAGACGGTTTGACAGCTCTAACCTGCTTAAGCCAGCAAAATACACCGAACACCCTGCTGGCGAAAAAGGCATCCAATTTAATGTTGAATTAAAAAAACATGACGAAGCTGGCGAAGAACAAGTATGATGGAATTTTTTACTCATTTTACCAATTTTATTGGGCACTTAGCACCCAAACAGCTCAAAAAATATCTATTGGGCGTTTTACTTATTGTTGGCTTGTTAACCGTGTCTCTTAAATATTTTATTTATACGAAAAGTCACGAGCTCGTCACACGCATTAAACGGCTTGAAAAGCTTGATGGCAAAATAAGCGACATGCAAGACAAGTACGAAATGTTGTTAGGCGAAGAAGAACGCATCCAGGGGCTTTTGAACAAACATAAAGATTTTAATATTAAAAGTTATTTTGAAACTTTTTACAAAGAACAACATATTACACCAGAAGCAGGGTGGGACGCCGATGCACGCTCAATTAACGAAAAATTTGATGAAATTGCACTGTCAGCCACGTTCAAAGATCAAACAACAGAAAAATTGGTAAAAATCCTTGAAGAAATCGAAAAAAAAGAAATACTGTCAGTGAAAAGTTTGAATGTTAAAACCGACAAAGATAAAAAAATTAGTTTCGATATAGTAATTGCCACGATTAAAGCTAAGTAAGGAAACGACCAATGCGGTGCACAATCAATCATTTTTTTTATGTGATTGCCAAAGCAATCTTATTGGTATTTTTGCTATGCGCGCCAGCATGGGCAGCCCAGGCATCACTCGCTCAACCAGCAACCAAACGAGCAAATGTAAACGTTAACTTTGACGCGCCCAGCACTGGCAATAAAAGTGACAGCAACACTCCAATAGCACCATCGACTGAAAAAACACAACAAACCAAAAAAACAACAAATCCAAGTCCAAAGTCTGACGACAAAGAAAATGACGACCAAGCTAATATTTATCTCAATTTTGAAAATGCAAGCCTGGGAAGCGTTTTTAATTATTTGGCAGAACAAAAAAAGATTAATACGTTACCGCAAGGCGACCTTGAGGAACAAAAGGTCTCACTAACCACACGTAACCCACTCACACTCGATCGCGCTTGGAACGTGCTGCTTACGCTCTTAGAAATGAACGGCTTTAGTCTTGTTAAAGTTGGCGATCTCCATCGCATAGTTTCTAATAAAGATAACGGACGCGAACCATTACCAAGCTATTCGTCACGCAAAGGGACCGAGCCAGAAGATCTCCCAAACAGTGATTTAGTAGTTCGTTACACTTATTTTTTCAAAAATATGCAGGCTGAAGTTGCACAAAGTATTTTGACTACCATGCTTGAAGGTGACGGAGCTGTGCAAGTAAATCAAGATCTCCAAGTGTGCATTATGAAAGAGAAGTGCTTTAACATTAAAGCTGCCATGCGCATTGTTAAAGAACTCGACACCGGTGGTTTACGCGAAGGTATTAAAATTATTCAACTTCAAGAGGCTGACTCTGAAGCAGTAGAAACGTTATTTAAAGAAGTTTTAGGCAGCGAAGACGAATCACGCAGAATTCGCTTTATTAATAAAGCTTCCCAACAAGGCAAATCATATTTCTCTTCAGCAACAAAAATTTTTGCATATCCGGCTAAAAATTCAATCATCTTGCTTGGCATGCAAAAAAATATTGAACGCATTACTGACTTTATTTACAAACATATTGATGTGCCAATTGGTACTGCCCAATCACGCATTCACATCAAAGAAGTTCGTTATGCAAAGTCTGAAAACCTTAAGCCAATTCTTGAAAATATTGTAAAACCACCAGCTGGCCAAGGCTCTGAAAAAAGCCCTGTTGTGGGCAAGTTTAAATTTTTTGAAGACGTTATTATTGCTGCTGAAGGCGAAGGGCAAGAGGCTGGACGCGGTAGTGGTAACCGCTTAGTTATTGCCTGCAACCAAGAAGACTGGGTACGCCTTGAAAAATTTATTGATAAATTAGACAAGCCGCAAGCTCAAGTAGCCTTTGAAGTTATGATCATTGACGTTACCCTTGATCAAGCAAAAGAACTTGGCGCTCAATTTCAAAATAAACAGGGCAATCAAATTGGTATGGGACTCAACAGTATTGAACTTACCAATCTTAGCTCCGGCGCAGATCTTGTACGAAATCAAGTGCCTGCAGGCTCTGAAGAAGTTGGGATGAAAAATTTAATTGATCTTACAACCAAAGATAATTTAGGCCAAGGTTATCCAAGTTTTTTAACACTTGGTAAAACAGGCATTATTAATGGCATGCGCGAAAGCAATATTTGGGCAATAGTTCGTAGCGTTTTTAAAACAGAGAATACCCACATTATTGGCCAGCCTTACATTGTAACCAACAATGGCCAACCCTGCTTTATTGAAGTTACCGAACAGCGACGCGTTGATGCGGGTTTACGTTCAGAACGCGGTGAACAAGTTCGTACAACCAAAGAACCTCTCGACGCTGCTACACGGGTTGATTTAACGCCACAAATAAATTCTGATGGCATTATTGATCTTTCAATCAAGATTCAACTCGACAGCTTTGAAAGTACCGATCCTAACAAAGAAGCCAACAAAAGCACGCGAAATATTGAAACACGCGCCAACATAGCAGCTGGTGAGGTTTTGGTACTAGGCGGCTTAAAGGTAAGCGGCCAAACAATTAGTTTATGGAAAACACCAATCTTAGGAGACATCCCAATCATTGGTAATTTATTTAAAAGCAAAACAAAAGCTAAAACAGAAAAGAATTTGTATGTCTTTATCCGCCCTTCAGTTATCAAACCAAAATTTGAAGGCGCACCAGACGAATACACGCAACTTAAGCTTGATTATGCAAAACTACAAATGATGAAGAACGATCTTTATATTAAAGATAGCGATCCAATTCAACGCTGGTTTTT
>JAIERW010000026.1 GCA_019746485.1 Candidatus Babeliales bacterium | reverse complement strand
TATTTTGTTTACGAAATTACACGAGCTCTTGACCGACCCATTGACAAGCCCAGAAACCTGGCAAAATCAGTTACTGTAGAGTAATTTGGTTTATCAGCAATCGCACAAAAGCGATTGTTCTCGAGTAGTCAGTTGTTCATTAAATTAAAGGACTTGTCATGAATCTTGCTTATTTTATTTCATTTTTTTTGTACTTTGCCATTTTGCTCGTAGTCGGTATTCTTTTTTATAACAAACAAAAAGATGCCGGTGACTTTATGGTTGGCAGCCGGTCTCTCAATTATTGGGTCACCGCCATTGCTACCCACGCAACTGATATGAGCACCTGGCTTTTTATGGCCTACCCTGGCTTAGTTTATCGTGAAGGGATGCCAGGCTGCTTAATTGCCATCGCACTCACGCTAGGCATGCATTTTACTTGGAAATATATTGCACCACAATTACGTGTTGCAACTGAAAAAACCAACAGCCCAACATTAATCAGTTATTTTGAAAAACGTTTTAATGATCCTGCAGGCCACATCAGGTTGCTAGGTGCTGTTATTTCACTCGTGTTTTTCACGCTTTATATCTCTGCAGGCATTGTAGGCCTTGGCCGCGCGGTAGAAGCTGCATTTGCCGTTAATTACCACGTTGCTATTTCCATTGGAACCCTGGGTATTGTTGCCTACACACTATTGGGCGGCTTTATTGCTATTGCCTGGAACGACTTTATTCAAGGCATGTTTGTACTCTTTATTTTGCTTTTTGTACCAATTTACGCGTGCTGGTTTTTGGGTGGACCTTCTGCAATTATCAATGCATTGGTAAGTAAAAATATTGCACTCACACCATTTCCAGATTTTTCATGGCACAGTTTTTTGAAAAATGTAGTACCTGCCGTAGGCTGGGGACTTGGTTATTTTGGCATGCCACACATTTTGGTAAATTTTATGGGCATTGATAACGTCAAAAATATCAAGAAAGCCCACACGCTGGGTATCATGTGGCAAGTTTTAACTACCATTTTTTCAGCAACATTAATTGGCTTGATTGGTATTGTATTTTTTGCTCAAACGGGCCTAGCCGATAGCGAACTAGTGTTTGTGGGCATGGCGCAACAAATGTTCCCACCATATTTGGCAGGCTTTATTTTGTGCGGCATTTTGGCAGCAGCTATTACCACTATGGATTCACAAATTCTTGTTGCAGCTTCTACTATTGCTCAAGATGTTTATCGCAAGTTTTTTAACCAAAAAGTTTCAGCGCACAATCTGATGCAAATTTCACGACTTGGCGGTCTTGGCATTACCGCTATCGCTTTTCTGTTTGCGTTTAATAACGACAACTCAATTTTAGACCTTGTGTACCACGCATGGTCTGGCTTGGGCGGTTCTTTTGGGCCACTCTTACTCGCTTCATTTTATTGGAAATCAACCATCACCAAACAAGGTGCCTTTACTGGTATTTTAGTTGGCGGCTTGGTTGCTGGCAGCTGGCGCTACCTAGAAACAGGCTTTAACGCACCGCTTATTCCTGCATTTCTTTTGAGCTTTTTAAGTATTTATATTGTTTCAAGAATGACTGAAAAAGTCAGCAACAACACTTAAGAATCTTCTGGAAACAACTGCAACAATTCGTAAACATTTTTAAAAGTCACCAGATTGCAAGAACTGGTGACTTTTTGATTTTTAGCAACAAAAACATGTTCCAATCCAAATTTTTCAACCTCTTTTATGCACGCAGAAACTTGGTTGGCAGGCTTTACTTGACCTGTCAAACTTAACTCCGCAATAGCCACAGAATGGCCTGGGAGCGGTTTTTGAAAATAGCTTGAAAGCAACGCAAGCGCTATACCTAAGTCACTGGAGCTTTCTTTAATTTTAAATCCCCCACTCACTTTAAAAAAGATATCTTGGCTGCTAAATTTTATGTGTAAATATTTTTCAAGAATGGCAGCAATCAGGACTACCCGCTTTTGGTCAAGGCCGGTTACCACACGCTGCGGCATACCAAATTTTGAGCTGACAACCAACGCCTGCAACTCAAGTACCAAGGGCCGCGAGCCCTCAACACTGCACACCAAAACTGAGCCAGGCGTACTGGAACTTTCAGAAATCAACTGCTGGTTGATATTGGTAACTTCTGCCAAGCCATGCTCTTCCATTTGAAAAAAGCCAACTTCATTGATAGCACCAAAACGGTTTTTAACCGAACGCAAAACGCGCGTTTGCCAACGGTCTTCAGCATTCAAATAAAAAACTGCGTCCACAATGTGCTCCAAAACTTTAGGTCCTGCCATTTGACCTTCTTTGGTCACGTGGCCAGTAACCAGCACAGCGACGTTGTTTTCTTTGGCAAATTTCATGAGCCTAAAACCAACTTCGCGCAACTGAGCAACAGTGCCAGGAATAACATGAGAATCAAATGAAAGATGGCAATTTTGAATTGAGTCTAAAATCAACAAGTCTGGCTTGTGTTCCAAGCCGGTAGCAATAATACTTTCTAAATCTGGCTGGTCTGAAAAGAGTAAATTGGTGGTGCCAACACCAAGCCGACGCGCCCTATTTTTTACTTGATGCAGTGCCTCTTCAGAAGAAATATAAATAACTTTGTGACGCTGCGCAATTCGATTAGCCACTTGCATTAAGAGCGTAGATTTCCCGATACCTGGGTCACCCGTCAAAATTATAAACGAACCGGGAAGCACGCCACCACCAAGTACACGGTCCCACTCTTGCATGCCTGAACACATACGCTCTTGTGCTTCATCTTCAATTTGACTCAAATTTACCAAGCTGGTGGGCTTTGCCGCGATAACACGAGCACCCTTTGTCAACGGCCCACTCGAAATGGCTGAAATTTGACGCTCAATGAAACTGTTCCATTCACTGCACCCAGGACAACACCCTACCCATTTTACGCTTACATAATGACAATTGGTACAAGAATACGTTAGTTTTTGCTTAACGGCCAATAATGTTCCTAAATAGTTGCTTGAGTTATTGAATCTTTTTTGCGATAAACAGGAGACTTATCAATTTCAAAACAATTTCTGCAGCGCGCTTCATAACATTCTTCAGCACCAACCAAGATTGTTGGGTCTTCATAACGTGCAGACTTACCGTTAACTATGCGCTGAGTGTGGTAAGCATCGCGCCCACATTTAACACAGATTGCTTTAAGTTTGGTTACTTCGTCGGCAACGGCCATAATCAACGGCGTTATACCAAAAGGCTCACCGCGAAAATCAAGATCAAGGCCAGCAACAATTACCCGCTTACCTTGGTCAATAAGCTTACAGATAACATCAATAACTTCAGTTGGGAAAAATTGAATCTCATCAAAGCCCACAACGTCAATCACGTCATCGGCCAAGTCTAAAATTTTTTCAACGCCACGATCTATGGGAAAAGCAAGCCGCTCACGGCCATCATGAGAAACAATGCATGATTCATTTTTGCGCGTATCAATTGAATGTTTAATAACCAAAACCGATTGCTTGGCAAACTCTGCACGCTTTAAACGGCGCATCAGCTCTTCAGTTTTTCCTGAAAACATTGAGCCACAAACAACTTCTAATCTGCCTTTTTTATTATTGTTATGCAACATACGCCGGTTCTCCATTCGTTACAAAATTTAACTATTTCTTATTCTAAAACCAGAGTATAGCAAGCTTTAGGATCAACAAAAAGAAACTGATTGGACATTGTCTAAAAACGTCCAACCAGCTATAAAAACTATATTTAAATCGCCTAACGCTCGAAAAATCCAACTACCACAGATGGTGATCTTTGAAAAACGTTAATTCGCTCCTTTTTTAGCTTTTTTCCTCAGAACTAGTCGGAGATGACGCCATCTTCCTTAAAGCCCATTCCATGCCATCTAAGGTTTTATTCCAAGCTGTCCCAAGCTTGTTTCTAAACCATGATGATTTCTGTACTGGCACAGTAACTTCAGTTATCGAGCTTCCCGACGATAATTGCTGCTGAGAATTTTCTCTGCCAGGAGAAGGCCGAGAAGATGACAATGACGACGATGTTGTAACCGCTACCCTTTGACCTGTTGAACTTTCGTAGCTAGGCGCTGAACTGGCACTTGAGTTGCTGCCATGTTGCACAAAAGGCGATGTAATTTTTGTTTGACTATTGTTCTCTCTTTGAGAGCTTGGCGATTGCTGAGTAACCACCACAGTTGATGATTGCGTCGAGGAAGACGGCGCGATATCTGTTCTTGCCTGCGTCGATATCTGCGTAGATTCTGTCTGCGTAGGCAGCGGTATCTGGCACGTCAACTGAGTTGGTGCTGCCACCAATGGATTTGTTTGCGCGGGAATTACAGCTCCTGGCCTCACTTCAGGTAGCGCCCGAGCTATAAGCTTTTGTGGCCAATTCAAGGGGTTGAATGATGAACCTTGCTCAGCTCTGCGCTTATACTCTTCAATAGTCTCAACTCTTTTGACAGCCTCTTGAAGTTTAGCAGCCTTGTCGTTAAGTCCCACTTTTTCGTCAAGCTGATCAATTAAGCTACTTGCTAAGCCTTGACGCGCCGAGCCAGGTTTAGCTTTTGGCTTAGCAGAAGGAACAACTGGAGAAGTTTTTGTAACTGCATCAGGAGCCTTAGGCTTTTCTTTGTCTGTTGTTAATAAGTCGGAAGGCTTACCTGCTTCATTTTTCCCAGTAGTCGAAGACGACGATGAGTCGCCGCCCGCCTGCAAAGCTGAATCAGTTTCTTCTTGAGCTCCATTAACAAGAACACCAATATCATTAATCGCTCTATCAATAACTTCATCAACCTTATCAGATGCTTTTTTAGCTGCAGCTTTAACATTATCATTGTCCATAAAACGATCAGTAATAACATCACTGGCATCTTCTAGCAGAGATTTAACTAGGTCTTTGATATTTGCCTTAGCACTTGCCACACCTTCTTTAATTCTTTGCATGCCAATCTTATTAACATAATAAGCAATAACGCCTACAACTACTAATATTCCAGAGCCAATCAGCAACCACTTCGTCACATTACGCGACTCAACCAGCGGCTCTTGCAGCGCATAAACTTGCACACCAGAAATAAAATCAGCAATAACTTTATCGTCAAGCCCATTAACTTGCAGAACATTATTAATATCGCGCAGTTCTCTCTTAATTTTTTCAAGATAATAAACTAACGCCTCTTTCTTTTGGTCATAGCGCAATTCGCTGTATGAAATAATAAAAATAAAAATAATAGCTTTGGTTAAGGTAGCCCGGAACGGCTTAATTACTTGATCATCAAAAATAACCTCATGACTATGAAGACGCGAAAAACCATCCCATAAAGAACCTTGATATTTTTTGGGGGTTTCCATTTTGCACAGAAGCTTATGAAATTGCAAACAAAAGAACTTACTCATGCGCTTGAGTAAAAATGCGCTATCAAAGTCACTTTGTTGCTGCAGCCATTCAACCAAACAGAGTAGCGTAGCCCCATTTTCAGTAAAATGGTCGTCTATAATTGGATCGATAATAAGATTATTATTATAATAATTACCAAAATGACCCTTTTTTACCAACTCGTAATAAACATCCTCAAAAGATGCTTGGGCTTGATGATGTTTTTCTTTAAAATCGAGAATCATTTCTGAAGAAACGCGATATTCGGCAAAGCCAAATGGCGTAAAGATTGCAGTAATTAATCCAACTAGCAAAAACAAATAAACATTATTTGTTTTATTTTTAGTATTCATCTGTGTTCCTTCCGCTTACAAAAGATCAGTAGTGATCTGTCAAAAGTTCATTATCAATGTCCTGCCTTGATGCAAATGAGCGGCTCACTATATTAGCCCGCCATTCATTTATGTCAATGTGGCACACATTTACTATAATAAAACAATAGTTAAGAAGGGAAGAATCTTACTAATTATTCAAATTGTAACTTACACAACAAGGTATTTGCTTTTATCTTAAGCTTGCAGTTCGGGCATATTGCTCAGCCAAAAGCATATCTTCATAGGTATTTACTTCGGCTGCATCATGAACCGTCTCATGAATACCAATCTTAAGACCATACTGCAGCGGACGCAAAACTTCTATACTTTCTGCCAATTCCAGTGGCGTCTGTTTAAAGCCGGCAATGCGTTCAAGCGCTGCGGGCGTGTAAGCATAAATACCAATGTGTTGGTAATAAAACTGCTCAAGATTTTTTTCACGATAAAAAGGGATTGGACTGCGCGAAAAATACAGCGCTTTGCCCGTAATATCACTCACTACTTTGACAGCATTTGGAGAAAAAATGACACTATCTTCAAAAATACGCTTTTTAAGCGTCCACATATCGGCACCATCGTGCAAACAACTTTGCAAAAGCGCGTCAATCATTATAGAAGTTATAAAGGGCTCATCACATTGCCACAAAACCCAAACATCTGCTTTTATGGTACCTTGCTGGGCAACTTCAATGAGACGGTCAGTACCTGTTGGACATTCAACTGAAGTCATAATGTAGGGAGCTCCAATTGCCTCAACATAAGCAGCGGTAACCATTGAATCTATGGCAAAAACAACATGATCAAAAAGTCTTACCTGTTGAGTCGCTTCCCACACCCACTGCAATAACGGCTTACCAAGTAAAGGCGCTATAACCTTGTTAGGAAAACGAGTCGAAGCTAGGCGGGCAGGAATTACACATGCAACAGTTTTATTGCCGATCATTTTTGTCCTTTTTCTTCTCTTAGCTTTTTTTTGGTGATA
>JAIERW010000014.1 GCA_019746485.1 Candidatus Babeliales bacterium | reverse complement strand
AATTTTGTCAACCAACGAAACCCTTGAAGCCCGCATACAAACAATAAACCCTCATGAAGCAGAGTTTGATGTGGAGCAGTCAGACCAACAAATCAGACAACTGCTTGTTTTGGTTGAAAAAATTGCATCATCGGGACGCGTATTTGGTCCAGACTTTCAAGTTATTCTTTCACAAATACAAGATCCAATGCGGATCGCCGACTTTATTCTTTCGCATCTCAACTTAACCGTGCAAGAAGCTCAAGCGTTACTTGAGAAAAAAACACTCAATCAACTGCTGAGCGGCATTCACGACTACCTAACGAAAGAATATGAGCTGAATGGCGTGAAAGAAAAAATTTATCATCAAACGCAAGAATCTATCAACCGCTCACAAAAAGAATATTACTTGCGTGAACAAATGAAAGCAATTCAAAAAGAGCTTGGCGAAGAAAGCGAAACGGATCTTTCAGATTTGCAAAGAAAGATCCACGAGCTACCGCTGACCGAAGAAGCGCGCATTGAATGCATTAAGCAATTTAATCGCTTAACAAAAACTGCTCCAGAGTCCATGGAGGCAACCGTCATAAGAACACATCTTGAATGGGTACTGTCTATGCCATGGGGCACCTACACTAACGATAATTTAGATATCAACCACGCACAAGAAGTTTTAGATGAATATCACTACGGCCTTGATGAAATTAAAGATCGCATTTTAGACTTTCTTTCAATCAAGTCACTTAAAAAAGATTGTAACGTTCCTATCATCTGTTTTGCAGGACCTCCTGGCGTGGGTAAAACATCACTGGGTAAAGCAATTGCAAACTGCTTGGGCCGGACCTACTACCGCATTTCTCTTGGTGGCGTTTACGACGAATCTGAAATTCGTGGACACCGCAGAACATATGTTGGTGCATTGCCTGGCCGCTTTGTTCAAGCAATTAAAAAAGCAGAGAGCATGAACCCGCTCATTATTATCGACGAAATCGACAAAATTGGTATGTCGAACAGGGGCGATCCATCAGCTGCTTTGCTTGAAGTATTGGACCCAGAACAAAACAAAACATTTTATGACAATTATCTTGGCGTACACTTTGATCTGTCACAATGTATGTTTGTTACCACTGCCAATGATTTAAGCGCTATCCCAGGCCCACTGCGCGACCGCATGGAAATTATTCAGCTTTCAGGCTACACCAACGATGAAAAGTGCGAGATTGCAGAAAAGCACCTTGTGCAAAAAGCAATCAAAAACTCAGGGCTTGAAGAAAAAGGCTTTGTATTAAGTACCGAAATGATTGATTACGTAATTAGACATTATACACAAGAATCGGGCGTGCGCGACTTAGACCGTTACATTCAAAAGCTCTGCTCAAAATATGCACGCCACTTGGTTGAAAAAAATAAGAAATTGGTCTTTACCAAAGAAAACATTGCTAAATATCTTGGACCTGAAAAGATCCAACCAGAACAATTAATTCGATCACACAAAATTGGCGTTACCAACGGCCTTGCCTGGACACCATTTGGTGGCGAAATTTTGCAAGTTGAAGCAGCATTAATGCCCGGCAGCGGCAAGCTCTTGCTTACCGGCCAACTGGGCGATGTTATGAAAGAATCGGCACAGGCTGCTTTGACGTACGCAAAATCACATGCCCAAGACTTTGGCATTGAAGACAAAATGTTTACCGGCTATGACTTGCACATCCATTTACCAGCAGGCGCTATTCCAAAAGACGGCCCATCAGCAGGCATTTCATTGTTATCTTCAGTACTTTCTGTTTTAACAGGGCGCGAGATTAATGGTGATTTTGCCATGACAGGCGAACTCAACCTACAGGGCAAGGTGCTGCCAATTGGCGGACTTAAGGAAAAGATCTTAGCCGCAAAACAACATGGCTTATGCAACGTAATTTTGCCAAAGCTTAATCAAAAAGATTTGGTAACATTGAAAAAGATAGCCGATGGTATGAACATCTTCTTGGTCGATGACGTTAAAGAAGTTTTAAATCACGTCCTCATGCCAAAACTGGTCTAGTCTAAAAAGGGGCGGTACCGCAAAGTACCACCCCTTTTTTAATTCTTAGTTATTTTTCACCAGACAACCGGTGCCCGCGTAACAGTTCTTTCATGTCGGCAATGTTATAATCCAGAACTTCCATGTAGTACATCAACGCCCGATACTTTTTAACCGGCATAGCCGAACGCGACCCACCCTTAACTTCCCAAATATAATCTCGAAGCTTTACTCGCTCAAAAAGCAAGCTTTGCAACAAACCAGAAACATATTCAACGTCTAATTTTTTTGGACTCATATAATCAAAACGAGCCACAAAATCACGCTTAACCGCCAAGCAATGATCAATCAACCTGATCAGCTCACCAAAATCAAAAGTACTCACTTTACCACCCACCAATGGATCAACCCCTTCGGTAAGCTCGCGAATACGCATTTTTTCAAGATGATACGGCAGAGGCGTGCGAACAGATTCGCCATCTTCTTTGAGTAGGCGATAGCCCGCCCTAACGGCAATTACTGCCGCAAAGCCGGTAAAAACAAGGTATAAGATATATTTTTTAGTTAAATACTTCATGCTTCATATCCTACAAAGGCCCTTTTAGACGAGGTTTATAGTTAATTCTAGGCATGCCCCTCGCATAGACATACCCCTTCAATTTCTAATTGTAAATCATTTCAACAAGAAAAGCAACAATTCAGTTTGTAAAAAACATTGGTTTTAACGCACTTTTTAAGCTTTTCTCACCAATTCTACCTTTTATTTTTTTAAAAAGTTGACCTAGAGCCGTTATTGACAGAGCACCCCAACCTTGAGTACATTGTAGGCACTATGAACATTTTTAGCCTAATTTTAGGTATTCTTTTTACCCTCATTAGCACGGCTACCTTGTCGTACATATCAATTGCCACTATGGTTGGCCCATGGATGGCGCCTACCCTGGTTTTGCTGGGCAGAATACTCTTTAAACTGCGTCCTAACTCTTTAAGTCCAGACAAGGTTAAACAAGAACTGATTTTTACTCAAGCCGTAGGTTCAGTTGGTGGCACCATTGCAACGGGTATTGGCTTTACCCTGCCCATGCTCTATTTTTTGGACAAACAAATTTTAAACTCATGGCTTGCAAGCCCCGTGCAGTTTTGCCTATTTATTGCCCTGTGCTGCCTGGCAGCCGGCAGCTTTGGCATTATGCTGGGTCGCTTTTTTATAAAACCCATGATCAAAGAAGAAAAGCTTTCTTTCCCTGTCAGCCAGCTTACTTACAGCGTAGTAGATTCAGATAGCAGTTCTGGACAAGCCAAAAGCCTTGGCTGGGGCATAGCAGGCACCACCCTACTTTGCATAGCCCGAGACGGTATCTTTGCTCTCAAGGGCTTTATTCCCAAAACCATAGACCTCTTCCCCTCCCTTTTTGGCAATGTCTTTTCTTTTTCTATCTGGCCAACCTTGTGGTCAATTGGGTTTACCGCCGGCCTGGGCGTAGCGGTCCCGCTATTGGTGGGCATTATTTCCCGGTACTACGTTTTGCACCCGCTCAACAACCATGCTCACTACTTTTCAGTCAACCTGTTTCCACCCTTTGAATTTATAACCTTTACGACCGCTTTTTGCTCAGGCCTGGTTTTGACCGACTTTGTTGCCGGTCTGGCCAAAAACCCAGCAATCATCGCAAACCGTTTTAAGCTTTATGTATCTAACATTGCTCATGTTGCAGGCCTTGCACTTACCAGCATAAAAAAAGCTCTTGGCTTGGTAAGCCGCCAGCCACGGGTAGCCAATGATCCAGTTTTAAAAAAAATCAGCCTATTCCACCTTGAAACGGTAGTAGCACTGACCGGCTCGATAGCACTGTTGTGGTATTTAGAATTTAGCTTTTTGGCACAAGTAGTGTTTTTACTTTCAACCGTTATTGCAACCTACGAAATTTGTTTTATTGGCGGTGAGATTGGGCTTATTCAATTTGGTCGTTTTGCAACCTTTGTTTTAATTCCCATGCTCTTACTCTTCAAACCAAACCCAATTCAAATTACCGTCATTTGCATGTTTTTTTCCATTTGCGCCGCAACTGCTTCAGATTATCTGTTTGACTACAAATCGGGCCAACTTGCTGGCAGCAACCAACGCCGGCTACATGGCGCGCAATGGCTGGGCTTGCTGGTTACCGCACTTTCAGTTGGCGCAATTTTGTATCTGCTCTTTACCAAGCTAGGCATTGGCTCGCAAGATCTCTTTGCCCACCGCGGCAGAACCAAAGCGTTGCTTATTCAAACACTTAATTTTAATCCGTATGTTGTAGGCATGGGGTTTTTGTATGGGCTCTTTTTAAGGCAAATTCGTGTCAACCCAACCATGACGTTGGGCGGTATTATAATGCCTAATCACATTTCTTTCGGGCTGATTCTTGGCGGCCTGTGCACCAAATTTGTGAAAAATAAACAACGCTATATGCCCTTTTGCGCTGGCGTTTTTGCGTGTGAATCATTGTGGGTTCTGATTTCTTTGATTCTTAAAATGTTCTAATTCGTAGCTTTTGTATTCTCAGAATGCTGCAAACACTCAACGAAAAATAACCAGCTTTGCAATTTCCTTGCATTCAAAAATTCCCTTTCTTTATACTAAAACAACGTAGAATGTCTTTTATGAATTTATTTTTTCCGGGTGGGACCGGAGGGGGAAGGGGATTTTATGAAGAGAATAAAATTTTTCATTACGGCACTATTTCTGATAAACTCAGTTGCACAACTGAACGGCGCAGCTCGCAAAGCACTTAAGCCCAAAAAAAACGCCGAAGGCAAAACAGTAGTAATTTTTGTTCACAATTCTGATGAAGCATACACTCATGAACATTTTGGCAGCAGTGAAATTTTGACTAGTGACATTGTCGCCGCGCTAAAAGACCTAAAAAACGACCCGGCCTACAAAAATATCTTGGTCCATCAAGTTGATGAAATACGCGATGATGCGTCCAAAGCAAGCATCAAACAACTCATTGTAGACTACATTCCGTACAGTCCAAAAAAAGTTACCGTCGTTTTCCCCGAAAACCACACGCTCAGTTTTAAAGATGAAATTGATGACGACGAAGAACGCATAACAACAGGAACGCGCGGCATAGACCTTGGTGCCATTGGCTCTACCGCAGGTTCAACTATTCAAGCCAACCCAGAACAAGCACAAAGTGCGTTACAAGGCGCCATGACCATTGGTAGCATAATCAAGCAACAACACAGCGAAATGGAAGCAATGCCTGAAACTCAACGTCCAAAATGGTATCAACGTCTGGGCATGTGCCTTTGTGCCGCTGCTCGAGATCCAAAGGTTCAAGCAGGCGCTGTTGCTGCAGGTACCATCGCCGTCAAAATTGCAATGACCCTTATTTAATTCATTTAAGGAGACGTTGTCATGAAGAGGCTTTTATTACTCAGCTTTCTTGCTTTTTCAGTCGCAAGCAATCTATGCGCCAAAGATGCCATTATCATTACACACGGTGCTTTTGCCGCTTCAAATACCTGGATGCTTCCTGGCTCTGCATTTTATAAAAATGTTGAACTGGCAACCAATGGCACTGCCGATGTTTATCCATACTACTGGGAACAGCCATTTGGCGGGATGTTTGACGTTGAAAAAGTTAATGCAGCAAAAGAACTTGCAACATTGGTTATCATGCTCAAAGCAAGTGGCTATGATAAAATTTCTATCATTGCCCACAGCTA
>JAIERW010000035.1 GCA_019746485.1 Candidatus Babeliales bacterium | reverse complement strand
GAGTGGCAGTTTGTTCAGGCGCCTTTTACGTTTGATAGTATCGCGCTTGGTGTGCATAATCAGTGGTGGGGCATTCGTTTTGATGGTAAACCAGTTTTTAAGCATAATGCTGATTGGTCGTTAGTTTCTGACAATACTTTTTTAGATATTGCTGTTGGCGCGCATCATGCAGTTTGGGCACTAGATGCCAACGGTTCGTGCTGGGTGCGCGATGGCGTTGATGCCAAAAATTTGCAGGGTACTGCGTGGTTGGCAGTACCTTGCCCAGAAAAAATTGCCCATATTGCTGTTGGTGCTGATCATAATGTTTGGGTGGTGGCGCATGATGGCGATGTGTATGTGCGTCGCGGCATTCAGCCAACAATAATGCAAGGAACTGACTGGAAAAAAGTTACCGGGCAAGCATTGACCAATATAGCTGTTGGGTCTGACGGTCAGGTGTGGGGCGTGAGCCAGGACTACAGGATTTTTAAACGTGTTGGTATTACGCCCACCAATCTTATTGGTGTTGGCTGGCGCAAGGTGCAAGGAAAGATGCAAAAAGTGGCAGCGGCAACGTATCCAGGCGTGCAGCCAGGTGGCCGTGCGTATACACATTTTGGGTTGCATGATTATGAAGAAGCAATTTTTAATGATGCGTGGCGTTTTCAGGAACCGGGCAAAGGGTGGGTCCAGTTTAAAGCACGTTCAAAGGCTGATCTTTTTTTACGCTTTTCTCCAAATCCTTATCAAGAAAAAAAATCAACAATTCATGTAACGCTTGGTGCCAAAAAGAACACATGTACACTTGCTACCAAATTGGGCTGTATTGAGCACATTACCCACTTGTGCGATCATGGTGGGTTGCCACAGCAAGAATTTGAGTGGGAAGATTATTGGGCTTCTGTTGAAAACGGTGTATTGCGCGTGGGAAAATCTGGTCAGCTTGGACAGAACGAATTGGTAAGATTTGAAGATTCTGCTTTAAATAACGTTTGTTACGTAGCTTTTGGCGGTGGCAAAAAATATGTACATGAATTTGATGCCATACAAACTGACGAGCGTCCGCTCGAGGCAAAAGCAGTTAATGTGCCCGCAGGCTTTTCTGTTGTTTCTGGTAAAGCGAGTAGAATTGCCGTGGGTAGCCGTGACAATGCTTTACTGGTGTGCTCTGTTGGCTTTGATGGCCAAATATATCGGTACTATCCTTATGCTGGGCAGCAGGTGTGGCAAAAATTTTCTAACAAAATGGTCAACGGAGAAGAAATTACTCGCTTCAAAGATGTTTCTGTTTCAAGTGATGGCCATCTTTATGCGTTAAACAGTAGTGGGCATACGCTTTGTTATCATTGGGAACGTTCTGTATGGAAATTGGTTGATCAGCATCACAAGCTTGATCGCATTGTTGCTGGCAGCGCAACATCGGTTTGGGGTTTGCGTAAAAAAACACAAACCGTTTATCAACTCATATCCAACGGTTGGCGCAAAGCTGACATTGATGGTGTTATGGCACTTGATGCAGGGCTTGATGGTACTGTTGTTGCTGTTAATACAGCACAAGAAGCGCTAACGTTTAACGCACAAACAGGCTTGTGGGAAAAAATGCTTGCCGTACAGGGTATTGGGAGAATTGCCGTTGCGCATAAAGATTTTATGATTGGTACGCGTGCTGTTGGTAATGAATATCTTTGTTGGCAGGGAAATAATAAGCAATGGTGGCGTTTAACCGCTGGCGACAAAACGGGAGCTTATGGTTTTAAACAAATGGCAATGAATGCGGCGGGTACGGTGTTTGCTCTTGATGGGCAAGGTGCTATTTATAAAAAAGATGGAGCTTGAGAGTATTTTTTTGCAGAATAATATCTTTATTGACTGTGCGGGTTTTGTGTCGATACAAGGTAACAGTGGCAAAGTTTTTTAAAATGTGCTTAGTTTAATTGGTAGTTGATTCTATGAAAAAATTATAACAATGAGGAGAGGCGGAGGCGATATATTTTTAAATAGCGATTATACGATATATGTTTTTTAAAAAAAGGGAGATCGGAGATGAAGCAAGCGAGAAAAAGAACGTTTCTCGTAGCGTTCTTGATGGCACTTGTGCCAACAATATTTTGGTCGGATGCGCACGCGAAACAAGAAAAAAGAGATATTTTTTCAAGGGCAAAGAAAGGTGTTACCGTTATCGATGGCTCACGCTCAATAACGTACGGTAGCGTGATACGGCTTTGGCACTACAATAGCGATCCTAGCAAAAGTGCAGAAGCTGATCCTGAGCGACGCTATTTGGCATCTGGGGAAGAAAAATATAATACTGGGACAACTGATCGTGGGTATGCTGTTTATGCAGCTCAGTTTGCTGACGATAATTCTCAGCTTTGGGTTATAAAAGGGCCTCATGCAGGAGACCGTTGGAATTGTGATTTTGGTCAGCTTGTTAAAGAAGGTGATGCAATACGCCTTGAAAACGTTGGGACGGGAAGAAATTTATTTATTCCTGCAACGCGTTTTAGATCGCCTGTTGCAAAACAAACAGAGGTATCTGTTCATGGTGAAAATGGTGTTGGTGATGCCAATGATACCTGGATTGTGCGTAACACATGGGCTGGGTCTGGTGGTGTACTGAATGATGGCACTGTTTTTAATTTACAACATGGTATTTTTGATAAACTTTCCTTACACTCAAATCCCTTTAAGAAGGGAAATTTTATTTTGGGTGATAAAAACAAGCAAGAAGTTACTGGATTTCAGGGTTGTGATTCGAATAGTGACTGGGTTCTTGATCTGGTGAAAACCCATGCACAAAATGAGACTATTGCCGCTGATTGGCAAAAAATGCGTGGCGCAGAATTGCACTACAATAGCATTGTGTGGATTGATCCTGTTGGCAGTGGGCTGGCAGGTTATCAGTGCGATCCAAAGAAAGATAATGGTTCTCGCATTAATTTGAATGAAAATAATCGTCGTTTGTGGACTCATCATGCCAGCCGTCAAGACCCAGATGCTCAAGCAGTAGCGCCTTACGCGCATAAAGAAATTTTGGCAGGTCCACTTGATGATGCGCGTGTTCGCATGGCTGCAGGTTTCTTTTTATTGCAAAAATCTGGTGATGAAAAAAATGCTGGTCCTGTTTCATTTGGTGATTCGATAAAGGTATTTTCTTTAGCAATAGATCCTTTTCAAAAGCTTAATACCGTACTTGATCCTTTCAAAATTTGGTACGTTAATAAAACGAGTCGATTTGGTAACGATTATGGCGAAATAATAGTTGCTGACCCAACACTTCCTGAAGCACAAACTCCTGCAGCAGAATTTACTATAGAAATGGTTGTTCCTGATATGGCAGGCACCGTTTACGAAACAGATATGATTCAGTTGCGTAGTAAAATGCAGGATTCACCTCCTATTTGGTTAAATGCGAAAAGCCGTTTTGGCGATCGTTATTACGAATTGTCAGTTGCTTTGACTGGTGATTTGTGGGCAGCCAATGACAGTAGTTATAAAAACAGTCGAGCTGAATTATTCCACCGCTTTAGAATTCATGGAATAATTGAATCTATTGTTCCTGAAGAGGTTAAGCCTCAACTTGCTCAAATTAAGAGCATTATTGAGCGTAATCTTGGTTCTACTGTTGTTAATGATCAGCAAGCAGAGTTGGATCGTCAGCGTCAAGCGCAAGAAGAAGCTGCGCGTCAAGCAGCGGCTGATTTGGCACAAAAAGCGGCTGCTGACAAGCAAGCGGCAGATGATAAGCAGGCTAAAGCTGCTGCTTTTGCACAAATCCTAAAGGATTTAGAAGCGCAAGCAGAGCAAGATCTTGCCGATGCGTCAGCAAAAGCTGCTGATACTAAAGCGGTTCAAGATTTGATTCAGCAGGCAACTAAAGACTTGTTAGATGCTAAAAGTGTTGCAAGTGCCGATCAAATGTCTCTGCTCAAAGAAGCGCAAGCAATAATCATTAAAGTTCAGGAAGAATTCCAAAAAATCAAAGATACAACAAGTCAGATCTTTGATGATGCGTCTAAGGGTATGATAGGCCGCTTTAATGCCGCTTCAGATAAGGCAAAGCAAGATTATGGGGTTGATTCTCAAGAGCTTGCAAGTATTAAGGCTTTGCTCGATAAAGAACAAGATCGTTTTGCCAAGGCAAAGCTGGCAAGTCAAGATGGCTTGAAAGTACAAGAAGATCAAATTCAGCAGCTTGTTGATACTATTAATAATGCTGTTGAGCAAGGCAAAGCTGGTGCTGCTATTGCGGCTATGGCTGCACAAGCAGAACAAGCGCGTAAGCAATTAATTGCTGATTATGACCAACGCATTGCAGATATTGATAAGAAAGCTGAAGAGCGTTTTGCCAAATTGCAAGCTGATTTTGACCAACAAAAGAAAGACTCTGACGCTCAACTTAAGGCAGCGCAAGATCAATTAGCAGCTGCGCAAAAAGGTTTTGACCAAGAGCGTGCAAGGCTTGAAGCTGCAGCTAAAAAACCACTCGATGTTGCAAAAGTAGAAGCTCAGCAAAAAGTTGATACAGTTGTTGCGGTGGTTGAACAATCAGCTGCGCATCCAGAGTATCCTTTGGGCTTTGCCGATGTTCCTGGTAACGTTGCCCAAATTGCTGTTGGTAAACGAAAGAATGCGAATGGAAAATTAGTTGGTAACAACTGGGCTGTTGCCAAAGACGGAAGTCTTTTGCAGTGGAAAGCTGGCGCCGATAATCCATGGATGGTGCATGTGGCCAAAGACAACATTGGTAACGACATTAAGACCTTCCTTGCTGTTTCTTCTGGCCATGATGGTACGGTGTTGGCTGTTACTGCTGATGGCGCTGTAGTGAGATACAACTGGCCTAATGAAAAGGCCGTTGATACTCAACCTGCAGACGAAACAGTACAAACTGCTGATACAGGAACGCAATCAACAGACGCATCAACACAAGCTACTGATGCATCGGTAGCAACAACCGAACCAGCAGCAACTGCTACGACCAAGAAAGCAAAGGCAAAAAAAGGCAAAAAATCTACTGGTCGTAAAGTTCCTGCTACTAAAAAATCTGGTAAAGTTGGAGCAAAGAAGAAAAAAACGGGTAAAGCGTCCGGCTCAAAGCAAACAACGCCAGATAATCAGGCAAAGCAAAGATAACAAGGTTAATTCGATGATGGGCGCACTGGAAGAGTGCGCCCTTGAAAAAGGAGTCAGAAAATGAAGATATTGAGGTCTGAACGATGCCTACTCGTATCAATGATTATG
>JAIERW010000009.1 GCA_019746485.1 Candidatus Babeliales bacterium | reverse complement strand
AGCTTTGCACAGTTTTCACCAATCAAGTTTGTTATTATCTTTTTTGCCGCTCATATCTTTTCAAGCTTCTTTAGCTTATTGTTGGTAAGCATGGTAGACAGCATGTCACAAATCATGAAAGTGTGGTTACGCTTTATTTTTCCGATGTGGTTTTTTGGCTGCTCACAATATCCTTGGAGCATCTTGCACCAGCTGTCACCAAAACTTGCTTATGCGTGTCTGACTAACCCATTTGTTTACGCAATGGAAGGCATTCGTGCTGCAGTGCTGGGACAAGAAGGCTCACTGTCATACTGGCCATGTGTTGGCATGCTGCTTGTTTTTGCAACGCTGTGTGGCGTAGTTGCAACCAGACGTTTGAAGAAACGCCTTGATTTTGTGTAAGCTTTATTTTTTGCACATAACGGAATGACTATGTTTAAAAAACAAGAAAATCGTTGGTTATCGTACACCCAGCTCATGTTTCAACTCGTGAGAAGCGACATGACCATATACAAAGGCATTGCCTTTGGCCACATTATTAATACCATATCTTGGGTTATACCAGGTGTGCTGGTAGCTACTTACGCACTACCATTGCTGGGGATTTCTCAAAATTTTGGTGCACTTGTTGCACTTGCATCAATTGTAACAGCAAGTTTTTTTGAGAGCTTTGGCGCAGCAACTGCTTTTGTAGGAGACTTAGAGGGCAATCAAACCATATCATTTCCACTCACCTTGCCAATGCCATCGTGGCTTGTACTTATACAACGATCAATTAGTTACATTTGTAAGGCATCGATTATCAGCATTATAATTTTGCCAGTGGGCAAACTACTTTTGCTCGATAAATTAAACCTGTCAAACTTCTCATCGAGCAAGTTCTTCATCGTGTTTTTCTCGATTAACCTTTGCTCAAGTTTTTTTGGTTTATTGATGGTAAGCATGGTGGCAAGCATGTCTGAAATCATGAAGGTTTGGAATCGATTTCTTTTCCCTCTCTGGTTTTTTGGCTGCTCGCAATATCCATGGGAAACACTGCATGAGCTTTCACCAAAACTTGCCTACGTCTGCCTGGCAAACCCCTACGTCTATGGCATGGAAGGTATTCGTGCGGCAGCGTTGGGCCAAGAAGGATACTTGCCCTACTGGTCATGTGTAGGCATGTTACTTACTTTTGCAGTATCATTTGGTATTATTGCAACCAGACGTTTGAAGAAGCGCCTTGATTTTGTGTAAGCTTGATTTTTGAAATCAGCAACGTTATGATGCCGGTCAGTAGTGGCCGGCATTTTTTTTGACCCAAGACAAAGAAAAATCATGAATAAGATAAAATCGTACACCAAAATTTTTTGGCACTTAATGAAAAAAGATCTACTCATTATGCGCCAAACTCTGCCTCGCGATATTTTTGATGGGATAGTCTGGGCAAGTAGCACCATTTTTGTCACTACCTACATATTTTCATCACTCGGCATATCGTCAGACTATGGCCCCTGCTTTGCCATTGGCGGCATTGCAAGTTACGGTATTTTTTTCGTTTTTGACCATACCGCAAATTTTTTGGCCGACCTTGAAGGTGAACAAATTATTGGTAACAACTTAATTTTACCATTTCCTTCATGGCTCGTGCTTATTCAACGAGCGTGTACGTACGCCTTGTTTACCGGTGCTATTACCATATTTATTTTTCCCGTCGCAAAAATGATCTTACTAGGACGCCTTGACCTGAGCCATCTTTCACTTTGTAAACTTGTACCATTTTTTATACTTGCCAATTTCTTTTCAGCATTTTTAAGCTTGCTGGTCACCAGCTTTTTGCCCGGCATGAGAAGCTTAAATGTTATTTGGCCACGCTTTTTGTTTCCTATTTGGTTTTTTGGTGGCTCACAATTTTCGTGGCAAGCCGTGCATAATTTCTCGCCAAAATTTTCTTACTTATGCCTGCTCAATCCATTTTTGTATGTAACTGAAGGCATGCGCGCTTGCGTGCTAGATCCTGCTAACTCACTACCATTTTATGTCTGTGCACCAGTAGCACTCTTTGCAACACTTGCTTTTGCATTTATCAGCATTGCCAGACTCAAGCGACGTCTTGACTTTGTTTAACAAGATTTAATTTAATTGAGAATTTTTATGAAAAAGATGCAAGCGTACGCCAAAGTTTTTTGGCTTTTATTCAAAAAAGACCTGTTCATTTTAAAGAGAATGGTATTCCGCAAAATATTTGATGTCTCTATTTGGGCAGGAAGCACTACATTCGTAACGGCATATGTTTTTCCATCATTGGGCATGCCGGAAAGTTATGGCCCCTGTTTTGCCATTGGTGGTGTAGCAATCTATGGCGTATTTCTTATTTTTGTTCACACGGCAAATTTTGTCGCCGACATGTACGGCAATCAAGTCATTGCTTATGAATTGGCATTACCTATTCCCTCATGGCTTGTTTTGCTTCAAAAAACCTGTAGCTATGCTTTCCTTAACACACTTCTTTCCAGCGTTATCTTTTTAGTCGCAAAACTAGTCCTGCTCAGCCGTTTGGACCTAGGACAAATTTCTCTCATTAAATTTATTCCATTTCTCATTTTGGCAAACTTCTTTACCGCATTTTTAAGCTTGTTTATGTCAAGCATTTTGTCGAGCATGGAAGGCTTAAGCATTATTTGGCCACGTATTTTATTTCCGCTGTGGTTTTTTGGTGGCTCTCAATTTACCTGGATAACACTTAATAAATGTTCTCCAAAATTTTCTTATTTTTGTCTGCTCAACCCATTTTTATACGTAACAGAAGGCATGCGCGCCTGCGTTTTGAACCCAGCAGATTCTCTGTCGTTTTTTATTTGCGCACCCGTAACCCTGGGTATAACACTTATTTTTGCTTTCATCAGTATTCGCAAGCTCAAACAACGCCTTGACTTTGTTTAATAAAATCTAATAAAAGGAGATTTTTTATGAAAACAACAAGAAGAGTAGTTCTTTCTCTTGCAACTATTTTTTCGTTTCAACTATTTTT
>JAIERW010000036.1 GCA_019746485.1 Candidatus Babeliales bacterium | reverse complement strand
ATGATTGGTGGTGTCTTTGCTTTTTATGTGGCTACCAACCAAGTTTTAAATGGCAGCATTTCTGCTGGGCAGTTGGCGTCGTTTGTGGTTGCCGTACTGTTGTGCTACCAGCCGCTTAAGCGCGTGGTCAGTGTTTATTCTGAAGTGCAATATGGCTTGGCTGCGGCAGAGCGTATTTTTAGCATGATGGACCACGTTTATCCAGCGCTTCAAAACCGTGATATCGAAATTCAACATTTTGACAAAGCAATCGAATTTAATAACGTTAATTTTGAATATCAGCCCGACAAGCCAGTTTTTGAGGGCGTCAATTTTTCCATTCGTCGCGGTGAGTGCATTGGTATTGTTGGGCCTTCTGGTGCTGGCAAAAGTACCCTGTGCGACATGCTTTTGGGCTTTTTGTTGCCAACGAGTGGTCGTATGACTATCGATGGTAATGATTTTGCTTCAGTTTGTTCAACCAGCTTGCGTAGCAAAATTGGTTATGTTGGTCAGCGCACCTTTTTGTTTAACGACACGGTGCGTAACAACATCGCTTATTCCTCGCCCAACGCTTCAGACGCTGATATTGAGCAAGCCTGCAAAGCTGCGTATGCGCACGACTTTATATTAGAGTTTCCCAATGGCTATCAAACGTTGGTTGGCGAAGACGGCACACTTGTTTCTGGTGGGCAAAAGCAACGGCTGACTATTGCGCGGGCCTTGCTTAAAGATCCAGAGATTTTAATTTTTGATGAAGCTACCTCATCGCTTGACCAAGAATCTGAGAAGATGATACAGCGAACAATTCAAGAATTGCGCCACAAAAAAACCATGCTCATTGTTTCACACCGCATGTCGTTTCTCGAGCATGTGGATCGAATTTTAGTGGTCCAAAATGGTATTGTGCAAGAAGTTAGTGATCGCAAGCAGGTGGCGGTGGCTGAAGCACGATTATAAAATTTGATTAAAAAAAAGGGCTCTTCAAATCGAAGAGCCCTTTTTTTTAACTAGCTTACTAAATAAAGTTCTTGGGCAATATTTTGTAAAATATCAGATTGCTCAGCTTTATATTCCATAAACGACCAATGTTCAAGATTAAACGCATGATCTAAAATTGGCTTGTCGTCTGTAACAAACCCCCACGAAGCGTACGCGTGCAGCGCTGCATTGTTGGTAACGCGCGTGGCCAGAAAAATGCGCTTGGTTTTTGGTGCTATTTTAAAAATGGAGCCCATCAAAAGTTTTCCAAGCCCACGCTTCTGGTGTGAAGTTTGGACTGCAAAACTCATAACTTTAACTTCACCAGCGGCATAATTTGCGCGCATTAAAAAAGTTATAAAGCCAAGCGGCGTTCCTGTTTCTTGCTCTTTGACGGTCACCAAAAAGCAGGAATCATTTGCAAACATTGCAACAACTTGCTCGCTCAATTGTGCAGGATCAAAAACAAAATGCCCTTCAAGAATTGATTCCATGGCTGTTTGAGTAGCTGCCCAATCAACGTTTGCTACGCCGTTTTGAAACAGCGGCTCAAAGGGTTTAAAGTAGAGCTCTTTGCCAACTACTTCTGGAAATGCTTTTAAAAAGTCCATTTCTACCGGCGCGTAGGCGCCGCGCGCTAGCGGCCACATTTCTTTCATGGCGTTGGCAAAGTCTGGTGACATAATATTTGTTTTGGACCATTGCACAATAACGGGCGTTCCGAGTTTATCTTTGGCCAAAAACTGGCCACCTTGTTTTTGTTTCATGTGATTATTCATGGTTTCCTTAGCGATGCTAAAAAACGTAGTTAATGAGCTGACAATAAAAAGCATACAAAGTATTTTGTACATTGTTGTTCCTAAAAAAAATAATTGCTTCGACCAAGATCATTGGTCAATCAGTTTGAAAATTGAGAATTTTTGAAAATCACTGCGGCAAAAAGGCGCGCCAAGTTTGACAACTACAGCCAATTTATCGGCGGATTATCGGCATTCTGCAGTGAAAAAAATGGTGGCAATCATACAAATATCCTTAAAAAATAAGCCCCGCAGTTGCAGGGCTTTTGATTTCATATGTTTTTAATGATAGCACAAGATTTAGTTTTTGTCTCGAAAAATTCTGCCTTCTTTAATCTGATAAACATTCTGAATACCAATTTCTTTCAAAAAATCAGCATCGTGCGAAATTACGATCAATGCTCCTGGGTAGGCTTTTAAAACATCAATTACGTGCTGGCGAGTTTCAAGGTCCAGACAGTTGGTAACTTCGTCAAGAATTAAAAGCTTGGGGCTTTGTGCGGCAATTTGTGTCAGCGAAAGGCGTGTCTTCTCGCCACCAGAAAGCTTGTTGACCAGCTTTTCTACTTCTTCATTTTTTCTGAATAAAAAATCGTTTAAGTGCTTGCGGATTTCGTACGAAGTCCAGGTTGGTGCAATTTCTTTAATGATATCAAAAACCGAGGTGTTATCAGTAAGATTTTTGTTGTGCTGGTCCAAATAACCAATATCTTTTGTTGCTGGCAGTTGCCAAGAGCCATTGCGCGTAACGCTGGTGTTGTGCATAATCGCTTTTACCAGTGTCGACTTTCCCGAAGCGTTATTACCAACCAACGCAATGCGTTCAGTGCTCATAATTTGTAACATGATGTTTTCTAAAACAGGCTGTTGGTAGCCGCAGCTGCCTTCGCGAATGCTTACCATAGTTTGTTGATGTGCGCTGGTTGCAGGTAAGTTAAATTTTGGTTTAATGACTTCTGGCAATCGAAGGTCTTGCAATTCAGCTTCAATTTTTTGCCGTGTTTGATTGATGGCACTTTGTTTTTTGTTGGTGGTGCGTTCACCGCTTGCTTGCATGGCACGCAGCAGCGTTTTATCATTTTCATT
>JAIERW010000029.1 GCA_019746485.1 Candidatus Babeliales bacterium | reverse complement strand
TTTTGAATCAGCTGTATGGTTTAAAAAGTTATACTTATAACAACAAATAATACAATCTAAATGGTACCAAAAAACGACATGGTTGGCAAACTAGACTTTGAGCGTGGCCGAAAGCTTGAAAAAGTAGCTTTTCTTGGGTTGATTCTCAGATTTCTTGACCATCTTGATGGTTGCGGGGTCAACGGTCTTTATAGAAGGTATTTTTTGCAAATTTGCTATGAAGGTAGTAATTGCCTTGAGTGAGCTGCTTTTTCCCTGCATGGCCATGGTATAGCTGGTGGGAGCGGCTTGGCGTTTAGCACCAATTGATTGTGGGTTTTTGATTGCTGAAGCGTTAAGTGATTCAAGCCAGCAGGCAGGTGGTATGGTTTGAGAAATACTCGTTAAAAGCTGGCTAAACTGAAAAACTCCTGTTGTGGGCTTTAAAATAGTGAGGCGTTTGGCAAGTTCTTGTTCCGACTGCTTGATCTGGTTCAGCGTGTTAACCTCTTGTTCAAGCGTATTACTTGTTGCCATGAGGCTTTTTTTTGTGTTGGTTGTGTGTGCTAGATCATGCTTCATGTTAGTATAAATCGAATGAAGCAACAAAAGCATAACGCCTGCGGTGGCACTTGTAGCACCAAGCCACCATGTTGGGCCATGTTGATTGTACTGTTTAAATGGTTTGAGTAGGTCTGGTTGGCTGGTCAGTGTTGTGTGCAGCAGTGGATGTGCTTCGCTTAGTGCTAATGGCTGCGTGATGATAGCAAGAAGTTTGAGGGGAGTTTTCGTGGTGCACAGTGCTGTTTGTAGGGTTGCTAATTGTTGCAACGCAGGTTGGTGGTTGGCAAGGCCAGCAAAGCACAGAACTGCTTTGGGTCTGACCAGTCCGTGCTTGGTGGTAAATTGACTTATGGTCTGGGCAAGGGCGGTGGGGTTGTAAATTATGCTATTCATGACTACGGTCGGTTCTAGCGCAAATTTTCCTTGTTTTTTAATGCGCAAGGCGTTCCCCATTTTTTTGAATAGAACGCACGTCAGCTCTTTATCTTGTATCTGCAGGTACAGGATAAGTGATTGTTGACGCAAAGACTTAATGAAATTCTTTAAATAATTCATTATGTTGCTTTAGGTAAGGGTGTAGTGCTGTAAGAGTGTGTGATTCAGAATGGCTGCTTGTTTTTCAAGTTCTGCATCATTCAAGATGCCGTTTTTTGCTCCAAGTTTGGTTAAAACTGATGCGCTGTTTAAGATGCCATGCCTGAGTGCGTCGTAGGGCTCAAAGCCCTTCATTAAGCTTGCAACAAAGCACGAGCCAAAAGCGTCGCCAGCGCCCACCGGATCTATTACTTTAATCTTTATGCTGGGATGGAAGTAAACATCATTTTTTGTTGCCACATAAACACCATTGGCGCCATTGGTAATGACTACAATGCGGGGCCCCATACCTAGTATTTCCTTAAAGAACTTTTTGGCGCTAAAGCAGCCGCCGTCGTAAACGATGGGGCTGGTAATTAGGTAGGGCTCTTCGTTGCGTGTTGTTGGTGGGCAGATGATGGGTGTTTGGGCTTCAAGAATCTTTTTATATGTTTGATCTGTTTCAACCAGTGAAAGCATAAACATACGTGCTTCATTTGCATTCATAATAAGTGTTTCTATAAATGGCAGTGATTCGCGCAGTGTTTGTACGCCTTGTGAAAGCTGGCTGCTTCCAGGGTTGATAGCAATTGGTTTGTTGTGTTCGTGAGCAAAGCGAACAATCTTGGGAAGCAATGCTGCCGAGTCGTCGCTTAATGATGTTAGATACAATTGATCACATTCTTTAATGGCATCAAAAGGGATATCTTCGTGTTTAAGAAAGCTGTTTGCGCCGCGATGGACAAAGATGGTGCGTTCATGCTGCAATGATTTGATGATAAATGATGAGCCGGTTGCGTGTTCTGGTGTTTGCTTGATAAGGTTTGTTTTAATGTTTCTATTTTCTAAGTCGTGTATAACGGCTTGTCCGGCGTCATCGGTTCCTACTTGGCAAAAGCACGAAACGTCAAAGCCGCGTAATTTAAAGGAAGCAGCAGAGTTGGTTGCGCCCCCGCCCGTTAAATATAAAAGCTCATCAATGCCAATCTTTTCGCCGGTTTCAAAGAGCATAAAGGTTTGAGAAGCGTTTTTTTTGGTAATGGTCATATAATCAGCGCCTGCGTAATCTAGATAGATGTCTTGCGTGGCGCCGCCCATGGTTAATATCTTCATACGTACGTTCCTTTTAGATGATCCTAATAAACACCCCCAGTGTAGGCATAGGGTTTTCAAGTTGCAAGAGTATCCGTTCATAGGTTCAAAAATGACCAAAAACCTCCTAAAAATGGACTCTTTATTGTCTTTATGAATCTAGGGTCTAAAAAAGCCCCCTTTTTAGTGGTTTTTTGGGGGTGTCCTTTCCTTATATATAGGACCCATCTGGAGAGGGTGTTTTTGGGTGGTGAAAAATGGGTACCAAGAGTTCTGTTATGTGGGTGGTTGTTTTGAGCTCTTTTAATTAAAATTTTTAAACTATTTTTAAACTTTTTTAATTAAAGTTACGAATAATGGTTTTGCTTGTTCTCGAAAACATCGACTGGATCGATGTTTTCGAGAAATAAAAAAAACTTTAAATATTTTGCAAAAAAAGCTTG
>JAIERW010000020.1 GCA_019746485.1 Candidatus Babeliales bacterium | reverse complement strand
TAGTTACCAGAAAAGAACTCTACTGAGCCGTCGTGAACATGCCAAATCTGGTCAATGCAGGTGCGCAAAAGCTCAACGTCGTGCGAGATAACAATAAGCGTGCCCGCGTAGTGTTGCAAAAGCCGCAACAACGATTTGCGATTACTTGCGTCCAAATGATTGGTTGGTTCATCTAAACACAACACTGAAGGGTTGCTTGCCAAAGCCTGCGTGAGCGCTTTGTTTAGGCGCTGCCCCCCGCTCAGCTGCGTGCCCAGTTCAATACCTTGTGGCACAAAGCCAAAAACAACGTCATCAGGAATGATTACGCGGCCGTGTGAAGGCTCGAGCAGGCCTTGAATAAGTTTGAGCAGGGTTGTTTTTCCGTTGCCGTTTTTGCCAACAAGAGCAATGCGGTCGCCGGCATGAATAGATTTGTTGAGGTTTTCAAAGCAAACTTTTCCTGGAAATTCAACACTGACATCTTTGAGAATGATGGGTGCATGCATCATGATATAACTCTTTTAATAAAAGGGCCAAACCAACAAATAAACAAATGGTTGGAGAGCTTATGCCCTTAAAGCAGGGCTGCTAAGAGTTAATTTTCATAAGTGCACCTACTCAGTATGCCCGCATTCTTTATTTGGGCAGGTGTGTGTTTCTTTACCATCTTTGCTACGCGTTACCAACAAATATGGCGCTTTACATTTTGGACAAGGCTTTTCTACCACTTCGCCAAAAATTGAGAAGCGACATTTTGGATAACCGGTACAGCCCCAAAAGCTACCACCTTTCCAGCGGCGTTTGGCCAAATTGCCATTACATTGTGGGCAGTGCATTTTGAGTTGTTCTTGGTGAATATATTTACATTCTGGGTAACCCGGGCAGGCAAGGAATGGTCCAAAGCGGCCAACTTTTTTAACTAAGTTTTTGCCACAATTTGGACATTTAACATCAATAATTTCTGCATTTGCTTCTTCTGTGCTGATCTGTACGTTGCCTTGTTCATCGCGCATCACATTGGCGGTAAACTTACATTCAGGGAATTTGGAACAACCCAAAAATTCACCCGATTTACCAAAGCGAATAACGAGAGGGTTTTGGCAGGTTGGGCACTTGAGATCAGTTTCAACATTTCTGCGTGTTGCTTCGGCCCCGCCAAATTCAACCAGGTCTTTTTTGAATTTATCATAAAACTCATGAAGTACTGAGTCGCGTTCAACTTCGCCCTGGGCAATTTTATCTAAATCTTCTTCCATTTTTGCCGTGAAGGTGATGTTGATAATGTCGGGCAAATTTTTGACCAACATTTCGTTAACTGCTTTGCCAAGCTCAGTGGGCGTGAATTTCTTTTTAGGGTCTTTTTCTACGTAGCTACGCTTTTGGATTGTAGAAAGCGTGGCGGCATACGTACTTGGTCGGCCAATGCCGCGTTTTTCAAGCTCTTTTACCAACGATGCTTCGGTGTAGCGTGGTGGCGGTTGGGTAAAGTGCTGTTTGTTGGTGGCATCTTTTAGATCGAGTTTTTTGTTTTCTTCAATTTCTTTAGGAATGTTGGTTGTTTTTTCTTCAGATCCTTCTTCTTCTTCAACCAAATAAACTTTTAAAAAACCATCAAATATTAACGTAGAACCGGTTGCCTTGAAAGTATACTTGCCGCTGTCGATTAAAACTTGGCGTTGGAAATATTCGGCAGGGGTCATTTGGCACGCAACAAAGCGTTTCCAAATAAGTTCATACAACTTTGCTTGGTGCGGCTTGAGGTAGCGAGCGGCCATTTCTGGCGTAATTTCAATATTAATTGGTCTGATTGCTTCGTGAGCGTCTTGCGCGCCTTTTTTGCCATAAAAATTGGCAGCCTTTGGCAGATATTTATCGCCAAATTCTTTCTTAATGTAGCCACGCACCGCTTTGAGCGCCGTGTCTGAAATGCGCAAAGAGTCAGTACGCATGTACGTAATCAACGCTTCTGGTGAATCGCTTTTAGCAAGCGGCACACCTTCATACAATTGCTGGGCAACAGCCATGGTGCGGTCTACCGAAAAGCCAAGCTTATTGTACGCGTCTTGCTGCAAGGTACTGGTCATAAAGGGCGGCAGGGCGTTTTTGGCCCGTTGCTTATCAGTAATTTTGGTGACAACAAAATCTTTTTCTTTTTTGATTTCCGCCAACACCTTGTCGGCTTCCGCTTTGTTTTTTAGGGCAAAGTTTTTGCCGCTAATTTTAAATAAGTCTGCTGGAAGCTTGGCCTTGCTGACCTCAAAAATACCTTGCACCGACCATGATTCTTCAGGTTTAAAGTTGACAATTTCTTCTTCGCGTTGGCAAATCAAGAGCACGGCGACCGATTGTACGCGGCCGGCGGAAAGGCCTTTGGCAATCTTTTTCCACAAAATGGGCGAGACTTCATAACCCACCCAGCGGTCAAGGATACGGCGCGCTTGTTGGGCGCTGACCTGATTCAGGTCTACCGTTGTCTTATCTTCAATAGCCTGTTTAATGGCAGGGGCGGTAATTTCGTTGAAGGTGATACGATGAATCTTGGCTTCATCGGCAAATACCTTTTCAATTTCTTGGCCAATATGCCACGAAATAATTTCCCCTTCCCGGTCAGGGTCAGAGGCCAGATAGATTTC
>JAIERW010000023.1 GCA_019746485.1 Candidatus Babeliales bacterium | reverse complement strand
TCGGCACACGGCCTTGGCTTGACGGTTGTTGAGCGCGAAGCTCACGTGCTTGCACGCCAAATTGACCAAGCAGGCGCCCAGCACATCGCTAGCTTGATGGCCACACGTGGCATCACACTGCTTACTTCAATGTCAGTTCAAGAAATTATAACGCACAATAATGCTGTTGCAGCAGCACTGTTGAGCAACGGTACGGTTATACCAACCGGCATGGTCATTTTTGCAATCGGCGGCAAGACCAATCTTGAACTTGCCCAACAAGCAAACTTAGTTATTGAAGATGGCGGCATTGTAACCACACCGCGCATGCAAACAAGCAACCCCACCATCTTTGCAGGCGGCGATATCTGTCGCGTGTACGACCTGGTTACCGGCGGCACTACGCTGAGCACACTCTGGCCCGATGCCGTGCAACAAGGCATGGTTGCCGCACAAACCATGGTTGGCATTGAAAAAATGTATGCGGGCACCATTAACATTACCAGCTCAAACATTTTTGGCACCACGTTTGTAACCTGTGGCCCCACCAGCAAGCCGGCCGGCTTTGAACAACTGATAAAAAAAGAAGCTGACTTTTACCACCGCCTTTTGGTACACAATGGTATGCTCAAAGGGTTTATTATGGTTGGCAATGTGCAAGGGGTTGGGCAGTTGCGCAAAGCAATTGTTTCGCAAGAAATTTGTTTTTGAATAGTTAAAACAAAAGAAAGTATTGAATGGAAATAGTGAGAGCTCGATATCAAACAAGTTGTAAAACTCTAAAACAACTAAACTCTTCGCTAGAAAAACTAAACGATAAAAGCCTAAAAGAAATTCACGACCTAATGCGTAACGCAGTAATAAAATGTTTTGAATATTCAACCAACACATTTTATTATTTTTTAAAAACTTACCTCACCGAAACTCTAAAAATCAGCCTGAAAGACGCAAGCCCGCAACATATCTTTTTTGTGTCTCTTCAAGAAAAGCTCTTAATCGAAAAAGAATATTCAATTCTTGAAAAAATTTTCAAAAATCGAGATCTCATAGTATCTAACTATAGCATAGACCTTGCAGAATCGATTAGCGAAAACGCCGGCGCATACTACCAAGTCATGCACACCATCACAGAACGATTTTCGGAAATTTTAAAACAATAAAATGTATAAACAAATCATGAATACAACCAGTCACGTCACACTCTTACTCCTACTTTTCAATCTTTCAGCCATAGCCTGTCAAGCTAACAAAGAAACAATTTTGGACAAAACCGAAATCGCCAAAGAGACGGCAGAAGTTTTTGAAGAATTTTTTAAATCGTTAGAAAGCGAGGATTGTAAAACGATGAAGGAAACAAAATCAACGCTCATGAGCATACAAGAGCTTATTGATGCCGCAGCCAGCTTTAAACAAAAAAACATAGTTTTTGACATGACCGGCGTATTGTTTGAAATTCACACAAGCAAGCTTTTATACATACAAAAAATTGGCATACTGCGCCTGCTTGGCTATGCTCTGTGGCACTTGAGAAGCCCTTTTGATATCATTCCCATCATGCTCGATTTTTTAGACAAAATGAGCCCCCCAACCAATAATAAATATTACAAAGGCAGAATATTGCCCGAGCTTATTTATAAATGGCAGATTGGGAAAAAGACCAGTGAACAAATAAAAGCAGACGTACAAAAAACAATCAAAACACATCCAGAATATTTTAGTAGCGACCTTGAAGGCTCAATTATTTCAATTGCGGTAGACACTATTTTTAGCCCAGAACACTTTGCCGATTCATGCCAAGAAACAGATCTGATACCACTCGTCCACTTCTTACGCAAACAAAAAAATACTGATGGCACGCCAAAGTACAACCTGTACCTGTTTTCAAACTTTGATGCAGAAAGTTTTGAACTGCTCAAGAAACAACACCCACAACTCTTCGCCTGCTTTGACGGTTTAGTTATTTCAGGCTCTGCAGGCTTTATGAAACCAGATCGTGAAATTTTTGATTATTTATTCACAACCTACAAACTGGACCCGCACGAATGTTTATTGATTGACGATCAGGAAGAAAACGTTGAAGCAGGACTTAAACTTGGCATGCAAACTATTCGTCTTCTTGGCTCGCACTAAACGCTTTATAATCCAAATAACTTTGCAAAATAAATGACGCAGCAACAGAATGCTGGCGTCGCTTTTCTTCAGGCGTCTTGCCCGTTCCCTTGAGTTGGTCGGCCCGCTTGCTACTTAAGCGCTCGTCCCACAAAATCCAGTCAACGTTGGTAAACTTTTGTTCAAGCTCTTCCTTGAGTTTAACCGTTTTACGCGTTTGGTCACTTTCAGTACCCGCACCCATCGTTTTTGGGTAGCCCACTACAATGACCGAAACGTCTTGTTCGGCAATAGCGCGCTTTAAAAACGTTTCAAGATTTTCAAGCTCAACCGTTTCATACGGCCGGCAACTAATGCCCAGCGGATCTGC
>JAIERW010000031.1 GCA_019746485.1 Candidatus Babeliales bacterium | reverse complement strand
AAAAGGAGATTTTTTATGAAAACAACAAGAAGAGTAGTTCTTTCTCTTGCAACTATTTTTTCGTTTCAACTATTTTTACAGGCAAACAACACAACAGAGCCAACACTCAACCAACAAGAACAAATACTCAGAGATTTTGTCATTGAAGCACTACCGCCAAGCAACCATAAAAGCGTCGAGCTCATTAACGATATTACCGATCTTGAAGCGCTGGAACGAGAAGAGAACCAAGATTTCCCAACAAGCAGAGAGTTGGTGCGCGTGCGCGAAGGCAGAAGTTTACCAATTGAAGAAATTAGCGCAATCAAAAAACGATTACCAAAAGTAAAGGCCAGCGTTGAACGGATTGTTAACGAAACTGTCTCATACAAACACCTTCCTAACATCAGCGTTGTCGCCAGCGGCGGTGGCTACCGCGCCATGATCGCCTCATTGGGTCTTACGCAAGGTTTGCAAAATATTAACATGCTCGACTCGGTAATGTACATGGCCACCCTTTCTGGCTCTACCTGGTTTTTGGGCAATTGGCTGGCACAAAATGTTCCACTAAGAAGCTTTCGTGCTTTGCTGCAAGAACAAGCTTCTACGCATTTACTCACCACCCCGCTCAGCATGGAAGCTAGTTACAAAACGCTGTATAAAAAAGTGAAAAATTCTCAAGACACCAGCCTTATCGACATGTGGGGCATGTTACTTGCCAACAGCTTTATGCGTAACTTAACTCCTGGCGGACGCAAAGTTTATCTCTCTGAACTTGCACCAAATTTAGATGCTGGCAATTTTCCGTTGCCTATTTTTACTTCAGTAGGTTCGTTTAACAACGATTATGTTTGGTTTGAATATTCGCCGTTTGAAATTGGCAGTCATGAGCTGGGCGCTTTTATTCCTACCAAAACGTTTAACAGCAAATTTGAAAATGGCGTAACAACATCAGTTGATGCAGAACAAACACTTGGCTTTTTGATGGGCATTTTTGGTTCAGCATTTTCTGTGAACGCTCGTGATTTAGTAAGAATTTTTAAAGATAAAATTCCAGGGAAAACATTAACTTTTGCTCTTGATAAAATTACCCAAATAATGGATTTTGGCGGATGGCGCGTTACCGCTGCAAAAGTACGTAACTTTACGTACGGCATGCGCAACCAAGCAATGCGCGAGAAAAAACGTTTAACGCTTATGGACGGTGGCATTGGTTTTAACTTGCCATTACCTCCCATGCTGCGCCGCGACGTAGATATTTATATTTTTTGCGATGCTTCAACTAGCTCAGAAAAAGGTGGCGCCCTCAGAAAAGCAATGGAATACGCACAAAAAAATGGCTACAAGTTTCCACGCATTGACTATTCAATTCTTGGCGAACAACGCGTATCAATTTTTATGGATTATAACGACCCATCGGTACCAATGGTTATTTACGTACAAAATGAATTAGATTTCAAAACAACCAAATTTGAGTACACACCAAGCGAATTTACGCAGTTAAGCAATCACATGATCCGAGCAGTTGAAGACAATTACGAAGCATTTTATGAAGCAGTAAAAATTAAAGTAAAACAGTTACAACAACTGCACCGCTCAACATCATGGGCACACATTAATGTTGAAGAACCTGAAGCACTGACAGAACAATTTTTAATCCCTGCTACTGCTTAATCATCAAAAGGCTCATTGCCAGCCAAAAGGCCACGGTAGTAAGCAGAACGCTTTTCAAGCTGCTCATGCGGATGGAAACGAAGTTCCTTTTCATCCGCAAGCAGCGA